>JBFWZR010000072.1:0-20077 GCA_050185175.1 Cyclobacteriaceae bacterium
CGAATACTTCATGTTTTTCAGTCCGGTGTTCAACATCGCTGACTCGTCCATTTTCATCGGAGTCACATCCATACTTGTTTTCCAAAAGAGGTTTTTCAGAGAGACAAAATCTGAAGAAGGGGAAGAGGAGGTTGCTAAGCAACCTGAGGATAATAATGTCTTAATCTCAGCTGAGGGTCACGTGATGTCTGTGCCCGTAGAAGCGGACGAAACTAAAAAGGAAGAAGGTAATTCAAACGCGGAGGCTAACTCGCATGGCTGAAGAACTTTTAATATCGAAGTCTGCGGACAAGGGAGAACGTTACGCAGCTTTAATTCCACAAATTGAAGCACTGGTATCGGGTGAGTCTGATGTTATTGCCAATCTTTCAAACATCGCTGCCGCACTTAAAGAGGCCATGAATTTTTTCTGGGTTGGATTCTACCTGGTGAAAGACGATCAATTGGTGCTCGGACCTTTTCAGGGACCGATCGCATGCACCAGAATTCAAAAAGGTAAAGGTGTGTGTGGTACAGTTTGGAAAGAAGCTAAAACGAGGATCGTTCCAAACGTGGATGAATTTCCCGGGCATATCGCTTGCAGCTCTGCTTCCAAATCTGAAATTGTACTGCCAGCTTTCAAGAATAATGCAGTGGCGCTGGTGTTGGATGTTGATAGCGACCGTCTAAATGATTTTGATGATGTAGATGCGCAACATCTTGAGCGCTTAATGCGTACCATTGAAGAATTTCTCTAACCAATTAACTTAATGACTGATCTCAATCATTTTTACAGCCAACGTAAAAATGATTTCCTGCGCGAAGGTGAGGCTCTTGCCATAGTCATCAGGAAGATTTCTATTTCCAGAATTGTTGTAGCCTTGGCCATTGGTGTGGCTGGATATTTTGGTTTCTCCAACACCTTGGTTTGGTTGGGGCTGATTCCTCTGGTTGTTCTCTTCCTATTTCTCGTTGCGAAACACGGGCGCGAAAAGAATAAACTTGATCTCAACAAAAATCTTGTAAAACTAAACGATCTCGAGCTCAGGGCAATTCACCATCAATACAGGGAGTTTGGTAACGGGGAGAGGTTTGCTGACCCACACCATGCCTATAGCTATGATCTCGATCTATTTGGTGTAGGTTCAGTGTATCAATACATCAACCGCTGCGGTACTGCGATTGGTGAAGATCAACTGGCGAATGACTTGAACACGCCTCAGCCTTCGGCTCAAAAAATTTCAAAGCGACAGAATGCGATTAAAGAGTTGGCTGAAAAAGTTGACTTTCGTCAATGGTATTGGGCGCAGGGCCATTTGCTGCACGACAATACGCACGACAATGATAAATTATTCGATTGGCTCAAAGATGCAGATGTAGTTAATAGAAAAAGAAAAGTCGAATTAGCACTGATCATTTTTCCTATAATATCAGCCGCGCTAATTGCATTGACAATTTACGACTTCGCTTTCTTTCCTTTGATCCTGTTATTCGGTGGTGTTCAATGGTTTGTCGTCTCATTGTTTTCAAAGGAAGTCACCAAGGCAGATATCACCTTAGCAAAGCACAGAAAGCTATTCGAAAAATATGCAACCTTGCTGTCAGGGATTTCAAGCCAGCCTTTTCATGGAGATCATTTAAAAGCGATTCAGAACGAATCAATCCTGGCTTCACAGAGAATTCGAAAGTTCTCAAGTTTGGTCAACGCTCTCGAATCGCGAAAAAATGGAATAGCCAGTATGTTCGGCAACAGCTTGTATTTATATGATTTGCAGTGCCTGATAAAATTGGAACGATGGAGAGTTGAAAACAAATCTTATGTAGAGAGCTGGTTGTCTAAAGTCGCAGAGATAGATGCTTTAAATTCATTTGCCACTTTCTCCTTTAACAATCCTTCAAATTGCTTCCCAACTATTCACTACAGCTTAGCTGTTGAGGGTGTCGAAATGGGCCATCCATTAATTTCGTCACCAGAGCGTGTCACCAACTCGTGTAGACTTGGACTGTCAGAGCATGTGATGTTAGTCACTGGAGCTAATATGGCAGGGAAGAGCACGTTTCTCAGAACAATGGGTGTGAATGTAGTGCTGGCACTTTCGGGTTCATCTGTGAGTGCATCATCATTCAGTTGTCCTCTACTGCAACTTGTTACCAGCATGAGAGCAACGGACTCGCTTGTTGACCACCAGTCTTACTTTTATGCAGAACTCAGCAGGATCAAGAAGATCATGGATCAGGTAGAATCCGGCAGCCCTTCATTGGTACTGCTTGATGAAATATTGAGAGGAACCAATTCCCGTGACAAACAAGACGGTTCGATAGGGCTGATCAAACAATTTGTTGCCCATAAATCACTTGTCATCCTTGCCTCACATGATGTTGTTCTTGGCGAGCTTCAAAGAGAGTTCCCTGACGCCATTCGCAATTTTTGCTTTGAAAGTGATATCGAAAATGACGCTTTGAAGTTTGACTATTCTCTAAAGGAGGGGGTGGCTCAGCGAGCCAACGCTACTTTTCTGATGAAGAAGATGGGCATCTTGCCTGCCGACTAGCGCCTCCCGCCATTTTCTCGTTTTGGCTGAGGGCGAAAATTGCTATATTGAGTTTGCACTTAAACCTTTGCACACCCAAAATCTACCATCATGAAATCTCAAATATCTCGCAGAGATTGGTTTAAATCTTCCGCAGCACTTACAGCTGGTCTCACATTGACTCCGGCATTGCTCAATAATTTATTTGCTGGCCCGGTTAGCAAGGCTGAACGCGCGGACAGATTTGAATGGGGTATCAACCCCTATTCGGCAAATGGTAACGTGCGATTGAATGCCAACGAGAACCCATATGGTCCAAGCGAGAAAGCCCGCAAGGCGATCGTTGATAATATGTCTGAAGGCAATCGTTATCCGTTTCAGGCACTGGTCGATTTGAAAAAAATGGTTGCAGAGAAGGAAGGTGTGGATGTAGATCACATTCACATGGGCGCTGGTTCTGGGGAGATTTTATGCGAGGCGGGTGTGGCATTTGGACTGAACAATGGAGAGATTCTATCTGGCTTTCCTACGTTCACCGAGATGATGGACTACGCGGACGTGTTCAATGCAAAGTGGGACAAAGTAAATGTGAACGACAAATTTGAGTTTGATTACAATGCCATGGCATCGCGAATCAATTCAAAGACTAAGTTAGTTTTCATATGTAACCCTAATAATCCAACAGGCACACTCGTAGATCCATCTATCGTGTCTGGATTTTGCGAGGAGGTATCGAAGAAAGTGCCAGTTTATTCAGATGAAGCTTATCTCGAATTTCTTGAGCCTGAAATGCAAAAGAAAGTTTCGAACATAGAAATGGTGAGACAAGGCAAAAATGTAGTAGTATCAAGAACGTTTTCTAAGATATACGGGCTAGCAGGTCTTCGTATTGGCTATATCGTTGCGAAGCCGGATCTGATTAAGAAAATATCTCAGTATCAAATGGGTATTCCGATTAGTCAGCATGCAATTGCTGCCGCTAAAGCAAGCCTGGGTGACGAGGATTTCATGAAGCTAAGTCGTACCAAGAATGCAGAAGCGAGAGCTCACCTGGAAGGCTACCTTAAAAAGAAAGGTTACAATTTCGGTAAATCACACACCAACTTCATGTTCTACAATGCCCCTATTGATGGCAAGACGATCTTGTCTAAGATGAGGCAGAAAAATATCCTGATGCGAATCTGGGATTACAAGGACAAGGAATGGTGCCGCGTGAGTATAGGTACGCTCGAAGAGATGAAGCAGTTTACGGCTGCTTTTGATGAGGTGGTAGCCTGATTTTTGATTAAGCGGCAGCACTAGCCACTACAGGCGTCATGCCCAATGTAGTGTTCTTCTTGCCAAGTTCTTTTAATATTCGGTAGTGACCGACCATGGCATCCATGAAAGTTGCCTTGGTTTTGTACGGAAGACCAAATTCTTCTGCTGTCTGTTTTACAATTTCTGAAAGCTTTTTGTAATGAACATGGCACACATTGGAGAACAGGTGATGCTCCACCTGATAATTTAAACCCCCTACATACCATGACAGCAGCCTGTTGTTCTGGGCAAAGTTAGTTGTCGTGTAAAGCTGATGAATGGCCCAGGTATTATAAATGTTTCCTCCCTCGTCAGGTAGTGGGTATTCAGTGCCATCGATCACGTGTGCAGGTTGGAAAATAATCGCGAGAATAAATCCAGCTACATAGTGCATCACAAAAAATCCCAACAACACGTGCCACCACGCGAATGGTAATACTGCAATGGGAATAGCGATCATGTAGCCATAATAGAACAGTTTCGAGCCCAGGAGAATTGCCCATTCCTTAACTACATTGGTCTTCTGTTTCTTCACCAGACCATCGTTATTGTATTTGATCAACCTTCCGTAGTCCTTAAAAACGATCCACACAAAAGTGAGAAGACCGTAAAAAAACCAGGCGTAGACAAACTGGAAACGATGAAAAGGTTTCCATTTGGTATGTGGTGAGAATCTCAGCACTCCTCGCGGTGTGATGTCCTCGTCAACTCCTTCTATATTGGTGAAGGTGTGGTGAAGTACATTGTGCTGTACTTTCCAGTTAAAGGCATTGCCACCGACAACATTCAGGGAATACCCAAGTAAGTCATTAACCCAAGGCTTGTTGCTGTATGCTCCATGGTTAGCATCGTGCATCACCGACATGCCGATCCCCGCCAGTCCGATTCCCATTACAGCATAAAGTGATAGGAAAACAAGTAGTGATGGAACATTCCCAGAAAGTATGAAAGCGTAAGGGACAAAGTATAGTGAAAACATCACAACAGTTTTCAGCACCATTGCCCCGTTTGCGTTGCGGCTAATGTTGTTCGACTTAAAATACTTATTTACCCGCTGGTTGAGGGTAGTGAAGAAATCATGTTGTTTGGAGACAAACTTGATCGTTTGATGCATGCGGATATTTTTGATGAACAGATCGAACCAATTTGGAAAAAATTGATACGTGTAATATTAACTAAGCCTCAAATTTAATAATTACACCGTCAATAACAGCCGTTAGCCCTCATAACTTTGGGCGTTTGGCTCCAGAAATGCCTGATTTTCAGGATTATGGCTAAGCCAGCTCGGCAATCACGGTTTTACCCCCGGTGGTTTTATCACCGACCTTCACTGTGACTACCGAATTAAGGGGTAAGAAAACATCTACTCGTGAGCCGAACTTAATGAAGCCGAACTCCTCGCCTTGTTGAAGTGATTGCCCTTCGGTTACGTAGCATTTTATTCTTCGCGCGAGCGCACCGGCAATCTGTCTGAACAGCACTTCAGTGCCGTTCTTCATCTTGGCTACAACCGTTGTCCTTTCATTTTCGGTGCTCGACTTTGGATGCCATGCAACCAGATATTTTCCAGGATGATATTTGTAGTAGCTGATTGATCCTTCAACAGGCATTCGGTTGACATGCACGTTAACCGGTGACATGAAAATGGAAATCTGTCTCCGCCTTTCCTTCAGATACTCGGTCTCTTCTGTTTCTTCAATTACGACCACTTTGCCATCAGCAGGTGCAATTACTTGTTTTTCATTTTGCGTAACAGTAAAAATTGGATTGCGAAAGAACTGAAGGATTAGAAGAAAGAAGATAACAGTGGCCGACAGCGTGAGAACATGGGCAGTGTTAGCCACTGGATAATAATATCGAACCAGAAGATTGATGGCAATGAACACAATTAATAGAATGATCAGCAATGTCCGTCCTTCTTTGTGAATAGTCATGTCTTCTCGTCCGCTTTTATTGAGCCTTAAAATTAAGGCATTCTGTATAAAAAAGAACACGCACCTTTCGATGCGTGTTCCAGTTTTTTGAGATTCTATTTTTTTAGAAACCTCCGCGATACTTGTATGTCTTGGCCACCTTGTCGATAGCTACCATGTATGCTGCAATTCTCAAAGGCACCTTATACTCAACTGAAGTTTTGTAAACGTGATCAAAAGCATCTTTCATAATGCGATCTGACCTTCTGTTTACACGCTCTGCGGTCCACTTGTATCCAAGCCTGTTTTGCACCCACTCAAAGTAAGAAACGGTAACACCGCCAGCGTTTGCAAGGATGTCAGGCGCTACTATTATTCCTTTTTCATTGATGATGTTATCAGCCTTTGATGAGGTAGGGCCATTAGCACCTTCCACGATCAATTTGGCCTGGATTTTATCTGCATTACTTCCAGTAATCACATCTTCTGTGGCAGCGGGTACCAGCAAATCTACTGGCAACGTCAATATCTCAGCTCCAGAAATTTTTTCAGCCTCTTTAAAGCCGTCAAGTGTTCCCTTATTCGAATCGCGGTACTTTACTGCCGCTTCAATGTCAATTCCATTCGAGTTGTAGTACGCACTGTTAAGATCACTGACCGCCACCACTTTCAATCCACGCTCGGCAAGTAGTCTTGCTGCCCATGAGCCCACGTTACCAAATCCCTGAACGGCACATGTAGCATTGTAAGGGTTGATTTTCAGTCTCTGCATGGCAGACATCGCAGTCACCATCACACCACGACCAGTAGCCTCTGTGCGGCCCAATGAGCCACCTAGCACAATTGGCTTTCCGGTAACTACCGCGTTCACTGTCATACCTTGGGTTCTGGAGTATTCGTCCATCAACCAGGCCATTTCTCTTGGACCTGTTCCCATGTCGGGAGCGGGAATGTCCTTGTCGGGACCAAAGATGTCGATCATCGCGAGAGTATACGATCTCATCAATCGTTCTATCTCACCTGCAGACATTTCGCGTGGGTTACAGGCCACGCCTCCTTTTGCTCCACCGTATGGGATATCCACGACAGCACATTTCCAGGTCATCCAGGCCGCCAATGCTTTTACCTCATCAAGGTTCACATGAGGGTCAAAGCGAATACCACCTTTGGAAGGCCCCAGAATAGTAGAGTGGATTACGCGGTAGCCTTCAAATACTTTGATGCTGCCATCATCCATCGTTACCGGCAGCGATACAATCGCTTGTCGGGCGGGCGACTTTAACACATTGTATACTTCATCATCGAGCCCCAGGATCTGCGAGGCAGTCTGAAATCGGGACATCATCGCCTCAAAGGGATTCTCCTTGTCGAGGATAGGAGCAGGTTCTATATAAGCCATCAGAAAATGATCGTTTTTGGTCTTAATTCGGGTCCGAAAACGGGTGCAAAGATATAGAAATTAGGTAACGGCAATATTGGAATGTGACAAATGATTGTAGCGGTGTAACTAGGTACGTGATCACGGTTTTTAGTTTGTTTTAAACCTTTTTAATATTTCTTCTTAAAAATAGAAACATATTGTGCGGTTTTCAGTTTAACCCTTAGAATTCGGTGTTTAGAGATTTTTAAAATTTTACGAGATGAAAGGCTTCATTGGCGAATTTGAGGAATTGGTTTTGTTGACGATCGCAAGCTTTGGTAATCAATCATACGGTGTAGTGATAAAGGAAGAGATTGAAAAAAGAGCGAACAGATCGATTAGCATAGGAGCATTGCACTCCACTATTACCCGGTTGGAGGAAAAAGGACTAATACGATCCTGGCTAGGCCAGCCCACGGAAGAAAGAGGAGGAAGAAGGAAACGATATTTTGAGGTAACCCAGACTGGCAAGGTCGGACTTCATCAAATGAAGAAATTGAGAGATGACCTTTGGAGCGTTTCTGGAATCAATTTGGAATTGACCAAATGAAAAGACAAGCTAACCCACCTCGTTTGGCTGACGTTCTGTTTGAACGCTTTTGCAAAAACGCACAGATCGAGGACCTACATGGCGATGTGCAGGAGATTTTCCATCTGAATCTTCAAAAGATGTCGATAAGAAAAGCCAAATGCATTTATTGGTTTCAAATCATCTCGCTTATCTTCTCCTACGCGGTAAAGCGGAGAAAGCAAAATGCACAAACTCGCCCGTACGCCTCTGCCTCATTTAGCTTCGCGATGCTCAGGAATTACTTTTTGACTGCCTCAAGAAGCCTGGTAAAGAATAAACTTTTCACGTTGATTAATGTCTTCGGATTGGCCGTGGGCATGTCCATCAGCTTGTTGGTAATTACCTTCCTTTCATTTATCTGGAGATATGATGAATTCCACGTAAACAAAGAAGATATCTACAGAATTATCTCTACCACCAGGATTAATTCTAGTGAAAGAGACTGGGCTTCAGCTCCATTGTTTCTTGTGCCTCAACTCACCCAAAATTACAGCGGAATCGCGGAGATTGTGCGAATAAAATCATCATTGAACTCAACGGTCATATATAATGAGTTGGAAATGGAGTTGAGTGGGTATTATGTGGATCCCGCATTTCTTAAGGTGTTCACCTTTCCTTTGGTGAGGGGGAACAGTGAAACTGTGCTGGAGAAACCACATTCGATTGTGTTAACACAATCTGGTGCCAAGAGGATTTTTGGGGACACAGATCCAATGGGAATGACGGTGTCACTTGGAGATCAGGAATACGAGGTGACAGGCGTTTTGCTGAATCATCCCAAGCATTCACACATGCAATTCGAAGCGCTGGTGCCTTACAAAAATATCGAACAGTTGTACGATGACAGTTATGTATCCCAACAAGACATCACGTCCTTTCGAAACGAGTACGTTTATCTGCAGCTAGCCACGGGTGCTGACGCAAACCGTATCGAGAAACACCTGAATCAATTTGCAGCCACGCTAAGTAAGCCCGATAACAGCATCTCCTTTGAATTGCAAAAGTTGGCTGATATCGCACCTGGACGACCTTTAAGCAACTCAATTGGTCCTGAATGGGATCTTCCTTCGCTAAGCGGATTTGTTTTCGTGGCATTGCTCATCCTGCTGCCGGCCAGTTTCAACTATGCCAATATCTCTATTGCGCGGTCGCTGAAACGAATGAAGGAAATTGGATTGAGGAAGGTGATGGGAGGATTACAAACACAGATATTCACACAGTTTATTATAGAGACTGTACTTATCGCATTTGTTGCTCTCGGCATAGCGTTTTATATTTTTTCTTTTGTCCGTTATGAATTCCTGTCGATGTTGGTTAGTGCAGACGCCATCAGTCTTGAACTAGATGGCCGAGTGGTTGTCTACTTTGTGATGTTCACACTATTGGTTGGTATTGCTACAGGATTTATACCCGCCCTTTATCTATCTCGAGTAGACACAATTCAGGCCATGAAAAAACGTCCAGCAAAATCCACTACCGGTTTTGGATTTCGGAAATCACTTACGGTCTTTCAGTTTGCCTTGTCTTTGGCCTTCATTACCAGTATGGTTATTGTGTTCAGTCAATATCGACAGACAATCAACTATGACTTCGGCTTTGATCAGGCAAATATTTTGGATGTACAGCTGCAAGGTGTCGATCCTAAGTTGATAGAAAATGAATTTTCAAAGCTATCATCTGTTTCAGATGTCTCGTTTTCATCACATATTTTGGGGGTACAACAAGTAAACCCCGTCTTTCTCAGCTACAATGGAGGGCAAGATTCAGTTGAGGTTTCTCATATGTATATCGATGATCGTTATATCCCAAACCTTGGTCTTACTTTGACATCCGGAGCAAATTTCACTGGCGACCCGTCCAGTAGGAATAAGATAATTGTCAATGAAGAATTTGCACGAACATTCGGTGCTGCAGACCCGGCTGCGATTTTAGGACAAACATTTTTAATTAACGAAGGCCGGGTGGAAGTGATCGGGATAGTTAAAAACTTTCACTACAGAGAGCTGACTGAGCCAATCGGTAATTTTATCTTTCAGTATAGTGAAAACGAATTTCAATTTGCAAACGTCAAGGTGGCCAGCCATGATATAATCAACTCTTTAAAGGAAATGGATCGTGTATGGAGACCTTTAGGTGGAGAGAAAAAATTTGAGGCGAAGTTTTTTGATGTGGAAATGGAGGATGCCTACAAATACTATTTCACATTTATAAAAATCTGCGGGTTTCTCGGATTCCTCGCTATTACCATTTCATGTTTAGGTCTTTTGGGCATGGTTGTACTTACCGCAGAATACCGGACTAAAGAAGTGGGAATCAGAAAAGTGATGGGGGCAACTACCTCGGGTCTTGTTACTATGCTCTCAATGGATTTTATCAAACTGATTGCAATTGCGTCCTGTATTGCGCTCCCTTTGACCTACCTTTTCTTCGACAAAATTTATTTGCGTTCACAATACTATAAATTGCCAATTGGTGCAATCGAAATATTGATAAGCCTGGCAATTATCACTGTCCTCGGATTGACAACGATTTTATCTCAAACGATAAAAACAGCGAAAACCAATCCGGTGGATACGCTTCGTACAGAGTAAAGAACTCAATTAAAAGATTTCTAGAAATGCAACGATAAATGGTGCCGAAATCAATAGCCCGTCAAATCGGTCGAGAAAGCCACCATGACCCGGAAGGCTTTCGCCAGAGTCTTTAATCTCAATACTTCTCTTGAGTAAAGATTCAATCAAGTCACCATAAATGCCACCAATGATGATGATCACGGAGATGATCATCCATTGCCACAAAGCCAGCGTATGAAAATAGGATGCGATTCCCCAAGCGAAGAGCAGAGCTAGTAAGGCGCCACCCAGCGCTCCTTCCCACGACTTCTTTGGTGAGATGCGCTCGAACAATTTTCGTTTGCCAAATAGTGTGCCGGCAAAATAAGCGCCTGTATCACTTGCCCAAAGAATGAAAAGACAACCAAACATGATTTCATAGTTGTACTCACCATTTTCATACGCAGCGATATTCAATAGTGAGAAAGGCACGGCCACATAGAAGAGCCCAAGAAACATGTAAGCGATATTGGTAAATGGTTTGCGCTCAAACTTTTTATACAGTTTGATCATGTACACGAGAGATACGATGGGGAAGATGAGAAAGTAGTAGCGATACGAGATGTCTTCTTTCTCGATAAAGAAAGTGAGGCTGAAAATGAACATTCCGCATATGGTGCCAAATGTCTTTTGAGGGACCATACCATCCAATCCAGACAGATCATAGAACTCAAGCAATGTGAACAGGCAGATGGCGAAGAAAACGCCATAGTAGGTCCACTCACCATATACGATGCAAAATACAATCACAGCTGCGCCAATGAGGGCGGTAATTAGGCGCTGAGTCAGGTTATTATACTTTCGGAGGGCAGAGGTCACAAAAAACTATTTTTCTCGCGATGAAATTTTTTCAAATACAGCAGTAATCCAAAGGTAATGATGGTAAACAGGGCAACCATAAACAGTGGAGCGGATTCACCCGACTCCATGTTAATAGAAATAATTCCAAGTTGGTAAAGGTAGACCATCAAAAGGGAAAAACCGTTGTTCACAAAATGTGCAAGCATAGGCACAATGATATTCCCAGACCAATAGTACAGATAGCCGAATAATACACCCAACAGCATTCTTGGAATGAAACCAAAGAATTGTAAATGAATGGCACTGAACATGATCGCTGAAATCCAGATGGCCGCGTGAATATTTCCGGTTGCGCGTTGAAGCTCCGGTTGTAGCATTCCACGAAAGACCAGCTCCTCGCCAATGCCTGGTATTACGGCAATGACGATAAAGGCCACCATAAAGTTTTCGAACGAATTGAAGGTGGTCAAGTAAGTGGTTAGTTCAGCAGCGATGTCTTCCTTTTCTCTCGCCCACGATTCGAACCCCTTAAGGAACTCCGGCATCGTCATCGAGCTGTTCCATTCGATGATAAATGTGTTCGGAATCATAAATAGAATCACGACAACGATGGTGAGCAGCACACTTTGACTGTACAAAGGCTTGTCCCTCACCAATACCATCACACTCTTCTTTTCAAATCCGAGAATGTAGAGTGACGGCACCACAATCAATCCAATAAGTGTGGCGCAGCCTTGTATGATAAACAGAGGTATTCTCAAGCCCGGATAATCGGTAGGAGACGCCAATTGAGATTGAAGTGTCAACAAGTCTCCTTCAAAAAAAGGAAGAGCAACGATGAAGCCGATGATGGGACCAATGACAACAAACCCTAACATCGCAGACAAGAAAATCAAAATGACGGAAATCCAGGCAGGTCGTTCGGTACTGAAGAGCTCGCTACTCATATCGGGGTCTTAGTCTCAAAAATCAGTAAATTTGTAGCCGCTTTTCAAAGGGCGGCACTAATATGGCAAAAATCGGCAATATAGCTTTAGGAGACTTCCCGCTGCTGCTGGCGCCCATGGAGGACGTAAGCGATCCGCCATTCCGTGCCGTATGTAAAGAGGGTGGTGCCGACCTGATGTATACAGAATTCATATCATCAGAAGGCCTGATACGTGATGCTGCTAAAAGCAGGCAGAAGCTGGACATTTTTGAATACGAAAGACCAATCGGGATCCAGCTTTTTGGTGGTGAAATTGACCACATGGTGCAGTCGGCTGAGATTGCCACGCAGGCCAATCCTGATTTGATTGACATCAACTATGGCTGCCCGGTCAAAGCTGTTGCGTGCAAGGGTGCGGGGGCGGCCTTACTTCAGGATATTCCGAAAATGGTGAAGATGACTGAAGCCATTGTGAAGTGTACGCACCTTCCGGTTACCGTGAAGACCAGATTGGGATGGGATGATCAAACCAAAAATGTAACTGAGGTAGCGGAACGTCTTCAGGATATTGGTATCAAAGCGCTTACTATTCATGGACGAACCAGAGTACAGATGTACAAGGGCACTGCCGACTGGACATTGATTGGTGAGATAAAAAATAATCCACGCATTCAAATTCCAATTTTCGGTAATGGAGACATTGATTCACCTGAGAAGGCATTGGAATACAAGAACCGATATGGTGTTGATGGTATTATGATTGGCCGGGCTGCGATTGGCAATCCCTGGGTGTTCAACGAGATGAAACATTTCTTTGAAACGGGAAGTCATCTTCCGCCACCTACAATCGAAGAAAGAGTAAATGTGGTAAAACGTCACCTCGATTTTTCTGTGAGGTGGAAAGGTGAACGTCTTGGTATTTTGGAAATGAGGCGACATTACTCAAACTACTTCAGAGGTCTGCCGAACTTTAAACCAGTCCGTACTCAACTTGTTGAGTCTTTGAGTCTGACAGAAATCAACTCTCTCCTGGAAGGACTTACGGAGCAATATGCTGGCGTATTAGCTGCGTAAATTTTTAGCAAGAATCCGTATTTGAAATCGCAACCGGATTTGTAATCTTTGCCCACTTCCATTTCAATGTCCGAAAAAAGAGACCTCACTGCCGTAATTCTTCTGGTTGTTCTCGCGCTTATCTGGGGTACGTCATTCATACTCATTAAGAAGGGATTGATGTCATTTTCTCCGGATGAGGTGGCATCGCTCCGGGTAGCGTCAGCCGCGCTGTTTGTTTTGCCGGTGGCGCTAACACGATTAAAGGGACTTACCGGAAGGGACTACGGCAAACTGATGCTTTCCGGATTGATTGGAATATTTATTCCTTCTTTCCTCTTTTCATTTGCGCAAACACGGCTCGACAGTTCCATTGCTGGAGTAATGAATAGCCTTACGCCCATTTGGACCATGATCATCGGTGCTGCTTTATTTTCTCAGCGCTTTCGCGGGATTGCCATCGTAGGTACTGTTGTGGGGTTTACGGGCACTGTGGTATTAATACTCACCAATGCGGATGGGATATCAGGTCAATTCAATGCTTACGCACTTCTTGTGATACTCGCCACGGTTCTTTACGGCTCAAATCTCAACCTTATCAAATTTAAGATTGAACACATCAGTTCACTTACGATTACTACTGTATCAGTAATGTTGATTGGTCCACCAGCGTTGATCTATCTCCTTGGGTTTACGGAATTCCTTCCCAAGCTCTCCACCGTCCCTGGTGCATGGAAGTCTTTTGGCTTTGTGGTCATCCTTGGATTAATGAGTACCGCAGTCGCGACTGTGGTGTTTAATAAATTAGTAAAAACAAACTCTCCATTATTTGCCAGTTCAGTCACCTATCTCATTCCCATTGTGGCTGTGATGTGGGGCGTTATTGATGGCGAACGTCTGCTCACTGGTCATTATATAGGAATGGTCCTCATCGTTGGCGGAGTATACCTTGCTAATCGCAAGAGGTAAGCAATACCCAAAATGTCGGATGAGGCTGTAAAAGATCGTATATTGAGTATCATCAAAATCACAACCTTGAAATGAAGACCCTGTTAAAATCTTACTACCTGCTGTTAACTGCACTTGTCCTGGGATGTAGCAGTGGCAAGGAGGAGCAACCTCCCAAACAATATTCGATCAGCCAGTTTATGGATATTGTTCAAATCGGGGGAAGTTCATTTTCGCCTGATGAGACTAAGATTCTCTTTAGTAGCAAGGAGACTGGAATATTCAATGCGTTTGAGGTGGACATTGCGACTGGTGAGAAAAAACAATTGACCAACTCGACTACCAACGCTGTGTTTGCGAACTCCTATTTTCCATCAGATAACCGCATTATCGTGCAAAGCGACCAGGGAGGGAATGAGATCACGCATTTATTTGTTCGTAATCCTGATGGCACAATGAACGACCTCATTCAGGACAGCACTGCCAAGGCACAATTTTACGGATGGAGTTATAATAACAAGTTGCTCTACTACGTCTCTAACGGACGAGACAAACGGTATTTTGATCTCTATAAGGTGCAAGTAGACAAAGACCAAAGCGAGGACAAGGTTTATGCTGCTGAGATGACCTACAAGAATACTGAGGGTCTGAATCCGACAGTGATATCAAATGATGACCGATACATTGCACTGTCCAAGTCGATCACTACCAATAACTCGGACATGTATTTGTTGGACACGCAAACCGGTGAGTCAAAACTACTGTCAGCACACGAGGGGGACATTCAATATGCGCCTCAGTATTTTACCCTTGATGGCAAAAAGCTTTTCTACCTGACCGATGACGGGGGTGAGTTTCAATACCTGGCGAGTTACGACATCGCGACTGGACAAAGTGAGAAAATTCAGGAGGAACCCTGGGATATTCTTTATGCCTATCGATCCAGAAATGGAAAGTATCGCGTGGTAGCGATCAACAACGATGCTCGCACGGAGATCAAAATCTTTGAAGAGGCAACAGGGCAACTGGTTGAGCTACCGAAACTACCCAGTGGGGAAATCACAAATGTTAATATTTCTGACAGTGAAAAGATCATGTCGTTTTATGTGAGCAGCTCCAAGTCTCCCAGCAATCTGTTTGTATACAACTTTGAAACTAAAGAAGTCAAGCAGCTTACGAATACGATGACAGATGAAATAAATCCTGATGATCTCGTGGAAGGTCAGGTCATCCGATATGCTTCATTTGACGGTATGGAAATCCCTGCATTGCTGTATAAGCCAAAGGGAATCGCAGAAGGAGAAAAGGTGCCCGCTCTGCTTTGGATTCACGGGGGCCCGGGAGGACAAACAAGATTAAATTACAGTCCGGTGATTCAACATCTGGTGAATCATGGCTATGCGATCCTGGCAGTAAATAATCGTGGCAGTTCGGGATATGGAAAATCATTCTTCAAAGCGGATGATAAAAGACATGGACAGGATGATTTGCGCGACTGCGTTGAATCAAAGAAGTTTCTTGCTACGCTTCCGTATATCGACACGGAAAAAATAGGAATCGCGGGAGGAAGCTATGGCGGCTATATGGTAATGGCAGCGCTTACATTTGGGCCAGAAGAATTTACCGTTGGTGTCAATTTCTTCGGAGTAACGAATTGGCTTCGCACATTGAAAAGTATTCCGCCCTGGTGGGAATCTTTCAAGATTGCCTTGTACACTGAGATGGGGGATCCAGTGGCGGATTCCGTCATGCTTTACAACAAGTCACCACTTTTCCACGCAAGCGAAATAACGAAGCCATTTATTGTACTTCAAGGAAGCAATGACCCGCGGGTGTTGCAAGTGGAGTCAGATGAGATTGTGGAGGAGGCGAGAAAGAACGGAGTTCCGGTAGAGTATGTCATCTTTCCTGATGAAGGGCATGGATTTGTGAAAAAAGAAAACAACATCAAAGCATCTGAGGAGATACTCAAGTTTCTGGATAAATATCTAAAGGGAAATGAAAAGCCGGTCTAGAATGGCTTGCGATTAACGAAGGGGGGCAACCCCCTTTTTTGTTTTTTGTACTAACCCTATGATTTAGCCGAGCGCCTCCACAGCCTGAACTTCTTCGGGCATCATTCGCTTGAAAAGATTTTCGATACCCGCCTTCAACGTGATAGTTGAAGAGGGACATCCACTACACGAACCTTGCAGTGTAACAGTCACCACGCCTTCTTTGAAAGAGTGAAATGTGATAGCGCCACCATCTTGCTCTACAGCTGGACGAATGTACTCATCAAGGATGGTTTTAATCTTGGTTACCGTTTCAGAATCCTCGCTTGACGATTCTTCCTCCGGGCTGTTGTTGTCCAAAATTAATTTACCTGCCTCAAGAAAATTTTTGATATGATTTCGAATCGTGTCTTGAACTTCTATCCACTGCACATCTTCGTTTTTCGTTACCGTGATAAAGTTGCTCATATAAAATACACGGCTGACGAATGGATAGGTGAAAAGTTCTTGGGCGAGCGGGGCGTCTTTCGCGCTCTCCAGATTAGGAAAGTCAAAACTCATGCCTTCAGGCACCATCATTTCGTTCACCACAAACTTCAGCGAGTTCGGGTTTGGATTTGATTCCAGGTAAATGTGGATGTTTTTTGGTGTGGCCTGCAGCATGAAATCTCGTGTTTATTGGGCAACAAAATTATGGAAATAAAGTTCGATCGGCATTGTATTTTCACGATTTGTCCTCCCAAAACGCCAATACAACTCGCTATCCAATTATGTGCCGCCAAAAGCGAACTTTTCATATATTCACCAGTTAATCTTGTTTTTAAACTTCAAAAATCTCCCGCTCTTGACTCAAAAGAAACTAGGCACGCTGATACTGGGATTGTTCAGCATCGCCACACTGCTTCATCTGGTGACTTATTATACAGCACTAGCTCTGCCAGAAACTGTTTTGATTGGTAGCCGCTGGATCACTGTCGCCTTTATCATTCTCTATGCGATTAGGAAAGGGTCACTCACCACTTGGATTCTTTTGAGTATGATGGTAGGGGTGGAAATTGGGCTCAACTTCCCACACTTTGCGCAGAACCTGCAAGTGTTGAGCAAGATATTCCTTAGCCTGGTGAAAACGATCATTGCTCCTATTCTGTTCTCTACGCTTGTTGTTGGTATTGCGGGTCACTCCAATCTGAAACAGGTTGGAAGAATGGGCTGGAAGTCGATTTTGTACTTTGAATTGGTAACAACGCTGGCATTGGTGATTGGTTTGATCGCCATCAACCTCACGCAAGCTGGTGCGGGTATTGTATTGCCGGAAGGGTTTAACCAAGAGCTACCGGAAGCCAAGGCGCAAACATGGTCGGAAGTGATCCTTCATGTATTTCCGGAAAATATCGTGAAGTCGGTTTACCACGGTGATGTCCTTCCGATCGTTGTGTTCAGTGTAATTTTTGGTATTGCGCTCGCCATGTTGCCCGAGGCGAAGAAAAAACCAATGCTTGAGTTTTCTGAAAGCCTGGCGGAAGCCATGTTCAAATTCACGAACATCATTATGCACTTTGCTCCATTTGGCGTGGGTGCAGCGATAGCGGTAACAGTAGGGCACCTTGGTGTTGACATTCTCACTTCGTTACTCAAATTACTGTTTACCCTCTACGGCTCACTTTTGGTGTTCATGCTTCTAGTGCTTTTACCTATTGCAACTTTTCTTAAAATCCCAGTTCGTAAATTCATTCGCGCAGTATCAGAGCCCGTGTCAATTGCCTTCGCCACAACTAGCTCCGAGTCAGCCCTTCCGAAAGCTATGGAGAACATGGAAAAACTTGGCGTGCCAAGAAAAATTGTGTCTTTTGTTTTACCAACAGGCTACACTTTCAACCTGGATGGCACGACTTTATATCTTTCTTTGGCTGCGGTATTTGTTGCGCAAGCGGCAGGCATTGATTTAACTATTGGGGAACAGTTGTTGATGGGACTCACACTTATGCTTACAAGCAAAGGCGTAGCAGGTGTGCCTCGAGCTTCGCTGGTTATTTTACTTGGAACTGCTGCGTCTTTTGGTCTTCCGCTATGGCCCATCATGGCCATCCTGGGTATTGACGAGCTGATGGACATGGCAAGGACTTCAGTTAACGTGACGGGCAATTGCCTGGCAACCGTTGTGATAGCGAAGTGGGAAAAGGAATATAAGGAGCCTGAGGGCGAGGTTAACTTTGACTAGCCTCTGCTTCTGATTTGATTGCAGCGAGTTCTTCTTCGCTTTTAATTTCATTTTCCGAACTGGCGATTACAGCAGCGATGGTGCTGTCTCCGGTTACATTGACGGCTGTCCGAAGCATATCAAGAGGACGATCAACAGCAAGTATTAATGCCAGCCCGGCAGGATCCAAGCCAACCGACTCCAATACAATAATGAGCATGATGATGCCAGCCCCGGGAACGGCAGCTGCACCGATGGAGGCGAGCACTGCTGTCATCAGAATGGTGAGTTGTTGGCCAAGACTCAAATCAATTCCGAAAGCTTGCGCAATAAAAACTGCCGACACCCCTTGGTGAATACTTGTTCCATCCATGTTGATGGTGGCGCCAAGTGGTAATACAAAACTTGATACTTCTTCTGAAACTCCAAGATTTTTTTCAGCGCAGTCCATGGTGATTGGCAACGTAGCTGCACTCGAACTTGTTGAGAAACCAAGAATCTGTGCAGGTAAAATCGCTTTGATGAATCGGGTGTATCGCACTTTCGTGAATGCTTTCAGAATCAATGGGTACGATACGAATACCATGACCGCCAGACCAAGTACAACGTTGAGGCTGTAGACGCTCAATGCCTTCAGTAATTCCAGATCAATACTGAGACTCGCAAGCAAAGCGAATACACCAACGGGCGCGTACATCATGATAATGTTCACAATGGAGAGTATCACCGTGTTTGCTCCATTGAAGAAACTCTTAACTGGCGCTACTTTTTCCTTGGGTGACATGATCATAGCGACTCCAAACAAAATGGAGAAGAAGATCACCTGAAGCATGTTGGTGTTGTCAGAAAAAGAATTGAACAGGTTATCAGGAACTATATTTACCAATATTTGAAGTGGCCCCTGGTCTTTGGTGCTATGAGCTGTTACGATACTTGTATCAAGATCAGAGGCGAATGTTTCACGCAAATAATCCCTTCTGTCTTCAGAGAGATATTTGCCGGGATCAATCATGTTCACCAATGACAAGCCGATGGTAACTGCGAGGATGGTGGTTCCGATGTAGAGCGCAATAGTTTTTCCTCCCATGCGCGAGAGCTTGCTTACGTCAGAGAGGTTCGATACGCCATCGATCAGGGAGACGATAATCAATGGAACCGCGATAAGTTTTAGGCAATTGATGAAGATGGTGCCAAATGGTCTGATCCAATCGTGTGTGAACTCAGTAAGCCCGAGAGGCGTAGATAGAATTCCCCAGATGAGGCCAACGCCCATGCCAATGAGGATCTTTGCATATAAGGGAAGTTTCTTTTTCATGGGCATTGATCGTTTTTCTAAAATAGCCCATCTGGTAAAGAATACCAGCTAATCAGTGGATTTCTTACCCTAATCAACTCACTTTGTACTTCGTCTTCATATATTTCACGGATTCACCGATCAATTTTTGAAGTACATATTGATCTACATCATCTAATTTTTTTAGGTAGAGGCACGATTTGCCAGTTTTGTATTTACCCAACTTGCTCATCAAATCATCGTACTTGTCAAAGCCCGGCATAATGTAAAGTGTTAGATTTTGGGCCCGCGGTGAGAAACCTGTTAACGGCCAGTCGCCTTCTTTTCCTGAAGCATAGACATAGTGATATGAGCCAAACCCAACAATACTTGTTCCCCACATCACAGGTTTTTCTCCGGTCGCTTTTTTCATCAATTCAAGCACCTTAAGGCAATCCTCCTTCCGCTGTTTGTCTCTCACTTTTCCCAGAAAGCCTTCAACACTCGCAGTATTCTTTTTGGTTTTGAGTTCAGCCATACGCTATTTCAATTTTGATA
>JBFWZR010000073.1:0-19888 GCA_050185175.1 Cyclobacteriaceae bacterium
ACGATATTCTCAATACGAATGCAGATACCATTGCATCTGTGCTAGCTGTTGCACTCAGCAAACATTTCCAGATTCGACTGATCTACTGTTTTGAAAAGAAAGGTGTCTTGAAGGATGTAGATAATGAAGCCAGCGTAATTCAACTGATCAATTCAACCTCCTATCGTCAGCTGTTGGATAATAAGGTGTTGGTCGATGGTATTCTTCCTAAATTGGAGAATGCGTTCGATGCTATTCATCAGGGTGTTAATGAGGTGCTCATCGGTGGTGCTGGCGACCTGTTGAAAAACCTTGGTGAAGAGACCGAGGGTACGCTGATTAAACAATAGTGATGGAATCCCTTTATGAATCTTCTGTAGAGCTTCTCAGGCAGCTTGTTGCTATTCCATCGTTTAGCAGGGCAGAAGATAATACAGCTGACGCACTCGTAGACTTCTTCACTGAAAGAGGCATCAAGCCCAATCGAATGGGTAATAATGTATGGGTGATCAATCGGCATTACGACAAAGCCAAGCCCACTCTCCTTCTCAACTCCCATCATGACACCGTGAAACCCAATCCTGGTTACACGAGAGAGCCGTTTACGCCAACTATCGAAGATGGAAAACTGTACGGACTGGGAAGTAATGATGCAGGTGGACCACTAGTATGTCTTATTGGAGCATTTCTACACTTCGAACCTCTGGAAGGGATGCCTATTAATATGGTAATGGCAGCTACCGCAGAAGAAGAGATTTCAGGGCCAGGTGGTATCGAAAGCATTTGGAATAGCCTGCCACCTATCGACTACGCCATTGTTGGTGAGCCAACATGTATGGACATTGCCATTGCAGAAAAAGGGTTGATGGTGTTGGATTGTACCTCCAAAGGACGTGCTGGTCACGCAGCAAGAGAAGAGGGTGACAATGCTATTTACAAAGCCCTAAAAGATATCGAATGGTTCAGAACTTTTGAATTCCCCAAAGTATCAGAGACGCTTGGAAAGACTAAGATGTCAGTCACAGTAATCCAGGCAGGCCAAGCACACAATCAGGTGCCGGCAGAATGCAAGTTTACAGTCGACTGTAGGGTAACAGATGCATATACCCTCGATGAAATTTTGCAGGTGATCAAAGAAAATGTGAGTTGTGAAGTAAAACCGAGAAGCCAACGGCTTAAGCCCTCCGGAATTGACAATGCACATCCACTCGTAAAGGCAGGTGAAGCCATTGGCAAAAAACTCTATGGTTCTCCAACCACTTCTGACCAGGCTTTGATACCTGTGCCTTCCATCAAGATGGGTCCCGGAGAATCCGCAAGGTCCCATTCCGCTGACGAGTTTATTTATCTGGATGAGATTAAAAATGGGATTAAGGATTATATTAGGCTGATTGAACAAATGGCCACCTTAAGACCATAGACTCATCACAGCAACAAGAAACTAGAAACCAGCAACTGATTTTGAAACTCTGGCAAAAAAATAAAGATTCGCTCAAGGAGGTCAGTGAGTTTACCATCGGCAATGACAACGAACTGGACCTGTATCTGGCTCCCTATGATGTGCTGGGTTCGATTGCTCATATTCGTATGCTGGAGTCCATTGGCCTGCTTGCAAAAAATGAACTTACAATTCTTAGCAAAGAATTGATCAGCATTTATGAAGAGATCGAAAAGGGTAATTTCAAAATTGAAGATGGCGTAGAAGATATTCATTCGCAGATTGAGCTAATGCTGACGAGAAAGTTGGGAGACGTTGGAAAGAAAATTCACAGTGGCCGGTCCAGAAACGACCAGGTACTGGTAGACATCAAACTTTTTCTGCGAGGTGAAATACAGTCTTTGGTCTCAGAGTCAAAGGAACTATTCGACCTTCTGATCAGGCTAAGCGAAGAACATAAAAACGATTTACTGCCCGGTTACACACATTTGCAATTGGCCATGCCGTCCTCCTTTGGTCTTTGGTTTGGCGCCTATGCGGAAAGTCTAGTTGACGATGTGATCACTTTACAAAGCGCTTATCAAATTGCCAATAAGAACCCACTAGGATCGGCCGCTGGCTATGGTTCCTCTTTTCCCCTTAACCGAAAGAAAACTACGGAGTTGTTGGGATTTGCGGATCTGAATTACAACGTAGTGTATGCCCAAATGGGTCGTGGTAAAACTGAAAAAGTGGTGGCATCAGCAATGAGCAATATCGCCTCCACCCTGGCCAAGCTTTCTATGGACGCTTGTCTCTATCTCAATCAAAACTTTGGCTTCATCAGTTTTCCGGAGGAACTCACCACAGGGTCAAGCATCATGCCTCACAAAAAAAACCCGGATGTTTTTGAACTTATACGGGGACGATGCAACGCCATGCAGGCACTGCCCACAGAGATTGCCATGCTGACCACCAATCTACCGTCCGGATATCATCGGGACTTGCAAATGCTCAAGCAACATCTCTTCCCTGCTTTCATAACACTAAAAGATTGCATGAGAATGACCAAACTAATGCTTGAACATGTAGAAGTGAAGAAAAGCATTCTGGAAGATGACAGGTACAAATATTTATTTAGCGTAGAAGAGGTAAATAAACTGGTACTAGCTGGAGTTCCCTTCCGTGATGCTTATGTACAGGTCGGTCAGGCAATTGCGGAGGGAAAGTTTGAATATTCCACGAAAGTGAAACACACGCACGAAGGCAGTATTGGCAATCTGAACAACGACCAGATACAGCGGATGATGCTGGAGGCTATTGCTAAATTCGATTTTGAAAGTGCAAACAAGGCATTGAGAGACTTGGTAATAAATTAACCACAAAGGCGCTGTGGCGCAAAAGGCTATGATAAAGAAATATCTATTACCCGTAATTACTCTGGTTCTAATCTCTTGTTCTACCAAACAAGAACAAACAACTAACAGCACAGAGCCCCCTACTGCAGAGGCCATTTCGTTTAGCGGCAAGCCACTGTTTGCTGCTCCGGTCGATTCCACAGTGCTTGCAAAAGTCGACAACACGATTGCGAGCATCAAAGCCAAAGGCGATCTCACAGAAGAAGACTACATTCAAATAGGTCAACAATTAGTCAGTAGCAACCGCTTCAAGGCTTCGGTAGACAACTACACAGAAGGTCTCTCAAAATTTCCTGACTCCTTCAAATTACTTCGCCATCGTGGGCATCGTTACATTTCCATTCGTCAGCTGGACAACGCGATCGCTGACCTCAACAAAGCTGAAGAACTCATTCGCAACCAACCCGATGTTCCGGAATATGACGCCACTGGTCACGAGACGGGCACCTATCAGCATTGGATCTGGTACCACATTGGTCTCTACTATTTTCTAAATCAAGCTTACATACAGGCCGCGCCCGCTTATGAGAAATGCCTTGCTGCTTCGCGCAACGATAAAAATATTGTTGGTGCCACTGATTGGCTCTACAATACCTACATGCGATTAAATGAAACCGATAAAGCCCAGAAGCTACTCGAAGCCGTCACCCCAGATATGGATACTGACAAAGAACACCCTTACTTCAGACGTGTGATGCTTTATAAAGGAGTGATCACTCCGGAAGAACTGGTTGATGTTAATCAAGATCCTGCCAAAACCTCCGTAGGTGACGTGACCAAGATGTACGGCCTGGCCAATTGGTATGCATACCAGGGCGACAAAGAAAAGGCCATGAAACTCTTCGAAAAGATTGTACAGTCAGAAAGCGGTTGGCCGGGGTTTGCTTATGCTGCGGCAGAAAAAGAATTGACCAACACTGGGAAATAAAGATTGTGGAGCCTACATAACCCCACAATCTGAAACTCATTTCACCTGAATCCCTGATCAAATTGCTGGCCTTCCAGCGGAACGTTGTTAGCCTGATCAAATGATCTGTATCCTTCATCTATATCGATGATATAGATACCTCCACCGCCAATACCACCCTGTCTCTCTTTTAGAAAATGACATTGGTAATAGTTGTTGTAGGTAGTTATCACTTTGTACACGCCATCGCGCACATACGTTCTGTAGATTTGCGTGTTCATCGCTCCCATCAACACATTTGAGTTGCTAATAGTGACGTCATTCTTACTTGCATTTCTTGAATAAATCTTCCATCGCCCAAAATAACTGTTCGGTAAAACTGTCTCCACCCAGCCCACCTCGGGTTGACTTTGAACTGCCTGGGTTCCGGTAGATGCGTTGGCGGATGCATTGAGATTATTTAGATCCCAATAGGAATATTGACTTTCTCCGGCCTGAACCATTTGTGCGTTTTGTGAACGATTGCCACCTGATGATAGGTTCAGCCCACTTAGCTTATTCTTAATCCAGAATTTGGTTGACGAATTCCCATTGATTGACCATGCTGCCCCATCTCCCGGGGTAGAGGTCAGCTTCAAAGGAGCGTTAGCATTTTTATCCCCAAAATTTGCGATGTAAAGGCCATTCGAGCTGTTCCTGATCCTATAAAAACCTCCTCCAATATTGACAAACTCCCACTCAGCTTGAGGGCTTGCAGCCGAAGAGTGTATGACTCCACTCCCCTGAGTATTCCCATTCACACTCAGATAACTTGAGTGTGCACCATTGACAATGTTATACTTGGCGTTGGTATCCACCTGAGCCATACACAACCACGAAGTAAAAATTGCTAAAGCCACTAGACAGGTTTTCATTTTCTTTTTGGTTTAGTTTAGGTTTGATTTTGATAAATACAGACTAGAATTTTACGCAATTGCACGCTTCAATCAAATATCAATTTTCGCATCAGAAGTGTAGAAGGTTGAAAAACCGTGCTAAATGTTTGAATTTTGCCACCTTATGCAGCCAGACACTCTTTTAGCAATTATCCTCGGCATCTCCGCAATCAGCTTTGTGTTCGATCAGGTACTGGATTATATCAACCTGAAATCACAACGAAAGGACATCCCAGAGGAGATTGCATCATTTTACGATAAAGAAAAATACCTCAAGTCGCTGGACTATCATCGCGATCAAACCCGTTTCTCGTTCCTTACCTCCGGCTTTGGATTCGTGCTTTCGTTCAGCATGTTGTTGTTTGGCGGGTTTGGTTGGATAGATAGTTTACTTCGCCCGTATTTTGACAACGAAATATTTCTTGCGTTGGCTTTCTTTGGCGTCATCATGGTGGCATCCGATATACTCACGCTTCCATTTCAGTGGTATTCTACATTTGTGATTGAAGAGCGGTATGGTTTCAACAAGACTACCGTAAAAACTTTCATCACTGACAAAATCAAAGGTTATGTATTAGGGGCATTGATTGGTGGCTCATTGATGAGTCTGCTCATTTATACCATTCAGGAAATCGGTCCCAACTTCTGGATTTGGTTTGGCGCTATTGCCGCAGCGTTCGTCTTGTTTATGAACATGTTCTATACTTCACTGTTTCTTCCGCTGTTCAACAAGTTGACGCCACTTGGTGATGGTGAATTGAAGAATGCGATTGAAGCATTTGCCAAGAAGGTGAACTTTCCCCTGGATAACATTTTCATTATGGACGGATCCAAACGATCCAAAAAGGCAAATGCATTCTTTTCGGGTATTGGCAAGAAAAAGAAGATTGTTTTGTTTGACACGCTAATCGAAAATCACACAACCGATGAATTAGTAGCCGTTCTCGCCCACGAGGTTGGTCACTTCAAAAAGAAGCATATTGTGTGGAGTTACGTTGTTTCCATTGTCCAGATCTTCTTCACCCTTTTCATCTTGTCGTTAATGATTTTCAATGAGAACCTCTCACTGGCGCTAGGCGGACAAGTGCAGGCTATTCATTTGAATCTCATCGCTTTTATGATTCTCTACTCACCGATCTCCGGTATCACCGGACTATTGATGAGCATTTTCAGTCGTAAGAATGAGTTTGATGCGGATGCGTATGCGAAAGAAACCTACAGTGGCCCCGCCTTGGCACAGGCCTTAAAAAGACTTTCGGTTGATAGTCTGAGTAACCTGTATCCTCATCCAGCTTATGTGTTCTTCCATTATTCTCATCCTCCGCTGCTGAAGAGACTGAAGGCGATTGGGCATTAATTAGTTCCAATTTCGCGATTGCCAAGTCTACCTGAAAATATTGGAGGTGCCTCGATCCAACTTTGCATTTTAAATCCTAAATTTTCAATTGAATTCTGCCGAGGCAAAAGCCAGGTAGATAAAAGCGGGAGTAGCTCAGTTGGTAGAGCGGCAGCTTCCCAAGCTGCAGGTCGCGGGTTCGAGACCCGTTTCCCGCTCAAATAGACAAAAAAATGTAATGGACGAACCTGATGACATATATGTATTTCTGCTTAAGAAGGCGAAGGAAAGGCTATTAAAGGGTGAGTCCATTAGCTACAGCGAATTCAAAACCGAAATTCGAGATATTAAAGGAATAGAACATCCTGAATCACTATATCGGTCAATTTATAGTAATCACACAATAGGTGAACACGGAATGTCCCTGGAGGCGTACTTCAAACTTTTGGAATTCGAAGACTTAAAGCTTGCGAGAGCTGACTCTCGACAAGCCAGAAAGGAAGCCAGAATTGCAATTTGGGTTGCCGTAATTCTTGGAGTTCTTCAACTAGTTCTAGGATATTTACAAATATCCAAACCGTGCTCTTAAATAATCGGGTGAGCCTCTACTCCAAATCCCCAAACAACAAACTATTCAAAAACAACCTGTGCAGGCTATACCAGTAGCCACGAAAGGTTGGATCGGAAGCGAAATAAATCACGTGCCCCTTGCCTACCTGTGTTTTCACCAGGTAAGGTGCTCCAGCCAGCTTAGTTTTGTCCTCGACTAGCATAAAACCATCGAGCAACAACTGATCTTTTTGTGAACCGTATCTCAATACCACATCTTTTTCGTTATCTGGCTTGAGCACAACAGGGTAAGCTGCAGGCAGTCCCATGAATTTCATATCATAACCGTTGGCTAACAAAGATTTTCCAACTTCGTTCATACCGGGCTGCCATCGCACCATATCGGTGGGAATGGATTCGGTGTTGGCGAACTCTCCTTTAAGTATCGTTCCGTTGCTGTACTCCGCATAGCCAGTGAATGTCACCCCTTTGCCAAGCACTTCATCGCTGGCAATCACCTCGGCTGCCCCATGTGACACCACCAGCGTGCCTCCTGCATTGACAAATTTTCTCAGGTTGTCGAGTTGCAACACGTCTTTATAACCTTTACTGAAACCGGGACCTCCCCGGATGTCGAGTCCGGCATTGGGCAACACAATAGTCGTATACTCTGTGAGGTCCCCCCTGTTGAGCGTCTCCAACATCACCGGTGAAAACGCAAAATCATAATCGCGCTCAAGCACCGTGCGAATACCTCCAAAGTAGTGATCCTGCATCACGGGCCAGTCGGCAACTACCGCCACTTTGGGCAGAGCAATAGGTGCAAGTCTTTCGTCATCTCCAAACGTGACGCCACCATCCGTAAATGGGGTGCTTGCGGTCACTACCTCAGCACCATATTGTGAAACCAGTTCAGCCAATCGTGCATTGAAGTTTTCCGGGTTCCTCAACCCGATCGCAGCAAATGTGCCTTTCGGGTAAACTGTGTTTCCAATTTTAAACCAGCTTTTGAACACGCGCCACTTGTAGCCTTCCTGCGCCATGCGCATCACCAGTTTGTAGTTCGCTTCCTTATCGTTTGTCGCAATGTAGGCGTAAGCTTTAACCGGAGCTGTCGATTGATTTGTTCTTGTCGTAATCGTCTGCTGTGCGTTCGGTGAGACGGGAATGCCTGAATAAAAAGCCTCCACCCCAAAGATGAGCGGAAACGTATTCCACGTCACATCATAAAAAGGCATGTTTCTACCCGCAGGCACCCACGTGCGTGGATCGCCATCATCAACGGTTGGATCAAACAACGCCCGCACCAGTCTGGACTGGGGTTGCTTTACGTCAATCAGGTAGTCACCCTTCTTGAAGTTGCGCTTTGCATTTTTCGAGATGCCCAGGTAGTCGTTCACAGTCGCGGAGAAATCAGAACCGGCCTGTTTCACTTCGATATCTTGTAATTGCAATCGCTGCAACATGCGATTGACTTTGTCGGGATCGCCTTGGTTAGGAATGATAATTTGTTTCACTGGTCCGGCCGCAGCATCGTTCCATCCTTTCAACTGTGCCTGATATACTTCTTCCATTAGCTGCGCTTTCCTGGATGCAGCTGTCTCCATCAGTGCCCACGCTCCTTCTGCGTGACGATCCATGGCCATGCGCATAGTGGCCAATGTTCCATCAGAACGGATGAATGCTGTGGAGCGACCTGGTCTGCCACCAAAGGTTTCAAACAAAAATGAACTCAGGCTAGGCCCGAGCATCGCCCATGACAAACCAAAGCCGACATGCGTAACGCCATCAAATTGATTTCGCGAAAACAGTGACCAGCCTTTTTCTCCAAATCTTTTTCCAGCGACTTCCGCAACATCAACCCACCATTGGTAGGCTTTATCCGGCCACAGGTCGTGATAAGGCGGAGAGAACGGAGGAATAAAGTGTGTGTTGGGTCCGCTATGCACATCAAGAATGAGATTTGGTCGCCAGTCCATCATAGTTTTTCCCAAAGCCGACATCTCGGGTGTGACAAAAAAACTGAAGTCGCGATTGACATCTATTCCTACCGCGTTGCCATCGGTGTTCATACCCCAGTGTGCACGATTCTCCACTGCATTCTGATCTGTAGATGCACCTTTCACATCATACAAACCTTGCCAGGTAACATATCGGGCATGTGCATCAGGATTGGTCAATGGAGAAAATATAACTACGAGGTTATCACGAACAGATTTGGTGGCTGCATCTTCTTTGGTAGCAAGATCATAGGCAACCTCCGATAAAACTTCTGTCCCTGCTTCTTCATCAGTATCAACAATAAAAATGTAAAGAATTGCAGGTGTGTTTTTGATCAGTGCCTCGCGCTCGCCCTGCGCCAATGGACCAGTTAGGCGAGTTAGTTTTCTATTATTCGCCTTAATTTCATCCAAACGCGAAAGGTTAGCCTCACTACTGATCACCATCTGAACCAGGGGCCTGTTCTGAATGCTCTTACCGTAAGTCAGGTGTTGGACGCGCGGGCTCTTTGCCAGCTCTTTGTAATACTCATAATGATTGGCTGTGATCGTGTAGGTGGTACCGAGTTCATAGCCATGAAACTCAGCTGGTGGTTTGACCTGGGCGATAAGAGATGTTGATATAAACGCTGTTACGATTGCAAGACTTCTCATGAGGTTTAGGTTTCATGAAAATTGCAAACCAGAATGAACCCCGACAAGGTAAATTACATCAGGGGTTGAGCGTTTACTTATAATCTAGTCTTTCAAACATACTATTTCAAGCTAAACGATGCCGACTGAAGTTGTGCCGAACGTGGTCCCACGAAAACTTCAAATTCACCGGGCTCAGTGCCAAAACTGAAATCCTTTCTATAAAACGAAAGCAATTCATCCGTAATCTCAAAGGTGAACGCTTTGCTCTCCCCTGCTTTAATCAATGATTTTTGAAATCCTTTTAATTCCAACACTGGCCTTGTGATGCTCCCAATCAAATCGCGGATATAAAGCTGAACAACCTCTTCACCATCTATAGCACTGTTATTCGTTACTGTGACCTTCGCGGTAATTGATGTGCCTGCTGTCTTTACCGAATCACTCAGGGTAACAGGTGAGTAGGAAAAGGTCGAATAACTTAATCCATAACCAAATGGATAACGTGGACTTCTCTCAACATCCATATGATGTGTGTAGAAAACCATATTTGATCCGGTAGACGGTCGGCCCGTCATTTTGTGATTGTAATAAACGGGAATCTGTCCCACAGATCGAGGAAAACTCATTGTCAACTTTCCTGATGGATTGTATTTGCCAGACAACACATCCGCAATTGCATGGCCTGCCATACTTCCCAAGTGCCACGCCTCCACTATCGCTGGAATATTTTCACTTTCCCATTCAATGGTTAACGGTCGTCCGTTCATCAACACCAACACGATGTTTTTATTCACTTTATAAACTTCCTTCAGCAATTCCAGTTGCAAGCCGGGCAGTCCAATCTCCGATCTGCTTCGTGCCTCGCCCGACATGTAAGCCGGTTCACCTAAATTCATAACGACAACTTCAGCATTGCGCGCCACTCTAATTGCCTCCGCAAATCCCGACCGATCGTTGTTTTCAATCTGTAGCTCGTTAGCAAAGTTGTTGGGGCCAATCGAGAGCTTGCATCCCTCTGCATAAGTGAAGTTTACATCTGGCATTCCTTCCGTCAGCCCTTCGAATAATGATACAGCAGAGTTTGGATCGGCAGCTGCACGCCAGTTACCGATTGGTGTATCCTTGTCTTTGGCAAGCGGCCCTATAACAGCAATTCGCTTTGCTTTGAGTGGCAGCAGATTTCCCTGATTCTTCAACAACACGATCGATTTGCGAGCAGCGTCCCTGGCAAGGTCAAGATGTTCCTTTTTCATCATTTGCTCTGCCTCTCTGGCTTCATCGAAGTATTTATAAGGGTCATCGAGCAAACCGAGTCTTTGTTTTAGCGTCAATACACGCCTCACTGCATCGTCAAGCACATTCATACTTACCTCCCCTTTTTCAACTAGTTGTTTTAGGTTCTCCACATAGGCAGCTCCTTCCATGTCCATGTCTGATCCGGCATTGATCGCCATTTTTGCAGCTTCATATTTGTCTCTTGCAACACCGTGTGGTATTAACTCTCCCACAGAGTTCCAATCTGACACTACCATTCCATCATATTGCCAGTCGCCCTTTAAAAGATCGCGAAGCAGATAGGGATTAGCCGTAGAGGGAATACCGTCAATATCATTGAAGGAATTCATAAACGTAGCCACTCCTACCTGAGCAGATGCTTTGAAGGGAGGTATCACGGTATTGAGCAACATGTGTTGACCCATATACACGTTGTTGTAATCCTTTCCAGATTCCGAAAATCCATAGCCTGCAAAATGCTTCGCGCAAGCAGCAATGGTATTGATAGAGGAAAGGTCACTGCCCTGAAATCCTTTGATTCTTGCTTTGGCAATTTCCGCACCGAGATAAGTGTCTTCGCCTGCTCCTTCCATCACTCTTCCCCATCTCGGATCACGACCTACATCCATCATGGGTGCAAATGTCCATTGTACTCCGGCAGCCGATGTTTCAACTGCCGCTACTCTGGCGGTCGCCTCCATCAGATCCAAATCCCACGAGGAACTTTCACCAAGTGGAATAGGGAATATTGTTTTGTATCCATGAATGACATCGTAGCCGAAGACAAGTGGAATGCCCAATCTTGTATTTTCAACCACCTGTTTCTGCATCTCACGTCCATTTTTTGCGCCAAGCACGTTCAACACAGAGCCTACCTGTCCACTCATCAGTTGATCGTAGCGAACTTTTGTCTGTCCAGTCTTTTCTCCCGGCCCGGTCAACTCTGGCCCAACCGCGTACTGATTAAGTTGACCCACTTTTTCTTCGAGAGTCATTTGGCTTAGCAATTGGTCTACTTTGTTGTCTTTTTTTGTTGAATCATTGGAGCATCCGGCTATTAGAACTCCAAACACCATGGCAAGCGGAAAAGTAAATTTCATCTGTCAATATTTTTGATGACTGCAATTTCAATTTACTGCTAAACGATCAAGGTTTGATGTTCTCTGGATAAAAATTTGGGCATAAAAAAACCGGGCTTATCGCCCGGTCTTTTCAACATGAAACCCAAATGAACCTAGGTTTGGGTTTACTTTTTAACCACCTGAGCCACCGGATTACTGATCGCGACTTTCCCCTCCACGATCACCAGGTGAACCCTTTTCCTCAGGTTGGCATCTTCAAACTCTACCATGTAAGAGCCATCAGGCAGATTGCGCAAGTCATATTCAACTGCGTAATTCTTTTGTCCTTTCAGGGTCTTGGAGTAGATAACCTGTCCATCTTCATCTCTCAACGAAATCCAAACTTTGTCGGAAATCTCATTGATGAACAAGCCTATTGATTTTTCCCCGGATACCGCCACTTTCACAGGCAGTTCCGTACCTGACGCGCTAACTGCAACTGCAAACATCAATGCAGCCGCTACCATTCCGTTCTTAATCATCTTTTTCATTTTGTCTCTTTTTTGGTTTTGCATCGACACCTCATTTCGGCATCAATTACAATTCAAAAGTATAGTGAGCAAGTAGGCTAAACTTGCAGCGCTTTGGCTACTTTATGTGTTATATTACCAAAGTGGATAAGTATTATGCCATTAAAGGTTAATTTTGCACATAAACAGGCAAATAGACCATAGATAAGAGACTTCGCCTTTTGGCAATTTTATAGTGCAAATGACAAAGCGGGACGGAAGCATTAAGAAAACGAAGGCTGAATTTGAAGCTATTCAGCCTACTTTCGGGAGCTCATTTTTCCTGAAACAGTTCAATCATCAAACCCAAAACAAAGCGCCAACCTGGCATTTTCATCCTGAGTTGGAATTGGTATATGTAAGCGAGGGAAGCGGGAGAAGACATATTGGTCAACACCTATCCTATTTCAGCGAAGGCGATTTACTTTTGATCGGGTCTAACCTCCCACACTATGGATTTACAGACCGCCTAACAGGTAGTGCTTCTGAAACCATCGTTCAGATGAAACCTGATTTCCTGGGCACCAATTTTTTTACTATCCCGGAGATGCATCCCATTGAAATGCTTTTTGAAAGAGCACGTATGGGTATTGCATTCCATGGCGAGACGAAAGAAAAGGTGGGATTAAAACTCAAAGAGCTCGAAAATCTTGATGCGTATGATCGATTGATCCGTTTGCTTGACGTTCTTCACACTTTGGCAGACTCAGAAGAATATGTACTGCTGAACAGTGAAGGCCTTATTCTGGAAGTCAGCTTGCAAGACAGTGATCGGATGAACACGATATTCAATTTTGTGCAAACGAATTTTAAGCGATCTATCTCTCTTGAGGAAGTTGCTGATCTTGCGCACATGACGGTACCCTCATTTTGCCGATTCTTCAAAAAGAAATCAGGGAAGAACTTCACCCGATTTGTTAACGAGTATCGGCTGGTACATGCTTCCAAACTTTTGTCAGAAGAAACGAGCAGTATCTCTCAGGTGTGTTTAGAATGCGGGTTCAACAACTTCTCACACTTCAATAAAGAATTCAAGCAGTTTACAGGTAAAAGTCCTTCAGCTTACAGAAATGAGTTAAGGAAGATTATTGCCTAGCCTAGCCATTCGAACTCCGCTCAATCACCTGCTCTGAAGTAAGTCCGTAGATCGGAGGTGCTTCTACTCCTAGCACCGACAGGTAAGTGTCCAATTGTCCCCTATGATGGATTTCATGCTCTGGCATCAGGCGCAACCATTTCCAGACTGTAATCGGTGCGCCTCCTGGGGTCTCACATTTTTTATTGATGTCCTCTTGACTTAACAACCTAAGAATAGACATCGACTCTTCGTGGGTTTTATTCAAAAATGAAATGACGTTATCAAAACCACTGGCCAGTTCCGTTCCACAGCCCTTATACCTACTAGGTTTTAGTTGCGCATTCTCAGCATACATGTATCTCTCAATTGCTCCAAGGTGACGCAGGATGTCGCCCAATGAAAACATTCCCTCTTTTATCTTCCACTCTATCTTATCGGGTGGAATACATGCGGCTACCCTTAACGTTCGAGCGCGTACTTTTTCATAGTAGTCAAGGAAATCAGCAAAGTCTGTCATGTGAAGTTAATGTTGCTATGTTCGGATAAAGTTAGTTCTTTGAGACTGGAAGTGAATTGAAAATGAAAATCGGATTGCTATCAGACACACACGGATTCCTTGATCCGAAAATTCTGGAATATTTCAAGGACGTAGATGAAATATGGCATGCAGGTGACATCGGTGATATCGCTGTCATCGAAACACTTGAAAAAGTAAAGACTGTGAGAGCCGTGTTTGGTAACATTGACAGTTCTTCCGTCTACAACCGATTTCCTGAAGATTGGATGTTCACTTGTGAGGGTGTGGAAGTGTGGATCACACATATTGCTGGCTCCCCTCCGCGGTACAACGAACGTATTATGAGACAACTGAGAAGTCATCCTCCAGATTTATTGATCTGCGGCCACTCACACATCATGAAAGCCCAACGCGATCCTCAGTTTGACAATATGCTGTACCTCAACCCCGGTGCAGCAGGCAATCACGGTTTTCATCACATCAAAACCATTGTGAGGTTTGAATTGGCTGAAGGAAAGATTCAGAATATGCAGGTGATTGAGTTGGGAAAGAGGGGAACGATCAAATAAAGTATGATACTATGTCAAATATCCCCTGACACTTTTGGCTATTCTTGTTTTTACGCTACTCCATGTTTGCCCTTTCAATCCAATTGGGTCTTCGTCAGTGTCAGCATCATTGAAAAAAGTCATCGCTTGAGGCACCGTAATCATCAAATTTTGCCCGCTGTATTTTGACTTGTGAAAGTCCACAAAATCACCCACAGAATAGTGATCAAGCAATTCAGCAATGTCCCAAAAGTCTTTTTTTCGTCCACGTCCCAAAATCGCCTGTACTTTCATGGCTACAATGTCTTCTAGAGAAAACATCTTGATACCCTCTAACGTGCGAGAGGGATTTAACAAGGGCTGATAATGTCGCACAAAATCAACTTTCACATCCTCAATAAACCCGAACAGACCAAAATTGGTCGATGTCCTGATGCTAAATGAAGAAGAAAACTCATGTGTGAGCGTGTTTGCTACTGACTCGGTTTCAAACGGTTGATCACAAAATAGGTCAATGTCTATTGATTTCCGATGGCCGTATAAAAGTGATAGAGCCGTTCCGCCTACCAGGGAGAAATCCCTTAGTGCTGGTAAGGCCATCAGTGCCCTTAGTACGGAAAAAGTCTTGGGTTCGACTGTCTTAATGTATAGCATCTGAATTCTGTCACTGGACGATCAATAACTGCGCTGGCCAAGTACATTGTTCGCTCAGGCAGAAACTTTGCATTCAACAAAACCTCTGTTATTTTTTCATCTCCGTAGTATCTCCTGCAGTTCCGTATGTCTTCGACATCGCCTCTCTCAAAGACACGCTCGATTACAAACCTCGCTTTGGCATCATAGTCGATCTTTTCAAACTCCACGTCCCAAAAGATCCGCTTGTTAAATATTGGTATGATCTCTTCCATCGCAAAACACCTGAATGACTAAAGTTAGCAGTTTATACTCGACACTTAAAATAAAAAAGTCAGCCCACAATGAGCTGACTTTCACTTATGTTCTAAGAAAAGAATTACTTGCCTTTCTTGGCTTTGAATTCCTCCTTGATTTTTTCTACATCAACCGACTTCATTACGGGCTTGAAGTTCTGATTCTTCAAATCGGTTCTTCTGCGGGCGGCAGTTGCTTTGTCCTTTCTTACTTTCCGCTTCAATCTGGTTACTGACATGGCTTTACGTTTTTGTTAATCCCCGCATCTCGCAGGAGGCCGCAAAAATAGCAGAATCCTGTAATCTTAAAAAATAATTTTGCCTTTATAAAAGGCCTAAATCATGCAAATCAGCCCAATTAGGGTTAGTTTTGACCCTAGCGCATGGAAAAACCGACACTACCAAAAGGAACGAGAGATTTTGGCCCAGCCATGATGGCCCGTAGGCAATATATCATTGGCGTTATAAAGAAGGTTTTTGAGAAATACGGCTTCCAGCAACTGGAGACGCCTGCCATGGAGAATCTCTCCACATTGACTGGAAAATATGGCGAGGAAGGAGATCAATTGTTATTTAGGATATTGGATTCAGGCGATTTTACCAAGTTGCTCAAATCAAAATTACTTGAGAGCAACCAAGATCGGCTAATCGATTACTTAAACTTGGTCCGGGAAAAAATTGCTAACGTTTATAAAGTATCCCACTCAAAGAGTGAAGACCTTAGAGAAATAAAGAAGACATGGAGAACACAAAGGCTATTTGTATTTAGTGGTGCAACGGAGCTTTCACAGGACGAGGAACAAGCTCTTGATGAATTCCTAAATTCAGATTTCATAACCGACCTTATTTGTCAAGAAATCGAAAGAGAGTTTTTTAAGATTAAAGGACTCGTTGATCCTGATCTCGACTGGCATTTCAAGCAATTCGAAAAAGAGTTTATAAACAAATTGGTTGCTGATATCCTTAGAAATCACATAGTAGCCAATAATGTTAAAAATATTTCTGCTCAAGAGTCAGTAAGATTCGTAGCTGAAAAAGGTCTCAAATACGACCTCACCGTCCCGTTCGCACGCTATGTGGTGATGAATCGTCATGAAGTCACTATTCCTTTTAAGCGTTTCCAAATTCAACCGGTATGGCGTGCAGACAGACCACAGAAGGGACGTTATCGTGAATTCTATCAATGCGATGCCGATGTGATCGGAACAGACTCGCTGATTTGCGAGGCAGAAATTGTATTGATGATCCGCGAGGTGATGTCAGGTTTGGGTATCGAAGATTTTACAGTAAAAGTGAATCACCGCGGCATATTATCTGGCTTGGCAGAATTGGCAGAAGCGAGAGAAAATGAGAGTGCACTATTTGTTGCGATAGACAAGCTGGATAAAGTCGGTGAAGAAAAAGTGAAAGAAGAACTTACTTCAAGAGGTTTTTCACCCGCCAGCATCCAAACTATTTTTCAAATCCTAAACTTCAAAGGATCGAATCTTGAGAAGATCGATTTTCTGAATACAAAGCTGGGTAAAACAGAAAAAGGCAGTAAAGGAACCCACGACATGATGACACTGATTGAGATTCTGTCGAAGTTCGACCTTCCTGCAGACTCGTTCGAACTAGACATTGCCCTGGCTCGAGGACTCAGTTACTACACCGGAGGAATCTTTGAGGTGAAAATCAACAACGTAGCGATCGGAAGTGTGAGTGGCGGTGGAAGATATGATGACCTCACTGGTGTGTTCGGTTCAAAAGAAAAACTTTCCGGAGTTGGAATTTCTTTTGGTCTTGATCGCATCTATGACGCCATGGAAGAACTAAATCTCTTTCCACCCGAAACGGAGGTCTCTTCTGAAGTACTGATCGCACACCTTGATGAGAAAGCGATGAGTTATGGTTTCACGGCATTGAAAGAATTGCGAAAAGATGGTGTATCGGCAGAAATCTATCCGGACGTGACGAAGCTGAAGAAGCAACTCGATTACGCCAATAAGAAAAAAATCCCATACGTGGTCGTGATTGGTGAAGACGAGATGAAGTCGGGGAAACTTTCATTCCGAAACATGAATACAGGTGATCAGCAGTCGCTGACCCTGGACGAAATATTAATTCAATTTTGAGTGAGCAAAACGTACACGATTTCTGCTGAACCACTTTCACTGGAACATGTTGAGCAACTTCTGGCCTCAGGTTCTGCAATCGAACTTTCTGATGACAGCCGGAAGCGCATCCTCAAGTGCAGAGACTATCTCGATAAGAAAGTAAAGGAATCGACCAGTCCAGTATATGGTGTGAACACTGGATTTGGATCGCTCTATAGCAAAAACATTGACGGAAGCGAACTTGGAAAGCTCCAGCAAAACCTGGTGATGTCACATGCCTGTGGTGCGGGTGATGAAGTGCCGCAGGAGATCGTTCACCTGATGCTGTTTCTGAAGGTGCAATCATTGGCCTATGGCTATTCAGGTGTTCAATTAGACACTGTTCAGCATCTAATCTCACTCTATAATAACAAAGCACTTCCCGTTGTCTATCAAATGGGCTCTCTCGGAGCGTCAGGAGATTTGGCTCCCCTCGCTCATCTTACACTTCCTTTGATTGGGATGGGTGAGGTGTATCATGAGAATAAAAAAATAACAGGTGATGCTACACTGAAGAAACTCGGACTGAATCCAATCGCATTCAAGGCCAAAGAGGGATTGGCATTGCTGAACGGCACTCAGTTCATGAGCGCGTACGGGGTATGGTCTGTGCTTCATGCGCAGCGTCTTCTAAAGCTCGCCAACTACATCGGTGCGCTTTCATTGGACAGCTTTGATGGAAGGATTGAACCTTTCGATCCACAAGTTCACGCGATCCGTCATCATAAAGGGCAATCGAGTGTGGCTGCTGAAATAAAAAAGTTACTCGATGGCAGTGGATTAATAGCTCAATCAAAAAAGCACGTACAGGATCCATATTCGTTTCGATGCATTCCGCAAGTACATGGCGCTACATCTGATGTCATTGATTTTGTTTCGCAGACATTCGTTACTGAAATCAACAGCGTTACTGACAACCCCAATGTGTTTCCTGATGAAGATAAAATTGTTTCAGCCGGAAATTTTCACGGACAACCTCTTGCGCTAGCGATGGACTTCCTCGCCATTGGATTGGCAGAGCTAGGAAGTATTTCGGAACGAAGGACGTATCAATTGATCTCGGGTTCACGTGATCTACCCAATTACCTCGTGGCGAATCCTGGTATCAATTCTGGATTGATGATACCACAATACACAGCCGCATCATTGGTAAGTCAGAATAAGCAGCTTTGCACTCCAGCAAGTGTTGATTCTATCGTGTCTTCGAATGGTCAGGAAGATCATGTGAGCATGGGTGCTAACGCAGCGACAAAATTGTATAAGGTGGTAAATAACTTGTACAGCATCCTTGCCATAGAACTGATGACAGCTGCGCAGGCGTTGGAGTTCAGAAGGCCGTTGAAAACCTCGCCCGTTTTGGAGGAATTCGTCAATACTTTCAGGGCCAAGGTTCCGTTTATAGAGACAGACCGTTTACTTCACGATGATATGGTGAAGTCGGAAAAATTTCTGAAGGAATTTAAACATTAAACGTGGGTAAAAGAATTGCACTGGTCTGCGGAGCACTCTTGTGGGTAAGTGCAATTTATGCTCAACCTTATGTGAGTGTGAAGGGCCGATTTCAGGTTGATGAAATCAAAGGTTGTGCACCTTTCACAATAACACTCACCAACCTTCTTGCCGGGAATTGCAATGCAGGTAATCCATGCAACATGGATTATGAAAACAATGGACAGCAGGTCACCAACGTTTTTACTTATACCTACACCAATCCCGGAATCTACAAACTCAAAGTTCTATATCAAGGGCAAGGCGATGATGAAATCACAATCACTGTAGTTGAAAACATTGAGCCCGCGTTTGAGATTTACTCTTGTGCCAATTCAGATGTGACGATTAAAGTACTTGAAAAGAGTTATCAGCAACTGGTCATCGACTTCACCAATGATGGCGTACCTGAAATAATTATACCTAGCGGAAACAACGCCACAGCCTTTCACGACTATGCCACACCTGGCAACAAAACCATTGCCGTGCGAGGTCGAAATCTTAGTTCAGCCGACAACTGCGATTCAAAGGTGGAAACGTTCAATGCGTTGCCTACTTTACCGGCACCATCGTACAACTCGCTTGAGGTATTGGACGCAGCACGTATTGAACTGGACTTCAACACGCAACAGCACATTCAGTACAGACAGGAAATCGCTGTCAATCAATCCAGCAATTTTCAATTACTAAACACCTTATACGAACAAAACGCAGTCATCGTACCTAATCTCACTCCGGAACAAAACTTCTACTGCTTTCGACTCGGTGCCTTTGATGTGTGTAACAATAGTTACGGCAGTGCCACGCCCATAATTTGCAGTGTGGATTTGGATATCGATTTCCAAAGCGGAGTCAATAACATCAATTGGTCTACCTCAGGAGTTGGTGTCAACAGTACTACTATTGAGAGAAATGCGGTTGAACTTACCACATTCAACGATCCACGCACAAGCTTTCCTGACCAAATTAACTTTGAATGCCGGAAGGAATACTGCTATCAAATTATCCGCCATTACAGTAGTGGCGCAACCAGTCGTTCACTTCAGTACTGTGATATCTCATTTCAAATCAACAACCCACCCGCTATTGTCAATACAAGTGCAGTGGTGAG
>JBFWZR010000074.1:0-19747 GCA_050185175.1 Cyclobacteriaceae bacterium
AACACTGCAAGCCGCAGCAACAAAACTCAAAATCAGAAGATGAAAATAACGCATAGGTAAAAAGTGCTTTTTTCAAAAATAGTCTATTTCAGCGCTGTAAAAACTGATTTTTATCACCAACAAATTTCTACATTTAAGAATATAGCGGTATCAAAACAATTCAAAGCCATGAGAATAGGTTCCATTCTGACGATCATCATATTATCGATCACCACTGCGGTCGCGCAACAAATACTAGTAACTCCACAATGGGTTAATGAGCACCAAAGTGATCCGAATCTAGTGATACTTCAGGTCAACAGGATGAAACTCGACTACGAGTCGGAACACATTCCGGGAGCCAGGTTTCTTTGGAATGGGTGGCTAGCACCGAACACCCCCGATGGAAACATGAACGCGATTGATACCAAGAGCGCTGAAAGAACCCTGCGCGAACTGGGCGTCAATAATGATTCAAAAGTTGTTGTTTGTTTTTTCAAAGATGACGTAACGGTAACTGCGCGGATGTTTCTCATGCTTGAGTATTTTGGACTAAAAGGGAATGTGATGTGGCTGGATGGCGGACTTGAAGGTTGGAAGAAAGCTGGGTATGCCGTGTCAACTGAAACACCCGAAGTGAAGAAAGGAAAGTTTAAAGTTCAGGTAAATCCCGTTTTGGTGGACAAAGATTATGTGTTGCACAAGCTTGATGCTCCGAGTACTACAATTGTTGATGCCCGCTTCAAGCGCTTCTACGATGGAGAGCCTGTAGGTTATCCAAGAGATGGACACATCAAAGGAGCGAAAAACATTCCTTACAATGAGATGGTCAATGACAGCAATGTCTTCAAAAGTTCAGACGAGTTGTCAGCATATTTTACACCAGTCTCTCCGAACAAGGATAATGAGATTGTGATGTATTGCTTCATAGGCCAAACAGCCAGCGTGGTGTATCTCGCAGGTCGGGTATTGGGGTATCCCATGAAACTGTATGACGGTTCTATGGAAGAGTGGAGTCGCATTCCTAATCTACCGATGGAGACAACACCAAAGACAGACGAGGAGAATAAGAATTGATATTGATTACTTAATCAACTTCCCATTTTCTACCCACACCTCATCTCCTACTTTTACTGTGGCATCGGTAAAGAAATTCCAACGTACATAGCCGCCAGTGACATTGCCACCGAGTTCGGTATTGTCTCCGAGGGACAACCGGACAACGCCTGCGCCATAGCCATAGTATGGAATCCAGGGATTAATATCTGGAATTGCGAGCAAAGGATTAAATCCTAGTGCAAACTCACGAAAGGATTGTGAAGCCGCACCTCCACCCTCCATTTCAGCCTGCACTGCCTCAAGATTATTATCAGCCTTAACATCCGTGATCTTTCCGCTAGCTATAGTTACCACTACCCCGTTTGCCATTTGCCCATTCCATTGTGCATCGGGAAAGGCAATTGTACCTTCAACAGACTCCTCGATTGGTGCCACACGAATAGCACCTGCAGGCAATTCAACTTCTCTATCAATCAATGTCCTCGCATCCTTCATATGAGAAAGCGCTGCATTCCCATCTTGTTTGGTCACTTGCCTGTCACCTATTTGAAATTTGATATCTGTGCCGGCTGGTGTGGTTACCTGAATCCATTTTCCACGCATGGCCTCTTCGAATTGCTTCTGTTTTTCCGCAAGGGCTTTATAATCTGTGTCAAACAGAACGCGCTGGTAAAATTGATCAACCGCGGAGTCTGGCTCAAACAACTTTCCATTCAGATCATATGCTCCCTGCCAGTGAAAATGGATCGTTCGTCCTTTTCCGCTTTTCAGCACATTCTGCATTCCATCATAAACTATGTCCACCGGTGTTGGGCCCGGCAACATAATACCTAGGTCAACTTCCATCATGTAGTTAGCCAGTTCCTCTCCTGCCCGATTCTGAAGACCCATCACAAAATCAGTATTCCATTCAGGGTTAGCCGACTTGCCTAAGCTTTCTACTCCGAGGTACTGACCATCTCGCTCTTCGATCTCTTCTTTCAAGTAATCGACCAGCGGATCAAAACGACCAGGATCTGTTACGATCAAAACACGCTCTCCGGCCTGCACATCTGCCTGACTGATGATCTTGGCAGCAATTCTTTGGAAGTCGAGGCCACCGGTTTCCGAAGTAGACTCTGTTTTCGTATTACACGAAATCCATAGTAGCGAAGTTAAAATCAGTAGATATCTCATGTTATCGGTTTCTTTTCTGCAAATTAATAATTCATACCACAGTTAGTCAGCTTTTCTGATCACCGCTTTGACAATCTCTGATGAATATTGTCCGAAGTATGGCCCAACCCAATTCAATATCCTCACTTCTTCGTCATCACTAGTGAGGTAGTGTTCATCCGCGGTAATATAACCGGTGTAATCACCATTGAAACTCGTGATAACTAAATTCAAGCCATTACTCTCCGCTAACTCCCCAAGCTTCTGTTTGACAAACAACTCACCAGAAAAGTCACAAGGCATTCCAAGATACAATACATTACCGAGCTGAAGGCAGGTGATCTCCCCCTGAAGCGGCTGGCTGACTGCTTTAAATAACCAGTTCCTGATGCGAAGTGAATTTGTAATCCTCAACTGCGAATCTCCATACTCGATGGGAATTCGTCCGGTCTTAATTTCAACAGGCTGTGAAATTTCTTGCTCTGTCTTTTCAGTAATAAAATTTGCGAGAAGTTCTCCCGCCTGCTCTACAAGATCAAAGTCGTAAGTTCCAAACAACCCCCTGAATCGTTGGCTTCCCACCATTCCAGACATGTATTGTGTGAAATCATAGGTTACTGACAATTCACTCTGCAAAGCCGCAGGAAAATCACCAGACAACGCGGTAAATCTTTTGGAAACAAAAGTCGGGTGGGCTCCAAGTATAATCTGAATTGCTTTCTTGCCATCCTCCCTTTCGATGATCAAGCCTCTAAATTTGGAATCAACAGGAGCAAACCGGTCGATTCGATTGGAGATATAGTTTTTAACATCTCTTTCCCAATATGAAATCGTGCTTTTTACTGCGGTGCCTGTCGCTTGTTTAAGATGCATGACAACTTGATCAGCGAGGTGATTCATGTACTCATCGTCATAGTTACCCATGAGAATCTGACCCAAAAAAGAAGGATCCCAACCTCCAACGGAAGTGTGTGTGTGCGTAGCGGAATAATAAATGAAACCGGGCCACTCGGCACCCAGTCGAGAAGTAATTTTCGCTTTCAGTGCTGGAGGAAAAAGTAAAAGGTCGGCCGACACGAAGTAAACCACTACTCCGCCATTGTCGATACTTAGTATTCTCACATAAAGCGAATCGTGAACAGACTTAAAATCTGGCCGAGGCTTGTATCCAGCCATCGGCATCGGATGATCAGGCACGAGGGAGAATTTACTCCAACCTACTTTGAGAGCTCCTTCTGGTAGATATTCGGTCGGTTGAACGCTGTCAACCCTGTCCATCATGGTATCGTAAAAAGGCTGATCGCGTAGTGGCGTAAAATCAATAGGTGCAACAAAAGATGCGCCCACCAACAGCGCTGCAAAAGATATTCCACTAATCCACCGAAGAATCTTATCCAAAATCAGGGTAATAGGCTCGTCAAACACCAGTCCTGCCTAAAGCTTGACCGACCAGTGTAGCAAAATTAGCAAATAAGAGCATCAAGCATTTAAACACTCTGTCAGTCTCATCCATTACGGAGATCGCCCATGTAATTCTAATTGTCATTATTTGGAATTCAGGATACTTTGCTCTCACCTAACAAACTAACGTATGAATTGTAGACGCATTAGTACCATCCTTTTTGCCCTATCGCTATGCGCAGGACAACCAGGTTGGTCTCAACCTAGGCCTGCTCCACCAGTTGACCCTTCGTTTTACAGCAATATGACATGGAGGAACATCGGGCCCAACCGTGGAGGAAGATCACTTAGTTCAATGGGAAGCCCAGGCCGACCCAACGAATACTACTTCGGAGCAACCGGAGGAGGATTGTGGAAGACTACTGATGGAGGAAATGAATGGTTTCCTGTAACTGATGGCCAAATCAATTCATCATCCATTGGTGCTGTGGCAGTAGCTGAGACAAATCCTGACATCATCTACATAGGTGGTGGCGAAACTCAGCTGCGAGGAAGCATCACACAAGGTGAAGGAGTTTACAAATCGGTGGATGGCGGCAAAACCTGGCGGCACCTTGGACTGAAGGAAACACAGGCGATTGCCAGAATCAGAGTCCATCCTACCAATCCAGATATTGTGTATGTCGCAGCGTTGGGCCATCCTTATGGAGACAATGAAGAACGTGGTGTGTTTAAGTCTACCGATGGTGGAAATACGTGGAAGAAAGTTTTGTATGTAAGTCCAAAAGCGGGAGCCGCAGATCTGATAATTGACCGAACCAACCCAAGAGTCCTTTATGCTTCCACATGGCAGGTTTACAGAAAAGCTTGGAAGATGTGGGGCGGTGGCCCTGATTGTAAACTTTGGAAGTCAGAGAATGGTGGAGAAACATGGACTGATCTCACAAAAAATCCAGGTATGCCCGAGGGACCTATTGGAAAAATCGGAGTTACTGTCTCTCCTGCCGACCCTAATCGGGTTTGGGCGGTGGTAGAAGCCAACAATGGAGGTGTTTACAGATCAGATGATGGCGGCTGGACCTGGAAGATGACTAACAACGAACGCAAGTTAAGGCAGCGGGCATTCTACTACTCACGTCTGGTGGCCGATCCTTTGAACAAGGATATTGTTTATGGTCTTAATGTTGATTTCTGGAAGTCGTCAGATGGTGGGGTTACATTCGACAAAGAAATAGAGGTTCCGCATGGAGACAATCATGACCTGTGGATTGACCCAAACAATCCCATGAGGATGATTGCCTCAAATGATGGTGGTGCATGCGTGAGTGTGAATGGCGGAGAGACATGGACAGAAGAGGATTACTGCACAACACAATTCTACCACGTGATGACGACCAGCGATGTGCCTTACCACGTGGCTGGCGCGCAACAGGATAATTCTACCCTTGCGATGCCGAGTGACGGATGGGACCACATACAGGCCCGCGGACCAAATCATGGATGGTATTACGATGTTGGAGGTGGAGAGAGCGGTTGGATTACGCAAAGTCCGACCGACCCAGATGTATTTTATGCAGGGAGCCAAGGCGCACTGCTGACTCGATATAATAGAAAAACCGGACAGATAAGGGACATACAGGTATACCCAAGATTTTTCTCCGGTGAACCTGCCAGCGCCTTACCAGAACGCTGGCAGTGGACATTCCCCATCATGTTTTCACCCAAAGATTCAAAGATCATGTACACCTGCTCTCAGCATGTGTGGAAAACAACCAATGATGGACAAACCTGGGAGAAGATCAGCCCAGACCTGACCTATGCCGATCCTGAAACGTTAGGAGAAACCGGAGGAATCATCACCAACGACATGAACGGACCGGAGATATATGCTACTGTGTTTGCACTTGCTCCCTCCTTTCACGATGTGAACACAATATGGGCCGGATCAGACGATGGCAAAATTCACATTACTCAAAATGGTGGTAAGAACTGGAAGGACATTACTCCTAAAGAACTTCCAAAATTCTCGCGGGTAAGTATCATAGAGGAATCTCAAAAGAATCCGGGCACTTTGTATGTGGCAGCCAATCGCTACCAGGTTGATGACCGTCAGCCGTACGTGTTCCGCACGACAGATTATGGTAAGACATGGACCAAGATTATCAACGGAATCAAAGACGGTCATTTTGCACGTGCCGTGAGAGAAGATCCGGAACGTCCCGGCTTACTCTTCCTTGGTACGGAACATGGGGCTTATGTGTCATTCAATGCGGGAGATTTGTGGCAACCGCTTCAACTCAACCTACCTGACACTCCGATTCGTGATCTTGTGGTCAAAGACAGTGACGTAGTACTTGGTACGCACGGTCGTGGTTTTTGGATTCTCGATGATATCAATCCTCTCAGGCAGGTTTCTGCTGATGTGATGGCGAAAAATGTTGTATTGTTCAAACCAAGTGATCCGATTCGTGGCGTATACAATCTAAAAGTTCAGTACTACCTGAAGAACAAACTGGATACTGTGAAGATTGAAATTCTTGATTCGCAAGATAAAGTGGTGTCTACTTTCAAAGGAACACAAGAAGAGTATAAGGTAAATGCCAATGTGCCATGGTGGATGCGTGGTGGTAGCACCAAGCCCACAACGGCAAAAGGTGTGAACAGTTTTACCTGGGACCTTCGCTATCCAGGTGCCACTGTGTTTGATGGGATCATTATCTGGAGTGGTCGCCCTCAGCGAGGGCCAGCTGCACCTCCCGGTGATTACAAAGTAAGACTGACTGCCGCAGGTGTCACATCCACTCAGCCATTTAAGATCAAAATGGATCCAAATCTTAAAGGTGTAACTGAAGCTGATCTTAAAGAAACCTATGATCTGGCAATCAAAATCAGAGACAAGGAAAGTGCAGCAAACGAAGCGGTTGTCAAGATCAGGGAGACAAGAAAAAAAGTGGAAGAGGGCATGAAGTCCATTGGTGACCCAGCTGCCAATGCTGCGGCCAAAGACTTTTTAGCTAAGATCACCGTAATTGAAAACGATCTATATCAAACCAAGAACCAAAGCGGACAGGATCCTTTAAACTTTCCCATCAAGCTCAACAATCGCCTCTCATCACTGCGAAGAAGTGTGGAGACGGGTGAAGCAAAGCCGACAGATGGAGCCTACAAGGTGTTTGATGAGTTGTCGAAAGAGTTGGAGGGTCATCTGAATAAATTGAACGCGATTTTTAATGGCGAACTTCCAACACTTAATCAAAAGCTCAATTTGGATGAAGTGAAAAAATGACAGTAATTTTTATGGATTAGGACGAGCCGGGTTTCGAAAGAGGTCCGGCTCGTTTTGTCTAAACATTAATCATGGACAGGCGCTCATCCAGGTTTTAAAAAATCATAGATTTGAATTTCATAGCTCACGAAAAATGCTGAGAAAATTGTTCGTTCCATTCATTGTGATCACCCTTCTATTTGGATCAATTGTGGCACTTTTGCACTTCCTTTTGTACCTGATTGGTTGGACACCAAAGTCTCTGCTTTACTATCTTCCGGTAATCATCGCTGGCAATGTTCTGGTTTACATCTATCACTTTCGCAAAAAAGTACGGGAGGTTAAATTTAAAGGAGCCGGTTCTGTTACTGTCCCTACTGTGTTCTTACTTGCAATGATGGTATCGCCTCCTGCCCTGCTCAATTGGATCGCTTTGAAAACGGACGTGGTCAAAACATTTGGCTCACTCAGAGAGGCTGCGCTGGACCCATCACCATTTTTCACCTTGAAATCCTTCACTCCAATACCAGATAAACTTGTGGACCAAATCGAGTATGATGATAATACTGATGATGACGGTAACCTCACCCATACTTTTGACTATACCGGTTTGGTCCCTGTTCGTCAGGAAAGTTCAGATTCACCATTTACCGGATGGATTGAGTTTACCGATAAGCTCACGAAAGAAGGAACGTGGACCGAACGGGATTTGGAGGCGGTCAAAGTTGACTTCCAATGGAAAAAACGAAATGACCTAGTCAATTTTCGCTACGACAGCATCGCCTTCTTTTCTGCCCTCGACAGCGACTTGTCTCACATTTTATCGCTTCATGGAATAAATGAGCCTCAGCCATTCTTTATGCATGCATCATTGGAAAGTGCCTCATCTTATCGAAAAACATTTATCACCGTTTTCGGTGGTTTCTATGTGATGTTAACAATTTTTTTTATCGGGGCTGTCAAATTTGGTCACTACGAAGCTATTGATGTTGACTAGCAAGTATCGACCAATGAATTAGAATCGGTAAAATTTGCTTTAACCAGTTGAACTGATGAAATACGTCTGTGTCGAAAGTCGTTATAGTCGTAAATTTGAAGTGGCCAGAGGCCAAATCTGGCATTGTTTTTTCTATGAATTGACAAACTCGTAATAACATGAAAAACTTGAAATACCTCTTTCTACTAGTTCCAGTTTTATTTTTTAGCTGTAAAGATGATGTTGAAAGCCTTCTCTCTGCTCAGCAAAATGCGGCAATCGAAGACCAGTCCGTAACCGAAGCTTACTTTAACGAGGCCGGTGATTTATCGACCAAAGCCTTTAATACTCCCAGCTCAAGTCAAATTGCAGGCGGCCGAACCAGGAGCACTATCACTATTGACGTTGCAGGTGACACTCGATTTACCGGAGCTACTATTACTCTGGTGACTGACGAAGCCAGCACTCCCCTGAGTCCCAAAGGAACCATAACAATCGACTTTGGAGATGGTCAGACCGATTCAAAAGGTACTGTGAGAAAGGGGAAAATATTAGTCGCATATTCTGGTCTCAGATTCGTGCCTAACTCAACCACGGTAACCACTTTCGAAAATTACTTTGTCAACGGTGTGCAAATTGAGGGCACCAGAACGGTAACAAGCACCTCACTTACGGCCTCTCCTTCCCTTACAGTTACATTTACGGTTCAGGATGAGGACGGGATAGCGACTTTTCCGGATGAGACAACCATCACTCGCAATGCCACTCACGTTCATACTATTACGTTTGGTAACACCATTGGCGGCACTACATGGCATGTTGAAGGGCATGCAAACGGGAAGACCAGGACTAACTCTAACTACACTTTTGTAGTGAACCGCGCTCTTCTGTTTAAGACTGAGTGTGCATTCAGTGGATTTGCGCTGCCAGCAGAGGGCGAGGCATTGTTCACGGTAGATAATTTGCCTTTTGTGATCAACTATGGTGACGCTGGTGCTGCCTGCGACAACACAGCTACCATCACATTCAATAGCCAATCTCAGGACATTACAGTGGGTAATTAATAGACAGAACCATTCTTCAGATAATTTGTTTAGGTCAGTAGTGTCAGTCAAAGGACATTACCTCAACCAGCGCGGGTGAAAAGACATCCAGAAGTCTACCTTTGATCGTATATGAGGATGAATTCAAAAACGTACGCACAATGAGAAAGACCAAATACATTTACTTGCTTTTAATGGCTGTGGCGATATCAGCGTGCGGTCAAAAAAAGGTCAAACAAAACGAACAAGCACACGACTATCCTATGAAAAAAACTGAAGACGAATGGAAAAAAGAGCTTACCGATGAGCAATACTATATCTTAAGAGAAAAGGGTACGGAACGAGCCTTCACCGGAAAGTACTGGGACAACCACGAAAAGGGCACTTACTACTGTGCTGCATGTCATCAAAAGCTTTTTGATTCTGAAACAAAATTTGAATCCGGAAGTGGTTGGCCAAGTTTTTACAAACCAGTCGCCAATGATGCTGTTGTCGTTGGAAAGGACACCAGCCTTGGTATGGTACGTGACGAGGTTGTATGCAGCAATTGTGGTGGTCATTTAGGTCACGTCTTCCCTGATGGGCCAAAGCCAACGGGCCTGAGATATTGCATGAACTCAGCATCCATGGCATTTGAGAAAGATAACAAGTAACGGAGCTTTCTAAAAATTAGTTAGAGGCCGTTGAATTCTTCAGCGGCCTTTTTCATATCTTTTCAGAAACACCAATCTGTATGTGCAGGTTAATGGCCTACAAGGGCACGTCCATCATCGCTGACAAACTCCTTTATCAGCCCAACAATTCACTTATTCGTCAAAGTACTAACGCCAGGGAACTGGAAGAACCGCTCAACGGAGACGGCTTCGGCATTGGTTGGTATGTGCCCGAAGTTAACAATGAGCCTGTAACTTTTGTATCTGTGCATCCGGCCTGGAGCAGTCGCAACCTGCGCAACCTGGCTCCAAAAATTAAAACCAACTGCATGATGGCTCACGTGCGTGCCGCCAGTGTGGGTGAAGTTTCTGAATCTAATTGTCATCCTTTTCAGCACAAAAACTTGCTGATGGCGCACAATGGCGGCATTGAAAACTTCTCATTGGTTAAGCGGAAACTGAGAGAACCTCTTACCGATGAACTTTATAACTGGATCAAAGGGCAGACTGATTCGGAACATATTTTTGCTTACCTGCTCAACTACCTTCACAAGACGCACAAGAAAGTCGATGGCGATGCGGTGGCTGATGCGTTTAACTATACCTATCACAATATTGGTAGACTTATGAAGGAAGTAGGCATTGAAGAACCCGCGTATCTAAACATGGCCGTTACCAATGGCGAATTTATCGTTGCCACTCGATGGGTTTCTGATGACAAGGAAGAACCTTTAACGCTCTATCATTCCGAAGGAAGCCGCTACGTGGTAGAGGATGGGATTACCCGAATGGAAGCTCCAAAAGATGATGACAATGCCGTACTCGTGGTTTCTGAAAAGCTAACTGAAGGCAAGGAATGGACCATGATTCCCAAGAACCACCTGGTCATTGTAGAGCCCAGTCTAAACGTTAGAATCAAGCCAATCACCGTCTGATTTTTTCTTAGCTTCGCGAAAAAAATCGAATAGTGAAATACGATGTGATCGTTATCGGTGGCGGAATCGTTGGCTTGGCTACTGCTCTTCAACTCCTCAACAACCACCCGCAAATCAAACTCTTACTTCTTGAAAAGGAAGACCAGCTTGCCAAACATCAAACTGGTCACAATAGCGGTGTAATACATTCTGGCATTTATTATAAACCAGGAAGTCTAAAGGCTCGCAATTGTATAGAGGGGTATGATTTGCTGATTGACTTCTGTCGCATGAACGGAATCAAATTCGATTTATGTGGAAAAATCATCGTTGCCACTACGCCCGAAGAGTTGCCCCTGTTGGAAAACCTATATGTCCGCGGAAATCAAAATGGGCTTTCTGGCCTAAAGAAGGTTGACAAGGAAGAGTTGAAAGACTACGAACCTCATGTGAACGGACTTGCGGGAATTGTCGTGCCACAGACCGGAATTGTTGATTACAAAGAAGTTGCGCAAAAATATGGTGAGCTGATTCAAATCAAAGGGGGTCAAATAAATCTGGGAGAACGAGTAATTGACATTCAAACTGACAACACTCACTCTGTTGTCTCTTCACAGAAACAAAGCTATCAGACCAACCTCGTAATCAATTGCTGTGGACTGTATTCAGACAAAGTGGCAAGACTAACGCATAAAAATCTAAATCTGAAGATCATTCCATTCCGGGGTGAGTATTATCAACTTAAGAAAGAAAAAGAATACCTGGTAAAGAATCTCATTTATCCGGTACCTGATCCGAATTTTCCATTCCTGGGTGTGCACTTTACCCGCATGATTCATGGCGGAATAGAAGCAGGTCCCAATGCAGTGCTGGCATTCAAGCGCGAAGGATATAAAAAGAGTGATATCGACATGTCCGAACTTGCTGAATCTCTGGCATGGCCCGGGTTTCAAAAGGTAGCATGGAAGTATTGGAAAACAGGCTTTGGAGAAATGTATCGTTCCTATTCAAAAGCTGCATTTGTAAAGGCACTTCAAAAACTTCTGCCTGAGATCACAACAAACGACCTTGAACCCGGAGGCGCAGGTGTTCGTGCTCAGGCTTGTGACAGAACCGGAGGCCTGGTGGATGACTTCATGATACTGGAGGATAGGTTTGTGATCAATGTATGCAATGCTCCCTCCCCTGCGGCAACTTCATCATTGTCAATAGGAAAGACAATTGCCGGGCTCGCCTCTAAGCGACTTTAAAACCAAAACTGTTCCCATTTGGTTGTAACTTGTATCCGATATGAGTCAAATCGAATTTGGTGCGAAAGAACTAGAACGGTACAGCCGTCATCTGGTACTGCCTGACTTTGGTCTTGATGGCCAAAAAAAACTGAAAGGCGCATCAGTGTTGGTAGTTGGTGCAGGGGGTTTGGGTTGTCCCGCCTTGCAATACTTAGTTGCGGCTGGTATTGGCACCATCGGAATTCTGGATTTCGACACTGTCAGCGAATCAAATCTACAACGTCAGGTGCTTTACGGCACTGAAGACATTGGCAAGAGTAAATCACGACAAGCCGTAAAGAAACTCTCACAACTTAATCCTTACGTCTCGCTAACGGCTATTGAAACAAAGATTCACTCAAGCAATGCACTGGACATTCTGAAGCCATATGATGTCGTGATGGATTGCACAGATAATTTTCAGACAAGATATCTTTTGAACGATGCGTGCGTGCTTCTGGACAAGCCATTGATTTACGGATCAATCTTCAGGTATGAGGGACAAGTGGCTGTATTTAACTTCAAACAAAGCGCTAACTATCGAGACCTCTACCCCGCTCCACCTTCTGCTGGTTCTGTACCCAACTGTGAAGAGGGTGGCGTATTGGGAGTGCTTCCTGGTGTAATGGGTAGCTTGCAAGCCAATGAAGCCATCAAAATTATTACGGGGTTAGGCGAGCCCTTGAGTGGGAAATTATTAATTGTGGATATGCTGACCCTGGAAACACGAGTGGTCAATTTTCCAAACCAAAACCAACGGAATTCTATCAAAAAACTAATAGATTACGATGCATTTTGTGGTGTTCAACAAACTAAGCCAGACCCGGAAATGAAAGAGATAACTGTTGAGGAACTAAAGAAACTTAAAGACGAAGGCAAGGACTTTCAACTTATTGATGTTCGTGAAATGTACGAGATCGAAATTTGCCACATTGATGGCGAGCATATTCCGTTAGGCGAGATTCCTCATAACGTAGATCGTATCAGCAAGGATAGGCAAGTGATCATCCATTGCAGAAGTGGATCGCGCAGTGGCAACACTGTGAAGTGGCTGGAAAAAAATCACCAGTTTGAGAACCTATACAACCTCAAGGGTGGAATACTTGCGTGGGCGGATCAAATTGATCCCTCGATGAGCAAGTACTAGCTTAGATCTTCTCGATTGCCTGATGAATGTCTGCAAGAATATCATCAAGATGTTCTAATCCTACTGACACGCGAATAAGCCCGGGAGTAATTCCTACTGCAAGCCTCTCCTCCTCTTTCAACTTGGAGTGAGTGGTTGATGCAGGATGCGTTGCAATGGTTCTTGTGTCTCCCAGGTTAGCGGTGTGACTCAACATCTTCAATGAATTCAAGAACTTTTGTCCTCCGGCCAGTCCAGCTTTCAACTCGAACGTCACCAAAGCACCTCCCAATCGCATCTGCTTCTTGGCCAATTCATGCTGAGGATGAGAATTCAAAAAAGGGTACTTAACATAAGCGATAGCAGGATGCCCTTCAAGCTTTGTGGCCAGCTCAAGGGCATTCGCACAATGTTTCTCCATTCTGACCGCAAGTGTCTCGAGGCTTTTGGATAGAATCCATGCGTTGAAGGGCGACATTGACGGACCTGTATGTCGGGCGAAGAATCTCACTTCTTTGATCAAGTCCTTGTGACCAACGACAGCGCCACCGATAACGCGACCTTGTCCATCAATAAACTTCGTTGCAGAATGTGTAACCAGATGCGCACCCCACTTGATCGGATTCTGTAAGTAGGGTGTTGCAAAGCAGTTGTCTACATTCAAAATTAGATTGTGCTTTGCTGCTAGCTTGCCCAGCCATTCGAGATCAATAATGTCGAGAGCGGGATTCGAAGGTGTCTCAACAAAGATCATCTTCGTGTTTGGTTGGATTAGTGCTTCCCAGGTTTCAGGTTTGTCCACATCAGCATAAGAATGAGAAATATTAAACCTTGGAAACAATGTGTTAAGAATCTGATGTGTCGAGCCAAATACAGATCGCGATGCCAACACATGATCACCAGCCTTCAACAGCGCTGCCATGCTGATAAACATGGCCGCCATGCCAGATGAAGTTGCAAAGCCATCTTCAGCACCCTCCAGTGCACAAAGTTTCTTGATCAGCTCAGTATTATTTGGATTGGAAAATCTTGTATAAATGTTCCCTTCCTCCTCATCTGCAAACAAAGCCCTTGCCTGATCCGCAGATTCAAAAACAAAACTTGACGTTAGGTACAAAGGAGCCGCATGTTCGCGAAATGAAGTTCGTTCGGATTGAATTCGAACAGCGCGCGTTTCGAAGTTTTTGCTTTCTTCCATTTTTCAATTCTCTACTTCGCAGCTGTACGTAAGTTTGACCGATTTATCCAGTGTAGCAGCTACAGAACAATACTTATCGATGGAGAGTGACACTGCCCGTTCTGCCTTCTCCAATGTGACATTTCCAAATACTACGTAGCGAAGTTGAATCGACTGAAAAGGATTAGGTGCTTTACCTTCCTTCCGATCTCCTTTTACATACACCTTGATTCCGGTCACTTCCTGCTGTTGCTTCCGTAAAATACTCAACACATCAATTGTACTGCACCCTGCCAGCGCACTCAAAAGCATTTGCATCGGTCGCATCCCCTTTCCTGTTCCACCAATTGACGGTGACGCATCAAGGTGAACTTCATTGCCATCTTGATTTTTCGCAACAAGATGAAACTCGCCATCAACTCTGGATAATTCAATTTCTGTCATTTACCTCTAACTTTTTCCCACAACAAACTAACGACAATCAGCGATAAGATACTAACAATAGTTGCAGGCACTAGACCTGGCACACTGATCTCATAAAACCACTTGAACACGGCCCAGGTAGCCATACCTGTAAACATAGAGGCCATCGCCCCTGCGCTGTTGGTGCGGCTCCAGTAAAGACCAAAAGTGAGGGGAGCAAATAGCGACACAAGACTGAAAATAGATGACTCAGACACAAGCTCGTAAATGTTTTCTCGAAGGCATGCCATTACCGTGGCGACACAACTGAAAATCATGATTGATGCCCTTGTTACATTTAGTAGTTGTTTATCTGTCAACTCACCTTTCATCAAAGGCTTCACAAGATTCTCTGAAAAGATTGATGCTGGTGCAAGGATTGCACTACTGGTTGTACTCATAATCGCTGACAGCAATGAACCGAAGAACAGAATTTGAATTGGCATAGCCGTATGTAACAACACCATGTTTGGTAATGCCAGCTGAGCGTCTCCGTCTAATTGACCACCGTACAAGTATTTGGTGCAAAGACTAATGAACAAAGGAAGAATTGCAACAGTGAGATATAGCCCTGCTGCAACAAAGCAGGACCGAACCGCGATATTCACTGAACCCGATGACATCACACGTTGAAAGACATCCTGCGAGGGAATGGACCCAAGTCCTAACACCGACCAGGCAGCTATGTAGGCCGTTATCTCAGTTAAATTGAGTGATGGGAGGAACTTGAAGTTTCGAGGGTTTACCTCGTTGAGCACAGTTGTCACTCCACCTGCCTCCCCTGCAAGAACCACGGCCAACACGATCAAGCCCGTGACAATTATTATACTTTGAACGAAGTCAGTAACTGAAATTGCCCACATACCTCCAATAAACGTGTATGCCGTGACGACAACGGAGCTAACAACTACCCCTTGCCAAACTTCCAGCCCGGCAACTACATTGAGAATTAGTCCCATGGCCACAAGTTGTGCAGCGATATATCCAACGTAAGGCGGAGCCAGAAAAATACTGGCGACCAGCTCCGTCTTCGGCCCGAAGCGCTGCTTGAAAAAATCTCCAAGCGTAAGGAGATTCATGTTGTATAGTTTTCTTGCAAAGAAAAGCCCGAACAAAACCAGACAGAGAGCCGCTCCAAATGGGTCTTCAATCACAGAATATAATCCTCCTTCTAAAAACTCGGCTGAAGCGCCAAAGACCGTTTCCGATCCAAACCAGGTGGCAAAGAGTGCCGCAGAGCTTAGCATGATTGGCAGGCTTCTACCCGCCAACATAAAATCGCCAGTGGTTTTGACTCTGAGAGAAGCCCAGTAACCAATACCAACGGTTAGCGCGAGATAAAAAATGATAGAAACAAGAAGCAACTGATGGCTAGAATTTCGGTTTGCCCTAAAAGTATTAATCAGGAAACCAAAATCAAGGGATAGAGAGCAAAACTTCCGTCTATTGCCTTCGGCTCAATTGAAAGCTCCTTGTGATATTAAAACCAAAATGAATGTCTCCATCGAAAAAGTCACCCCCGGTCTCTGCTACAATCGCGCGGTCAAACATACCAAGGCTATTGGTGAAAACAAGTTGAAACACATGGCCGCCAGTTTCTATGTCCACCCCAAAACCTATTGCATCATAATTTACTGAATTCTGATTTGGATTAAGTCGGTAGTAATATTCGGCTGTCAATGACACACTCCTCGTCACTTTGCACCGCCCACCAGCGCCCAGCGAAAAATCATCATTGTTTTCGGTGGCAGCATTTACCGTGTTACGGTGAACAAAGACTGGTGTCAGTTGAACGGAAAGGGTAGAATTAACCCGCCTTGCAAGCAATACCGACAGCGAATAGGCTAGCCGATCATTCATTGATATCTGAGGATTATCTTTCGCTCGTGGAGACGTCAATACGTAACCCGTGCCTATAGTAGTAACGGTAAGTGGAAACCCTCCGCCCTGTCGTTGTCGGGCCAATTTATATCTTAAAAAACCATCAAAGGTTTTATCGACCGAGGTTCTACCAATGCTTACTCCCAGGCGGTCGGTGATGCCATACTCCAGCCCCAACCTCACGAAGGCATCATCAAGTCCCCAAAAGTTATACGACCCCGAATTCACGCGACCAAAGCGATGCGAGAAGATGAACTCAAGTTCTCCTTTGCCTTTGGTCTCCACCGACTGCCCGTTTACGATACGAGTGCTTTTGAATGTTTGAAGTGCATAGTCATCAGACTTATCGCTCTGTGCCAATTCTTCGAGTAGCTCGTTCTGCGCGATTACAGAACCGGATATCATAATTAACAGAAGTAAACTTGGTATGAGGCGTTGCGGCATATCGAGTAAGTATTATTTCTTTTCGAATGTAAAGTCGACTTTCACTTCCACCTTTTCGGCTATGTTTTGCCAGAGCAGTTTTGGAATCTTGATTTTGTAATCAACCAGCTCCACAACAAAAGTTGATTGGACAATCAACGAATCACCTTGGTCCACGATCAGCCCTTGAATAGTTATATCGTTAGATTGACCATGGATCGTAAGAACTCCTTTGGTGATTACGTCCTGCTCTTTAGATCCCGAAGTATCCCAATTCGAAATCGTTCCAGCGAACGTTGCAACTGGGAACTTATCGGACTCCATGTATTTTTCATTAAAATGCTGTTGCATCAGTGACTTGGCAAATTTAAAGTCAGCAATCGTGACGCGAAACGCAACTTGCTTTGAGCCCAAGTCAATAAGTCCCGAACAGCTTGAATTGACAGCTGATATATCTTCAATTGCTGCTTCCGAAAAAAAGGAAATTACACCTTGGTCACTCTTATATTTTTGAGCATTTGAGTTGTAAACAACAACGAAAAAGCAAATTGTTATGAATTGCTTCATGAATGCTAATTGTTCAACGCTCCGTCATCCACCCAGCAAGCAATAATATCTATTTGCTCCTGGGTAAGGCTACCAGTCTGAGGCATACTCCTGTTTCCTGTCCTTGTTTTTATGTTTGCAGCATTCTCTTTCACGTTGGCAAATACCGTCCAATTTCGATTTGCCCCATTATCTCCATTGTGGCAACCGGGAATAGCACATTTGGTGTCGATTATGGGTTTAATCTGAGATGCAAAGCTAACGCCAGTATTAGCCCTGGGTACCGTTACGCTTTCAACAAACATACACCCCTCGCTATCCTGCACTTCTACAGTGTAGCTTCCATTTTCCAATCCAGAAAAAACTGATTCGACTCCGAAACTCCCACCATTAATTCGATACTGAAATGGAGACACCCCTCCGCTAACCGTTGCACTAATCGACCCATTGTCAGACAGGCACTCCGAGTCGGCTTGTATCGTGACGTCAAGCGCTAGAGTTGAGCCGGCTGCATTAATTATGGCTTGAACATTTTGTTCGCAGCCATTGGCATCAATTACTTTAACATTATAGCTGCCAGCCGCCAGCGACTGAAATGAACCTGTGGTATTAGATTGGGTCCCAAGTTGAAAGCTATAAGGTGTCGAACCTCCGCTGACGTTCACCGACACCGATCCATCGCTGGAATTACAACTACTCGCGTCTGTCGAACCAGAGATGGACAGCTCTAAATTGGATTGAGCACAGTCAATCAACTCATCTGGATCCTCGGAACACGACCAATGAAGGATTGAAACCAGGAAAATTATAATGATTAATGCTTTGGGTGTCATGGCGGCTTTCATGTTAAACAAAACTAATGTTTAAACATTGACATGACTTTACCAGTATATTATTCTAACAGGTCAGTCAGATGAAATACCCCAATTCGCTGGATAGAAAGTGCCTGTAATCGAAGAGGAACTATAGATTGGCGCCATCCGCAACCCAGCAGGCGATCAAATCGATTTGCTCTTGGGAAAGGCTGCTGTTCGGTGGCATTGATTTGTTGCCAGTTAAGGTTCTTATGGCATTTGAGTTCTCTTTCACATTCTCAAAGAGAGTATAGTCACTTTGCGCCCCCAAACTTCCATCGTGACAATTCGCGGTAGCGCAATTGAGTTCGATTAATGATTTTATGGTTCCATATGCCATTCCTGGAACCTCAACTGCAATAGACACCTGACAGTTCTCTGAATCTTTTACTTCCACGGTATAAATTCCCTTGCCAAAGTCAGCTCTCACGTTGTTCGCTGAGAATGGGTTGATTCCAAACTTATACTCATAGGGTGGGACTCCCCCCGATGCCGTTATCGCAATAGACCCATTACTTGCTGGTGGACATACAGAACTCCCCGCAGCGGTGGCTGTTGCATCTAAATCCGACCCAGATGTCATAATTTTTACCTCCGTATCGGCCGAGCAGTCCCTGTTGCCTCCGGTCACTGTGACAGTGTATAAGCCGGCTTTTAACCCTGTAAATAGCCCGGTAGTGTTTGTCAGTCCATTCAAATCAAAACTATAAGGCTCAACGCCTCCAGAGGCGCTTACCTGGATACTTCCATCAATTTCTCCGCACTGAGAAACATCTGATTTGTTCGCAACTGTCAACGTCAATTGGGTACAATCCAATGGAGGCTCAACGTCTTCTTTGCAACCGTGCAAGACTGCAGCAAACAAAACCATCCCTATCAAAATCAGAAACTCTTTCTTCATCTCCGTCACATTTATTGTTCGCAGGTTTATACGCATCATCAGATATTCGTCAACACTCCAAAAATAAGGAATGAGAGGAATGACACTAGTTGCTTCTTGAAATTTGAGGTGAGTTTGGCGCAGGATACCTTAAAGTGAGTGATGGATTGCCCTAAAAAGAAAATCCCCCGAAGTCCTTGACCCCAGGGGATAATCCTGTCTATAGTTGGCTTTAATCTGACACTAAGGTAAGGGCCCCAGTTAGGAACCAAAACACCAACCCGATCACTTGATTTAATCTCTGGTGAGTTGCTGTTTTTACCGTTGAACTGCCTTTATGGAGTCGGATTGCGTTGAATCCGTGGCTTGAAACTGCTTTTTTATCCTCTCCTTGAGCTGCGATTTAGAGCCCGGAAAGGTCGTTCTCGAGCTGATGTCGTAGCTGATATAAGCCAGTACAACTACAAACAATCCAGCCATGATCAAGAAGACTTTGGACTTTTTCATATCAATAAAAAAAGGGGCTTATGCCCCTTCTTCTAGTTTAGTTTTTTTACGATGGCCTCGAAGGCTTCCGGATGGTTAGCCGCGAGGGCGGCCATTACTTTGCGGTTCAACTCAATTCCTGCCTTTCCTAGCTTACCCATAAACTCCGAGTAATACATACAATGAAAACTTGATC
>JBFWZR010000075.1:0-19423 GCA_050185175.1 Cyclobacteriaceae bacterium
GCAAATGAAGCGCCACCAGCGATCATGTCTGTATTTATAGGTAAGCAAATGTCTGCTGTGCTGGACGAGCTTGAGAAGAAAGGTAATGTGAAGATTGAGAAGGGTGATAATATGTACATGAAGTTGGGTATTGATCAGATTCCGGAGATCATTCTGGATGCAACAGATCGGAACAGAACTTCACCATTTGCTTTCACTGGAAATAAGTTTGAGTTCCGTGCAGTTGGCTCAAGCGACAACTGTGCAACACCGATGACAGCGTTGAACCTGATCATGGCTGATCAATTAACTCAATTCCACGCAGCGGTTTCAAAGGAAATTGAGAAGGGAACTGAGAAGCGTCTCGCGATTGTAAATGTATTGAGAAAATACATCAAGGACTCCAAATCAATTCGATTTGAAGGAGATGGCTACTCCGATGATTGGGTGAAGGATGCAGATAAGAAAGGCTTGAACAACATAAAGAACATGCCTCGCGCGATCGAATCGTATTTGTCCAAAAAATCAGTTGATCTTTTCGAGAAGCATGGTGTATTGAGCCACAAAGAACTTGAGGCTCGTCAGGAAATTAAGTTGGAGAGCTACATCAAAAAGGTTCAGATTGAGGCTCGAGTAATTGGTGACCTCGCGGTCAACCACATTATCCCAACAGCGATTTCTTATCAAAACAAACTGATCCAGAATGCCAATGGACTGAAAGGGCTTGGAATTGATAACAAAGCTGTTGTTGACACTATTAAGGAGATCAGCAGCTTGACACAGTTGATCAAGACCTCCGTTGATAAGATGATTGACGAGCGCAAGCGAATCAATAAGATGACGGATACGCATAAGCGTGCCGTTGCCTATTGCGATGACGTAAAGGAGAAGTACTTCGACAAGATTCGTGATGCAGTAGATAAACTTGAACTGCTGGTTGACGATGAGGACTGGCCGTTGGTGAAGTATCGCGAACTGTTGTTCCTCAGATAATTTTCAATAATACCTGTAAACCGGGGGCTGGCAATTGTCAGCCCTTTTTTTCTAGTTCGCGCTAAGCCGAGGAGTGGAGGAGGGATTGAGCAGTTTTAGAATTGCCTCGCGTATTAACTCTGGATGACCCCAGGGAACAAAGTGATCCATGTCTTCTTTCTTAACAAGCTCTAGCGGTGCGTTGACCATCATCTTTTCTGCAAAGTCAGCATTGCCTGGTGGCACCAGCTTGTCCTTGTCACCTTGAATCAAGATGGTAGGAGCCTTGATTCTTGACCAAAGTGGTTCCATGTCCTGAAGTTCTGGTTTGAGCTTCCATATTTCATCATTGGACGCTCGAATTGATCGGGGCAATAACCATTTGAAAAACGGTAATGCAAGCGGACCTCTGAACCACTCGTTTGGTTCTAGCTCAGGATCTATCGATGGTGCAACCATCACCATGCCATCTACCAACTCGGGATAGTCCATCGCCATACGTGCGATTATTGGGCCGCCAAGCGAATGCCCAACCAGAGTTATTGGCCGGTGATCCTTGTATTGCTCTACCAGAGGCTTAAGTAGCGAAACCTGCTTTTCCAATGAAGGTTCTGCGTAGCCAAAATTGGACGCGCCAAAGCCAGGCCGATCAACTGACACTAACTGCGCCTTTTCTAATAAAGAAGAATCAGCCAAAAAATGAATAAAGGCACTTAGAGAGCCGGGGGAGCCATGGACAAAGATGACTGTCGGTAAACTATCATTACCAACGTGTACGTAGTTGATTTTTCGGTTCCCAATCTTATAATAAGACTCCTGACCTTCCAGTCCTCTCTTCTCGAAGTACTCTTTGATTTCGGAAGAACTCATCCGAAACTGCATGCAAGAATCGGCAACAAGCAACGGTAGCGAGAGTAAGGTAAGTCCTGCAAGCCATTGCCAATTCCTCTTGAGCCGCATGCGACTAAATTACCTTCAAGGTCTTTTTGTAAAGTGTGGAGTTATTCAGGACTTCGATAGACTTTTTGATGTCGGCATCGTATTGGAACTCAACTTCTGTTGATCCTTTTTCCAGATAATACCTCGACACAATGTCCTGCTCCAGCAACATCTTGATTTGATCCTTAAAAGTGTAGAGGTCTTTCTTTCTACTTTCTTTAAGAAGTTCTGTGATTTGATCGATTTGTGGTCTCAGGTCCTCATAATATCGTTCCCTTTTTGCCTGCTCTTTCAAAAGACTCAGTTCAATCTCAACTGGTGAGCGGTAATTGTATTGTCTGGACTTCACCCACATCACAAAACCATCATACTCTTTGTCCGTAAGTTTGAAGTCGCGGGCGGGTGCAATAGTTGGATGCTCTGAAGCATAGAGGGTTGCATAGTCGAAGATAAATCCGTTGCCGTACAACACCTGAGTTAACGTGGCAATGTCATCGCCATCGATCACGATGTCAGGATCAATTCCACCACCATCGTACACAGTTCTGCCATTTGTAGTCTTGAAGGCTTTCTTCAATGAGTCAGGAATAGAACCAACGCTGCCATCATCTCTCCGATGAGAGTAGTCAAGTACCTGAATACAGCGACCAGTAGGTGTATAATATTTAGCTGTAGTGATTTTGACCTGCGAATTGTAGGACAACGGTCTGCTCAACTGCACAAGTCCTTTGCCGAAAGACTTCTCTCCAATAACAACGGCCCGGTCATAATCCTGAAGTGTACCAGCGACAATTTCAGATGCCGAAGCACTCCCTCGATTGATGAGGACTGTAACCGGTATTTCTAAATCGACTGGATTGTTAAGCGTCTCATAGGCAACGTTGCTGTCTTCCGTCTTGCCCTTGGTAGTCACGATCTTCTTTCCTTTAGGCAGGAATATATTGCAAATGTTTACAGCCTCGAAAAGGAGCCCACCTGGATTGTCGCGGAGGTCAAGAATGATACCTGTAGCACCTTGAGATTTTAAGTTTACAACCGCATTCTTTACTTCCTTGCCAGCATCAGGAGTGAAGTCAGCCAATTGTACGTATCCAATGTTTTTACTTACCATTCCTGAATATGGAACGTTGCTGATTTTTACTTTTTCGCGCTTGAATTCAAGTTCAATAGGATTGTTGACGCCTGCTCTCTTCACTTCAAGTTTCACAGAAGTTCCCAACTGGCCTCGCATCAGTTGATTAGCCTCTTCAATCGTCAGTTTGGAAAGCTCAATGCCATCCATTTTGATCACTTCATCACCGATCTTCAGACCGTTTGTTTGAGCAGGATAGCCTTCATAAACCATCGTAACGACCGTGCGATTACCAATCACTCTTGTCACCGCTCCGATGCCACCGTATTGACCTGTATTTAATGTGCGATAAGTTTCAACCTCGTCTTCCGCAATAAAATTTGTGTAATGGTCGAGCGATCCGAGCATGGCATCGATACCAGTGCGAATCAATTTGTTGGGGTTGACTTCGTCAACGTATAACGCATTTACCTCTTTGAAAAGAGAGGCGAAGATGTCCAGATTCTTGGCGATTTCGAAATAGCGCTCAGCAGGAGGAGTGAAGGAGAGCGCAACCAGACCTAGCGTTACTACCGAGAGTGCGATGAATTTCTTCCGCATACATTCAAATTTATTGAATATAAACGGCTAAAAAGACAATTAGTATGAGATAATGGAGACTATTTGAGCTTAAAAATGGCTTCAATCTCTACGGGAATACCTTCCGGAAGCGAACTCATGCCCACAGCGCTACGCACACCGACACCTTTGTCTTCGCCCCACACTTTTGCAAAAAGTTCACTGCATCCGTTGATAACATAAGGGTGTCGCGTAAAATTCGGGACGCAGTTGACCATGCCCAGGAGCTTTACCACGTGATCTACCTTGTCAAGGCTACCAAGATATTTTTTTAGCGTGGCAAGAATGGCAAGCCCAACCTGTTGAGCCGCTGCCTTTCCTTCATCAATCGAAAGATCGTCACCAACTTTACCCACAATCCATGTGCTGTCTTCTTTCAAGGTGCCATGACCAGACACATAAGCATAGTCTCCCTCGATCAACAATAGTTTGTACACACCCAGTGGGTCTGGTGAGGGTGGAAGGGTTAGTCCCAAAGAGGCGAAGCGTTCTTCTGGAGTCATTAGTATTTGTCTGGTAGTTGTACGACTTTGACAACAATCTCATGCTGGTCCCCATCTTTGTCCACCAAATAGAACTTTACTGTCGGATTGTCTTTTGATAGATCAGGTTCAGTCTTGACGATCTTGTTGTCCTGTACATGTTTTTCAATTTCCTGACTCAGAATTTGCATTGCGTTTGCAAAATCTACTTCGAGTGGACTTGGATTGTAGGATACCGTTTTCATTTCCTCGATTCACATTACCATTTGATGAGTGCCGATGCCCACGTAAAGCCGCTGCCGAAAGCAGCAAGACAAACGATGTCACCGTCTTTTATTTTATTGTCACCCCATGCTTCACTCAATGCAATGGGGATTGAGGCAGCTGTCGTGTTCCCGAACTTCATGATGTTATTGTACACTTGATCGTCCGACAGTCCCATTTTCTCCTGAATGTATTGACTTATGCGCAAGTTAGCCTGATGCGGTACCAGCAAATTGATTTCCGACTTATCCATTTTGTTGGCGGCCAGGGCCTCGTTGATTACCTCCATAAAACGAACTACCGCGTGCTTGAATACCTGGTTGCCATTCATTACTACTTTAAAAGAAGTAGTGTCCAGTATTTGTTCAGGTTGCCTTTCTGCATGCGGGCGACTGCTTCCCGGATCTTTTACGTACAACTCTTCCGCAAACTTGCCATCTGAGTGCAAGTGCGTTGATAGTATTCCAGGACTGTCGGAAGGCTGAACGATAGCTGCTCCGGCTCCATCACCGAAGATCACAGCTGTGTTTCTACCACGAGTAGTAATATCTAATGCTGTTGACTGAATTTCTGCTCCTACGACAAGGATTGTTTTATACATTCCTGTCTTGATAAACTGATCAGCAACGGATAGCGCATAGATAAATCCTGAGCAAGCGTTGCGGATGTCAAGCGCACCAATTCTTCCATCTAGTCCTAATTCACGCTGAAGCAAAACTCCTGATCCAGGAAAGAAGTAATCGGGAGTGATAGTGGCAAACACAATAAAGTCGATGTCCTCAGCGGTGAGCTTTGCGCGCTCAAGGGCCATGCGCGTGGCCTTGGCGGCCATGTTGGCTACGGTATCAGTTTCAGGGTTGATCCACCGTCTTTCTTTAATGCCAGTCCTTTCGGTAATCCACTCATCGGTAGTGTCCATTATGTTGGACAGGTATTGATTCGTAATTACCGTATCGGGTACGTGGTGGCCGAGGCCAACAATCTTTGAGTACTTCATAATATCTTCTTTGAAGGAAGGGTGGGTGCCCTGCGAAGTTTAACTTAACTAAAGTACAACGTTTACAATTTTTCCGGGTACAATTATAACTTTTTTAGGAGCCTTTCCTTCAGTCCATTTCTGTACAACTTCCGAAGTCAACACCAGTTTCTGCATATCCTCTTTTGGCATATCCAATGCAAAATTCATCTTCGTACGCACCTTGCCATTGATGGAGATGGGATATTCGAAAGAGCTTTCCACCAGGTATTTCTCTTCTACCTTAGGATAAGTGGCAAAACTTACACTCTCCTTATGACCCAATTCTTCCCAGATTTCCTCACACAGGTGAGGAGCGAAAGGAGAGAGGGCAATCACCAATGGCTCAAGGACACTTCTTTTATTACACTTCAAAGACGTCAGTTCATTTGCGCAAATCATGAACTCACTCACAGAAGTATTAAAGGAGAAATTGTCAATATCCTGTTCGATCTTCTTTAGCGTTTTGTGGAGCACCTTTAGTTCCTGATTTGTCGGCTCAGCATCACTCACCTCAAGCTTCCCTTGCTGGTTGTGGAACAGGTTCCAAAATCTTCTCAAGAACTTGTAAACCCCATCGATTCCGCTGGTATTCCATGGCTTTGATTGCTCTAATGGCCCGAGGAACATTTCATACATTCTCAAGGTGTCTGCACCATAGCTCTCAATGATCTTGTCAGGGTTGATCACATTGAAATACGACTTACTCATTTTTTCAATCGCTGAGCCGCAAATGTACTTGCCATCTTCGAGGATGAATTCAGCATTAGCAAAGTCAGGTTTCCATGTCTTAAATGCGGCTACATCAAGTTCAAATCCATTGACAATGTTCACGTCAACGTGAAGCGGATCAGTGTCGTATTTGTCTTTCAAACCTGCGGATACAAATTTGTTTGTTCCTCTCACCCGATATACAAACCTTGAATCCCCTGTAATCTTACCCTGATTGATTAACTTCTTAAACGGCTCGTCAAAATTCACATAGCCCAAATCATGTAGCACCTTGATCCAAAGACGGGCGTAAAGCAGGTGAGCGACCGCGTGCTCCGATCCCCCTACATAAACGTCAACCTGATTCCAATAATCAAGTGCTTTGCGTGAAGCAAACTCTTTGTCGTTGTGCGGATCCATATACCGCAGAAAGTACCACGCAGCTCCCGCGTGCGTTGGCATCGTGTTCGAGTCACGTTTTTCACCAGGCGCAATATTGATCCAATCCGTCAGGTTGGCCAATGGTCCTTCTCCGTTACCTGAAGGTTTGAATTCATTTGTATCAGGAAGCTCAAGCGGCAAATCACTTTCCGGCATCGCATAGGGCACATCGTCTTTGAAAACAATAGGGAAGGGTTCACCCCAATAGCGTTGACGGCTCCATCCTGCATCACGCATTTTGTAATTCACCTGACGCTCGCCAATACCGATCTCCTCAAGTTTAGTAATGACTTTTCCGATGGCGTCTTTCATCTTCGTTCCGTTAAGGAAATCGGAATTGGTCAAGGTTGCCTCGTAGGTGGGATTGGCCTCTTCTCCGTTATAATGTTCACCAATAATGTTGGTGATGTCAATATCAAAGTGTTTGGCAAAGCGATGATCTCTTTCATCTCCACAAGGCACGCCCATGATCGCACCAGTACCGTAGCCAGCCAACACGTACTCGCTGATCCAGATCGGAACTTCTCGCTTGTTGAGCGGATTGATGGCGTATGCTCCTGTGAAACAGCCCGTCACCTTTTTTACTTCCGACATGCGGTCCACTTCAGAGCGACTTTCAACATAAGCCAGGTACTTGTCGATTTCTGTTTGTTGTGCTTTACTGGTGATGTCCTTCACCATCTCATGTTCTGGTGCTACCACCATAAAGTCGACACCGAAAATCGTGTCGGGGCGGGTGGTAAACACAGTCATGCTTTTCACCAGGCCTTTTTCACTCTTCAACTCGAAGTTGATTTTAGCGCCTTCACTTCTTCCAATCCAGTTGCGCTGGATTTCCTTCATCGACTCGCTGAAGTCGATTTCGTCAAGGCCTTTTAGTAAACGTTCTGCGTATTCGGTGATACGAAGGCTCCACTGACGCATTTGTCTTTTTACTACAGGATAGCCACCGCGATAGCTAACACCGTTGATCACTTCATCGTTGGCTAAAACTGTACCCAACGCTTCACACCAATTCACATCGGTGTAAGCCAGATAGGCCAACCGATATTGCATTAGTATCTCACGCTGTTTTTTCTCGTCAAAGTTTTTCCATTCCGCAGCTGAAAAATTCTGAATCTCGAATTTTGAATTGGGCACGGCATATTTCACGTTCCCCTCTTTTTCAAAGTTGGCCACCAGTGCTGAAATAGGTTCGGCCTTTTGTGTTGTTCTGTTGAACCAACTGTCAAACAATTTTAGGAAGATCCACTGTGTCCATTTATAATAAGACGGATCACACGTTCTCACTTCGCGACTCCAATCAAATGAGAAGCCGATTCGATCAAGTTGACTGCGAAAGGTGTCGATATTTTTTGCTGTGGAAATAGCTGGGTGAACTCCGTGTTCCAGTGCATATTGTTCTGCCGGAAGGCCAAAGGCATCATAGCCCATGGGATGCAAAACGTTAAATCCTTTGACTCTTTTGAAGCGAGCTACAATGTCGGTGGCGATATAGCCCAGCGGATGGCCTACATGCAATCCCGCGCCAGAAGGGTAGGGAAACATGTCCAGCACATAGTACTTGGGTTTGGAGGTGTCGTTTTCAGTTTTAAATACCTGCTTTTCTCGCCAATAGTTCTGCCACTTATCCTCGATCCGCTTGATCTCCTCTTTGCTGTATTCCGTCATTTTTGCTCTGCCTGCTTAAAATAAAGGGCAAAAATAACGTAAACGGGCGAGAAACCCAGATTTTGAACTGGAGGCGAAGAGCGTTATTTCACCTTGGTCCCGTCAATTCTGGTGGGTGTATCCTGTCCGCTAACGATGGAGGCAGCACCGATCGCAATGGCCCGAATGGTGGAGGCGATGTTGGACATATCCAATGTTTCAACCTCGTCATCTACGGTGTGATAGTAGGGGTCAGTTGGGATTTGATCGGTTGAAATGGAGTGTGCAGGAACACCAAGTCGGGCGAGAGTCGCGTTGTCTGATCGATAAAAAAGATTTTGTTCAATGTATGGATCGGGGTAAAAATGAAATTGAGCGCCCTGAACATTTTTTTCCAGTATCTCACCGAAGTTACTTCTTTCAAAGCCAGTGATAAAAGCAGAGTTCGTTCCCCATTTTGAAGGCTTGCCAATCATTTCGATGTTGAACATAGCCACGACCTTGTTTGGATCGAGTTGTTGGGAAAAGTATTTAGAGCCAAAGCCTCCTACTTCCTCAGCCGTAAACGCCACGAAAATCAGAGACCGTTCATTAGACTTCAGTTTGCTATAATACTTTGCCAACGAGATCACGGCAGTTGTACCGGACGCATCATCATCAGCACCATTGGCGATGGAGTCGCCTTCGACAGCAGGTTGGATTCCAATGTGATCGTAATGACCGGAGAAGATGACAAACTCATCCTTGAGTGATTTTCCCTCAATCATACCCACAACGTTGCTCATGTTCAATATTTCTACTCTCTGCTTGGCTTCCACTTTGATCGATTCTGGTTGCATTTGTTTTCCGAGGATATAGACTGTCGAGTTTTCTGAGTGTTCATCAACACCGACTATTTTACCGCGTCCCAGATAGTGCTTTGCCACCTTGAAATTTTCAGCATGCTCAGGGGCAACAAAAACAATCTTGTAGCCTTGCTTCCGCTCTATTGCACTGATAGAAGGGAATAAACTCTGCTCAGTTCCAATACTATCAATAGCAGTATTGAGGTCCATATTGATTGCTTCCTTAGCAGAAACGAGAATAAGGATGGAGTCAGGTAGGGACGCACCATTGACCATCACTTCCAGTCTTTCCAATGAAATTCTCTTTTGTTGAAAACGCTGACGATAAGATGTCATTCCGGCAAGCGGCTTCAACTTGGCTTTCTTGAATTCCTTTTCAATAAAAGCAGCAGCCTTGTCAATGTCTGCAGGGCTTAAGGCAGACCGTCCGCGCATATCGTCTGAAGCCAGCGTGCTTATTATCCTTGATACATCCTTTTCCTTAATGAGCTTTTCTACGGATTGAGACCAGGAAACAGACCAACAAAGCGTAAGAACAACGGTAATCAAGGATCGCATAACAGTTAGTTTAGGTAGCCAAAAATAAGCTTTTTGACTAATTCAGTTCCCCTTCATCTCGGTTCGCTACAGTTCATCCAGCCCAAGCTACAGTTCGGTCACTGTTTTTATTAGGGGTCTATCAGCCTCCTAATATTTACACTTTAATCGGCAGGAAATGAAAATCATTCTGGTTGTACTGGGCGTTATTATTGGGTTTGAAATGGCAGCACAAACGCTTGTTAAGGGAAAGGTACTTGACGAAAACGGTGAGACCATTCCCGGTGCCAACATTTCAATTGACGGAACCTACGATGGAGCCAGCAGCGATGTCAACGGTGAATTTAGTTTTGAAACATCAGAGCAAGGAGAACACATCCTAACAGTATCTTTTGTTGGCTATAAAACATTTACTCAAACTGTAAAGCTGGCAGGCGATCAAGTTCAAGTAACAGCAACACTGAGAGAGGAGATCAATCAGCTTGATGCGGTGGTAATTTCGGCAGGGTCATTTACTGCTGGAGAGGAGAAGCGGAGGACTATTCTCAAAGCTGTTGATATTGCTTCAACTGCTGGAGCGACAGCTGACATTGCTGGGGCCTTAAACACGTTGCCAGGAACTCAAAAGGTAGGAGAGAGCGGCAGGTTGTTTGTGCGTGGTGGTGATGGCAGCGAGACCAGAACTTTTATTGATGGAATGATGGTGCTGAATGCCTACAATCCTGCGGCACCAAATACTCCCTCTCGCGGAAGGTTCCTGCCATTCATGTTTAAGGGCACAAGTTTCAGTACAGGCGGCTACTCAGCTGAATATGGTCAGGCACTGTCATCAGCGCTGGTATTGAATTCAAAAGACAAGTCTGAATTAAACCAGACCGATTTTGGAATTCTATCTGTGGGTGGAGATGTGGCCCACACTCAGGTTTGGGATCATGCTTCTTTAGCGGGAAAGATTCAATACACTGACATTCGCCCTTATTTTGGATTGATCAACCAGCGCATGGACTGGATCAAACCTCCAGTTTCCATTGAAGGCAGTTCTGCATTTCGTCAGGAAACAGGAGAGAGCGGTATCATCAAATTCTACGGCAACTTCAATCATACCAACTATTCACTCTATCAGCATGATATCGCTGAACCTTCTCAAAAATTCTCATTTAACCTCACCAATAACTACGGTTATGGCAATGTGGCCTATCTGCAAGCCCTAAATGAAAAATGGTCTGCGCGCGGTGGTGTTTCTTACAACTACAATCATAATGACTTACTTATAGATAATAGCCCCGTTGATGAAATAGAGAAAGGCCTTCATGCTAAAACAGTTTTTGAAAACACAGTCTCAGATCGCGTGGAGCTGAAATTCGGGGTAGAACACATACTCGTTGACTACGAAGCAAGCCGTGTGGACAGCACACTTGGTCGTCAGGTGCAGCAGTATCAAGATCCAATCACGTCAGCTTTTGTCGAGGCAGAATTGTATGCCAGCAAAAAGTTGGTGGCGAGAACAGGAGTGCGCGGTGAGTATAGTCAGCGACTGGGTGATGCATTTGTCGATCCAAGGATTTCGGTTGCATACAAACCATTTCAGCTGGGTCAGTTTTCATTTGCCTATGGACGCTTTAGACAAACGCCACAAAGTATTTACGTTAGAGCCGACTCAAATTTAAAACCTGAGACAGCTGAACACTTTATTTTGAATTATCAGCTCGTAACTGACAAAAGGACATTCCGTACTGAACTTTACTACAAGCGATACAGCGACCTGGTAAAATTTGTCAGCGGCAATCCCAATGATCTTACAAACTCAGGACGCGGCTATGCAAAAGGTTTTGAATTTTTCTGGAGAGATAATACCACTTTTAGAAATCTTGATTACTGGATTTCCTATTCCTACCTCGATACCGAACGTGACTATCTGAACTACCCTGTAGCCTCGACCCCCTCGTTCGCATCCACTCATAACTTTTCAGTAGTTGGAAAGAAATATGTGTCAGCAATCAAGTCGCAGCTAGGGGTTACATACTCTGTCAGTAGCCCAAGAACTTATCACAACCCAAACAAAGAAGGATTTAACAATAGTACAACGCCCTGCTATCAAGACCTGAGTATGAATATTTCTTATTTGCCGAAGCCATTTCTGATCATTCATGCTTCTGTCACCAATGTCTTAGGACGTGACAATGTATTTGGATACGAATACAGCAACACGCCTGATACCAACGGAATTTATGCGGAGCGAGCAATAAAGTTGCCCGCGACAAGATTCCTTTTCCTCGGAGTATTCATCACCCTTTCAAAAAATAAATCTATTAACCAATTACCGAACTTATAAACACTAATAATTATGAAAACTTATGTATTGATTTTAGCGATGAGTTTGTTGACGCAATTGAGTTGGGCCAACGACAAGTATGAAGAGGCAATGTTGAAAAACATTGAAGCAGTATACGATGCTGAAACGCCCGAAGGTATTCAGCAGGCAGTGAACGCGTTTGAGAGAATTGGAGGAGCTGAGAAAGACAAATGGGAACCATTTTATTACGCGTCTTTTGGATACATCATGATGTCTGTTCGTGAACAGGATGCAACGAAGAAGGATGGTTTGCTGGACAAAGCACAAGAGACGTTGAAAAAGGCGTCAGCTATTAATGCACAGGAGTCAGAGATTGTTGCGCTTGAAGGTTTTATTTATATGATGAAGGTTGCGGTAGATCCGGCTTCACGTGGCCAACAATACTCGGGTCTTGCAATGCAAACTTTTGGCAAAGCTTTAGGAATGAACCCCGAGAATCCGCGAGCATTGGCGTTAATGGCGCAAATGGAATTGGGGACTGCGCAGTTCTTCAAATCACCCATTGATAAGGCCTGCGCAACCGCACGGGGCGCGTTGGAAAAATTCGATAGTTTCCAATCTAACAATCCACTGGCTCCGCGATGGGGACGTCACAATGCTATGATGGTTGTCAACCAGTGTAAATAAATAAACGGAGTGCCACATCTGATGGTGTGGCACCTAACTGTCCAAGCTATGATCGCTATTCTCACCTTCATGCACATTATCGCTGGAGTTATATCATTGATCGTAGCTCCGATCGCTTTAGCTGTGGTTAAGGGTGGCTACGTTCATCGCATTACAGGAAAAGTATTCTTCTGGTGCATGACGATCATCTTTGTTTCAGCAGTCATCCTCTCCACTTTGAAAAGTATTCCTTTCCTTCTCATGATTGCAATTTTTAGTTACTACTCTGTTATCGTGGGTTATCGCAGTGTCTACCAAAAGGCGAGTGATCCGAGGAAGCGAGTGAAATGGTATGACTGGGTGGCTGTGACTATATCCGGATTGTTTAACTTGGCATTTGTGATTTGGGGTTTCTTGCACATCAATAACGGTAGCTTCCTTTACTACCTGGCTATCGGATTTGGCATCGGAGGGTTGCTCGTGGTATGGAGTCAACTTCGGGTGTTTACAAGGACCTATTCAGACAAACGCCAATGGCTTTATTCGCACATTGGCAACATGACAGGCGGATTCATTGCCTCTGTCACCGCTTTTTCTACTCAGGTTTTAACTTTCCTTCCCGATGCATTTCAGTGGGTTTGGCCCAGCGTCATTGGTGTACCAATTATTTTCTATTGGATAAAAAGAGAACGAGACAAAGTGAAGGTGCAACCGACCATTTGATATAAAATTAGTGGCAATGCCAACGACAGAAAAAAGGAACTGGAAGAACGAAATTCGCGATGTGATTATTCTTATCGTGATCGGTCTTGGCATGACCGTCATTTTTGGGTACACTAACTCCGGCAGGCAGATAGGCATAGTTGGATCTTTTACCGTGCTGATGTGGATATCGCTATGGAAAGGCAATGAAGGCATAGGAACTTATATCTCAGACAAAGTCAGTTGGGTAAAAACGCCCGTGAAGAGTTTAGTCCTGCATTCCATTGCCACCATCTTGTACACACCACTAACAGTACTCATCCTCATGAAAGTGTATGAGTTGTTGTTCAAAGTTGACTTTGGGGACTCGTATGATATGATTTACTCTGCGATGGTCATCACCATAATCATCTCCTTGTTTATGCACGGTCGTGGTTTCTTAAAGAGCTGGAAGGAAGCAGAACTGGAAGCCGAACGGGCAAAGCGCGAAAGCATTAAGGCCAATTACGAAAGCCTGAAGAATCAGGTCAACCCCCATTTTCTTTTCAACAGCCTGAATGCGTTAACTAATCTGGTCTATCAGGATCAGGACAAGGCGGCTAAATTCATTAAGCAACTATCAGAAGTATATCGATATGTGTTGGACACACGGGACAAAGAAGTTGTTTCACTTCGTGAAGAGTTAAATTTTTTGGACTCATATCTTTTCTTGCAGCAAATCAGATTTGGCAACAACCTCAAAATACACAAGCTGGTGGAGAACACAGAGGGAAGCATTCCCCCGTTGGCTATTCAAATGCTGTTGGAGAATGCGATCAAACACAACGTGATTTCAACTGATCAGCCGCTTACGATTGCAATAAAGCGCGAGGGTGATACACTCACGGTAGAAAATGGTTTACAGAAAAAGCGATTGCATCCCCATGATATTTCCGGAGTTGGTCTTGAGAATATTAAAAGACGTTATGAGTTTTTAAGTTCACATGAGGTGAGTGTGGCAGAAGACAATCAATTTTTCAGGGTTACTCTTCCAATTCTAACTGCAGTCTCATGAAGGTATTAATTGTGGAAGACGAACCGCATGCAGCCGCGCGACTGAGAGAGTTGGTTACCAAAGTCGCACCCGATGGTAATGTTATAGGTTCCCTCGATTCTGTAAAGTCCGCAGTAAGTTGGTTTCAATCTAATCCTATGCCCGATTTGGTTTTGATGGATATCCAGCTTGCAGACGGGTTGAGTTTTGAAATCTTTGATCAGTCCAAAATTACGGCTCCAGTCATCTTTACAACAGCGTATGACGAGTATGCGCTAAAGGCATTCAAAGTCAATAGCATCGACTATCTGCTAAAGCCCATTGATGAGGATGACTTTAGAAATGCGATGAAAAAATTTGAGATACTGAGAACACCAGTTGACTCGCAACAATTATTGGAGCGCATTGGCAATGCTGTGCAGATGTTTTCAAAGAATTATAAAGAACGATTTGTGACGAAAGTGGGGGAGCACCTGCGATTCATCAACACTTCCGATATTCTTTTCTTCTATTCAGCAGATAAAGTCACATTTGGAAGGACGACCGATGGTAGAAGTCACATTCTGGACTTCACGCTGGATCAGGTAGAGGGATTAGTTAGCCCCGATCATTATTTTAGAATCAACAGAAAGTACATCATCAGGGTGGAGGCGATCAATGACATGATCAGCCATGTGAATAGTCGTCTGAAACTTGTGTTGAAAACAAGTGACGACAACGACATTATAGTCGCGCGTGAACGCCTGTCAGATTTTAAAAGTTGGATTGATAAATAGTTATCGTGCGTTCATGAATTCACTGATGAGACAGTGAAAGTGATGCGTTCCTTTTTCCTGCTTTACAGAATAGCGTCCGTGTTTATAAAATCTTGAGCGGATTCCTTTCTGTACGTTCTGCACAATGTCTTCATCTTCCATCTCCACTTTGTGAAGATTAGATCCGGCTCCTTGTCTTAGTTTACTTTCATCATACACGTAAGAGCGAAATGAAACTTTGCACTTGTCGACATCCATCGGAGAGACAATATTGACGGATAGTCCCCACGGATAAAAGTTGAACATTAAATTGGGGAACACCCAGAAATAATAACCAGCCACTTTCTTACCATAATCTGGAGATTCCTTTGGCAAGTCGAACGTGAGTTCTCCTTCTTTCGCGATTCCAAGTTGGAGGGAACTGTATTTGCTTAATTCAATAGTGTAGCTGGAATAGTCAATGGCGGCATTGAGACCCGCATGCACGAACGGAATGTGGAATCCTTCCAGGTAGTTTTCACAATACAATGCCCAATTGGAAGTGACGAGGTAGTCTTTGGATAGATCGGGCCTGAAGTGAAACTGTTCAAAGTTCATCCAGCCGATTCGCTTTGTCATAAAATCCAGAAATGCTGAAGCTGGTTCAATGGGGTTCAATGAAGTAAAAAGCCATTGTCCCCACGTGTGTAGGGGGAGGGAAGAAAGGTTATCATCTTCCGTTGGAAAATTTTCGACTTCTTTGAACTCCGGCATGGACATAAATTTCCCATCCAGTTGAAAACGTCTGCCATGATACTTGCAGCGAATATCATTCAACTTGCAAGGTTGTTCCACCATCAGGTTTCCACGATGGGTGCATACATTCGAAAGACAATGGACGTTACCGTTTTTATCGCGGGAGAGGATAAGAGGTTCATTGATTAAGTGCTCGAGGAGGTTTACTGGGGTTACCCAGCCATCTTCCCTTACCTGTTCGCGATCACCAACCAGCTGCCAGGTCTTTGCAAAAATCTTTTCCTTTGAAGCTTCGTAATACTCCTTGCTCAAATAGAACTCAGTGGAAAGTGTCCTTGCGGTAGCAATATTGGGGTCCATTTCGAGCGACTGCATAGCCTTGGAGTTTGGTTTAAGCTGTGGTAAAAATAGCAATGATGGTCCGACTGGAGACATTTAGGCAGCTAAATACTTTTGCTACTTTGCAGCATGAAAAAGTCAAAAGTACTCAACTGGGGTGCCCGAATTGTAGCTGCCGTCATCCTCCTACAGACATTGTTTTTCAAATTTTCTGGGGCTGAGGAGTCGGTCTACATATTTACTATGGTAGGCATGGAGCCGTGGGGAAGAATTGGTGTTGGCATTATGGAGTTGATTGCATCGGTTTTGTTGTTGATTACGCCAATTGCGTGGATGGGTGGACTCATAGCTGTGGGGTTGATGTTGGGTGCGATCGGAATGCACTTGACGTTACTCGGCATTGAAGTACAAGGAGATGGAGGCTATCTCTTTATTCTGGCCGTTGTCGTTACAGTTTGCGGTGCGATAGTGCTATGGCACGACCAGGAGAAGGCAATAGCGTTTGTAAAAAAGTTAATAGACTAGATTACAACATGCTCAGCAGTTGATCTAATTGATCCTGCCAGTCTTTTTCTCCTTTGAGATATTCTTTCAATGCTTCAATTTGATAGCGGGGTACCACCTGGTTGCTCTCTATTTTTGAAAGCATGTCATTCAAGATTTGCGTAACCTCACTCTTATTGTCAATACTGCTTGCCTCAATCTTTCGAATGAAATCCATGATGAAAAGGCGCTTGTTGTCTCGCGAGATTTCAGCCTTGCCCGCATTAAATCGTGATTCGGTTTTGTCCTTCATGCAATCGTTGAACATATCAACGATCAAGGGTAGCTCATTCCGCCCCAGCTCCTTTGACTTTACTTTCTCTGAAACATCGTAACACTCCTTTAAGAAGTTGACGAGTGCGCCACGAAAAGTGAGCGTAGGTACATCGACATATGAACCATCCAGTTTACGCAACAGTCGACCTGCATAGTCGGGTTCTCGTTCCACTTTGTAGGCATACAAACTCATGAAACCCGACTTAATAAGTTTCATAAATCTGATGCGTTCGCCAAGTTGAACGGGCTCGAAAACCTCCTTATTGATATTTACCTCCTTCACCTGCATTGCGGTGAGGTTTACCTTGCCGGTTCCGGTATTAATTTGCACGCGATCGACTACACTTGTGGAATTCAACGTTACCTTCCCGGCAATTGAATCGCCTTGCAGTGTAAGCACAAAGTCAATTTGAGCGCTCGCACAAATGGTCAAAAAGAAAAGACTAGTAGAGAGAAGAGACTTCACCATCTTGATAATCAACTATTAAAACTCAAATAAGGCGAATCTTATGCCATAAACTTAATAACGAACGAAGTTTTGGTAAAAAGATTGGTAAAATACCCCTTAATAAGTGCCACCTTTGTCTTTGGAAATAAGTTAGGTAGTATTTTTATTCGCACCTTAACGTAACATACCTAAGATGATTGATTACAATCCGAAAAGTTGGTTCACATTAGTCTTTCATGCCTACAGCAGGCATGTGATGAAAACGTTGACACCTGTAATTTTATTTATGGGTATTTTTTCGGCTGGATTCTGTTATGTTGTTTTGGATGTTTTTGCATGGCATGAACAGGATCTTCACAGCACTACAGCCATGCACTCACTGGTGGGTATTGTGCTCGGTCTTTTTCTGGTGTTTCGTACCAACTCTGCCTACGACCGATGGTGGGAAGGTAGAAAGCATTGGGGTCTGATGGTGAACAACACACGAAACCTGGCCCACAAACTCAACGCCTTCCTTGACAAGAATGATGAATCGAACCGGAAATGGTTTTCCATCATGATTCCCAATTTTGTTTTCTCCACCAAGGAGCACTTGCGAAAGGGAACCAAAGTGGAGGAACTGGAAGCTGCAGATGATACTTTCAATGATCGAATTAAGACTGCTAAACACATCCCAAACAGGATATCGTCCATGATGTATGAACGCGTTAATGATCTTTATCAAACAAAAAAGGTAACAGGTGAGCAACTTTATATACTTGATAAGGAACTAAAACAATTCTCTGATATTTTGGGGGCGTGTGAGCGCATCAAGAATACACCCATTCCTTATTCTTATACGATGTATATTAAGAAGTTCATCTTTATCTATATACTCACGCTGCCGTTTGGTTTTGTTACGATTGCCGAATACATGACCGTTCCGATCGTTGTGTTGATCTCGTATGTATTACTCAGTGTCGAGTTGATCGCAGAGGAAATTGAAGATCCGGTCGGTACTGATGTCAACGACCTGCCTACAGATGAGCTATCTGTGAAGATAAGAGACAATGTACGGGAGATTATCTTCCAGAGCTAGTCTGCCATCATGGTGTAGATAAAGAACAGGATAATCAAAAGTATCCAGACACCGTACATGATCAGGTCAGTACGAACGTACTCCCGATATTCATTGTACATCTTTTTGATCCACCGAAACACTCCTCAAGTTACTATTTTTAATGAGGAGCAAGGTCGCATACCACAGATTAAGTGATTAAGAAAATTATTGAAAAGCCTGTGCAATTTAGGTGGACTAATGTAGTTTCATGGTTTGTACAAATTGAATCTTTCATGTTCCGCGGGTGGGCAGGTTTTTTATTCTTGATGATGGTTGCCGTAAGCGGGTTGGCGCAGGAGTCGGTGACTGCCGAAACAAGTCCTGCTTCCATGAAGTGGTTCCAGATTAACACCAATCATTTTCGGGTTTTATATCCTGATGGCTTCGAAACTCAGGCACAGCGCGTAGCCAACACCCTGGAACACATCCGTGAACCTGAGGCGAAGTCGATAGGTGTTCCACCAAAAAAGATTTCCATATTACTTCATAGTCAGTCCTCCGTATCCAATGGATTTGTAACCCTCGCACCCAGACGCTCTGAGTATTATGCAATGCCACCGCAGAACTATAATTTTTCGGGGACCAATGAATGGCTGAGCTTGTTGTCGTCACACGAGTACCGTCACATGGCTCAATTTCAAAGTAGCATCACCGGATTCAATAAAGGGATTTATTTTCTGTTTGGTCAATTGGCCCAGGCGAGTATGGCATTCGTGGCTGTACCTCAATGGTTTTGGGAAGGAGATGCCGTTGCCACAGAAACCGCTTTTACCCAAAGTGGACGAGGTCGTATACCTGAATTTAATCTGTTGATGCGAACCAACCTTCTGGAAGGAAGAAATTTTGGCTATCATAAACAGTATCTAAGGTCGTATAAGCACAATATTCCCGATCACTATGTGCTGGGTTATCACATGGTGTCGTACCTGCGCCAGAAGACAGGTAATCCTAATGTTTGGCATGATATTACTAAGCGCGCCTGGAATGTTCCTTTTATTCCTTTCACCTT
>JBFWZR010000076.1:0-19032 GCA_050185175.1 Cyclobacteriaceae bacterium
AATATTTCCTAATGTTCCCTGAGACAATACCTACGTAACGTTGACACAGTTTTTAATTAGTACACGAGCCCTTTGAGGGAACTTGTCATCATCGGCACGATCCGGTTCTCGGTAAAATGATCAAATGACTGGTTATTTTGGTTGTCTGGCCACAGCACTTCCACCTCCTTTTTGTCAAGCCTATATATTATAGTGTATAGGGTCCCAAATGACTTGTCGAAATTGGTATTGTATAACGGAGGATGGAGGAACCGCTTGAGCATCGTGGTCTCGGTCTCGTAGGGAGAAGACACCATTTCATCCAGAAATTTTTTACGCTCAATAGTTCCGGTGAGTGAGGCATAATCACCCCATTCTACTTCGACCTGGTGATTGGTGGCTACCGGTGACGTAACCACTACAGGTGGTCTGTCAGGGGAGAGATACAATGTTGCAAAGTTTCCACTGGTATCTATCAGTGTCACATTGTAAGCCATGTGAACCGGAACTCTGCTCAGGATATTAATACCCTCTTCAACATTAGTGGCGGTCTCAAGAATGTAACGAATGATAATAGGAATACCGAAACCTTCACCAACTACCTTGCGTCCGCCAAAAGTTAACGAAGCTGCGAGGCCACTCGCATTCATACCATCCAGCAAACCCCAGGTGCAATCACTAACCCCAATCACCGGTTGCAACCACTTTGTGCTTAGCATCGTACCCTCAAACATCTTGAAACTGTAATCATAGTTTCGAATGAGCGAGGTACTTCCTTTTGTCCACGCTACCTGCGAGCAACCCGACATATAAGCTGGAGGCGAATACATACTGAGAAACCTTCCCTCCAAATCTCCACCGCCAACGAGTTCAAGAAGTTGTTCGTATAGCGGCAACAACTCCGGCATGTTACTTTTCAGTTCAGAATAAGAGGTGAGATAACCCTTTCGGGCCATATACCCCTCTGAAAGAAACCAGTTGCGATAGTGCGGCCAGGTTCTGTCGAACAGTGCTTTCCATTTTTCTCCAGGAGACGCTTCCTCAATGCAACTGAACGAGATCAACATGCGATTACATCATTTTGAAACCGCCAATCTCAGCTACTTCAGCGCGAGGTGCTTTTACCACAGAAAATGGTTCTGATCGATATAGATTTTTAATTGCGTTGATCCATGCAACAGCACGAGGTTTCAGATTGAAGTCATCTGTCATCAAGCGACCACGCATAACCAAAATGCCCATATCTGCACCTTCATAGAAATAATCATTGCTTCTGCTGATGCGAAGGAAGAACGCCTCATTCTCCCTCTCCACCGCTCTTCTGTGTGTATCCATCCGCGAAAACTTAATTGTGCCATCGGCATTCATAACGTAGATACCTGAGCGTGGCGCCTGGGTAATGATGCGCACATCCTTCTCAGTATACTTGATTACCAGTTGTCCCCACGAGTCAATATTCTCTGGCTTGAACCATCGACTGTTGATTGAGTTCACGCTGAGCTTGTAAGGCTGATTCATCCACTCCAGCATGTGGAAAAGGAATAGCGGCATATCCGACAAAGCAAACACCGCGTGATTAGTGATTGAGCTGGCTCCTGTGATTCGCGGATTTAGTTCTCCCAGATACAATTCTCCGTTATCCTGATCAATAAGGAAGTCCAGTTCAAAATATCCTTTGTATCCTTCTTTTCTAAGCTGATCTCCGAAGAGCTGTGTGTACTTTCTTGCCTTCTTTCTAATAGCTGGGGTAAATGCGCCAGCGTAGATTTCATTTCCACACCAACCTCCTTTATAAGGAGTAAGTTCTTTGAAACCTACAAGTTCCGTCATGAGCGGGGCTACGATAGTACCGTGTTGTGTTACGCAAGCTTCTATTGCTGAGCCACGGCAATTGATTCGCTTCATGATCTTCACCTCTTTCTCAGCTACAATCTCATCCGCATATCTTTCCCATTCTTTTTCATTTGAAATAAAGAATGTGGTGTGACCTGAGTCTCCAAAAGCAGTTTGAATTACAAGATCAGTTCCCAATCTTTTCTTACTAACATCCAGAAGATGTTTGTAACTCTTGACTTTTGATAAAACGTAAGGAACACACGGGACTCCAGCCTTCTCGGCAATCCTGTTGGTGTTCACTTTGTTATCCATATAGTTCCTCATCTTGGCAGATGGGAAACAAACTTCAAGACCATTTTGCCTTGCTAGTTTTTCTGTTTTCTCGTCAAACATTAAAAAGAGGGCTTTTCCTTTGCCGCCTCTGCTTTTTATGTAGTCTACTACTTCTTTATGTTCCAGTAAATAATTGTTGATGTCTTCTATACTTTGAAATTCTTCGTGAGGTAGTTCTTCTTTTGGAGAAAAAACGTTTGGATGAAGGCCGTCAAAGCATTCGATGTAGCATACGAATTTGAATCCTTTAATCCACTCGTCAGCACCGAGCAAGTTGAAATTGGTGGCGCTGATAAAATAGATTGGAGTTTCATTTCTATAAAAAAACCTACGGATATCGGATATGCCGTTGAGAACTTCGCCACGTTTGCTCGCTTTTCGTGTAATTGCCTTACGCGCTGAAGATTTTGAGATCTTTTGCTTTTTTACTTTTGTGGCAGTTTTTTTTGCTGCCTTGACTTTTTTGGGTTGTGTCGCTTTTTTCTTTTTCATATCCCAACACTCAGATTTAAAACTCTATTTATAGTTTTCTAATATAAGATATTCTCTTTCCTCCTCAGGCGTTGCATTTCGGCTTTTTTTGGACCTCACCCAAAAGATCAAACCGAGTAACGAAAGTGTTATTAAAATTACCCACTCTAGCGGCCATCGCAGTGCTGCAGGACTTCCGGGGATCGTAATGGCCATTAGAATTAAAATAGAGCCTAACACCGCGATATAGCCGGTTACCTTTCCTCCAGGTGCTTTGTAGGGTCGGGTTTGATTGGGAAACTTGGTTTTCAATTTCAAAAATGAAAATGACACGCCAAGAAATGCAGCAGCAATACAACATGATCCCACATCGACAAATGCAATCATAGCACCACGCCCTAAAAATGAAGCAATTAGTGTTACCACACCACTGAAAAGAATGGCACGATAGGGGGTCTTGTAGATGGGATGTGTCTTACCAAGTGCAGGAGCAATAATTCTTCCTCTACCCATGGCAAACAGAACTCTTGATCCAGCAAGGAAGAACCCGTTCCAGCTCGTGAGCAGTCCGATGATGATTGCAAAAAGAATTGTATTGACTACCAACTCAGAGCCAAAAGCAATTCTGAAAGCTTCAGCGGTGAGCAGTTCCGTATTAATTAATGATGGCCAGTCTCCGATCATGGACGTGCTGATGATAAGTACAATGTAAAAGCTCACTGCCGCAATTATCGAGATCAGAATAAGGATACCAATCGTGCGATAAGAGACCGATTCTTTTGCCTCTTCTGCTCCTTGAGGAATTGTGTCGAAGCCAACTAACCAGAATGGAACAGTTGCAAACACCCCGATGATACCCGCAATCATGCCGTTTCCACTTTCTTGAAAAAAAAAGGGGCGCAGGTTTTTGAACTCACCTACTGAAATTCCAGCAAGGGCCACACCCAATACAATAGCGATGAACGCAATAGTAAGATAGACCTGAAATCGCATTGAGCTTTGAACTCCGACATAGTTGATCCACGTGATGAGTGCAACAAAAATCAATGCTAGCAATAAATGACTTCCGTAAATCACATCACCCCCGATGTTATAAAGCGGCCATTTGTCAATGCTCGGGAAGAGATAACTCATAATCTTGCCTATAGATATTGCTTCGAAGGCCGATACTGACAGATAACCGAACGTTAAAAACCAGCCGACTAGAAATGATTTGGAACTTCCATAAGCTTTATAAGCGTATGCTACTTCGCCCCCCGACACCGGTAGCATAGCCGTTACTTCTGCATAACAAAAGCCAATGAAAAGCATTAGCACACCTCCTATAGCAAAAGCGATGGCTGAGCCTATCGGTCCGGCAGTTCTCAACCAAGGGCCCATAGCCGTCACCCACCCGACTCCTATCATCGCTCCAAATGCAAGACAGAAGAATCCGATCTTGCTTATATCCTTTTTGAGAGAAGCCCGTTCAGAGGAACTACTCATCCACCTAGGATTTAGGGGTGGCGGATTTTCCCTTCCTCGTTACCCCCATGCCAGCCATAGAGGCGGCTGCACCCATTAGCGCAGTTCCGGATTGGTGGCGGTTGAGCGCAGCGTCTGTGAATATTCGAAGGCCAAGTTCGGGGCGGTAGCCATGGATTTCTTTTACATCCAAAGCTTGAAGGAAATCCAAAATTTCTTTTGTCATCACCTGTCCTGGTACGAGTACCGGAAACCCAGGTGGATATGGAATCACAAACGCAGCTGACACCAACTCTCTTCCAGAATCCATAAGCGCCTGACACGATGTTAACTTCACGTACTCACATTTGTTCTCCTGATAAGCCAGAAAATAGGCCTCTCTCATTCGACCTCCCGGTATCCCGGCCACAGCCCGAAACGAGTCGTGGAAGTGACTGAAGTCGGGGAGAGGAGGAGCCTGTTCGGTGAGAGAGTATATCTTGTCTTGCAATATTCTATTCTCTTCGGGATTGAGAGAGTCAAATTGAATATCGATTTGCTCGGCAATTTTTAATAGTGCACTGATGAGATAGCTGACAGAACTTCGTGTCGTTCCAATGTTGGTCATGAAGAGCACGGAATTCCTCGATGTCTTATTGATCTGAATGTGAAACTGATCCATCAGATACTTATTCTTGAAGGTGTCTCCATCCACACCGGTGTTTCCGATGTGAAGGTTGATCTTCGTTGGATCAAGCACAAACTCATCATTCTCCCACGCATCTTCTAATCGCTGCCATCCATGTTCCGGATGATAATATTCGGAAAGTCCCGACTGGCGATATTGATCAGGAATGATGTCTTTGATGGTCAGAACTTTAAAATATTTTCGCAGTTTGGGATGGTCGTTAATTTTTGCTCTTAGCAGCATCGCCATTTCGATACTCTTCTCCACCAACTCATATCCTTCAAATGAAACTTGTCTGCGACCCACATCAAGTGAAGCAAGGATTTGATAGTTTGCCGATGTGGACGTGTGTGTCATGTAAGCCTCGTGGAACGAGTTTTCTACTTTCCTTTCAAATTCTTCATCGTAGATATGAATCATTGATCCCTGACGAAAGGAAGTCAATGTCTTGTGCGTGCTCTGTGTAGAGTAAACGCGGATTTTTACCAACTCGGGGTTTGGCATTCTCGGTACTTCTTGACCGGTCGCTTTGATCTCAGCCAGATGCTTTTTGTATTGCTCTTTGTATTCTTCTGTTTTATACTTCTTGCAAAGTTTGTTGGCAACGTACATGGCTGTACGTTGTCTGAATGTGTGCGTAAAGGCTGCGAAACCAAACCATGCCTCATCCCAAAGAAAGATCATGTCAGGTTTGATGGCCAGCACTTCTTCCATCACACGCTCCACGTTGTATACAAGACCATCAAAAGTGCAGTTGGTTAGCAACAACATTTTCACGTGATCAAGCCTTCCTGCTTCTTTCAGTACAAGCAAGCGTTCCCTTATTTCCGAAAGGGGAACAGCTCCATACATTGAATACTTTTGAAGCGGGTATGAATCAAGATAAGTGACGTAAGCACCAGATAACACCATTCCATAATGATGTGATTTGTGGCAGTCCCTGTCGATCAGAACTACGTCACCTGGCTCAACCAACGCCTGTAATACGATCTTGTTTGAGGTCGAAGTTCCGTTGGTAGCGAAAAATGTTCTTTTTGAACCGAATGATTTAGCGGCCAACTCTTGTGCTTTTTTCAGTGGCCCAGTAGGTTGAAGGAGAGAATCCAACCCACCCGTGGTGGAAGATGTCTCGGCAAGGAAGAGATTTCTGCCGTAGAACTCCCCAAAGTCATCCACCCAGTTCGATTTAAAAATTGAGTTACCACGCGAGATGGGCATGGCGTGAAATACACCCGTTGGTTTCTGGCTGTACTCTTTTAGTGCGGTGTAAAATGGCGTAGCGTATCTGTCCTTGATCCCCCGAATGATACTGAGATGAAGCTCCTGTGCATCTTCTTTTCTGTAAAATATTCTTTGAAAGATTTTTAGTGCACTGTCCGGCAAGCTGTTAACAGCATTATCCGTTACATAGTATATGTCAAGCTCTGGTCGGAGTTGCCGGATGGCTTCACCCAATAAAATACCAAGTTCATATTCCGGGGTTTCTTCGTAGTCATATTTGATCACATCTTTCACAAAAGGATTGAGTATCCCTTTTGTATTCTTCGACTTGAATTGGATTTCGTAGCGAATGACACAAGCCTGAATGTTGGGATTAGCAACCAACGCAATTAACGAATCCTGAAATGACTTGGCGTAAACCAACTGGTAGATGAAGTGTTCCTTCGGATCTCTTACCTCCGCCAGTTTTTTTGAAATCACCTGCTCCTCCCGAGAGGTGAGCTTGTCCACAAACAAAACTTCAAAATATCTTCGTTTTGATTTTTGGTCAGGAATATTCTTTTGTTCTTTTCCTTTCAGCAGGTGGCCTAATGAAAAGGATTCAGGATCCTGCCGGTAGTCCTCACTCACAAGAAGTCGTAAAACTTCCTTTATGGAATTGCGCAGAATCTGAAACTCATCATTTTTTAGAAAGTCGCTAAGAACACTTAGAAGATCTAAACCTGGGAAAGCATAATACTGTTCGATATCCCGCAGCGTTTTGAACGCGCGGTTCATTTGAATTTTACCTTCTTCCTGCTCAATCTTATTTTTTTTGCGAGCCAGCTGATAGGCTTGCAGCTTAAGGTCTGTCCACAGCTCGGTGCGAAGTTGATTTATATTATAATAGTGTCCTTCATGGTGATGAGCACTTTTCCCATTTGAATTGCTCTTTCCGTTAGTCATAGCCATCGCAAATCCTTTTTAATTTTTGGAATGTAATGCCAGGCGATTTCCCTCGGTATCCATGAACAAGGCAAAATAGCCGACAGCATCGTTAATCAACGTTTTCCCCATGATGACTCGTCCTCCTGCAGGTTCCACACGTGATAGCACCACGTCAAGGTCTTTGCCTCCATTCAAATACAATAAAGGACCAGTAGTGTTTGGGGTACACCCTTCACCAGTTACTACTGCACCACCTATTCCATTTTTGGCAGGAAAGAAAGCCATCGAGTACCCGTTAATTTCTGTGGAGTCCATTTCAATTGCGTAGATCTGACTATAAAATGAAACAGCTCGTTCGAAGTTATAAGCTGGTATCTCAAACCAGTTGACGAAGTGTTTCAGATTAAGAGGCTTTTCCTTTTTCGCATGCTTCACAGACGTTTTCATGATCGCTGACTTTAGTTAACTCATTTTCTATATCTTCAATTTATTCCACCACGGTGTAGCCACAGTTTGTTCTTCGTTGTTTGATTGTAACACTTCGGTAATTTGTTCAAACCTTGTAGGCTTGTGTAGCTTCCCGAGTGTATTCAGGTAAGGGAGTTGAGTTCCCTGCTGATAAATTTCGAATTTGATATTTCTATCTCTAAAGCTTTTGAGTGGTTGACCTAACCGAAGCACTCCCATTTCACGGCTCCTTTTTACCCGATCCATATCAATCTCGATAGGAATCAATTCCTCTCCAGTACTTGCCTGGTGTAGTACCCTTCCATCGGGGCCGCAAATGATCGACCGACCAGTTCCACCATCACCAAGTCCATTGATATCGAAAATGAAACACTGATTTGTGGCTGCTGTGGCTTGCACGATTGAAAGTTCGATGTCCCGGTCGATAGTTGCTGTCAGTGTTGGATGCAATATGACTTCCACACCGTTGACGGCAAGCGTTCTCGAAGTCTCTGGAAACCACATGTCGTAACAAATTGTGAGGCCGAACCTTCCGATTTTTGGTACGTCCCAAATTAAAAACTCACCACCTCCGGTTACGCCCACTTCGTAGGGATAAAACGGAAACATTTTATTATAGCGGCCCACAACTTCGCCTTGGGGATTGATGACCGTTGCCGTGTTGTAGATTTTATCTTCCTTCTTCTGGAACATGGTGCCAGGCACCAACCATATGCCATGCTTCTTGGCCAGTTCACAAAACTCATTTTCCACGTCATTGGGAAAATCCATGGCGTGGTAGGTGAGCGGTCCAAACGGGCACAATTCGCTGAACATCACCATCTGAACCCATGGGTATACTGACATCATCACATCAACCTTGTGTTTCATGATAGGCACATTGCTGTGGCTGGCAGAAACGTGCATCTGAATACCGGCAATCGAAAATGGCGTCATCCTAGTTCGAAATTTTTAAAAGTTCTTCTTCAATAATATCAAGCCCACGATTCAGCAGCTCCTCTGAAATAACCAATGGGCTCAGAATGCGGATCACGTTTTTATAAGTACCGGCACTCAATAATATAATACCTCGCTCAAGGCAAGCTTTTGTAAGCCTGGTCACAGTGTCTTCATCGGGTTGTGAGGGATCACCGTTCTTCACGAATTCGATGGCTTGCATTGCACCTAATCCGCGCACGTCACCTATTGCCGAACATTGCTTCTTCAACTTTTGAAAACGTTCGTTTACGATCTGGCTTACTCTGTTTGCTTTCGCGTTGAGGTCGATCTCCTCCATATACTTAATAGTGGCAAGCGAAGCGGCACAGCAAACCGGATTTCCAAGGTAGGTTCCACCAATTGAGCCGACAGCGGCAGCGTCCATCACTTCTTGCTTCCCAATCACCGCACCTATAGGCATTCCTGACCCCATCGATTTTGCCCACGTAGATATGTCAGGTGTAACACCATAATGTTCATGTGCAGCCCATTTTCCGGTACGACAGAATCCGCTTTGCACCTCATCGAAGATCAACATGATTCCATGCTTGTCGCAGAACTCACGAAGCCCCTGAATGTATTTTTGGGGAGCCACGTTGAATCCTCCCTCACCTTGAACCAACTCCAAAATAATGGCGGCCACATCATTCACATCTACCATTGAATGGGTTGCATCCTCCAGTCGAGCCAGTTCTTGTGCTGAAAACTCATCTTCCGTCATCCCCTGTCCATTGTGGTAATGGTTTGGAAAGGGCAGGCGATAGACCTCTGGTGCGAAAGGCCCACAGTTGGTTTTGTAGTTGATTTTTGAAGTGAGCGTCATCGCCATCATGGACCGGCCATGGAAGGCCTCTGTGAAACAGATAACAGCTGACCGTTTTGTAGCCTGACGGGCTATTTTAATAGCGTTTTCTACAGATTCAGCGCCTGTATTAGTTAGCATCACCTTGGTCTTTTTGCCGTGGGGAATCAGTTCTGCCAATTTCTCCGCGAGTTCCAGATACGGTTCATAGGTGGATATATTGAAGCAGGCATGAATGAGTTTTGCCGCCTGATCCTGGATGGCTTTTACCACTGGCTCCGGGCAGTGCCCTGCGTTAAGCACGCCAATGCCCCCTCCAAAGTCAATCAGTTGATTTCCATCTGCATCCAAAATGGTTCCATCCTTGGCGCTTACCGCTGTTGAAGGAACAAATACGCTCACACCATTGGCCACCACCGCTTTCCTTCGTTCAATGAGTGCCTGCGTTTTTTTGAATGATAGTGTTTTTGATTCCGTTGTTGTGCTTTGCATTTCCTCTGATTATTTCTACAATGTCTTAAGTTGATATCACACAATTGTACTCAAAATTATCACCAATCTCAGTGGCGTCAGATGCCACCGAATTTATTGGTGCTTTGAATTTATTTTTTCACCGACCTGCCCCTTGTCTTTCGCCACGAATGCACCCAGGGTAGTTGAATCAACTGGAAGAGTCGGTTCATAATATACTAACATTTGTGGCCAAAAGCCACGAAAAATGGCTGTTTTGAGGGTTTTAAGTGATTAGCCAAGTGTCCCAGTTTACAATTATGGAGCTAACCACGGTGGCAATCCACGCGAGAACGATGACCTTATGCACCCATTCGCTGATATGCTGGCTCAACGCGGCAGACCCTAGCACAGCAATTATTACGATTTGCAATGCGACCCCTTCGATACCATCGCCTGCAAGAGCAAAGTTTTCCACTGCGGAAAGAAAAGCAAAACACACGATTACCATGAAGAATTTTTTGTAGTTCGCCAGGTAGAATTCTTTGTAGTCGAGTTCGATATCATCATGTTCGTGTGCAGGAAAGAGTAGTCTGGCTAGAATAAAGAGATTGATCGGGTATAGGCTAATAAATAAAAATGTGGGGAGCCTCCAGGTATCGATTGTTCGCAGGTCGTAAATGTTCCACCATTCCTGGATGTGCAAAAAGAAAATAATCACCATCCACAATGTGTGAGGCCAATAGAGTCTTACCCGCTTCCAGTGGTGAATGATGTCAGCAATTCCTGTAACGATCTGAGTGATCCCCAATCCTAAAATGATGGAAATGAGAACAGTTATATATTCAAATGGACTGAGCATCGGACTATTGAATTTAGCTATTTAAATTCATTCTAAATTGACTTGAGGGGATGGAAATTTGATGGTCGGAATCAAGAAATTACAGAGTCGATTGCGTGTACCAAAAGTGCCCAAAATAATACCTCCGACCGCAAAAATTTGTTTGAAATAATACATTACGAATGTAGATTTGTGCCACTCCGTATAAAAGCGGACACCTAAACAAATCACGATGACGCACCAACTCTCTGGTTTACTCAAGAATCTCTTCACAGCCCTTCTCATAGTTCTAAGTTTTACATCGTTTGCACAGGAAATTTCTTCAGACCCCGCTGTAATTGCTGATGGGGCAGCTCTATTCGATGCCAACTGTAAGGCTTGTCACCGTGTGAAGCAAAAGCTTATCGGACCCGCACTTGCTGGCGTGTATGATCGAACTCCATCAATGGACTGGATTAAAAATTTCGTCAGGAATTCGTCTAAAGTAATAGCCAGCGGGGATGAGTATGCAAACAAGATATACGAAGAGAACGGCAAGACTTTGATGACTGCGTTCACCTCGTTCAGCGATGATCAGATCATGTCGATCATGGCTTATGTGAAGGCAGAGGCAGAGAAGCCAGAGGAAGTGGCGCAAGGTCCAACAGGCGGAGATGGTGCCGGACAGCCTTCATTACCAACTACTTATCTCAATGCCATTCTCATTGGAATGGTAATCATATTAGTTCTTCTGCTCGTTATTCTTGGATTGATCATCAACGCGCTCAAGCGTTATTTGGATCAAAAAGATCTCAGCGAAGAGGACAGAGAAGTTGTTCACTCACCATTTACCCTGGGCACTGTAATGCAAAGCCCCGGGTTCATTTTTGTCGTGGTGTTCATTGTTGCATGCGTCTCTTTCAAAACGATAATAGATGGGCTCTATTCAGTTGGTGTGCAGCAAGGCTATCAGCCCAAACAACCAATTGCCTTTTCACACAAGGTGCATGCTGGTCAATACGAGATTGAGTGTAAATATTGCCACACAGGTGCGATGAAAGGTCGCAGCGCCAATATCCCTTCACCGAATATTTGTATGAATTGCCACACACAGATCAGAAAGGGAACCGTCACTGGTGAATCAGAAATTGCAAAGATTGTATCGGCAGTAGAAAATAACAGACCGATCGAGTGGGTGAGGATTCACAACTTGCCAGACCTGGCGTATTTCAATCACTCTCAGCACGTCAACGTGGGTGGAATCGAGTGCCAGACCTGTCACGGACCGATAGAAGAGATGGATGTCGTGAAGCAGTATTCATTGCTGACAATGGGCTGGTGTATCGATTGCCACCGAAAGACTGATGTAAATACAAAGGGCAATGCCTACTACGACAACCTGCTGGAACTTCACAACAACAAAGCGATGAAAGTGGAAGACATTGGCGGGCTTGAGTGTGCAAAGTGTCACTATTAATAAAAGATACAATTCGATTTTTGGACTTAGACAAAGTATGAACGATACAAAAAAGACATACTGGAAAGGTATTCAGCAGCTGAAAAACGATCCGGCATTTGTAAAGAATGCGGACAAGGAATTCGTTGACCTGGGTGTTGAAGAGGATCCTCGCCATTCTCGCAGGGACTTTCTTAAAATGATGGGCTTCAGCGTAGCGGCCGCGTCATTAGCCGCATGCGAGGCACCAGTAAGAAAGGCGATCCCCTACGTTAACAAACCAGTGGATGTTGATCCTAGTATACCCAACTACTATGCATCTACCTATGTTAATGGTGGAGACTACTGCAGCATAGTGGTGAAGACCCGTGAAGGGCGTCCAATCAAAATCGAAGGAAACACCTTGTCGAAGGTGAGCATGGGTGGTACTAGCGCTCAGGTTGAAGCGTCTGTGCTGTCCCTTTATGATAACTACAGGTTAAGAGGACCAAAGGCAGGTGCTGAAAGCACAAGCTGGGAGGACATAGACAAAGCTATAACTGGAAAATTAGGAGAGATTTCAGCTGCAGGTGGTCAGATCAGAATTGTAAGCAACACCATTCTAAGTCCGAGTACAAAGGCTGCAATCGCTCGCTTCACGGCTAAGTACCCAACTACGGTTCATGTACAGTACGATCCGGTGTCATATGCTGGTATCACAAAAGCTAATGAAGCAAGTTTCGGTAAGGCGATGATTCCGTCTTATGACTTCGCAAAAGCCAGAACCATTGTTAGCGTTGGCGCTGATTTCTTAGGTACATGGTTAGCACCTATTGAATTTACAAAGCAATACAGCGAGAACAGAAAGATCAGCGAGAAGGTTACTACTATGTCTCGCCATTATCAGTTTGAGTCCAACCTGTCATTGACAGGAGCAAATGCCGACTATCGCACAATGATCCGCCCATCTCAACAGGGTCTTGTTGTTGCACAACTTTATAATATAATAGCAGGAAAAGCAGGACGGGCAACTGTCTCTGCCGGCATTGATAAAGTAGCCAATCTCGAAAAGGCTGCCAATGAACTTTGGGATAGCCGCGGACAGGCGCTTGTAGTTTGTGGATCAAACGACAAGGATGTTCAGGTGTTGGTGAATGGAATCAACGATATGTTGGGAAGCTACGGCACTACAATCCTTGCGGACAGGGCCGTTAACTACAGACTAGGTAGCGATGAGGCAATGGCCGCATTCGTTGCAGATGTGGAGGCGAGTAAAGTAGGGGGGGTGATTTTCTACAACTGTAATCCAGTGTTCGATCACCCGATGGGCGCAAAGCTTGAGGCCGCACTCAAAAATGTTTCTTTGTCTGTTTCTACTTCTTCTACCGAAGACGAGACCTCATCGGCATCAGGATTCAAAGCTCCTGATCACCACTATCTCGAGTCGTGGAATGACTTCGAACCAAAGGCAAATTCATTTAGTCTCTCTCAGCCTGCCATTACTCCGATTTTCAAGACACGTCAGGCTCAGGAGAGCTTCCTTACATGGGCTGGTGAGCCAACTGAATATTTCACCTTCTTAAAGGAGAACTGGAAAAATTGGTATTATGGAACTGCTGGTGGTGGATTGAGCTTCCAGTCTTTCTGGGACAAGTGCTTGTATGATGGTGTTCTTGACCTTAGCAATGGCGAGGCAGCAGCAGTAACATTCAGTGGAGATGTTGACGCAGCAGCGTCAGCAGTAAGTGCAAATTATAAAGCAAACAATACCGGATTTGAGCTGGCGATCTACGAAAGCTATGCTATCGGAAACGGATCACAGGCTAACAACCCGTTGCTACAAGAACTACCTGATCCAATCACGAAAGCAGTTTGGGATCACTATGCAACTATTTCGCAAAAAGATGCGGCAGAACTCGGTGTAGAGAATGATGCTGAGGGACGCACTCAATATATCAACATTACCGCAGGCGGAAAGACTTTGAAGGTACCAGCGTTGGTGCAGCCTGGTCAGGCACCGGGTACAGTGGGTATTTCTATCGGCTATGGCCGCACGAAAGTTGGTGTTGTTGCAGCTAACATGGGTGTAAGTTTGTATCCATTGGTGACAATGGCCAACGGTACACTTAATTACAATGTGACTTCGGGCGTTACAGTGGCTAAAACTGACGAAGCCTATCAAATAGCACAAACACAGATTCACCAGACCTATATGGGAAGGGGCTCTGTCATTCAGGAGTCTGTTCTCAGTGAGTTCAAAAAAGATCCTAATGCTGGTCGCGAATTCCCAAAAATCACAAAGTGGGATGAGCATGTTGATCCAGGAACGGTTTCCCTATGGAAAGGTCACGACTATCTAGATCATCATTGGGGAATGGCCATCGACCTAAACTCTTGTACAGGTTGTGGCGCGTGTATTGTTGCTTGTAACGTTGAGAACAATGTTGCCCTTGTCGGTAAGGAAGAAGTAATCAACAGACGTGAGATGCATTGGTTGCGCATCGACCGCTATTATAGCAGCAATGCAACTGATATTAGCAACTACGAGCAATTGGAGCATGCTGCCGAAAACCCAGAGGTTGTGTTCCAGCCTATGTTGTGTCAGCACTGTAACAATGCACCTTGTGAGACGGTATGTCCTGTCGCTGCAACTACACACAGCACAGAAGGTCTCAATCAAATGACTTATAACCGTTGTATTGGTACTCGTTATTGTGCCAACAACTGTCCTTATAAAGTAAGACGCTTCAACTGGTTCAAGTATCACGACAACCAGAAGTTCTATCAGGCAAACCCTGCTATGAACACTGACCTTGGCCGCATGGTGCTTAATCCTGACGTGACTGTTCGTTCACGTGGTGTTATGGAGAAATGTTCCTTCTGTGTGCAGCGTATTCAGGCTGGAAAGCTGAACGCGAAGCGCGAGAAGAGAACAGTGAAAGACGGGGAAATTGTAACAGCTTGTCAGGCTTCATGTACTTCAGGAGCGATCCTCTTCGGTGACATGAATGACGAGAACAGCCAGATCAGCAAGCTGTTGCAGATTAAGCGCAATGAGAAGAGACCTAATAGTCCAGACAAGCAGATTGGCAACCCGCGCGCTTATAGGGTATTGGAAGAGATTGGGGTGAAACCAAACATCTTCTATTTGACCAAGATCAAGAACAAAGATTTAACTAACGCATAGTATTAAACGGATAACGACTTTATGCAAGTAAGCTCATCACTACGCGAATCTCTCATCACCGGTGGCAAAACTGTAGGTGACGTATCGGAAGATATTAGCCGCCAGGTCGAGGGTAAACCTACTCAACTTTGGTGGATGGCCTTTGGTGTTTCTGCAGTGTTGTTGCTCTTTGGAGTTTACTGTATGAGCATCACATTGTGGAATGGAATCGGAATGTGGGGTCTGAACAAGACCGTAGGTTGGGCCTGGGATATCACCAACTTCGTATGGTGGGTAGGTATTGGTCACGCGGGTACTCTTATCTCAGCGATCCTTTTATTGTTCCGTCAGAAGTGGAGAATGTCTATCAACCGTGCTGCTGAAGCGATGACAATCTTTGCCGTAATCTGTGCTGCCAGCTTCCCGCTGATTCACATGGGTCGCTTGTGGTTAGGATTTTATTGGGCGCTTCCATTGCCCAATGCTTTCGGATCGCTTTGGGTTAACTTCAACTCGCCTCTTTTGTGGGACGTGTTTGCGATCTCGACTTACTTCACCGTATCGCTGGTGTTCTGGTACATGGGGCTTATCCCTGACTTTGCCGTGATACGTGACAGAGCAGTAAGAATGGGAAATAAGACAAGGGCTGCCATATACAATGCCATGAGTTTTGGATGGTCTGGCGGTGCAAAAACCTGGATGCGCTACGAATCGGTGGCCTTGATACTCGCAGGGTTATCTACACCACTGGTACTTTCAGTTCATACTATAGTATCAATGGACTTTGCTACGTCTGTTATTCCGGGATGGCACACCACGATCTTCCCACCATACTTTGTGGCCGGTGCGATCTTCTCAGGTTTCGCGATGGTATTAACACTGTTGCTGATCACCCGTAAGGTGTTCAAACTTGAAGACTACATTACGATCTACCACGTGGAGTTAATGAACATCATCATTATCGTGACTGGGTCAATTGTGGGTATCGCCTACATTACTGAATTCTTCATCGCATGGTACGGACAAGTGCCTGCAGAACAATATGCATTTATCAACCGCGCGTTTGGTCCTTACTGGTGGTCATACTGGTGTATGATGACATGTAATGTGATATCACCACAGTTGTTCTGGATTAAGAAAATCAGAACTAGCCTTGTGTCGACCTTCGTCCTTTCTATTATTGTGAATATTGGTATGTGGTTCGAGCGATTTGTAATCATTGTGACTTCATTGCACAGAGATTATTTGCCTTCGAGCTGGTCAATGTTCTATCCTACGATGTACGATCTTGGTGAGTACATTCTTACGTTCGGATTCTTCTTCTGTGCCTTTTTGTTGTTTGCCAAGTTCTTCCCGGTAATCAACATGGCAGAGGTTAAGAGTATTATTAAATCTTCATCGGAAAAAAAGCATTAATCGATCATGGAAAGCAATAAGAATTTTGTTTTAGGTGTGTTTGATGATGAAGATGTTCTTCTTCATGCAGTGGAGAGCGTAAGAGGTAAGGGTGTGAAAATACATGAAGTGTACTCACCTTTTCCGGTTCATGGGCTAGACGAAGCACTAGGTTATAAGAAGACGAGACTTCCGATTGCCGCGTTTATGTTCGGCATGACGGGTACAGGTCTGGCGTTGCTGATGCAGATTTGGATGTTGGGTTTTGACTGGCCGATGATCATTGGTGGTAAAAATTTTGCATCTCTGCCCCCGTTTATTCCAGTTACCTTCGAATTGACTGTACTTCTGTCCGCTCTTGGGATGGTAGCGACCTTCCTTATCGTGAGTGATATGAAGCCTTACAAATGGCCACAGCAGTTTGATCTTCGTAGTACTGACGACAAACATATTATGGCAATTGATCTTGCAAGTAATAAACTAGACAAGAGTGCAATCGGTGCGATACTGAAAGAAAGTGGAGCGCAGGAAGTAAACGACAAGAATTTCTAAAAAAGGATGATGCAGCATATGCAGATACTAAAGACAATAAGTGTAGGATTCATAGGGGCAGCGTTGCTGGCGGGCTGTAAGGCCGGAGGCGACAATCAAGGCCGTGAATATGCGCCTAACATGTACCACTCAGTTGCCTATGAGCCATTGACTCAAATTACGGATGAGAGCGCGGGTACCTGGGTAAATTCACTGGATAACGGAAGAGGTGAATACTTCAACTCTAACAAGTACAACCCTCACAGAATGAATATGAGGGAACCTGCACCGAACACAGTGAAAAGAAACAAGCAGGGTTGGCTTCCATACAGACTAGGCAAAGATGATTTGATTCCAGCCGCTGAAAACAAAAATCCCTTGGATTCTTCAGCAGCGATCATTGCGGAAGGAAAGGCATTGTATGCTGTATACTGCAATCACTGCCACGGTCCTAAAGGGCTAGGTGACGGAAAGGTAGCGACCGGTGTGACTGTCGATGGTGTTGACAAAGGCTTGGTTGGTGGAGTAGCTAATCTGACTGGTGAAGCTTATCTGAATATTACCGAAGGTCATATTTTCCATGTAATCACCTGGGGCAAGGGTTTGATGCAAGCGCATGGCTCTCAAGTGAGTCCGGAGGATCGCTGGAAGATTGCTAAGTATGTGAAGACCCTTCAGAAGAAGTAATAACGTTTTGAAATTTTTGAAAAAAAATAAATGATAGCCGAAGAGAAATACGAATTCAGCGCCACAGCTAAGAAGAATATTATGATTCTTGGTGTGCTTGGTATTGTGCTGTTCATTGCGGGAGTTTTTATGGCCATGAACAGTGGAGGGCATGGAGAAGAGCACGCCTCTGCCATTGTCACATCCAAATTGGTGGCCAGCGCTGATCAGGAAGCTGCCGCGGGTCATGAGGCTGCCGCTGAGGGTGAGCATCATGGAAGTCCCGTTTGGCTGAAGCGCATCTATACCTCCCTTTGGCAAAACAATGTGTTCTTCACAGGTCTTGGTATTATCGGTTTGTTCTTCGTTGCTATTCAGTATGCTGCTCAGGCAGGATGGTCTGCACCGATAAAACGCGTTCCTCTGGCCATGGCTCATTGGATACCAATAGCTGGTATTTTAATGCTTGTGCTGTGGTTTGTAGTGAAGGCAGATATTTTCCACTGGACGCACCACGATCTTTATGAAGAAGGCGGTGCAGGCTATGATAAGATTATTGCTGGCAAGAGTGGATTCTTCTTCTGGCCGTTGGATGCTGGTGGATTTCCAATCTTCTATGTATTGAGAATGGTGGTCTTCTTCGGCCTTTGGTACTTGTTCTTTATATGGATCAAGAAAGAAATGCTGGCCGAAGATATTAATGGAGGTACTGCCCACTGGACTAAGGCAAGGTCTTTGTCAGCGATTTTCCTTGTGATATTTGCTGTGAGTTCGTCAATTGCGGCATGGGACTGGGTGATGAGTATTGACACACACTGGTTCAGCACTATGATGGGCTGGTATGTATTTGCCAGCTGGTGGGTAACAGGTTTGGCATTCATTACGCTGGTGGTGGCCAATCTTAAAGACAAGGGATACCTCAAGATGGTCAACTCCAACCATCTTCACGATCTTGGAAAATTTGTGTTTGCATTCAGTATCTTCTGGACCTACATCTGGTTTAGCCAGTTCCTTTTGATATACTATGCGAACATCCCAGAAGAGACCGTTTATTTCGTTACTAGAATTGCAAACAGCCCTTATAGCTGGATATTCTATGCGAATCTCTTCTTAAACTTTGTGCTTCCTTTCTTGTTGTTGATGACAAGAGATGCCAAGCGTCACATGTCAATGCTGAAAGTAGTTTGCCCGATAGTGATAGTAGGTCATTGGTTTGATTTCTTTAACATGGTGACCCCTGGTGTGATGAAGCATGACGGAGCTTTTGGATTATTAGAGGTTGGATTGGCAATGATATTTATGGCAGCTTTCCTTTTTGTGACCTTGAGTGCACTTGCGAAAGTGCCTTTAGTAGCGAAAAACCATCCGATGATGGAGGAAAGCATGAATCACCATATTTAAGAGGAACGATTTTAAAACTGAA
>JBFWZR010000077.1:0-18995 GCA_050185175.1 Cyclobacteriaceae bacterium
TGGTGAAGCTGGTGACACCTCGATCTTCTTTGGACTTTCTGGAACAGGAAAAACTACCCTTTCAGCAGATCCTAATCGCAAGCTCATCGGAGACGATGAACACGGCTGGACATTCGACAACGTGATCTTCAACTTTGAAGGTGGCTGCTATGCTAAAGTAATTGACCTCTCTGCTGAGAAGGAGCCTGACATCTTCCGCGCAATAAAAGCCGGAGCGCTGCTGGAAAATGTAACGTTTAAGAACGGCTCAAACGAGGTTGACTATACTGACGGTTCCAAGACAGAAAACACACGCGTAAGCTATCCGATAGAACACATCAAGAACATTGCTAAACCATCGCTGGGAAAGAACCCTAAGAATATCTTCTTCCTTACTTGCGATGCCTATGGGGTGTTACCTCCTATCTCCAAATTAACACCCGGCCAGGCAGCGTTTCATTTCATTTCAGGTTACACCGCAAAGGTGGCTGGAACGGAAGCCGGTATCACTGAGCCTACCACAACATTCTCAGCTTGCTTTGGCGCACCATTCATGCCGCTACACCCTACTCGCTATGCAGAAATGCTAAGCCAAAAAATGCAGGAGGCCAATGTTGATGTTTGGTTGGTGAATACGGGATGGTCAGGTGGCCCCTACGGAGTAGGTAGCCGCATGAGCCTGAAGTACACAAGGGCCTTAATCACGGCTGCTTTGAATGGGGAATTGAAAAACATCAGTTTCAAAAAGCACGACATCTTCGGTGTGGCCATGCCAACGGAATGCCCCGGTGTACCAACTGAAATTCTTGATCCAAAAAACACCTGGTCAGATAAAGAAGCTTACGATCAGAAAGCGAACAACCTCGCAGCTTCATTCAACAAAAACTTCGAGAAGTTTGCTGAGTTTGCCAACCAGGAAATACTGGCGGGTGCCCCTCGTGTAAGGGAAAACGTATAAAGAAAGAGCCTGAATTATTCAGGCTCTTTTTCTCCATCCAGCGAAAGAACATATTTCGCCATCAATATTGCATCATGCTTAGTAATATCTGGATGAGGTGTCATCATCACTTGTCCCCACACACCGGAGCCACCAGCAATAATTCTATCAGCTAGCATTTGTACGTTCTCTTCAGTGAACTCGTACTTCTTGGCTACATCGGTATGTGACGGTCCAATGATTGTATTGGTGACATGATGGCAAGTGTTGCAGTCGCTCTTTTTCACCAGTGCTGCCCCAAGGCTTATCTCATCCAATTCTGTACTCACAGGCTCACTCGTTGATTTTGGGTCACCATAATCTTCCGTATTAGTCTGCGTTTTCGATCCGCAACTCATTGTCAACACCAATATTATCACACCACCAAACAATCCAAGCTTATTCATAACGGTCAAGATTTTAAGAATTATAACCTCGAAAATTAATAAATTTTAGACGTTCTGCACTTACCATTTTTACATATCACCGGAATCGATTGACCGCTGACGCAACACACCTGACCGCAACTGGACTTACCAGACCAACCTGGCATTGCCAACACCCTATTTAGCGGCAAATCTCTGGCATAGTTTTTACCTCGTTGGATGCCATCGACCAACGAACCCAGTATGCTTAAACTAGCCATCAGACACCTCTTTCGCCAACGCCAATACACAGTCATTAATGTTTTGGGATTGGCGCTCGCCATATCGACAGGTTTCATCCTGGCGGGATACGTTTTCTTCGAGTCCACCTTCGATAAATACCATACCAACAGCGATCGTTTATACCGCGTGGCCATGCACCAGGTCTCAGCTACCGGAACAGATGAATATTACGCTTCAACCTATTCTCCCATAGGCTTAAGACTGAAGGAGCAATATCCCGAAATCGAAGACTATGTCAGAACAGTCGTTTCGAACTCGCTCTTTACAACAATCTCAGGCGATGGCGAGGTTGCTTTCAATGAAGACAAGGTGTACTACGTCAGTGGTTCGTTCTTTTCATTTTTTAAAGTGCCAATTGTAATGGGTGACGCTGACGGTCGATTGGATGATAATACAGCAATCTATCTATCGGTATCAACAAGCAAGAAATACTTTGGGGAAAACGATCCCATTGGTAAAACTATCACACGAAACAACTCTGAGGACTATGTGGTACGGGGTGTATTCGAAGACCTTCCTGAAAACACTCATCTGGATGCCGACTTCATTCTGCCATACGATGCCTATCGCGATTCGGATGAACCAGAGACTAACATGGATGAGAACTGGAACTGGTGGGGAAGCTATTTCTGCTACGTGAAACTCGACAATCACACCAACCCCACTGACCTGGAATCCAAGATGAGCGACTTCATGATCAGCCACAAGGGGGACACCTGGAAAGAGCGTGGTTATCGATTTGACCTGGAGCTTCAGCCGCTGTCAGAATTGCACTTCGGAATCGGTGATGATGTAGAATTGGTTGACGACAGTCGTACCATCAGAAAGTCAAATCTGGTAACGATTGGTTTGATCGCCATTTTCGTCCTGGCCGTTGCCTGGGTCAACTACATTAACCTCACTACTGCCCAGTCACTTCTGCGCGGAAAAGAAGTAGGCATCCGAAAAATACTTGGTGCAGGCCGGGCAAATATTACACGACTGTTTCTTGCCGAATCCATATTGCTCAATGTTGCTGCCGTTGTAGTTGCTATCGCTTTAACCACTTCATTGCTGCCGTTTATCATTGACACCATCGGGTTGCCGATGACCCCTGCGGATTTTTTCACCAAAGATTTTATGCTGGTGTACGGAGGAATTTTGGTTATTGGTGCTTTATTGTCTGGATACTACCCTGCACTCATCACCCGATCAAGCAATGTCGTTCGGATGCTACGAGACAACCTGAGCACCTCTCCAAGAGGCAATCGATTTCGTCACGGTTTGATTGTATTTCAATTTGCATGCACTGTATTTCTCATCACAGGAACGATAGGAGTCTACAATCAGATCCAATACATGCAGTCACAAGATTTGGGTGTGGATATCGATTCAAAAATTACTTTCACAGCTCCGCTTGTTCGCGACAGTACATATGATTCGAGAGTGAAGGCGATGCTGACCTCCCTTCGCACAAATGCCCGGATAAATGCGTTCACTTCATCCAGCACTGTACCTGGAACACCTCACAAATTCAGGATCGGAGGAGTAAGAAGACTTAACGCCTCCAGTGAAAATGCAAGTCACTATAGCTTGTCTTATATCGATGGCAACTATCTTGATTTCTTCCAGCTTCAACTTGTGGCTGGTTCGAATTTGGATGAATTATCAGCTGCCGACAACGACAGAGTGCTAATTACAGAAAGTGCTGCTCGCCTGTTGGGATACACATCCCTTGACGGGGCTATCGGTGATCAAATTTTAATACCAAGAGGAACTGTCACTATCAAGGGTATCATCAGGGACTATCATAACATCTCACTCAAATCTGATTTTGAACCGGCCATCTTCCGGTTCCGCAATGACGGGTTTAAAGATCATCACTCTGTTTCGTTGGCTGCGGGTGCAAAAGTGAACGAAGTTCTTCCAATCATCGAAAGAGAGTGGAAGGCCTACTTCCCTTCCAGCCCCTTCAATTACTTTGAAATAAAACCCCACTACCAGCAGCAATATAAGGCAGAAACAGATTTCGCATCACTTGTGCTTGTCTTCTCCTGTGTTGCCATCTTCATCGCATGTATGGGACTATACAGTGTCGCTTCTTTTAATCTGGTCAGGGAACAAAAGAACACCGCGGTACGAAAGGTACTGGGTGCATCTGTGAAGTCGTTGGTACTGAACCAGTATCGAAAGTATGGAATCATGATCGCTATAGCGATAATCATTTCCGTGCCTGCTGGTATCTATGGTGTGCAGGCCTGGGTCGAGCGGTTTGCTTCCCAGATGCCTATTCAAATTGACATCGCAGTTGCTCCTATTATCATCACATTGGTGATTACAATCATCACTATCACAGGACTTGTCAGCAGAGCAGCTTTAGCCAACCCGGTAGATGTAATCAGAAAAGAATAGAAACTATTGTTTGAATACCACACACCGATGGATGGCCTCCTCGAGAGCCACAAACTCTGAATCACGTTTCGCTTCGCTCCACTTGAGGTAATTTGCCATTTGGTCAACAACGTCTTTTCCAAAAGTTCGCACTGAGTGAATGTCAAAGTAAAGTCGCCCGGTACGTCTGATAAGGAAGTCTTGTACGGAGCCTACCATTTCGTAATGGACGGCAAACCAAAGCTCAGCTAAAAGCAAACGCAACTCTAAAACTGGTTCATCTGACTCATTAAATCGTTCCATAATCAGGTCAGATTGTTTCCCGTATGTATTTACCAGGTAATGTGCGTGAGATTCATCAAGTCCTATTCGCCTAAATCTCTTTTTTAGTGCAAGCAAGTACTTACGAACTGATTTATAGTTAATGAATGCTCCGTCTCCGAGTCTTGCACCGACTGTCAGCGATCCCTTCACTTTGAAAGGAGGCAAATATTTCTTTTCAACCAGATTCACCACCCGCTCCGCCATTTTGCGATACCCTGTGAGCTTCCCTCCGGCCATTGATATCAGTCCACTTTCAGATTCAAAGATCTCATCCTTGCGAGATAGTTCCGATGCTGACTTGCCCTCTTCATGAATCAAAGGCCGCAACCCGGCCCAGCTCGATTCGATATCGCGAAGTTTGAGGTCTGCCCCAGGAAATGACTCATTTACTCCGCGAATCAAATACTCAGCGTCTTCCCGTGAGGTTTGAACTCCATCGATGTCGTCACTGTAGTTTGTATCGGTTGTGCCAATGTAAGTTTTATCACCCCTCGGAATTGCAAAAATCATCCGGCTATCTTCTGCCACATCGAAGTAAATAGCCTGCCTGATGGGAAGTCGATCACGCGGCACTACGATATGAACACCCTTGGTGAGATGAAGTCGTTTACCTTGAAGTGACCCGTCCTCTTTTCTAAGCGTGTCCACCCAGGGACCTGCAGCATTAACGATAACCTTTGCCTTAACAGTAAAATTCTTTTCATTGAGAACATCCCTGATTACCGCCCCTGCTACTTTTCCATTCTCGTACTCAAATCGCTCGGCTTTACAATAGTTAAGCACCAAGGCTCCATGCGCAAATGCCTTCTTCGCTACTTCGATGGTCAACCTTGCATCGTCTGTCCGGTATTCAGCGTAAAGTGCCCCACCCTTTACATCATCTTTCTTCAACAAAGGTTCTCTCCTAAGCGTCTGCCTTCTGGTAAGCATCAAGCGTCTGTCCTTTCCCGTAACGCCTGCGAGCCAATCGTACAACTTCAAACCAAAGGAGGTCAGCAAACTACCATAGCCCCTCTTCTCCCGCAGCGGCAACAGCATTTTTTCCGGAATCACCAGGTGTGGTGCAAGCTTATGGACAATCGCGCGCTCACTACCTACTTCTTTCACCAGCGCAAACTCGAGTTGTTTTAGATATCGCAACCCACCGTGTATCAACTTGGTCGAACGACTGCTGGTGCCGTAGGCAAAGTCATTTTTCTCAACCAGCAACACCTTGTGACCCCGAAGTGCCGCATCGAGTGCGATACCTGTTCCCGTAATCCCTCCTCCTATCACTAAGAGGTCAAAGTCAGTTTGCTTTGCCTCTGTAATCATCTCCTCACGATAAAAGAAAGAAAACTCCATCACCTTTTCTTTTCAAAATTTCTGTTCAGCCATTCGATAGCTTTCTTCACGTAATACTCTTTGTCGTTTTTAACGACCTTGATAATCTTTTCAATATCCTTGCGTGCAGTTTCGTCTCTGGTGTATCCTTCCAAAAGGACCAACGCCAACCTCCGCTGCCAAAGATTAGTCGAACGAATCAATTTCCGCGCTAGACTGAAGACTTCATTTCGATGGGTCTTCCTCACCTTTTGAGTTGATTGTGATCCGAGACAATCGCATATCGCCCAATTATCAATATCCTTCGAGAATTTCTCTATCAATGCCAACGTTTCATCGGGGTCGAGCTTTCCAATTCGCTGAAGTATTTTACCCGCCAACATCCTTGCTTCAAAAACACCCGACTTCCAAAGTGCATTGACCAGCTTGAACCCGCCTTCCTGATACTTCACGGCAAGCTTATTTATGTCTGGCATAGAAACACCGATAGTACGCTGACTGCCGGGTACAAACTTCATCACAGCTGCTTTAGCCCGATCGGTTGCCAAAGTCTCCATCTCCTTTATAATCAACTTCACTTCCTCACGCATAAGCAATTTGATTTGGAATTCCATGCTTTGCGGACAACCGTTTCACCGTTTGATCTAATTGCAAAGTATAATCCTTCTTCGGCATAGGGAAAATACGATACAGCTTCCTATACTCGGGCACCAGGTGTGGATATGACTCGTTCAAAAACTTGTAATACCGTGGTTTACAATCACCTGGGTTGTCGCCAAACAATGTAAGTCCGCCCATGAGAATGTAACTGGCATAATGCTCCTTGGCTGCCACAATCATTCTCTCCATTTCTGTTTCACTGTCTGAAATAAAAGGCAGCATAGGAATACAGTTAAGCCCAGACGTCAACCCCATCTGCCTCAACTGCTGCATGGTGTGTAAACGTTGTTTCGGTAACGGTGCACCCGGTTCAAGACGTTTGGCCAACGTCTCATCCAAAGTTGATATGGAAAATGAAATGATAGCGCCAGGTACTCTTCCCTTTAAGTCTTCCGGCAGGATTGCTTCTTTATCTATTTGAGCCAGCAAATCTGCATCACGAAGTACCATTGTCGACTTGGTGACGATGAGCACCGGAAAACGAAACTTCAGTATCAGCTCCAAAAAACCGCGTGTCATCTTGTGATCCTCTTCCTGTGGGATATATGGATCAGTAGCTGACGCCAATGCGATGATCCCAAACTGATTCTTCTTCACCCGGAAAGCCAACTGCCGCTCAAGCACTTCAAGCGCATTGCTCTTCACTGCCAGCACCTCCTCCATGTTGGTGCCATACTTGCTGCCTCTAACGTAACAATAAACACAATTGAAACTACAACCCTCGTAGGGATTGAGAGTGTACTCATCCAGAAACCAACTGTCTCTCTTTTTCTTTTTGTTAAGAACCGACTTTACTAATACTTCTCTCACATGCTTTCCTCATCTACCCATTTCATGGACCGCTCTACTGCCTTTTTCCAACCGGAATACAAACGATTCCTCGTCTTATCATCCATTGCAGAAGTAAACTTTCGCTCGATCACCCTATTCCTTGTGATGTCCTCCTTTTTCCAAACGCCCACATGCATTCCCGCAAGGTAAGCTGCGCCTAAGGCGGTAGATTCGATCACCTCGGGTCGTTCTACTTCTGTTCCCAAGATGTCCGATTGGAATTGCATTAGAATATTGTTCGCACAAGCGCCACCATCTACTTTCAAACTTGTCAACTTTACCCCGGCATCTTCCTCCATCGCGGTTAGGATGTCTTTGGTTTGATACGCCAGCGACTCAAGTGTTGCTTTTATGATATGATCCTTGCCGGTATCGCGTGTTAGTCCGAAGATCGCGCCCCGCGCATACATATCCCAATAAGGCGCACCCAATCCAGCAAACGCGGGAACGACATACACTTCATTTGAACCCAAAGCCTTTGCAGCAAAATATTCGGAGTCCTTCGATTGGTCGATTAGATGAAGACTATCGCGCAGCCATTGCACAGCTGCGCCAGCGATAAACACACTGCCCTCAAGCGCATACTCTACCTTTCCTCCTATGCCCCAAGCAATTGTCGTAATCAATCCGTTCTTAGAAAGCTGAATTTCACTGCCTGTATTCATCAGCATGAAGCAACCCGTACCATATGTGTTCTTGGCCATGCCTTTTTCAAAACATGCCTGTCCAAAAAGCGCAGCCTGTTGATCTCCCGCCACCCCCGCGATAGGAATGGTTGTACCCTCATATACAAAGTCACCGAAATGTGATGATGAATCCTTCACCTCAGGCAACATATTGACTGGAACTTCCATCTCCTCCATCAATTTCTCATCCCACTTCAGTTCACGGATGTTGTACAATAATGTTCGCGATGCATTGCTGTAGTCTGTCACGTGCGACTTTCCCCCTGTCATATTCCAGATCAGCCATGTATCAATCGTGCCGAACAGCAATTCGCCCTTCGCAGCTCTGTCCTTCGCACCGGAAACATTGTTTAAAATCCAGTTGATCTTCGTTCCTGAAAAGTAGGAGTCAATAACCAGACCGGTATTGTCACGAACGTACGTTTCCAATCCTTTCGCTTTTAACTTCTCACAAAAAGATGCGGTGCGCTTATCCTGCCACACGATCGCATTGTAGATTGGCTCACCAGTCTTCTTGTCCCACACTACCGTAGTTTCCCGCTGGTTGGTAATACCGATAGCTGCAATGTCTTTGGCAGAAATCTTATTTTCTTTGATCACGCGAGTCAGCATCGCCAGTTGCGTGGAGAGTATCTCTTTGGCATCATGCTCAACCCAACCGGACTGCGGGAAGATCTGCGTAAACTCTTGTTGCGCGATGGCGACAATCTTCGCCTTCTCATCCAGCAACACTGCGCGTGAACTTGTCGTGCCCTGATCTAATGCTATGATGTACTTTCCCATTCTTATCCGATTATGAAACCAAAACCTGATACAACAATGCTCCGGCTACACCACCGGTGATCGGTCCCAGCACCGGAATCCAGCTGTATGACCAATCCGAAGATCCCTTTCCCGCGATGGGCAGAATAAAGTGTGCAAGCCTTGGACCTAAATCCCGAGCCGGATTAATGGCAAAACCTGTTGTGCCGCCAAGACTAAAACCGATGGTAGTGATGAGCGCCCCAACAACGAGTGGATTCAATCCTTCTGCAAACTTATTCGCACCAATAAAAAGCAGTCCCAGTATTAGTACCATCGTGCCAATAAACTCGCTGATGAAATTTGGAATTACTGAACGTATGGCTGGGCCTGTGCTGAAGGCAGCCAGTTTAAGTTCGTGGCTCTCCGTTTCCTTCCAGTGTGGCAGGTAATGTATCCACACCAACGTGGCACCAACAAAGGCACCAAGTACTTGCGCGAGAATGTAGCCGGCTACGTCATCCCATGGAAAGCTACCATTGACAGCAAGAGCGATGGTAACTGCCGGATTGATATGTGCTCCACTGTGTCCACCCACGGCATAAACTGCCAAGGCTACTGATAAACCCCAGGTAATGACGATCACAATCCAGCCTCCCTGCTCTCCTTTCGAATGCTTTAATAAGGTGCTGGCTACCACACCATTTCCTAATAATATCAGCAGCAAGGTGCCGACAAACTCTGCGAGATAGGGAGACATAAGTCAAAGGTTATTTGATCCCCTTAAAATATCAATTCCTCGTTGAATTCTTCAAGATTACAGCATTTCTGTTATCCCACTGTTAGCCTTTTTCTGCCTGCTGTATTAATTCTGTAAATTGCTAAGATGAAAAGGCTAGTCCTTCTATTAATCACGTGTTCTATTCTGTCATTTACTAACGCGCAAGACTACACTCCTTTCCAAAAACGTGTAAATGCGCTCACTTCCCTTGGTAAACTCACAGATTCAGACCAACAACGCGAGGCGCAGCGCGTTCTCATCGACTCACTAAAACGGGCAGACCAGATACCCATCACTTATAAAGACTCAGTTGCATTCATTTTTGCGGGCCAGGCGACCTCAGTTGATTGGATGGGTGACTTCAACGGATGGGGTTATGACAAAAACTTCGCGAACGCTGGCAAACAGATTCCAGGTACCAACATCTGGTTATTGAAAGCTTCATTCCCTGAAGATGCTCGTCTCGACTATAAGATTGTATTGAACAAAAAGGCGTGGATACTCGATCCACTCAATCTCAATCAGCAATGGTCTGGTGTAGGTGGCGGAAGCCCGAACTCGGAACTGCGAATGCCCGGATACCACGATGAACCTTATCAAAAAGAAAGATCAGACATCCCAAAAGGAACTGTAGATAGAGATATCCTATTCACCAGTCATATGCTGGGCTACCAGATTACCTATAGTGTTTACATGCCACCAAACGCCTCTGGCAAACTCCCTGTTGTCTATGTAACCGATGGTTACGAGTACCTGCATCCCCAGCTAGGTAATATGCCGGTGGTGCTCGATAATTTGATTGCAGATAAGAAGATTACACCCATAATGGCTGTCTTCATCGATCACAGAGAGCCCGCGAACCGCACCAATAACAGGCGCATGCAAGAGCTGGTGATGAATGAAAACTACCTGAAGTTCTTCGTAGATGAATTTATCCCCTACATCGAGCTGACCTACCCTGCTGCCACCGAGCGATCGAAGCGTGCGGTCATCGGATCATCGGTCGGTGGTCTGTCAGCCACTTACTTCGCGTTTTCCCGACCAGATGTTTTTGGTAATGCCGGCATTCAATCTCCATCCTTTTTTACCCGCCCTCAAATCTACTCCCTGTGCGATAGTCCTGAAGGAAGTAAACTTAAGATATCCATGACTTCGGGTGTAATCAACGATGCCAGCGATGGCGGGCGAAGGATGATTAAGATACTCGAGAACAACTCCTGTGTTTACCAATATCGGGAAGTCAACCAAGGCCACTCGTGGGGCAATTGGAAAGACCTGGTGGATGACATTCTGGTCGACTTCTTCGCTGCACAGCCGTAGGCCATCCCTTACAAAGTCGCCAAAACCGCCAAAATGCTAAGCCAGTACTGGTAATGAGGCACTGAATTTGTTTATTTGCCAAGGAAACGGCTTTAAATATGCGCTTACCGGTTATATCTACCCTCTTCATCGGTCTTTTATTGATGGACGCCTGTTCATCGGGCAAAAGGGCTTACAAACAAGGAGATTATTATGAAGCGGTGTTATCTGCCGTACAGCGACTGAGAGGCAAACCCGACCACAAGAAATCAAAGGAAGTACTGAAGCTAAGCTACCAGTTGGCCATCGACTACCTGGAAACCGATGCACAAAACCAATTGACATCGAATGCTAATTTCAAGTACCGCACTGCAGTGCAGAACTACGAGAAGATCAACAACCTGTACAATGAGATTCGCACCTCACCTGGCGCAATGCGTGTGATCCCTAAACCCATCAGCAAATTTGATGAGTTGAACGAAGTGAAGGCTAAAGCCGCAGAAGAAAGTTATGAAGCCGGCATCCAATCGATGATGAAAGGATCACGTGAAGATGCTAAAGCCGCCTACTTCCTGTTTGTAGAGTCCAATAGCTACGAACCTGGCTATCGCGAGGTAATAGAGATGATGGATCAATCTAAGTTCAATGCAACGCTGAAAGTAGTAGTGCAACCGTCCCTGCAAAACTATAACGACTGGAACTTTGAGCCAGTGCTATATGGATACAATGCAAATCAGTTTGTAAAATTCTACTCTCCCCGTCAGGCTGAGGAAGCTGAACTTCCTAAGGTGGATCAATTTGTGAAGTTGATCGTAAACGGCTACCAGCAAGGGCGGGAAGTAATCACCCGAAAGACAGATACTTTTTCGGACAGCGTGAAGACAGGTGAAAAGACGGTAGCAGGTAAGAAGGTTCCTATCTACACGAAAGTGAGTGCGACCATGACCACCTACACGAAGAGGATTACAGGCAAGGGTTCTATTAACCTGAACATCCAGGATGCGGAAAGTCGTGCTGACATTAGAAACATTGAGATTGTAGCGGACGAATCCTGGTCAGACAGTTGGGCTTCCTATTCGGGCGATGTGCGTGCGCTGTCGGACAGCAACAGGAAACTGTGTGAGAAACGAGAGCCGAACATGAGCCGAAACTACCTTGAAGAACGAACCAAGCGGGAGCTCGACAACAAGTTGGCCAACGAGCTTAAGTCCTTTTACAGTCGCTACTGAAAAATAGCGCCACGCTGACATAGGGGCTTTTCACAAAACCATTTGCAGGCCTTATCGGTTTTAAGGGTATGGTTTCAATCATTCTATCAACAATTCTGGCAATTATGACCTCTTCCCCATCTCCACAGAAAGACAAAGCTGTAGTAACCTTCGGTGCTGGCTGCTTCTGGTGTACTGAAGCCGTTTTTCTTAATGTTAACGGGGTGGAAAAGGTGGTTTCTGGCTACTCGGGAGGAAAGGTGAAGAACCCCAGCTACCGGGAAATTTGTACCGGTACCACTGGCCACGCAGAGGTAACGCAGATTACCTACGATCCATCTGTGGTTACTTATGAAGAACTTTTAGAGGTATTTTGGAATACCCATGACCCCACTACGCTAAACCGACAGGGAGCTGATGTGGGTACACAGTACCGCTCGGTCATCTTCTACAAGACTGATGACGAGCGCAAAGTGGCAGAAGATTACAAGAAGCAACTGGACGAATCGGGGATTTTCAAGAGTTCAATCGTTACCGAAATCAGTCCGCTCACCAACTTCTACCCTGCCGAGGACTATCATCAGAACTACTACGAGCTCAACCCAAACCAAGGGTACTGCCAGTATGTGATCAGGCCCAAGGTGGAGAAGTTCAAGAAGCAGTTTGCCGATAAACTAAAAAAATAACATTTATCTGAAAAAGTTGTAACCTAAATCTTAACCTGGCGTATTAGTATTCAAGAGCAGAGAAATTCTTCTCATAGGTTTAGGTTTAGGTACAAAGGACCCCTTCACGATTCACTTCGGAGGGGTTTTTTGCTTTTAGGAGTTAACACCTTTCCACCATCCATTCTCCAACTCTCGTGTGTTGCAATCGTGTAATAGCCAGGCACCACCACCCACCGATCCTGTTCAAAGACCACGGGAATCAAGACATCTGCCAGCCGAATCAATATCAGATCATCCTCGTGAGCATTTTCAAACTGACGGTCATTATTTAACAGTTCCTCTACAAACTGATAGCGCCTGATGAATTCCCGATCCTGCTCCAGGCGCTCTGGTGGTGTGGGTCGAGCGGGCGAAATACTAACGTGGCCAATTTCAACTCTCCTAAACCAGTACCACTCGTTATTCTCCGGCTCAGACAAATTCGTACCGGAGAAGTCAGGCTGAGGTTTCCATCTGTTGTACTTTAAGTAAACGGCAAGCCTGATTCTCTTCATCCATGACGCTGACAGAAAGCGATTACTTACCAATTCTAAAGTGCCAGTCCTATTTGTCATCTCCATTTCGTCTGTCAAACGCCATTGACAATATCTGATATACTTCGTGGTCAGAAAGGGCCAGGGCTCTCTTGTAGAACGCTCGCGTTACGGAAGCTGGTGCGCCATAGGTCTCTAATCCAATCGCAGCTAAAACTGCCTGTGCCGCGGTACTTACCTCACAGGGATTGATACGGTTATATCCCTCTTGCTCACAATAGAAAATTCCACTGGCCACGGGGCTATGGGCACTATCAGTCACAGATACCATTACAAAACCTTGTTCCTGAAATGTTTGATCAACCTCCGTTATGGCATTAAGCATTTTGAATCGCGCACCTGAATGCACTGTCGTTGTGTAAAGCTCCTCGTCATACAAATCAAACACCTCCACTTTGAACTGCCCCGATTCTCTCAACGGATGCCACATCACACAAATAGGTTCATTCGCCATATAAGTCCATCGAGCGGGGGGCCATACCAATTCCAGCGTTTCATAACCATGACTGACAGGCTTGTCTTTGGAGAAAGCTGATGCGCCTAGAATTTTTTCCAAATCAGGAAAGACAGGTGTTTCTTTGAATCCCTCTACTATCTGCGGAAATACAAAAATTGAATCACTGTCAATCTCAAACACCTGGTAGTAGTTTGTAATCAATACCAACGACCCCTTCACGGTAATCGAATCTCCAGGGTGAACCTGGCTAAATCTCTCCAGCTTACGTTGCTTAATAGAACAGCCATCTGCTTCCAACACCAGCCCAATGACCTGTGCTATGGAATTAAATCCAGCTATCAGGAAAAAATAAACTACCAGATATCGAAGGTGGTACACGTTTCAGAAAATGATGAAGTGAGTAAGATAATAACTACCCGTCAAAAAAGCAGGTAGATGTCATCAAAGTACACTGTGCCCGTTGTATTGGGCAGGTATTGAAGAAAGACTGCGAGGCAGGCAATGTCTTCATCCACCTTTTCAAGTTTCACTTCGTATTTGGTCCAATCAAAGGTGCCGGTGATCGGCCCTTCATCGTAGCTGCGTGCAAGATTATCGTAAGAAAATGATGACTTTTTCTGACCTGCGATAACCAGGTTGATTCCATCACCGGTGATATCCCGACCTTTTACCATCACCCACAACGTTAAAGCCTTGCCAACGGGAATTTCATCGCAAATGTACTGATACCAGTACCCGCTAAAATCCGGATCTGGTGTATCAAGACTTATTTCTAGTGATCGAACGGGCGACACTGATTCTTGCTCGGTCAATTGCACAATGTGATTGTCACCGCCTAACATCCTCCACTCTGAGGGTACCAGTGAACCGGTTTCTACGTCCACATTTTTAATCAACTGCCCCGGATCCACGCCATCCTTGTAGCAACTCAGAAGAACGACAACACAAACAATCAGAACAAGGAGTTTTCTAAGGTACATGGTGACCGTTGGTTTCGGTCTTTCAATATAGCCAGATAATACAATAGGATAAATCTTAAGCAGCAAAAAAGTCTCACCTGACGTGGGGTAAATCGGAGTCACTCAGCGGTACTCGTGGCGTTGAGAGCCCATTCCAATACCTCACCGTCCTCCTCGTCAAATACCACTCCCCCATATGCGAAACCATTTCGCTTCAATATTTTGATAGAAGGTTCATTGTCAGGCAACGTCCGTGCGGCTATCGTAAGCGATGAATCTGCTTGTCGAGCCAGTGTTACCAGTTGACGACAAATCTCAGTACCAACTCCCTTGCCCCCATATTTTGTAAACGTACCATAGCTAATCTCAACTCTGCCATCAATCGGTTCGCCTTTAAATCCACCACCCCCAACAATGTCGTCATTCTCATTCTGCACAAAGTAGGCAATCCATGGCTTGTTGAAACCCACCTTCTTGTAGAGATCGGTAAATACATTGACCACCATCAATTGTTCCGGATCACCGGTAAACCTGGTGTTCTGTTGATCATCATTCTCAATCGGCAGGAATGTCATCATGGAGATTTTCTACCAATTTACCTCGGTCAAACTCGATACCAAGGATCTCAATTCAATTTAAATTCACTTACCTCCTCTAGCTGTCTCCTCATCAGGCTGGAAGGCAATGACCTAAGGAGTATGTTTCGCATTCCGGCCAACGCATTGTTCTGGAGTTGTCCAACCTTTCCCATTGTCCATGATCGGTTCACGATACCATGAACACGTTTCATCCTAAGCTGTTCAAAATCTTTAAACGCTTCCGCGATCACAGAATGTCGCGTGATACAGTCTGCCAATATCACCGCATCCTCAATAGCCTGACACGCACCCTGCCCCATGTTAGGTGTAGTGGCATGGGCAGCATCTCCTATCAGCACCATGTTGCCAAAGGCAAAGTGTGAAACAGGCTTCAGGTCATAGACATCGCTATGGATGATATCGTCCGGTGGGGTTTGTGAAATAATATGTTCAACGGGCGCGTGATAGTGTGCAAAGTCCCGCTGAATATCTTCTCGTGTGTACGCCTTCATCCGCTCCGATCCGCAAGGCGCATTCTTCACAGCAAACCAGTAAATCTTGTTGCCCTCGATGGGCACCAAACCAAAGCGACTCGCTGTTCCCCATGTCTCCGTGGCTTTCGTAAGCGGAAGTGCCACATCATTTTCAGCAACGCCTCTCCAACAGGTGTGCCCTGAGTAACGTAGTACCGAAGAAGGAAGAACTGTGTTGCGCGCTATTGAGCGGATGCCATCAGCGGCAATCACATATTCAGCAGAGATTGTTTCTCCATTATCAAAGCTTACCCGATAGCGGCTCTCGTGTTGTTCAATGGCCTTCGCTCGGAATCCATTAAGTATGCACGCTGGCTTTACGCTATCGAGCAACACCTGATGCAACGTGCCGCGGTGAATGGCAACTGTGGGTGTGCCATCACCTAACGTATTGGTTTGGACAGAAGAAATGGTCTTGCCTTTGCGATCCAGCACCTCAAAATATTCAAGCGGGTTTCCTGCCTGGGTTATCAATTCATCCAGTCCCAGGTACCGATAGGCTTTCATGGCATTGGCTGCCAGGGTAATGCCAGCCCCCGCGGGCCTAAACTCCTCGGCCCCTTCGGCCACCATCGCGTCAATGCCTTTTTGTTGAAAGGCGATGGCGCAGGTAATTCCAGCGATTCCGCCACCCAGTATCAGAAATGTAGTTTGTCTTGCGTTCATCATGCGTGATTTGATGCCTCAAAATTGAGGCTACTCACGCACCTTCCCTTTTACATATGTTAAAAAGTGCTATTGCACGCCACCGCGAATGCGACTTAGGCTTACCTGTGTGGTGCCCAGGTAGCTGGCAATATGCTTAAGCGGGATGCGATTGGAAATACCAGGATACTTCTTCTCCAACTCTGCATAACGCTCAGCGGCAGAAAGAAACCGGATTGCCTCTATCCTTCTCTGCCCTTCAAGAAAGGCAAATGTGGCCAGCTTCCTCCCCAGCCTTTCGATATCGTGGTGCTTAGTACACAAGGCCTCAAACTTCTCAAACGAAAAAGACTGTACCACCGAATCTTCCATCAGTTCGATCGCCTTGTGTGAAGGCTGGTGTGTAAATAGACTCTCCAGCCCTCCGATAAACTGCCCGTCCATGGCAATGTAATCTGTTACGTCATTGCCATTTCTGAGATAGTAAACGCGGCCCGACCCTTTTACGATAAAGTGAAAGTGACGGTCTACCTGCCAGAGGTCAAGCAGGGCATGACCTTTGGCATACTCTTTCTGCTGCACGATGTCTTTGAATTCCTCCATTGAAGTTGCAGACAAGGGTGAGACGTGAGTGATGGCAGTGAAGATGTCCATGTAAGGCGAATTTACGGGATATAATACTCGCTCACTCGCTTTAGTTCTTAAAGAAAATATACCCGTTGAGTGAACTGGCGACTAACAACCAAATGAAATACGGGGCTATCAGCAAGCTCTTTGCTCTCAACATCGGCCATGAATAGAACAATAAAAATCCGACCAGGGCGGTCAGCAGAATAATAACGATGAGTGCCAAACCGACCTGGTGCAGGCAGAAGAAAACAGGGTTCCATGATACATTCAAGATCCATTGAATCGCATACAAGGCTACAATCAGCTTCTTGTTTTCGATCGCAGGCCACAGATAAGCCATATACACTGAAAAGCAAAGCATAATTGTCGTCCACGCAAATCCAAACACCCAACCAGGTGGTGTCCAGGGTGCCTTGTTTAAGGCAACATACCAATCAGATGGAACCCCCTTTCCGGTGAAAATTCCTCCGATTGCCAACGCCCCAAAATTCAGGATCAGGAAAATGATTACCCTTACTATCATACTACAAATAACACCGGAGCATTGGTATTGTTCTATTTCGAACTTAGGAGTTGACCTAACAAGTTACTACCTCAGGTTGGTGTTCTCACCAACCTGAAAACTGGCTACACTGTCGCGTGCAGACTAAAATATCTAAACTTCTCTCCCTTCTCCATCGCTATAATCAATAACCCTGATATTCAGCTTCTGATAGATGGCTTTGAGCCTGGCAATCAATTTAGATTTGTCATCCATCGTTAACAGATGGATTTTGTTTGTCTCCGAGAACTTAAGATAGCCATCATATACCACCTTTCGGATGGTGGTAGATGCGGCCTTTAGCCTCATCGTCTGGCTTACTTTGTTCTTTTTGATGAACAGGTACTCAACGTTATCAAACTGTCCCCTTTCACCTCGCTTATGCCGAGTATCCATAGATAGTCGTGAAAGGATTTGTTCCCAAGGTCGATGCTTACACGATAGTGTGTGGTAAAGATGATCACACTCAGCAGAACCAATACCAGCCCAACCAGGATATTCACAAACATCATCCACAATCCAGAGAGCAACAGCATCACTCCCAGGAAAGTCATCGTTCCTGAAAAGTACGGGAGCGTTTTAAAGTCTATTGTTTTCATTGTGTTGACCAACCATTCTGGAAGTCATAAACTTCCTGGTTATCCAAAGCTTAAGCCACGGACTTAATGTGCGCAGATTTTATTAATAAAGTACTTTTGATTTTCCTACTTGTCACCAGACTTGACCAGTCCCCAAACTCCTAACAGCCATAGTCCCAAAGCAAAAGGCCAGAATATTTCCAAATTGATGTATAGGGCTTGTGCAGTTATGAGGGACGGGACAGATAATGTAAAAGCCAATCCTACCCACCAGGGCGCTATCTTGTTTCTCATTATCGCTACTCCTGCGATAAGCCAGGCGAACATAAAGCAAAAATTATAAAGCAATATTCCCGACAACCAAATTAAAGAACCTTCCGATTCAAGCCCGTCATTTATCGCCTTTGGGTCTATCCCTGATGCTACAAAGCCTGCGGCTAGACCTCGAAAACCAGAAATAAAGGCAATAAAGGCAGTACCCAAAACACCCAGCGCTGTTACCCATATTCCGGTGTTGGGAGATCGCTCTGCGATTCTCTGCCCCATGAAGATGAAGGTGGCAACGAAAAAAGGAACACCAATCCCCATAATCAGACCTTCATATGAACTTATCCAATAGAGGTCTCCCGGAAGCGTTCCAATTCCAAATGCCCTTACTATTGATGCAATAAAAAAGCATAATGGCGCAACTAATGCTAGTGTAGGCAATCGTCTTTTAAAAGTGCTTACCCATTTGTCATTTTGACTTTCCATTTTGTTTTAAACTAATTATTTCTGTTTTCTTGTAATTTACCGCTAAGTTTTCTGCATGTCACGCAACGCGGTTTACAAGCCAAAATGAATTGTAAGCTCCCCCGAAAATAGTACGGTTTATAATTAGACGAAAGTCTTAAATTTAAACTGTTGACTATGAAGAAAACCAGATTTACCGAAGCCCAGATTTTCAGTATTCTCAAGGAGTATGATG
>JBFWZR010000078.1:0-18978 GCA_050185175.1 Cyclobacteriaceae bacterium
ACGGGCGTAGTCCAGTGGATTTATGGAAAACTCTTGAGGAGTTTCCCACAAACCCACAGAATATTGTGATGACAACTGAAAATGAAATTGTCTAATTTAATGTCGTACTAAAAGTGGGGAGCTTACAAAATCATCGGCTAGAAATTCACTAGACTCCACTTTTTTCTCAACTTTGTTTGAAATAACCCTACTAACTATTGAATCCAACTATTCAACTATTAGTATCTCTGTTGCTAACGGATTTTCCCTCAGGATCAGCCCTTTGCTATCATGCCGGTAAAATATATCTGATCGGTGATGACGCTACTCAGATAGTGGTGCTTAACCCTGACTACGGAAAAGTTGATTCCATAACGCTTTTTAACAGCTCTGAAAGGAGGATACCCAAATCTCAGAAAACCGATCTTGAAGCTGCAACACTTGTAGAGTTAAAGGGCCAAAAGCATATACTGATTGTAGGTTCCGCATCCACTGAGAAACGGAAAAGGGTGACCCTTATTCCAATGAACAGTTTAGGTCAACTGCAAGAGCCACTCAGGTGGTATGATGTTAGAGAGTTCATTGACCGGATTGTGATGAGCGGAATCGAAGATGTAAACCTGGAGGGAGTTACGATAATCGGAGGCCTGGCTATTTTGGCCAACCGTGGAAATCAATCCAAACCTACCAATCACATGATTGTTACCGAAAACAATTTTTGGGACAGTCAAACCGAAACACCGATTGACATTTGTCCGCTTATATTACCGGACAGCCACACAGAGTTCGCAGGCGTGTCAGAGGTTTATTATTCAGGAGCTAATGATGTTTTGTTCTTATCATTCTCAAATGAAGATAGCTCGAACTCTTATGATGACGGAACGATAGGTGGTAGTTTCATCGGATGGATCAACAATGCTTCTCAAAGGATCGATAGTCGGGAGTGGCGGCTGGACGGATTGATCCCTCTTGCAGACGTTGCTCAGGAATTTGCAAAACAAAAGATTGAAGGACTATGCGTTGAGTTAGTCGAGGGCAATAAATATATTCTCCATCTTATTTCAGATAATGATCTCGGTGAGTCAAAATTATTCAAGATAAAAATGGAGTTTCAAAGTAAATGACTAAAGTGCTTATCATAGAAGATGATACACGGGTGTCAGATCTTATCAGGCGCGGTTTGTAAGAAGAGGGCTTGAAGTCGCTCTTTCCTATGACGGGGAAATGGGAAAGCGACTTGCGCTGACAAGCGAATTTGATTTGATTATAACAGACATTACTCTACCTAAAGTGAGCGGACTGGAACTTTGCAAAGAAATACGTGAGGCGAAGCCCGAAATCCCAATCATCATGTTGACAGCTTTGGGAACACCAGATGATAAAGTAGAGGGCTTCGATGCGGGCGCAGACGACTACCTAGTAAGGCCGTTTGAATTCAGAGAATTGTTGGCACGCGGAAGTAGGATCGGGCTCTGTAGGCGCCAATACACTTCAGGAAGGCGATCTCATCATTAATCGCCAGACCAGAACTGTTGCACGAGCTGCAAAGGAAATCGATTTAAAACTCCCAAAGAATTCAAACTACTAAATACATGATGCAAAACCCAAATCGTGTTTGTGCAAATTAATTTCAATTGTCTCTGATTCAAAAGTGAAATGACAGGGCTAAAAATAAACGCCTATCTTTTCTTAAAGTGTTATTGTGTCATATTCCGGACACAAGTATCTGGAAACTAAGCCAAAAACTTCTCAACTTGCTACGGTCTAAATTATCACTAAATCTCATCAAGATATGAGTACCTACCTTGAATCAGTCTACGATGTTTACAAGCGTGCAGCAGAGTCACCATCGATTGGTTTATGTTGCACTACGACACCGCAGTGGTTCTTACCGGGATTAACCATTCCTCAAAAAATGGCACAGATGAATTATGGCTGTGGTTCTACAGTACATCCCCGTGACCTGACGGGCAATCCAATGGTCCTTTACGTAGGTGTAGGTGGCGGAATGGAGTTGCTTCAATTTGCCTACTTCACTCGAAGACCTGGGAGCGTTATCGGGGTGGATGAGGTTGATGAAATGTTGCAGGCGTGTGATGACAACCTGCTTTCCGCATCTCGTGAGAATAACTGGTTTGATAGACAGTTTATTAATTTAGAAAAGGGAAACGCCCTTGATTTACCCCTCGCAGATGGCACCGTGAATGTCGCTGCACAGAACTGCTTGTTTAATATTTTTAAAGAGTCAGAACTCAAGAAAGCCTTGTCTGAAATGTACCGCGTATTGGCGCCAAATGGTCGTCTCATATTGTCAGATCCAATATGTGAATTAGGTATGCCTGAGCATCTGAAAGACGATGAGCAGTTGCGCGCACTTTGCCTCAGCGGAGCACTACCGATGAAAGATTATATTAAAATGATAACAGATACTGGATTTGGAACTGTCGAGGTTCGAGCCAGGCGACCTTACCGTGTTCTTGACCCCAGACACTACCCCATCACCGAAAGGATTTACATCGAAAGCGTTGAGATTTGTGCTATTAAAGACCCCGTGCCTGAAGATGGGTCATGCATTTTTACCGGCAAGGCTGCCATTTATCATGGTGACAGAGACTACTATGATGATGGAAAGGGTCATGTGCTCATGCAAAATCAGCCGCTTTCAGTTTGTGACAAAACGGCACTTAATCTTTCTGCAAAAAATCCTGATATCTTAATATCTCAGTCAACCTGGTTTTATGATGGTGGCGGTTGCTGCTAGCCTAAGGAAATCTCCTTTTGAATCCGGCATTACATGACCTTAAACCGGCTATTGGTAATAAAATATGATTTATTTGTAATTTCAGCTCAGTTTAAATCTACACCGAGCATTACGAATGGAGGACAAGATCTGGTATCTGAAGCAGATCAATATTCTGAAAAGCCTTTCGCGAGACGAATTGATGAATCTGGGTGCGCAATGTGCAATGCAGCAATTCAAAGCGGGAGATAAGATATCGTTTAGGGAAAGTGACCCCACTGTTTATTTTCTTAAGGTGGGTACTGTTAAAATAATGGATCGCGAACAAACACTAATTGAATTGATTGAGGCTGGGGAAATCTTTGGATTTTTATTCACAGGCGATTCAAGTGATGGGGTTTCCATTTACGCTCAACAGGACTGCATTGTTTGTTATCTGGCTGCCGATCGGTGGAAAGCCGTTCTTGGTAAAAACCGAAACCTGTCCTACCAGCTATTCAAATGGGCGGGGCTTCGCATCAACCGTATTGAGCGGAGACTTGATTCGCTTTTTTTTAAATCAATGGAGGAAAGGGTGCACTCCACATTTGTTGATCTCATGAATCGTTTTGGCAGGCAGCGTACCAATGAGTGGACATCTGTAAGCTTAAAAATCAATCAACAACAATTGGCCCAATTAACGGGAACTAGTCGCCAAAATGTAAATTCAATCCTGAATAAATGGAAAGCCAATGGGTTGATTGACTTCAATCGAAGTGGATTTTCATTTAGCCCAGATTTCCGCTCTTTACTCATATCTACCTAAGGGAATTGATATCCCTGATCAGGATTCTTTTTTTGTCAAAATAAATTTGATTTTCCTTTCTAAGGTCATTGAGAAGAGTAGTTACAAGTTGTCGCGAAAGACCGACCAATTTAGCAATTTGTTGGTGTGTGAGAGGTGTCATGATAACGACTTCTGAACCCACCTTTTTTCCTTTCCACTCGGCAGCATCTTTTAGAAATGCTATTAAGCGTGATCTGGCATCTTTAAACGCAACCAGACCAAACTTGCGTTGTATTTTATGCATTCTAAGCGTTAGTAATTTGAGCACCTGAAAATTTAGGCTCTCATTCTCAGTCATTAGCGCCAATAGGTCCTCTCGTCTCCACCGACAAACGATCGTATTATTATCCATCGCCTGGGCATACTCATTTCTCTCCACCTCACCCGCGAGGGCTAGTTCACCGAATATTTCGCCAGTGGATAATATGGAGTTGATTACTTCTTTGCCTTGTTCATTCTGGTAGTAAATTTTTACCCGTCCTGCATGTACAAAGAACACATGCAAGGATTCGTCTCCATGGTGGTAAATGAACTCCCCTTTGTTGAAGATCTTGAGGGAGTGTGCCTCATACGTCAACCCCGATTGACCAAGGCACAATTGCTTATACAGGTCCACACTTTCAAAATGCCAGTTGGCCGCAGGTTCCATTACGCCAAAATTTAGGGTAATTGTATGGGTCAGAATCAGAACAAAGATCCACAGTTCCTGATATAAGTAGATGCCAAAACTGTCTTAACGTTGACAAATTTCCGGTTTGCCATCCGGTCAGGCAACTTTTGGGTTTGATATTGCTGTTTAACCCAAAAAACAATAAAGCCATGAAAAAAATTATTTTAGGTCTATTTTCAATCATCCTGTTACTGGTATTTTCTGCATTCAATATTCCCGAAGGGACCTATTCTGTAGATAGTCAGGCAAGTAAGTTGAGATGGACGGGATACCATCTTGCTAAATCATACGAGCATACAGGCTTCGTTACCATAAAGTCTGGCAAACTGGAAGTTTCCGGAGGGTTGATCACTGGTGGTAATTTCGTGATAGATATGAATACCATAACCAACGAAGATCTAACTAGCGCAAAGGACAATGCAAAATTGGTTAACCACCTAAAGTCTAAAGACTTCTTTAATGTAAAGCAGTTTCCCGAGGCTAAGTTGGTGATCAAGAACAGTAATTCATCCGGGTCGGGCTTGAAGGTGAATGCAGACCTTACCATTCGCGGCATCACCAAACCGATAACATTTGACGCAACGCTTACGGAGAATGGCAACACGGTAGAAGCCAACGCCACTCTGACTATTGTCAGAACAGACTATGAGGTAATGTACGGATGGAAGGTGGAGAATGCCATGTTGAGCGGTGAATTCAAGATGGACGTGAAATTGGTAGCAAAAAAGTAAGAATCCTTCGATGGGTGGAGTCGGGATGTTATTGTGCTGAGCAGACTGGGAATCCCGACTCCCTTTTACCATTTAGTTGGTTTCAATTCCGTAAAAAACTCATCACTTTAAGAGTAAAGCATGGATTGCTTCTGTTTTAAGAATTCCGCTAAGTCCTTATTTGATCCATATAATACTAAGATGCCAGTAGATTCAAGCTTCTGGTCGGGGGTGGCGATACCCTGAATATTTACTTTAGTTCGGTTTTTTCCTACCGTTGTTTTTACCTCTGACTTCTTCATAATCGTGAGCACCAAGAGGTTGAATTGGCGCCTGAAAAAAGAGTCTGCAGCATAGCATGACCAGTTTTGTCAATGGAAAGTTTCACCCGAAGATTAAAAAAATCCGAGACACCTTCGAAACAATCAAAGCGCATCATCCCGAGTTACAGTTCATTCCGCGTGGAGTTGGTGGTACTTTCTTTCAAAGGAATGACAAGATTGATCTCTGGTCCTCTGCGCTGATTCTTGAATATATGTACGATAGGTGTTAGAGGGTGATCGCCCCATAAGAAAATCAATTAGCACATCTTAATCAAACCCACCTCCAGTCAGCCAATACCAAGGTTGTCATTTTTAATTGCTAACGATCTTAGCAATTCAGGAATTCTAGTCTAAAACATTTTTGTCTCCACTGCACGGTACATTCTCGATCTACAGTTCAGGTCTTTTTTGTAAAACCTAGTTCAAATTTTTCTTGTCAGACTATAGTAATAACGGTAGTTTGATTTTATTCTGATTTGAAGCGTCTGCTCTAATTACCGAGTGAGGCGTGATTGAAATTTTTCTCTGCACCACTGTGAGAAGATTAGGGAGCGCTGTCTCTCAGCGCATCTCATTGGCCGTTCCTAGGAGAATGTCGTAATCGCCCCCTCCAACGTCACAACTACACCTCTAATCCATTCCCTCAATTAAAGAAATTTGTCCTGATGTCGGATTTATTCTATCAATCCTGGTACGTGAAGTAGATTTTTGATGGCTTAATGGAAGACATGCATACGTGATGAGCACGAAAGAAAAGACCTGACGGCCTACTGATAATTATTAACTAAACTAAGTATAACGATGAGCACAACACAAATCAAAGTAGAAACGACAATCGCAGCAAAAACAAATAAGGTATGGGACGCCTGGACAAAGCCGGAACACATTACCAAGTGGAACTTTGCCGATGATAGTTGGCATTGCCCTTCTGCCACCAACGACCTGCGTGTGGGCGGCAAATACAAGGCACGTATGGAGGCAAAAGACGGGAGCTTCGGATTTGATTTTGAAGCTGTCTATGATGAGATAGTCGATCACAAAAAGATCACCTATACCATGACGGACGGGCGAAAGGCAACCACGCTTTTTGAAGATCTGAAGGGCAAAACCAAGGTGATCACCAATTTTGATGCTGAAACTGAAAACTCCGTAGACATGCAACGGGACGGTTGGCAGGCAATCCTTAACAACTTTAAGAAGTATGCGGAGACCGATTGAGGCCCGAGCTCTGTCTCCTCGGTTAAACTAGATTCAGAAAGGAAATTATCAATCTTAAAATTTATTCAGGTGAATTTTAATCGCATCAATAAAGGATAATTATGTCATATAGCAGGACAGGGTATGTCGGAGGATTAGTAATGTTGACGTTGTTCGCGGTACGTTGTGATCATGAAGAGAAGTCAGAAGAGCAAAACTCGTTTGCGGCAACGCTTGATGTTCACCTTAACGCTATCAAAACCAGCGATCTCAAAACACTTGAGCCTACTGTTGCCGATGATGTGATCATGATTGGTCCAGACGGGACTCAGTACGAGAGCAAGAGCGTGTTCATCGATTTTCATAAAAAATGGTTTGCCACAGATAACTGGGAGTGGGATGGTGAAATAGTCAGGACGGAAAGCAGTGACTCACTCGGCCATGCATTTATAAAGTATCACTTCACACAAAAAGACTCTCTGGGACAAACGATGTTTGAGGATGCTGAATATTTGATCCTGATTTTTAGGAGAGAAGCTGAAGGCTGGCAACTCACACATGATCAGAATACTGCAATTAAATGATTAGTAGAACAATAAATTGAAAGAGATGAAAAACAAGGAAATCGTAAAAGAGGTATCGAATGCATTTCTCAAGTCAGACATTGAAAAAGCATTGTCTTTCATGAGTGAGGATATAAAAATGGGTTGGCCTGGATATTTTGATCTGGCTCCGGGTAAAGATTCTATCAGGGAATTCTTCAAAGATGTGCCTGAGATGTTATCCAGTGAGACTGGAGAGTTCATTGAAGAAGGTGATAGAGTGGTTGGGACGGGCAGAATAACAGCCAAACATGCTAATGGAGAAGTCAAGAAGAGTTTTTTCTGTGACGTGTACCAATTAAAAGATGGAGAGATCAAGGAGATCACAAGTTATATGGTCTTCGAAAACAGGGAAGACAAGTAATCATAAACTGGCTAAAGTATCATTTACTAACGTTAGCAAATGAAAAATAAGATTCTGTTTGTCGTGTGCCTGCTGTTTGGGTTAATGTTCATCAATGCCGGGCTCAATAAATTTTTCAACTATATACCTGTACCAGAGGATATGCCGGAGCAAGCCATGGAAATGTTTATGGCTATGATGAAAATTACATGGCTAATGCCGCTGATAGCGACTTTTGAGATAATTGGAGGGGCGCTAATTATGCTACCAAGGTTTCGTGCCCTGGGAGCGATAGTTATTACTCCCACAATGATTGGAATTTTGGTTCACCATTTCGCTTTAGGAATTGGATTGATAATGCCCTTGTCACTGTTTTGTATACTGACTTGGATAATAGTAGAAAGTAAGGACAGGTATCTGCCTTTGGTTCAGATAAAAAATACATCACCAACTTTATCACCTGAATCAAATGACTAGATTCTTCATTTTTATCTTAACCTGTTGCATAGGTCTTGGTTATGCACAACCCAATGGCTTCACGGAGGAAGACTTAAACTTCGTTTACAGTGGAAATAGAATAGTTGGTAAGTTGATAACTCCTGTTAGAGTTTCCGAGGCCAGACTCCCCGTTATTGTTTTTATTCATGGGTCTGGCCCCGAAGATTTTAACTCATCAGGTGATTATAATTATTTGTGGAGTGAGTTTACTAAGGTTGGGTATGCCTGCTATTCGTGGAGCAGACCAGGGGTTGGGCAATCAGAAGGTAGATGGTATGAAATGTCAGTCTATGATAGAGCCAACGAAGTTCTGAGTGCTATCGTGGCTCTTAAAAAGTCAGATAAGATTGATCAGGCACGTATTGGCTTGTGGGGAATTAGTCAGGCGGGATGGGTAATACCGATCGTTGCAAAGAAAATTGACCCCGCTTTTGTAATAACAATTTCTTCACCAGTAACTACGGCTTTTGAGCAGGAACTATATCGTGTTGAAGCTTCTTTGGGAGCCGATGGTTTTGATAGCGAAAGTATTCGTCAAGCCATTGACTATTGTAAGTCATTAAAAAATCTTATCGATGAACGTAGATCATTTGATGAGTTCACGAAGCTGCAAAAAGAAACGGCCCATGCAAGCTGGATTAATAATGTTATTAGGGGGGATGAGGTTGTTTATAAATACCTGAGCATTGTCTTCCGTGATGATAAAGCTCCGGATCTAAGTAGCATGCGTATGCCTGTATTAGCGATTTGGGGAGAGAATGATTTGGTGGTGCCTCCGACCATAAGCTCAGAGACCTATCATAATGCATTAACGAGAATTAAAAATGAACATGCAAGGATTGAGATTATTCCAGATGCTGATCATACAATGACTTTTAACTTATCTGGGAGAAACTCAGATACTTGGAAAAGAAGGAAAGACTTTAGAGATAATCCGGAGAAAATTTTTGCACCAGATTATGTTTCATTGATGATCGAATGGTTAAAATCCACGTTCTGAGCTTACAATTGGTCGTATTCTATAAATCTTCTATCGTACCATAATCGCTGAATTTTCTTGATAAAGTTTCTGCTGTTTTAAGTATTTCAATGGTGTATAGTGCGAAAACTCCTTGAACTCTCTTATAAAGTGAGATTGATCCGAGTACTTAAGGGTATAAGCAATGTTGGATAGGTTGTCTTCATTATGAGTGGCCATCAATTGGATTGATTTTTCAAACCGTGTAATCCGTAGAAACTGTTTCGGTGACATTCCAACTGTTGAGTAAAAATTTCGAATAAGTTGCCTTTCAGATACATTGAATATTTCTGGCAGGTCTTGGAGTTTTGAATTTTCATCAAGCACACTTACAAACTGCCATGCATTTTCGGAAATGTTATTTGATTTGACATTTTTGATCATTCTAGTGAGGTAGTCAATGATAATCTTGATTTTTTCCCCTTGGGTGTGAGCATCAATTACCCTACAAGTAAGTTCCTTAGACACAAAATTCTCAAGGTCCGGTAATTCATTCACTAGCTCATGACCATCCGTTCTAAACAGCAACTTGATAGCGCTAGGATAAAAGCTCACCCCTGTTACGCTAATGCTTGGTAGAATATTGCAGGTATAAGGTTGCGTGTTGAGCCCACCAATGTAAGACATCGGCAGTTTGTTAGGTCCATTGTAAATAGCTGAGTGGCCATTATAATTTTGGAAAACAATCCTCGGAAATCTTCTTGCGAACACCTTGAAAGTGCTCACGTCTTCAGCGATCCCGAAAAAGTCGATTGTCCAAAAGTATCTTACGAAACGCTTGAGGTGGGGAGGTGGTAAAATAATTTCGTGTTTCATAGAGTAATGCGAGTGTCCAAACCTTAGATATCCTGCTCGCTGTTATTGATAAACGGGCACCATTAGGTGTATGTTGCTAAGCTTCAAAAAAGATCAGTAATAGCTACTTGAGATTCGTACTCGCTATGAACTCACAAAATTCAGATCGTCAAAAAATGAATTCCACAAAAATGAGTAAGCCCAAGAATGAAAAATAGAATAAATCCGACATCCGTGTCATGCTGGAACTAACGATCCGGAAATGCAAGTAAGGGCATCCGCACTTATTGCGGGTGGCAGATTTGTTCTATTGTACGCGGTGGCTGGAGCATACTTTTGATGCCGATGCACGTGTGTCAATGTTATCAAAAAACCTATTTCAGCCGATCTGTACACAAAACTGAATACTGTCGTGAAAGGGTAAATTCTTTGACGTGATATGACAAGCATGAGCACGTTGCCCGGGTCTACTTTTGAATCAACAAAAACAAAAAAGTTATGAATGCTCTAAAAAATGTTCTCTTAATTAATTCCGTGTCTTCAGGTCTTACCGGCTTGGGGCTCGTAATTATGCCTCGCCTCTACGCGCGATTGTTTGATGTTGGCGCTCAACTGCCATTTATTCTCACAGGAGTTTTTCTAATCGGATTTGCAGCTGTTGTATTCGTGGAATGGAGAAGACCTGAGGTTGATGTCTATTGGGTGCGCTTCATTATCGTTCTGGATGTGATGTGGGTGATTGCTTCCGTTGCCATCACCGGTCTTTCACTATTACCTGTCTCTGTATTGGGTTATCTGTTGATCGGGGGAGTTGCATTGTGGGTGGGACTAATGGCGTACCTACAGCACACTTATTTAAGACGGGCATTGGCGTCTCAGCAATAAAAACATGCAACCATGAAAAAGCAGATTTTAGTTATTTTGACCCTTCTGGCTGGATTACAGTCGGTGTCCCTGAGTCAGGATTTAGACGCGGCAGATCGCGAGCCTCTGGAGGTAGTGAAAGAATTCTTGACAGCTTATATGGCTAAGGATCACGCAAAATTTGCATCATACCTAGATCCAAATGTGGTGTGGATACAGCCTGGAGACAATAGAATTGCTGGCGTGAAAAGGACAAAGCAAGAGCTATTGCAAATGGGGGCGAAGATGGCGGAGCTTTCTGCCGGAACTATCAGGTTGGTTGACGTGGAATACTTTTCAGTAAATGGGAATACTGTGGCGTGTCTGCTTCATTGGACTGGCGCCCAACCACCCGGAGGCACTTTGGATGTAACTAACATTGACATCTACACTGTAGAGCATGGCAAAATCGTAATGGCCAGAATTTATTCGAATGATATTGAACAGGAAGATAGATTTTGGGGTAAATAATCTAACTCATAGCCCTGAAAGGCAATTACCAAAACCATATTTGCAATCTCGAATGCTGAAACAAAATTGGTTGATATATTGTCGGGCTCAGTTCGTTAAAAGCGTAATGTGATGAATCAACAACAACGAAATTTTCTACTGGCATTGTGTGGTTACGCAGCCATGAGGGAGATACCCATTCAGGGATTGGCGATGAAGGCTAATGTGGACTTGCGTGAGCTCCTTGCCAACGAAAAGTATGAGGTGAGTCGGGATCAGGCTCATCAACTTTGGTCAATCTGCTGGAGTGAGTGTAATGATCAACATTTTGGCCTGCACTTTGGAGAGTCGCTTCAACTCGGTGCGCTCGGTGTTGTGGGTGAGATCATCAAAAGCAGCAAGACGGTTGGTCAAGCCATTAGCATAGCAGCAAGTCTCACTCCTGCAGTTACAGACCTCTATACGATGGAGGTCGTCAGAAAAGAAGGCGTCAAAGTAAACTTCAATCCCACATCGAACGCTGCCGATCCTGAGATGAGAAAGCATATGTTAGATTTTTTGATTGTATTCACAATCCAGGAGTTGGACGGGCTGCTGTTTCGAAAGGTAAGGCCGGATATGGTAGTCCTTCCTTTCGAAGCAGATCAGGAATACGAACGCGTACTCCGTTGTAAACCAAATTTTGGCGAGCAGGTTTCGATACAATTTGATGAGGGGATTTGGCATGAGTTGGTGATCACGTCCAACTATGAAATTCAAAGAGACTTACTTCGTAGTATAAATATTCAAACTGAGGAGTCGGAGTCATTTCAATCGAGGGTTAAAGATTACCTGGCTAAGAATGCTTATTTGAAACTGCTCACCCTGGAAGATGTGGCGGCCAACTTCAACATGACAGCTCGTAGCCTGCAACGAAGACTTCAACAAGAGTCAACTTCATTTCAACAGATAGCTGATACCGTGAGGAGTTCACTTGCCATTGAGTACATACAACGAGGTAAGTACCAGTTCGGTGAAATCGCAGACCTTTTAGGCTACAATGATCTGAGTGCATTTTCGAGAGCCTTTAAGCGGTGGACGGGAAAAGCCCCGCAGGATTTTTCTGTGTAGACCGTTGTCGGCCTGCACTTTTTAAACAAAAATTAAATCGATATGAACAAAATAGTGTTATGGATCTTTGCTTTAACTTTTTATATAAACGCTCATTCACAAACACAACAACAAAATCAAGGACGTATGAAAATGAACGCTGGAATTATCACGAGTAAAATAGAGGAAACCAAGACCTTTTACCAGGAAGTACTTGGATTTGAAGTAACTTTTGAAAATGAGTTTTATCTATTGATGCATACACCTGGCCACCAGGCAGAAATCAGCTTTTTGCTACCGGATCATCCTAGCCAACAACCATTGTTTCAAAAACGGTTTGCGGGGAATGGGGTGTATCTCACCATCGAAGTTGATAATGTGGATGAACTTTATCAACAGGTCAAATCGAAAGGTACACCCATCAAGATCGAGTTGCGGGATGAAGTGTGGGGAGACAGGCATTTTGCTATTCAGGATCCTAATGGTGTCGGCATTGATATCGTTACGTTTACTCCGAGGGATTAATGTTCCGGTACGGTGTATAGGTACAAGCTGCACGATAAATAGTTTAGTTTTTATCGTGCAGCTGAATTGTTTTCTAGGAAATGAGTCGATTGTCTTTGGCAACATATCTTGCAAAACCCAACAAGGCGCCCATTACCATAATATTTCTAAAAACGTTGATCATTTCCAGCTCCATTTCCTGTGCCATAGTTTCGGTCGTTATTCCATTTTGGCGTAAAACAACGAGTGGCCTATTGTTTTCTGTCTCTCTTAATAATTTTAAATGCGAAGTCCCGCCCATAGCCTTGCATAATAGCAAGGTTGATCCAACTCATGGCAAAGTGCTCGAGTAGCTGGAATTTATCACTCTCTCCAAAGTCATAGACATTTTCAAAACCGAGATCCTTCGCCAGCTGAGTTGTAGTCTTCTTTGCTTTTACGCTATCACCAGCGTAGAACATGTCAATTCCTGTATTGCCGTATCTCGGGTTGGCCATGTTTTCAGCTCCGGTTGTGTTAAAACATTTGACGATGTCTTTACAGTTAGTTAACGCCACCAATGCCTCGGTTGTGTTGCTATAAGGATCCGGTTTTACGCGAACCGAATTCATGGTGTCAATAATAATTTTTGAAGACATATCTCCTAGGCTTGATGCGATTTCATGTATTGCCTGAGGTACGGCTGAGATTACGATGACATCTGCTTCGGCAGTAGCGTTCTCAACTGTCTTAGCCTGCACATGGGATAAACCAGGTAGTTTGGCGCCACCAAAAGTATGCGGGTCGCGAACTCCAAATGCAACCTTGTGGCCCGACTTCAACCAACCTTGAGCCAGTGAGCTGCCTACGTTGCCAGTTCCAATAATAGCGATATTCATATGTTGGATATTTTGAGTTGAGGGAATTAGTTCGGAATAAAAAGTTAATAATTTTTAATACTTGCTCAGTCTGGTATAACTAAGTCCATAGGTCCACAAGAGATCAAATGGCTTGAGCCCGATCAACTGAATATTCTCATAGGAGTATCTCACAGACGATCGAAAGGCCAGCTTTTGTGAAAGTGGAATTTCTAATAATGCCTCGGCATGGTAGCGATAGTTGACTTTCTCTTGTATGGATTGCTGGAGCCAGAACTCATAACCTAATCTGACCTTACTGGCCAGCTGGTGTCGGGCAAAAATTCTACCGGTGGCTCGCCACGTCTCAATATCATTCGATCCGTCATAGATTGCTTCGTCAAAGGTTGATCCGTTGAAACGTGTACTCTCAAACGTAGCGGTGGCAGAAAGTTTTACAACGTGTGATTGATTTTGAATGATATTCCAGCTAAGCCCAGGGCCTACCTGGTAACGAAAGTCTATTTTTCTCCTGAGGTTCGTCTCCACTAGTCCCATCACATATGGATAAACACGAGCTTGCGGATGATAGTAGATGAAGTTGTAAGATATCAGATCGCTTTCACTGAGTTTTTTAAATGTTCGACCATATTGGTAATCGTTGCGCGTGCTTAAACCCCAGGTCGGGTTGGCATTGATCAATTCAACTCGGTTAAGTAAAAGAGTTCTGGCAATATTGCCATCGAGAATGCTGCCGGTAAGGGAAGCTTTTAGCTGCCATGAAACGCTATCGCTTTCGTTTAATTGAGCAAAAGTAGTCGTGAGACTGAAAGCAGTAATACAAGTTGCCAATAATTTCCGGATCACGTGATTAGATATTGAGGAGGTATTTGAGGAATAAGCCAGCTCACCCGGAGCTGGCTTATCCTTGTTGCTAGTTTATTTCCTGAATGATTTGTAGAAACCTTGAAGGGTCAACTACAAACGGAAGATGAGAGGTGTTCATCTCGTACACCTTTTTAACTCCACCATTATCTTTAATCATCTGCTGCTGCAAAGGATAAGGCACCGCGTTATCATTTTTTGTGCTGATGTAGTACTTGGGAATCTTGTTGAAGTTGGGACCAACCTTCACAACATCATTCAACGCCTTCACGGGATCGGGACGATGGTACTTCACCAGGATGTCTTTCATGGGTTGTGAACAGTCAGCGCACACTACAGTTGGCAATGCCTCCTTTTTGATGCCAATCAAAGAGTAATCCTCATTGAATTCGAAAATATCCAGCTGCTGGCCATTCAAGAATTTGTCAACAATGCCATTTAAGCTTTGTCCGTTTTTCGGAAGGAAGGCGGAAACGTAGATAAGTTTTTCAATTTTGGCGGGCATGTTCTCCGCAACTTGCGAAATAATCATTCCTGCCATGGAGTGACCGACCAATCTTACTTTTCCAGGTTGCTCCTCAATTACCTTGATAACGGCCCTAACATAGTCGGCTTGCCCTACATCCTTTCCACTCGTCTGGTCTATCCCATGCGCTGGCAGGTTAACAGTAACCACATTGGCATGAACTGCCAGCTGGGTCCTCACAAATCCCCATGCGCTTTCATCGGACCACGCACCGTGAACGAGCACATAGGTCGGGTAATTTTTGCGTTGCTTTTCCAGTTCTGCGACTACAAGCTCTGCCGCTGCCGCACCGGAGTTCTGTTGTTGGCCTGTGATCAAGTTACCGTCCTGAACTGCAAATGATGAGAAAGGCTCACCACTGACATATGCTGAGTTAGGTATCTTACGTGCCTCGTCTTCAATGCGGAAAGGCTGAATTTGCATACCCACGTAATTGTCGGCATACTGTTCCTCTGCTGCGGCAAAACCAGTCCATTTCTTCCCTTCGACCAGATATTTTCCGTTGGGTAGTTTAGTCTTTAGCAGGATGCATGTGCCGTGACAGATGGCAGCCGTAGGTTTACCTGTTAAATAGAAATCGGTGAAGAACTTGTGTAACTCGGCATTGTCTATAAATGTATACATCGGACCCTGACCACCGCAAACAAAGATGGCTTTGTAGTCATTGGGATTGATATTCGAAAGTTTCAAGGTGTTTTTGATCAACGCTTGCTTGGCAGGATCTTTTTTAAATCCTAGAGATACATAATCAAATGCTGCATATTGACTTTCATCTTCGGGGTCACTGAAACTATCAAACTTTATTTCACCACCTTCAGGCGAGGCGATGTCAACTGAGTAACCTGCTTCAGAAAAAACCCAATAAGGATGGGCCACCTCTGCGTACCAGACGCCTATTGGCCAACCTGTTTGTTTGCTTATAGCGGGGTTGGAGGCAATCATGAGTATTTTTCCGTTGTAGCCAGCATTATGCTGTGCATGGAGTGAGTAACTAATTAAGAGTGTTAACAGGATAATTAATTTTTTCATGTATTTTTTGCTTTGGGAAGACTAACCCAAAATTGCGCAGTAGTTGTTCCCTGGTTCAACATTCTTACCCGTAAGTGTGTTACTTACTTAAATGAAAGTTTGGAGTTGCCGGGAGTTTTAGCGGAATCACAAAAAAACGATTATGCCAGATTTTATATACGACAAGAAGGTGTATTACAATCCTGTTGAGTTTGCGATGGATCGGATTGGGGGCACATGGAAGATGCCCATCCTTTGGAGGCTAAGAGATAGTACCCTGCGATTCAGCGATTTCAAAAAAGAATTGCCGCACATTACCGACAAGATGTTGTCAAGTGTTTTGAAAAACCTGGAGCAAGAGGGGTTTATCACACGCAAAGCCTATGCCGTTGTGCCGCCTAAAGTGGAGTATACCATTACGGAGAGAGGGCTGCGGGCAATACCTATCATTGAGATCATCAGGAAGTACGGTTCAGAGCTGATGAAGGAGTTTGGAGTGAAGCATTCTTAGCTGGAGAGTGTGATTCTTTCTTGCCCAATTCCGTGACGCCTATTATACCACTATTTGAGTGATTATAAGAGCGTGCATCATACTAGCTTTTTGCTTATTATTGAATTGTGGCGGGATTTACTGAATTACCTTTATAATGGCTTGGAAATACCCTTTTCAAATCTCACTTTTTTTCATGATGATGTCGTGTGTCGATCGACTCGAGACAGAGAATTTTGTGTTGAAAGAGGACAATTCACAGGTCGTTATTGATGGGTTTATTTCTGACCAACCCGGACCATATTTTGTAAGAGTTTTCAAGCCATCTGCTGTTGATGATGTGCTTAATTCACGGGACGTGATCAACGCAAAACAGGTAACTATTTTCGATGACCAGGGGAATAAGGAGATTCTTGCTGGAGAACGTGGTTGGTATTACACCGACCCAAATGGTATGCGAGGAGTGGTTGGCAACAAATACTGGGTGGAGGTTGAGTTGCTGGACGGTAGAATTTTCCAATCTGCACCAGATGAAATCGTACCCTCTGGTACGGTGGATAGTGTATATGTCGAGTTTGAATCCAACAAGCCTTTGAGAGGACCTACAGAGTATTACTTTAATGTTTTTCTCGATGCTACAACAGGTTCAAACTCTTTTGTCCGATGGAAATATACTGGCATATATTATATCACTACTCAATTGGGTGGATGCTGGTCATGGAGATATGAGAAGGGTCCACAAGTAAGTGACGGACAGGTAGTTCAAAATGGCAAATTTAAGGCGGTTCCGGTCGGTACGGTGAGAATCGATGAGTATACTTTCTACAGTAAGTTCATGGTTCGGATTGAACAAATGAGCCTTAGTAGAGAAGCATTCTATTTTTGGAAGACAGCAGCAGACCAGTTCGACTCAAAGGAAAGTTTGTTTCAACCTGGTTTTGGCTCACTACCAACAAACATTTACGAGGTCACCACCAATGAACCTGCGCTAGGTTTATTTTATGCTACCTCCATTAGCAAGAAGAACATCTTTTTAACCAAAGATGATGTGCCGGTTCCAGTGCCTCCCTACACCCTGGAGATAGACGCACCATGTGTAAATATTTTTGCGCCCGCATCTGCTTTTAAGCCGATCGATTGGATTGAATAATGTGCGGATCTGCTTAGTGAGGAAGCTTACTTTGTAGCAGGCCATATATCCATGTGCCTGCTATTGCACTTAGAAGAGTAATGATCACTACCAGGAAGCCGCTGCCTATTTGTGCAAACAATGGTCCTGGGCATGCGCCAGTGATGGCCCAGCCGAGCCCAAAGATTGTTCCACCAATTACGTTGCCCCACTGAAATGTCTTTTTGTGAAATACCACGGTTTCTCCTTGTATGGTTTTTATGTGAAATCTTTTGATCACCCAAACTGAAATCATGCCCACCACGACAGCCGTTCCGATTACACCATACATGTGAAAGGCGTGAAGCCGAAACATTTCCTGGATGCGATACCATGAAATAATTTCTGCCTTTACGAAGACGATCCCGAAGAGTAGACCAACGATCAAATATTTGATATTCGAACCGATCAATGATTCATTTGAAATCTGATCATTGGGTGCTTCGCACTCAATTGGATGTTCAATCACAGAGGTAGTGTCCGGTTGTTCAGAAAATTGCATAATACGAGACTATAGAATTGTGAAAAGCCAGGGAAAAATAACATGAACCATAACAAAACCACCTGCCATAAAACAGCACGTAGCGATCAAAGATGGCCATTGCAGATTTGACAAACCCATTATCGAGTGGCCTGATGTGCAACCACCGGCATAACGGGTGCCGAAGCCAACCATAAATCCGCCCACCACGAAAAAAATCAGCCCTTTTAATGTGAATATGTTATTGAAGTTAAAAATTGAAGAGGGCATCAATTGATGATCCGTTTCGATGTTTAGAGCTTGCAAGTCGGCAATAGTTGCTTGGGATACGATTATTGGATCAGAATTACTTAAGAATTGTGATGCTATGACTCCGCCAAGCAATACACCCCCCACGAAATACAAATTCCAAATCTCTTTTTTCCAATCGTATTGAAAAAAGGGAATCTTAGACGGCATGCACGCGGCACAAATGTGACGCAGCGATGAGGAAATACCAAAGTGTTTATTTCCCAAAAGTAATAAGGTAGGAACAGTGAAACCGATAAGGACCCCAGCGACATACCAGGGCCAGGGTTGTTGGAGTGCTTCTAGCATAAAGGTAAAATGAATTAAGGGAGATTCTGTTGAAAAAGTTCAGACTTCAAAATTAAACAAAGGGATGGTATGGATTTAAAACAGTTCCTTACCCAGAATATAGAAGCCCATCACCAGCACAAACCAGCCAAAGACTGGCTTCAATTTTTCATTTGAAAAAAACCGGGTGATGTAGCTGCCTATAAGAATGCCCACGATTGCAAATGCGGAAAAGATGAGCATGAATTTATAGTCAATGAGTTGATCCGATCCAATGTCACCCGTAAATCCAATTAGCGATTTGAGTGCAATGATCAGTAATGATGTGCCTACGGCTTGCTTCATAGGTAAGCCAGCAAGC
>JBFWZR010000079.1:0-18634 GCA_050185175.1 Cyclobacteriaceae bacterium
CTGAGTTTGGTAAACTTGGGATGAGCCTGGTCGAAAGTTATCCGATTGTTGGTAAATACTTTGTTTGGCTTGCGGTTCCGTTCTCCACTATCGTATCGTGGGTATTTAATACCATGCAACGAATCGGGACAGTTGGTGAGAATCCATTTGAAGGCTCGGCCAATGACGTGCCTATCTCTACCATATCAAGGTCAATCGAGATTGACTTATTAGAAATGATGGGAACACCTAAGGAGAACATACCTGGACCCATTAGGTCAGACGGTGATGTGCAGATGTAGTGTATGCTGATCAGGGAAGAGAAACTCACTCATTGGGTTGAAAACTATTATGGCTACGGCTCATGGGAAGCTAAGTTATGGTTCGTGGCTCATGAAGAAGGAAGCGGTGATCTTCCGCAGGAAGTAGCGGATAAGTTCAAGTACTTTTTCGAAAAACATGCTCCGGGAACACCTTTGTCGCTCTGCGATATGCGAGAGATGTACAAGCAGGTGAGTTTCTCTGTCACAGGCCCTCGTGCCGGTATGTTTACCAACCTTCACGAGTATCGATTTGGCAAACATGCTGTCCTTCATGGTTGGTGGAAGAACATTATTGCTTTCGCTCATGGCTATCGTAATCAGTCGCCACCCGATCTACTTCTTTACCAGCAAAAGGAATTGGCATTGCCTTCAAAGAAGAGGGAGGCGATGATTCGCCTTTTTCCCCTACCCGCTCACAACCATGCCTGGTACTACAGTTGGCTCGACATGCCTAAGCTTACTTATTTAAGAACTCGAGCTGAGTATCAGGAGCATGTGTATGAAAAACGAATCAAGACTATTCTGGAAAAAATGATTGTTCACAAGCCCGAAGTGGTGGTGATGTATGGGATGGAGAATATCAATCGATTAAAGAAGTCAGTTCAGGAAGTCTTTCCGAACGCAAGATTCAAGATCGCGAAGGCCATCGCCCGACAGATACCACAGCATCATCGCGCGGATCTTGATAATACAACTCTAATTCTCACCACACAGATACCTGCTTTACGACACAACAGAGTTGAGACGGGGTTTGATTGGGGTGAGTTTGGTCGCTCGATTCTGGGTACTTGATACTTGTTGCCTGATAGCCAAGGTCCTATCTTCACGAGCACACAACCATGTCAGGTAACGAATAATAGTAATACAAGAGTCACTTTTGCTTCAACTCCACCACCGGCCTCAACTCTGTCAACCCCTTCTCTTTAATCAAGGCTTCCACGTCTTCCAGTTTGGAGGGCACAAAGGCACTGAGGTTTTCCACACCTGTCTCAGTGACCAAGGCTACGTCTTCAATGCGAACATAGAGCCGTTCTTCATGGATCCAGATCATAGGGTCGATTGTGAAGACCATGCCGGGTTGGATTTTCACCCCATTTACCTTCCCCACGTCATGCACCGCCATACCAACAGGGTGCTGAAAGTGTCCTCTAAAGACAATTCCCTCTTGCACTGCTTTCAGGTGAGCAGGCTTCACGAACTTCTTACCCTTCAGGTATTCCTTCATGTCGGCAGCGGCACCATCCAACACATCGTTCGAAGTTACACCCGGCTTGATATACTTGAACAACGCATCGCGATACGCTACGATGAAATTGTAAAGTTCTTTTTGCTCTGCGTTGAACTTGCCATTCACAGGCCATATCCTGGTGACATCACTGGTGTAGTAGCGATAGTCTGGTGCATAGTCCATCAGTACGAGGTCTCCGTCCTTCAGTACATCGGTTTTGTGGAAGTAGTGGCCATAGTATGCATTGGTTCCCCCGCCAATAATTGAAGCGTAGGCATCACCCCTCGCGCCTTGCAGCAGAAATATGTATCTCGCAGCAGCATCCAACTGGTATTCGTATACACCTGGCTTGGTTGATCGCATGGCTTCCATAATGCCCAGTCCTGCAATTCGGGTTGCCACGCGAATCAATTCAATTTCTTTGGGGCTTTTGATCAAGCGCATGGAATCCAGCATTGGAGACAGGTCGGCCACCTCAAACTGAGGAAAACGCTCGTTCAACTTTTTGATAAAGCGAGCTTCTCGTGAAGGCGCGCCATCCCAGGGGTCAGCAGCTACGCGACCCTGGCCGTGTAACAGTTCGTCACGGCTGTCGTTGCCAATCTCCGCGGGACTGAAGTCTGTATACACCTTCGGATAAGGCGTCTTGATCAGTCCGGACCCCACCAGGTCAGTCGATAGGAATTCATAACCTCTCACCCTGTCAGCGCCTGTTAATTGCTTTACAAGATCCTCATCTTCTGCAGACAACACCTTTCCCTGGCTCTTCTCCATCCCCTCATCACGATGCGGGAGGTAAATGGTGGTTAAGCGGTTCTTTCCATTCATCATCACATAGGCGTGAGCAGTTTCAAGACCCGTGAGGTAGTAGAAATTGTTGGACTGTCGGAACACGCTAAAGCCCGGTATTCCACCCGCGCTCTGAAGGACGGCAACAGCATTGTCTCCAATGTAATCGAGAATTCTATTTCTGCGTTGTGTCAATTCTTCCTTAGAGAAATCGGTTTGGTAGCGGTGTTGGGCTTGGGAGCTTACAATTAAATTCAGAGATATCAGGAGCAAAAGGATAATCGTTCTCATAAGTGGTTGGTGTTGTATACCAATAAATATAACCGGTTTTTCGGGCTTCAACCGGAATGGATCGTAATTAGTCCAGCCCGAAAGGTGCTCTAAAGTTCGATGCTATAGGCGGCTACAAATTCTTTCCAGGCAGGAAGCGTCACGATGCCCTCTTTTTTGGAAATGTTTTGATCTGTGTAGATTGGATCAGTCATTCCAAACCATGGTTCGATGCAGACAAATGGTGATGATTGACCGCTCGACCATATTCCAAGATTGGGGAAGCCATCAAAATGAACCGTGAGAATACGCTCATCACCTCTATTGATCTGAATAGATTTGGATTTCAGATTTGAAAAAATCAGTGCACCGTTGTCAAACAGATTGCCCGTAATAGGAATGGTATTTTCATTTTTTAAGAATTGTGCGCTCGTACCGCTCCGAAGCCTTCCTTCACGCAGATGTATGCCGACATTTTCCTGCTGATCAAATACAAGTTTATACTCCGATCGATTCTCACCAGATCGGATCGGACAATTGAAACCAGGATGACCACCAATTGAAAAGTACATCTCTTTGTCGTCAAGATTGAAGACTTGGTATTTTACAGTCAGTGATCGGTTGGTAAGTTCGAAGGTTATCCGAAATTCAAACTGAAATGGATATACCTTGAGCGTTTTGTCACCACTTGTCATTGAAAACGTAACGCGTTCTTCTGATTGAGAAATCAAATTGAATTTTGTTCTCAGGGCAAAACCATGTTGTGAAAGCTTGTATGCCTGCCCTTCATAAAAAAACTCATCATTCTTTAGGCTCCCAATTATCGGGAATAGATTCGGAGATTGACGAGGCCAGTGTGTGCTGTCGCCTTGCCAGAGATATTCAATACCGGTTTCATTGTCCTTCAGGCTTGTGAGTTCGGCACCCACATGACTAATTTTTGCGGTGACCTGCTGATTTTGGATGGTTACCACTTCTGCTGTTTGCGCTACAGTCAGATTAGCCCACGTCCAAAAAGTGAGAGCCGCAACAGACCTCAATGCATTGCTCATTCTTACTATCTGTGCGCAGCATTTAATTCCAGAAACTCCTTGTCGTGATGATTTCGAATGGTAGAGACATTGTCAAAGATGATCGTTGCACCCGTAGTCGCATCATACGCAGGCCAGTTCAGTAATCCCTTGTGGTTCGGGTTTCCAGATCTTGCAAAGTTGATCCATGCCTGACTCATTTTGTCAGAGAGCGCATACGCATCTTTTCCACCACCCGTCATTTCTTCACATCGAGCAATGTTATTCATAGTGAATGGGATTTCGATACAATGGATAGCCTTATAGTCGCCATTCATTACTGGTGATTGCCAGGCAAACAAGTACATATACACTGGAGCCTGACCCTTTGCTGATTTTGCATTTGCTTGTGCTACCATTCCTGGACGGAAATAAGTGTCGATATCAATCAAATCAGTTGGTCGCACCACTTTAGGATATGCTTTCTTGACCGCTGCCAGGTAAGCGTCCGCCTTGTCACCCCATTGGCTTTTGATGTAATTCATCACCTGTTCTTCACTGGCGTAGCGCAGCTCTGGAACTCTTAACGAGGTCATGAACTCGTTTTTTGTGGATCCGATAAGCAATGGCACATTGCTCGATAACGCCAGTGCTTCCTTGTCACCAGGATTGTGCTGTAGGAAAACACCATCAATGGTCGGTGACCAACCGAATCGCAAGCCAGGTGCTATCGGATTGCCCTCGCTCTCTAACTGTTTGCGAACGTAATCAAGTGCCTTGTTGCCGGCAGCTACCAATCGCTCATAAGGAATGTGCTGGATTGAGTCAATAGTTGCGGAGGTTAACCCAAGTTCCTTCACGGTAGCCGCACCAATTCTTTTGGTGATCGCTTGTTGCTGGTAGTCGGACCAAACTCCACTTTGTACGATGGCTTTGTGAAACAATCCCTTGGCCAACGGAGAACTCATTAAGGCGGTAACTTTTCCGCCCCCACCAGACTGACCGAAAATGGTGACGTTGTTTGGATCACCGCCAAAGTTTGCAATGTTATCCTTCACCCACTGCAGTGCGAAAACCAGGTCATAAAAACTGGCATTGGCCGATGATTTGTATTTATCGCCAAAGTCTGATAAATCAAGAAAGCCCAGAATGTTTAATCGATGATTGATTGAAACCAAAACCGCATCTCCTTTTTGGGCAATGGCCTCACCATCGTAAGAAGGTAGTTCCTGCGATGACCCTGCGGTGTATCCACCACCGTGAATCCAAAACATGACCGGGCGTTTTTTCCCATCATTAATTCCCGGAGTCCATACATTTACCCGTTGACAATCTTCATTGGTGTAACCCCAATCATGATGGAAGACGAACTCTATCTCATCGGCTACCTGTGTGGTGGGAACAAGAAGAGGACTTACTGGTCCATAAGTCATTGAACTTCTTACACCCTCCCATGCAGCGGGTTTCTCCGGTGCCTGGAATCGTTTTGACTTTGCATAAGGGATACCTTTGTAGGTGAAAATACCGTTATGGATGTAGCCCCTTACTTTGCCTGAATTGGTTTGCACTACGGCAACATCGCTACCCGTTTGAAGGGGTAACTCATTTTGGGCGTTGAGTAGTAATGCAGAAATGATGAAGAGGGCTGTTAATGGAGTTCTTTTCATAACCGGTCTATGTTTGAATTATGTACCTATTTCTTGAATTGGTCTGCCCTGCCATCTTTGATTTCTCCATTCCAATTCATACCAAAACCAAAATCATAAACGATACCATCGGCATCCTTGTGGCAGGCCATATCAAACGGAACGTCTTCAAATTGCTTTTCGACAGTACCCATGTCAGCGGGCATCTGCGCTGGCAGCAACGCAGATGGTTCCGCCTTGCCAGCGATGATTTCGATAAGCGCTTGATCCTGTACACCGAAGCCCATCAAGATGGAGGAAGCAGCAGGTTCTATTTCAGAAAAGATCATTGGGTTTGATGCATTGATGATTACAATCACCGGTTTGCCTTTCATTTTGGCTTTAGTATCCGTTACTAATTTTGCATCTGTTGAATTCGGTGTCGTAGCTTTCTTTCCCCTGTAAGTTCGGTTTGTAAATGATTCCATTGGATCACCACCAGCGATACTGGTTGCCCGTGCTTCTTTAGCAACATAGTCGCCATACTGCAGGCTTATGGGAATGTATCCGTTGCCTCCCTTCTCTACATCGGCTTTGTCATATCCGATGGAAGCCTTCGGATTTTCAATGTATACAATCGCAAAGTCTGCCTCTTCCGGATTGTCGGTTACATTAAAATGTTTCCTGACGATATCCATGTTTACAGGGTAGTCCTCAGAGGCAGGTGTTTCAATTCCCAAAAAGTTTCGACTGGCCGGAACATAACGCTTAGGGACATACACCATTTTTTGGGATTGTATAGGCAATGTATTGCCATGGTTCTTTAGCATGATGATTGATTTCAATTGCGCCTCATATCCTGCCGTCATGTATTCGGGCTTACCTACAGTTGCCCTTGTCCCTTCCACGTTCAGGTATGGATTCTCAAATAGACCAGTCCTGAAAATGTTTTTTAGGAGCCTGACAGCTGAGGTTTCCATTCTTGCTCTCATCCATTCCTCACCGTGTTCCTTTACTCCCATTTCATATGCCGCCAGAACAGGTTTCATGTCATTGTTGCCACCAAATTGATCTACACCCGCCATCAATGCCTTGTAATGTCTTTCATCTACATTCAACTGTTCAATACCCCAGGGTTTTCCGTCAACAAATAAATCCATGGCTTTGTGGTCGGCAGTAACAAGCCAGTCCGTGCACACGACTCCATCATATTTATATTTTTCTCTAAGTAAATCAGTTATGATCTGCTTGTTGTAATTGTTCGCTACGTTTTCATCAGTTTGATCCCATGACACGGTGTAATACGGCATCACCGCAGATGCCATTTTGGTATTGCCATTGAGTTTAAAAGCGCCTTCGGTAAACGGAATCATGTGAGTTGCAAAGCTGTTACCGGGGTAGACAGCAAATTTTCCGCTGGCGTAGTGGGCATCACGCCCTGCTTCGCCACTGCCGCCACCCGGCCAGTGTTTTACCATTGCATTCACGCTTTTGTTCCCCCACTCGTTGGTTTGGAAGCCGTTGCAATAGGCTTGCGCCATAGCAGCAGAAAGATCAGGGCTTTCGCCAAATGTTCCACTGAAGCGACTCCAACGTGGTTCGGTCGCAATATCTATTTGTGGGGATAGCGCTGTAGTGATGCCAAGTGCTCGGTACTCGGTAGCTGCTATCTGTCCGAACTTTTCGACAAGGGCCGGATCGAACGTTGCTGCCATGCCTAATGAACTAGGCCACATGGAGATGGCTCCGCCTGCTGCTGCATTGTACTCTTCACGCGCCTGAGTTCCATGACGAGGATCAGAACTGTTGTTTGCGGGAATACCTACTCCCATGCCTTCGCACAACGCTTGCAATTTATTGTTCCACTTCGCAGCCACCTCCGGACTTGATACGGTAGTAATGAGTACATGTCGAAGGTGATCTTCGGTAAGAAATTGCTTCTGTTGATCGGTCACCTCTGATGGGTCTGTCACGCCCTCTTCAAATGGTTTGCCATTGTATGTGCCAGCAAATCGACCGCTGGCTCGCGCGGGGATGGATTGATGAGAAGAGTAAAGCATCAGGCCTGCGATTTGCTCCAGGCTTAATTTTTTGGAGAGGTCTGCTGCCCTTTCATCATAGGACAAACGCCAGTCTTCGTACTTGTCAAGCGTGTTGTTTTTGTTCAAGTCTTTAAATGCAAAACCGTCTTGAGTAAGAATGGTGACACCGGATGAGGATGAGTAACCAAGTGTATTTCCACCTTCATTTTCAACGATGTTAAAACCTTCTTGCTGAGTTTCTTTCCATTTTTGCTGGGTGCATGCCATCAATTGAAAAGCAGCAACCAGAATAATTATCAGCCTGTTCATCACTCTGTATTTTTAATAATTTTTTAAATGTCCTTAACACATCGAAAGCCAGCGTGGTTATGGCCTGAGTCGATACTGGATCCCATTCTCCTAGAAACTCGGTAGCCGCTGCAGTAGGAGTCATTACATAAAAAGGAACCACCACGCATTACACGTTCAGCAGTTGCAGCAAATCCGTTGCGTGACTGTGGCAACTGATCTTCTGGCATTTCTACATAACCGCGATTATCGTAGATGTCTTCGCACCACTCCCACACGTTACCTGCCATATCGTAAAGTCCAAACTTGTTCGGTGGAAATGACTTCACCGGAGCGGTGGCAAAGAATCCATCGTCTAGTAGATTTTCATAAGGAAATCCTCCCTGCCAGAAGTTGGCCTTGCTGGCCGAACTTGCCGCGGGCTCATTTCCCCATGGATAGACCACGTCTGAGGATCCACTGGCTGCTGCCCACTCCCACTCTGCTTCAGTGGGTAGTCGTTTGCCGGCCCATTCGGCATAAGCTTTAGCATCTGTCCATGCGATATGTACAACCGGGTGATTCATTCGATTGTCAATGTTCGACTCTGGCCCTTCAGGATGTCGCCAGTCCGCACCGATGGTCCAAGCCCACCACTGAGAGTAATCATTGAGGTTGACAGCGGTTGATGTTGTTTTAAATACAAGAGAGCCCGCAACCAACACACTGTCTGGTGGCTTTGGTGTGCCGGGCGGCACTTGTCTTTTCAGCTCTTCCCAATCAATATCTTTTTCCGCAACAGTGACATATCCTGTCGCTTCAACAAATTCTCGAAACTGTTCATTGGTTACTTCTGTGGCATCCATGAGGAAAGATCTAATTTCCTCTTCATGGCGAGGAAACTCATCCCTACTGGCTTGTTCTGATCGGCCCCCCATTGTAAAATCACCACCGGGTATTTTCACCATACCAGCTGGAGCATTCGTAGCGGTCTCTTGGGTTGGTTGTTTGCATGCTACTACAAAAGTGACGCACAGAATTACTATGAGAATTCTCTTCATCTAATCTTTCTTTTCTCCTTCTTTTCTGATCGTTCGCTCAAACTCACCTTCACGCATCGCATCATTGTTAGTAGTGATTGATCCGTAGTCGGTGTCGGTAACCTCGCGGAACACTTCCATGTTCTGATCTTCTTTATATTGCTGCTGAAGATTTACAAGTTGGTTCTTGAGATCCATGACAACTTCTTTGTAGGCAGGATCGTCAATTACGTTGTTCATTTGGGCCGGGTCTTTTTCAAGATCATAGAGTTCCCAAACATCAATGTTATAATAAAAATGGGCCAATGTGAATTTATCAGTTCGAATGCCATAGTGTGGCTGTACGTGATGCCAGAACGGGAATTCATAGTAGTGATAGTACATGGACTGCCTCCAGTTTTCAGGTGTGTTACCTTCCAGCATTGATGAGAAACTGCGGCCCTGAGTTTGATGGTCAGTGTTGATTCCGGCCACTTCAAGAAAAGTGGGTGCAAAATCGATATTGGCAATTACATCTTTATTGACGGAACCTGCCTTCACTTTTTTGGGATAGCGTACAATGAATGGCATACGAAGTGACTCTTCGTAGATGAATCTCTTGTCAAAGAAATCATGCTCCCCGAGATAGAATCCCTGGTCGGATGTGAGAACGATCATCGTGTTATCTGTCAGGCCATTTTTATCAAGGTATTCAAGCAGGCGTCCGATGTTATCATCTACTGATTTTACACAGGCCAGGTAGTCCTTGATATAAATTTGATAGCGCCACTTGTTACCTTCTTCCGGTGTCATGCCTTCCGGTTGCACAATTTCACCACGGTTTATACCGTAGAATAACCACTTGAAGCGGTCAGCTCCTGTTAAACTATCGGGTGGAGTAAGTTTCATGTCCTGGCGGTTGAGGTAATCCATCGTCATCTCGGTATCACCCATCGTCAGCTCACGACCCCGGTAGTCATCATCAAAGTTGGTTGGATATGGCATCTCAATGTCATCCCACAAATCTTTATACTTCGTATCAGGCTCCCATGCACGGTGTGGTGCTTTGTATTGCATCAGCATCAGGAAGGGTTTCGATCGATCAGCACTATCGAGCCAGTTCAGGGCAAAGTCTGTTGATAAGTTAGTGGCATATCCTTTCTCCTTCACTTCCTTACCGTTGTGATTATACACCGGATCCCAATACATACCCTGTTGCCCTGCGGCAGCATGAATTTTGAATTCATCAAAACCGACCGGGTCAGTGCCGAGATGCCACTTACCGAACAGCGCAGTCTGGTAACCATTCTTCTGAAACTCTTGCGGAAACGTCCACTTTGTTGAGTCGAACTCACCTCCTTTATGATTTTTAAAATAACCATTGATGTGGCTATAGTCGCCTGTCAATATCGCTGCCCGACTGGGGCCACAGATGGCATTGGTACACATTACATTTTGAAAGAGCATTCCCTCTTTTGCCAATCGATCCATATTTGGTGTGGGTGCAATGTCATCGTAAATGCCATTTTCATAAGCACTGATAGCCTGAGTGGTCAGGTCGTCCGCCATGATGTAAATGATATTAGGCTGTTGCTGCTTCTTATCGGTTGGGTTACACGCGACAAACAAAGCGTAGGTAAAGGTGATGGACAGAATTTTGACTATAAATTTCATCTCAATGGTTGATAAATATGAGTTTCAAAACGCACGTTGCCAATTCATTTTCCTTTAATGGCATCTAAGCGCCTGGCATCCTGAGTTTCAATTTCTTTTTTCAGCTGATCATAAATTTTCTTAGTATTCTCATCAAGCGATTCAATTTCAATTGGGCGTTCTTCAAGAAAATCGTTGGGGACATCAATGAACTCTCCGGTTGAATAAAGTTTGTATTGACGGGTTCTTGCGAATATCCTTGGCTCCTTTTTGCCTGGGTTTTGATACCAACTGTAAATGATGTGTTTGGGATGTCCAGTTTCACCTTTGAGTAGCGGCAAATAGCTGACTCCATCAAGGTCAAGCAATTCTGGGATGCTAATGTCGGCTGCTTCGAGCATCGTGGGCATGAAATCTGTAAAGTCGATGAGATCTGAATTGACGGAACCACCTTAATGATACCTGGCCACTTAGCAATTAGGGGAACTCTAGTTCCAGCATCTGTTGATAACAGCTTTCCTCCAGCCCAGTCACGGCCCTGGAACCTGGAGACCACTGGCGTATCTGTGCCATTATCTCCGGTAAAAATGACCAGGGTATTATCCGCAATGCCTAATTCTTCCAGCTTAGCATTTACGTTGCCGACCATCTTATCCATGTAGCTAACCATGTCTCCAAAATACTCAGCATTTCCTTTATAAGTCATCACGCTTGCGCTGTCAGTCAACCACTCTTCTGAATCCGGAGTTGGACTAAACGGGCAGTGAGTTAAAAGCATCGAATAGAATAGAAAGAATGGTTTTTTGGATTTGCTGTTTCTTTCAATAAAATCTAAGCTATAATCGTTGATCACTTTTGGCCCAAAGTCTTCCTTTGCATACGTTGTGACTTCCCCATTCTTGTCAAGGATTGGCTGTGAGAACCTATTGTCCCGTCCGTTGGAGTCAGCACGTGGTTCTGTGAGTTGCCACACGAGATAGTCGTCAAACCCAAGTTGAGTAACATTGTCAGGATTTCTTCCGAGCTGCCACTTACCGACAACACCAGTGGTGTATCCAGCCTGGCGAAACAATTGAGCGATAGTAACCTGAGTGGTATCCAGCGAACCGAAACTCACATAGTTTCGAACATTGTAAATACCAGTAAGCAGTTGTACCCTGGATGGGGTGCATTGGGGCTGAGCATAGCAATGCTCGAACCGCATCCCCTCTGCTGCGAGTTTGTCGATGTTCGGTGAGCTGTAAGACTCGCCCCCATTAACCTTCATCGTTTCATAGCCAAGGTCATCTGCCAGGATAAAAACTACGTTAGGTCTTTTAACAGGTTCATCATCTTTACATCCTATCGCGAGGGAAATAAAAACAAGGATGATAATCGAATTGATGATTTTCACGGTTAGTACGATTTAGGTCTTAGAACTATTTGGCTCCTTCTATATGAGTGATCGTTGATTCTTCGTATCCGATTCTTTTTGCATTAACAATGAGTGTGTCTCCTTTTGACAGATTTATAACCTTGCCTGGTATATAAACTGACCACGGTCGCTCTGACGAAAAGTCAGTTCCATTTTTTGCAACGCGGCCACCCATTGCACCAAAGTCAAAAGAATAGATTTTGTGGTTTACGGTTCGACTCTCTCCATTCTTTACGATTTTATAGCCAATCGATGCACCCTCAGTATCGCAATGAAGTTTAATGCCTTTGTCAGTTTGAATAATCATGGGCTCTGCAGTTTTTGGTGGTTCGCTATTACCATCCCACCAGTTGGAGAGCATCTCCTTTTCAGGGACGTTACCCATATCACCTGTCACATCAGTCCATGACTGAAAGGCCGCTCGTAATTCATTCAACTTCTCGGCATACTTGGGATTGTCAACCAGATTTAAAAACTCATCTGGATCTGTTTGGGTGTCGTACAGCTCCTCTTTAGGCTTCGATTCGAACCATACCTTCAGTTTAGAGTTAGTCTTACCGTTTTCATTTTGCTCAAGTATTTCCTTCATCAGTGGAATCGCTTTTCTAAAGGCCAGGTCCTGATAATAAGGAAGCTCAGGCATGTAGTTGTATAGGTATTTGTATCTACCATCACTTACCGCCCTTACTCTATCATAGCGTGTGGCCATTCGATCGCGTGCTGAAAAGACATATTTTCGTGGATGCTCTGCTTTTTGATCTCCCAGAAAGGCTTTTCCCTCCATATAGTTGGGGATGGGAATACCAGCAATCGAAAGCACCGTGGGCGCAAAGTCAACTCCACTGATTAAGGTAGTGTTGACTTTACCTGCATTAGCGCCCATCGGGTACTTAACTATGAAAGGAATGTGTGTGCCTCGTTCATAAAGTTCACGTTTCATCCAGGGTAATGCGCCACCATGGTCACTATAAAAGATTACCCATGCATTACCATATAGGCCGTCTTCTTTAAGTCGGGCTATGATCTCACCAACTTGTGAGTCCATTCTTTCGATGTTGGTGAGTTGCCTTGCGACTGCCTTGGACGCAGTCTCAGTCTTATTATAATATGAAGGAACAACGACTGAATTCACGTCAACGGTAAAGGGTTCCTTTTCACGCGTGAAAAGATTCATCTCATGAGTGATGGCAAGATTGTGAACAGCGAAGAACGGCTGGCCAGGCGCCCTGTTTCGCCAGGTAGCTGCCGCACTATTTTCATCCCAGACTGTAACAGGTGGAATAAATTGGTAATCCTGCTTTTCATTGTTAGTGGTGTAGTAGCCGGCCATCCTCATGAACTCAGGAAAACATTTGACGTATGGAGGCAGAACTGAGGAGTAACTCGGAAGCGGAGAGTTCTTCGGATTGTCCTCATTAAGTGTTCTCATGTGCATGGTACCAATGGATGTCTGGTACATACCGGTGATAAATGAAGAGCGACTTGGGGCACATACGCCAGCGGTGGTATATGCGCGAGTGTAGAGTTCTCCCTCCTTTGCTAGTTGATCAATATTGGGTGTCTTAACTCCTTTGTATCCATATGCTCCAATAAATGGTCCGATGTCTTCGCAAACAATCCATATTATATTGGGCTGTTCTTTTGCTGATTGTGCGCGAACTCCTACCGGATCGCAAATAGTCATGATCACTAAAAGTGGAACCAAAAGGTACTGAGGTAAATTTTTCATCTACTCAATTTTAAGAATGCACTACAACTAGTTAGAGCTGGTGCCTTCACGATCCTTGAGCATATCAGGACCTTTCACCAGTTTTTCGTTGTGAAGTCGGACTGCCTGGTTGATTTGCTCGAGTATTTCAGGATGTTCTGCAGCTAGATCATATTTTTCTGATGGATCTACGTTAAGATTATAAAGCAAAGGAGGATTGTGCTCCACTACATCTGGACCATAAGGTTCTTGGGTGATAAAGTGTGCTTTGTAGTCTCCCACCCTAACCGCGAAGAGTAAGTCTCCTCTATAAAAAAACATATCCTCTCTTGGGCTTTCGCCTCCTTGTAATAAGGCAGCTGTTAAATCCACACCATCAACGACTCTGTCATTTGGTATCTCCACTCCCGCCATTTTGCTAAAAGTTGTATACAAATCCATGGTTGTACCCAAGTCCGTAACAATTCCTGGTTGGATATTTCCAGGTGACCAGAAAATGCAGGGTTCTCTCATACCACCTTCCCAGGTTGATCCTTTTCCACTGCGCAACAACCCTGCACTTCCACCTTCCTGATTCATTAGCAGCCAAGGTCCATTGTCTGAGGTGAACACCACGATTGTATTTTCTGCCAAGCCATTTTGCTTGAGTGCATCAAGGATTTGCCCAACGCTGAAATCAATTTCTTCTACCACATCGCCATACAGACCTCTCGGGCTTTTGCCTTCAAATTGCTCGGAAGCAAAAAGCGGAACGTGTGGAAGATTGTACGCGAGATATAAGAAGAACGGGTTCTCCTTGTTGTCGCTTATAAATTTGATGGACTCGTCAGTGTAACGTTTGGTGATAGTATGTTGATCAGCGGGACGTTCAATGATTTCTGTGTTTCGCATCAGCGGAACGTTAAACGAATTAATATCTTTTCTCAATTCTGACTTCCAGAACTCCATATAGCCGTTAGGTCCCCTAAATGGAACTACGTTATCCATATCGTTGCTATAAGGTATCCCGTAGTAGTAGTCAAACCCATTGCTTGTGGGCAGGTATTGTTCTTTGTGACCAAGGTGCCACTTACCAACACACGCAGTAGCGTATCCTGCGCTCTTCATTTGCTCAGCCAATGTCACCTCGCTTGCAGGTAAACCATTTCTGGAATCTGGAAATAATACGCGGTTGATTCTGCTTGTCATCCCGCTCCGAACCGGATATCGTCCCGTTAATAGAGCTGCCCGGCTTGGGGTGCACACACTTGCCCCAACATAGAAGTTGGTCCATTTTTGGCCTTCCATCGCCATTTGATCAAGCCGAGGAGTGCGGATGGTAGGATGTCCATATGAACTTAGGTCACCATAACCCATGTCATCAGCAAAGAGGATAACAAAGTTGAAAGGTTTGGATGGGTCCTTACCCTTGGATGTTGTGTCAGGCTGGCTGCATGCACCTAAGATAAGTAATAGCATCGCGAAAGCGGCCGTTATTGATTTGTATTGGATGTGGTTCAGGTTCATAATATTTGTTTAGAATACTTTGCATTTAATCGTTGTTTTCTGGAGTTAAATGTGTTGCCTTCCACGCGGACAATTCGCTTTTCATTTTATCCGCAACATCAGGCATCAATTCAAATATGTTTCTCTCCTCACTGACATCTTGAGTAAGATCATATAACTCGTAGCTATCAGTATTCAGGTAGTGAAGTAATTTGTAGTTCCCAGAGCGCATAGCAGTGCAAGGGAAGTCGCCAGTGGTGTTGGGTCGAGCCATTTTTTCGTGATAAAAAACAGTTCTATCGTCCCATTTCTCTTTTCCATTGATGACATTTTCGAAGCTCCTGCCATCAACACCTTTCAGCTGCTTGTCGGCTGCAAGGTCGAGCAACGAGGGCATTAGATCCATCAACAATACGATGCTTGATTTGTCAGCTCTCGGTTTGATTTTTTCAGGCCAGCGAATCAGCAGTGGAACTCGGGTGCCGCCTTCATACAGGTGTCCTTTGCCTGCTCGTAGCGGAAAATTTGTTGTGGCTACTTTCATGCCGAGCGATCCGTTATTCGATAGCCCTCCATGGTCAGAAGTGAAAACCACTATTGTGTTTTTGTCAATGCTCGCGTCCTTTAAGCTGTTCAAGAGACGACCAACATTCCAATCCATATTTTCAACCATGGCGGCATAGATCGGATTGTCTTGCCTCATTTTTCTCAGACCGTTGCCTTCCTTGATATATTCTGGTGTATTACCAAAGTCAAATTGCTGGATTTGTTTTTCATTGCGCCCGATATCTTCCTGTTTCGCTTCGAAGGGTGAGTGAACAGCATATGTGCTTAGGATGGCAAAGAATGGTTTGGACTTGTCATAAGTTTTAACATAGCTAATCATCTTGTCTGTAAGGGCATCAGCGAGATAATCGCCTTCTTTTCCTTCTTTCTCTATGTCCTCCACGGGAGCAACTTCACCCATGGGAGCTGTAATCTTACGGGTATTGTACGGATAAAAATGAGACGCGACACCGCCTGCGGAATTGGCGGCAAATGAATCATCAAACCCAAATCCAACGGGAGAATTCTCCTCACCTTTTTGATGCCACTTGCCAACAAAATAGGAATCGTAACCAGCTTTTTTGAACTGCTTTATAAAATTGCCTTCGTCTTTAGTTTCAGCCAGGTTGCCGTTGAACTCCTTCAAAGGATACGAAGAAGTAATCATTGCATACCTTGAGGGAAGACACCTCGGATAATTCGCGTAAGCGTTTGAGAATGAATATGACTCGCTCGCTAGCCTATCAACATTAGGGGTTTCGTAAATCTTCGAACCATACAGGCTGAGATCATGAAATCCGAGATCATCGATAATGATCACTAAAACGTTTGGCTTAGTCTTCTCCTTGTCTAGAACCGTAATCCATGCACCACAGATCAGTGCCAGAAACGATAAGGAAAGTATTAATTTTCTGCTCATGAGCTCAATTTTCCATTCAGAGATTGAGTGTTTTTGAAAAGGAGAAAAGAGAGAGATCAATTTTTAGGCTGACCTCTCTAACACAACACGACACAATTTTTTAGTTGCTTCCTCCGTAGCCCTCGTTTTGCTCGAGCAATTTGTTTGCGTCCAATTCAGTTACCGGAATCGGATACAGCACGTGGAATGGCTGAGCATTCTTTCCACGCGCAACTGCTCTCGAAATAAATACTCCCTGTCGTATTTGGTCCTCACGGCTCTTTCCTTCATGGAAAAATTCCCACCCACGCTCACGCAGAATCGCATCTCTGAGCGAAGCCTTGTCAAAGCCTCCGAGCGTTAACAGCGAAGCTTGTGCTCTGTCACGAACTTCGTTAATGAGGTCAATTGCTTCTTGAGTTGGACCGCTAATCTCATTGAGAGCCTCCGCGCGAGACAACAGAATGTCGGAGTAGCGGATCACAGGTACGTCATTTCCCTGATTGGCGCCTACAGAGTTTGGATCCCAAGGGTACTTGTTAGGGAACGACCTATTGCTTCCAAGTGCGGGCTGAGGCGTGCCACCTACGCTCCAAGCCGTAACGATCAGATTTTTTCGGGTGTCAGCTACTTCAAATGAATTTACGAACGCGTCAAACAAATAGGTCCTCGCTGCAAATACTCCATTATTTGAAAATGGCCTTGGATAGTTGGGCGGAAAAGTCAACGCCACTACGTTGTTAGTTACGGAACCGTTAGAGGCATCCTTTGGCAATGCCCAGATTAATTCATCGTTGCCCTCATTAGCAAATGAAAACACATCAGCATAGTTGGTCTCTAATCCGTACGTTCCCAGATCAATGATGTCCTGCGCCATATCGGCTGCGTTCTGCCATTGACGAGTATTCATATAATACTTACACAAGATCGCCATAGCAGCCCCTTTAGTACCTTTTCCAAATGCAGCTGTTGCCGGAAGATTTGCTATTGCAAAGTTTAACTCATCTTCTATAATCTGCCTGGTTGCCGCATCAGTTGCTCGTGCTTGCAGAGGGTCGTCAGTTGATGATGTGTATATCGGCAGCGGGCCGAATAAATTATACAACTCAGAGTACGACCATCCTCTAATGAACCGGGCTTCAGCTGTCGTTTTTGACACAAAATCTGCGCTGAATTTTGGGTTGTCAAGATTATCCAAAATGATGTTGGCATCGCGGATCGCATTGTAATACGTCCCCCACATCGCGACAATCTGTCCGTGAGTACCATTCCAGGTAAAATCCTGAAGCTGCACCCATAGGGATTCGATTGAACCACCTTGTCCCCACAGCTCGCCTGTTGGGCTGGCTCCTAAGAAGTGTGGAGACCAGGTAGCAGTAGCTCCAGAGCGATGAGCATAGGCATAAGAGGAGTTCAGTAGCGAGTTGAGACCGCTCTCTGAAGTAAACAGAGTTGAGGGCGCCAACTGAGAGAATATTTGTTCTTCAAGCGGCTCCTCACACGCAGCACCTGTAAGCACGAGGGCTGTTAATATTATTATTCTTAATGATTTCATTCCAGTAGATTTTAATCGTTAAAAATTAAAATGTAGCGTTCAATCCTAACATGAAAACACGTGCCAACGGATAGCTGCTGTAGTCCGCCTTCACGTTGTTGCGGCCAAAGGAGTTAGACTCAGGATCGAATCCTACATAATCAGTGACGGTAAACAGGTTTTGCCCTGTTGCATAAATCCTAAGCGAGCTTAGGAACCTGATGCGGTTGGTTGGAACATTGTAACTTATCTGTACATTCTTCAACCTCAAATACGAAGCATCCTGTAGGGTAAGCGTATTTACTTTACCTCCCTGATATGCATTTGGATCAACGGAAGAAGGCCATGCCGCTCCAGTGTTGGATGGTGTCCAGCGATCCATCATCATGGTAAGTCTGTTCCTCCTGAAATTGGAGGGATACATACTCTCAATTACGTTAACATTTAAGAGGTCAGCTCCCTGTACACCTTGGAAGAAGAAACTAAGTCCCCAGTTCTTATACTTGAGAGAGTTATTTATACCATAAGTGAAGTCAGGGAAAGGGCTTCCAATAATTACCTGATCATCTGGAGTAATGTTTCCCTCTCCGGTTTGATCTTTGAACAATGGAAAGCCTGGATTAGGATCACCTGCTTGCTGAATTCCCGTTACTTCGAATCCATAGTATGCGGCCAAGGGGGATCCAACCTTTATGATTGCAGTGTTTCCTGTTGCCTGAATGTTTCCAGTTACGATTTGATCAATCCTCCCCAGGTCAAGCACTTTGTTTTTGATTGCTGTGAAGTTAACCGAAGTATTCCACGAAAAATCTGGTGTGGTTATGTTAGTTGAGTTGACTAATAA
>JBFWZR010000080.1:0-18542 GCA_050185175.1 Cyclobacteriaceae bacterium
TTTGATGGCATTCATGTTCTCACGTAAGTTCTCTACAGTTGCATTTTTTTCAAGCTGAATAATGGTTGGCGTATTGAAGTTACCCCAGCGAGCCATTTGCCGCTCATAGCTTCCCCAGTTTTGATAGGGTAGCAGAAAATCGAAATCAATACTCGACTGAGATGGCGGATCCCGCAGTACAGCTGCCACTGTGTACTGACGAGTGCCTCCCTGATCCACGTCAATAATCTGCCCTATTGGATTTTGTTCATTAAAATATTTTTTAGCCATGGATTGGGTGAGCACCAGGGAGTTGTTATTATCAAAGACCTTATTAAGGCTACCCGCCACAAGTTCAAAAGAAAAAATCCTGAAGAAGTCTGCATCTACATAAGTGACCTCTTCTTTATAGAGCTTGTCCTGAAATTGCACCCCGGCTGAAAAACCGCTACCGAATCTTGTCACATATTCAACCGCGGATGCTTCTTCCTTCAGTGCGACACCCAGCGCCATTTGATTGTACGGATGCAGAGAAAATTTTTGTTCAGGATTACCATCTTCATTCCAGTAATCATAAGACTTCACTTCAATCCGGTAGATTCGGTCTTTGTTGACATGAAACTGATCAAAACTATTTTCGTCCTTCACAAAAAGGAAGATGAGAAGGCAAAATGCCATGCCTATTGCGAGACCAATTGTATTGATCAGCGAGTAGAGTTTTCTTTTTTGGATGTTGCGAAGGCTGACCTTAATGTAGTTGCGAACCATCATAGTTTGAATGATTGAAGTTTTGAATTTGTTTCGTAGAACGATCTCGGGATGAAATAATCTGATAATATTCCAAATCAACCTTCGCATGGCTCTGCTCCTGCTTCCTTGACTCAGATCATTTTGATATTGTTCTACCAGGTCTCCCTCAATGCCTTCCAGCAATTGCTCTGGGCAAAACCATCGGATGATACCAAGTATTGATTGTGGTATGTTATTGTCCTTATTCATTTTTCAATACCTCGACCGGTCGCGTCTGCGCAGCTATCCATGTGAGAATACTGACTACCAGGAAAATACCAAGACATACCGTAAGTGTGCCGACAACAAATGGCAGTGGTGATAGCGCTACACGATATGTAAAAGATTGCAGCCACTGCTCTCCGGCCCACCAGGCGGCAGGCCACGCCAGCAGCACTGCTACGACCACAAGCGTCACAAAGCCCTTTGAAAAATGTAGCAACAGGTTGCCGAAGTCGGACCCGAGCACTCTGCGAATACCAATTTCCTTCATCTTACGCTGTAGCAATAATCTCACTAGGCCTATTAGACCCAATGTGGCAATTACATAAGCAAACAGTGAACTGTAATTTATTATTCTCTTCCATCGCTGTTCATTTGCATACTGTACATCAAGCGACTGATCAACAAACGTGCCCTCGAAAGGTGAGTCGCCTTTGACCTCGTGCCAAATGGATTCAATTTCCTTTAAGGCAGGCTCAATCTCTCCGGGAGCGATTTTCACCGTCAAGCTATTGTACATCGGGGGCCATCTATAAGTGGTGAGACCGGTTACGCCTTCGCTAATGGCATCATCATCTAAGGCAAGAATGAGCGGTCCGATTTTGTTATGCAGTGAACTGAAATGATAATCTTTGACCACTCCAATGATCTCGTGCTGGGTTTCAAAATTTTTGCCGGGTATTTGTTGCGCAAGGGGATCATCCCATTGGAATTGTTTTACCAATGCTTCGTTGACTACAATTTGTTTCGAACCTTCTGTCTTTTGATTTCTATCAAACCACTTTCCTACCACAACCTCCAGTCCCATTGCGGAGAGATAGTTTGGATCCACCATATTAAAGTACAACTCTTCAGGGTCGCCAGCTTCCTGCATAAAGGATAGCCGGGTCCAGGGCTCCTCGTAGTCGTTCATTTGGGCGGCCACATCCATCAATCGCGAAGAGTTACTGGCCTGCGATTGATAAAGGTTTACGAGGCGCTTTGCTTCATTCTTTGATATTGGATTGTTGAGAGAAACCTGAAACAAACGTTCTTTGTCAAATCCGAGGTTCTTTTCGTAGATGTAATTCATCTGTCGGTTCATGACGAATGTACCAATGATCAGTGCCAACGAAAGGGTAAATTGTATTACAACAAAGGCGTGCATAACATTGCCGCGGCTGTTATTCCGTGCTTTATTCTTTAGCGCTTGTGCGGGTTGCAGCGTAACCAAAAGTCGGCTTGGGATGCCTCCTGCCACTATGACGATGACGAAGATCAACGCTATCATGAATAATACAGGAATCGCTTTGAACGAAAAAAATAAAGTTGAATTAATCAGAAGGTTAAACACTGGGATGATGAAGTAAACCAATGCCAGGCCAACTATTGCTCCCACCGCACAGAGCAATAGTGCTTCCATCATCAATTGATTTCTGATTTGGCCACTGATAGCACCCATCACTTTTCTGACACCGACTTCCTTCATTCGGCTAAACGTGTGTCCGGATGTAAGTGAGACAAAATTTACACAAGCCATAAAGAGAATAAGGGCACCGACACATGTCAGGACATAGATATAGGTTGGGTTGCCAACTGTAGAAATGCCGGCAGGCCACGCATCATCTAGTCTCATCTCGGTCAATGGCTGAAGGTAGGTAACGGCAGTACTGGGTTCATTCTTTTCTTTTGCCTCTGTCATGAATTGGCTATTGATTTTCTCTTCCAGAGAAACACGATCTCGTAAATTTTTTAAAAGAAGGTATGTTTCTATAATGCCGTAGTTGAGAGAGTTATACATATCCTCCCCAACTATTGTTCTATAGTTTTCAAAGGGGACCATGATATCGAAGTGTTGGCTTGCCTCATTTGCATGATTGTCAATCACGGCTGAAACAGTAAATACCCTTAACGTATCGCCCATGTCAATGAGCAGGTCGCGACCTACAGCTTCATCATTTCCAAAAAATGTTTGTCGGGCTTCTTCTGACAAAACGACTTCCGAAGGTTCAGTAAAAAGTTTGTTACTGCCTTCGAGAACGTTGAAATCAAACAACTGAAAGAATCCAGGATCACCTACGGCCACCGTTTCTTTAAAGGTATCATTACCCACCTGGACAGATGTCGACCAACTTCCAAACCGAGCTGAAGCCTCTACCTCTGGATAATCCCGTATCAGTTGAGGGCCCAGCGGAACCGAGGTAACTGATGAGGCATTTTGTCGAAGCCCGGTGGCAAGTTGGGAAATTGACTGGACTACCCGGACAATACGATCCGACTTTGAGTGAAAACGATCGTAGTTATGTTCTCCTACCACGTAAAGAAACGTGAGATAGGAAAAGCCAAGACCGAGAGCCAGCCCAGCTACATTGATGGACGAGTAAAAACCATTCCTCAGAATATTTCGCCAACCCACCTTTAGGTAGTTCTTCCACATTGCCGTAGTGTTTGAGTTAGTATGGAACTTATTTTTCGAGATAATGCCTGGTCTTATGAATCGGATCGCATTCAACGTCAGTTTCCATTTCGCCCAGGCAGTACCTCTTTTTGTAAAGTCTTTCTGGTATTGCTCCATCAAATCACCTTCTATGCCCTCGTATAGATGATCAGGGCATAGTCTTCGAAGCAGTCTGAGCCCAAGATTATGATGCTCCATAACCGAAATTCAGCTGAGGAATCAACTTCCACAGGTCCATTCGAGATTCCTTCATGGCGCGCAGCACGGCTAAGCCTGCATTGGTGATGGTAAATATTCGTTTCCTTCTTCCGCCTCGTTCATTGGTAGCCCCTCCCATCTGAGATTTGACATATCCTTTATCTTCCAAACGGTATAAGGTTACATGCACCGCGCTCAAGTTCACATCGCGATCAACCCTCAGCTTAATTTCTTCCACGATCGCATTGCCATAGGCATCATCTTGAAGGATTCCGACAATCGTCAGAACCAATTCCTCAAACTCTCCCAGGTAGGTCTTGCTCATTTGTATATTGTTTGTAAAACAAATATACGTATATGTATATATTTTGTTAAAGAAATTACTACTTTTTATAAAATGTGGCAGGAATACCGCAGAATCAAAAGCTGGGGAGAATTCTAAAGCTTGATCAGTTTGAAGAAAACGCGTTGCCCCTCTTTGATACACGAGACGTAATACAAGCCTGAGGGAAGATCATTGATCTGCACATCTGCGGACTTGCCGCTTGCTTCCGGTGTGAGAGTAACTTTCATCAGTTGTATTCCCTGGGTACTCAGAATTTCAACCTGGTCCGCAAAATCAAAAGCAGTTTGAATGTGAATATTGTCCACAGCAGGATTGGGCGACACGAGTAAACCATTGAATGACTCCGGTAGATCACCAGTGATAGTCTCTGATCTGGAGCCTTCGATAATAATTTCTGCCTTACTGGAACAGCTTTCAGACACCTGGGCTACCACGCTGTATAATCCAGGCGCAGACGACAAAACATACCTTCCTTCGCTATTCTCAATCAACTCACCATCGAAATACCAATTGACATTGGATTGATAGTTTGATGTCAGGGTATCACCCACCTGTGTAATAATCACATCATCATATGGAAAGACAACAGCTGCTACCTCCACTCTATCACTGTGGCATCCGGCAGACGAAACCGTTGAAGCATAGTAAGTCCTGGACTTTACCAACTCAGGAGTAACAAACACTGAACCGGTAAATAGGATGTCGTCCGATGAATCACTATCATACCACTGAACGGTCCCCGATGAAGGTTGTTCAACTGAAAGAGTAACACTTCCAGACTTACACTGTGCTACTGAGGGGAGCGCAATTGGTTGCTGCGGCCTGTGGACTGTTACCACAGGTTTTACGGCCATCTCAAAAACTCCACCGCACGCTCGCGAAGCGATAATGCTCATTTGATTTGTCCCTTCGTCAAGATAGCTCGCTGGTACTTCAAGCGTAATCATTCCACCTGAACCCACTATTGAATCACTAGCTATGATGTTATTCATGATAACATAATAGTCAATACCTGGCTGTGAATTGGCTAAAATGATTTCAGCCTTCACCCCCTCACACAGATTCTCAGTAGTTGCTATTGGCAGGGCGATATTCACATCAATCGCGGAAAATCTAAGTTCAAACCTGTCTGCCGCCTTTGAGGCTGCTGTGGCATTAACCTCGAACGTGTATTCAGAAACTTGTGACATGTCCGTTAGCGCATTTGTAAACCGATCGTACAACTCAATGTGGTATTCGGCAAATTCTCCCTGCCTGTCAAAAGACAGGTGATAGGTCCCGTTGGCCATGTCTTTCGTTTTGATTGGCATCACCTGTCCACACTCAATCTTATTAATAGAGTTAACGGCCATGCTAATACCTTCTTCGGACAATGTTGAGATGTCAAAAAGAGCGTTGTTGAGTTTTGGGCCATCAAAATCGTCTAACCTCCCTGAAGACAGGGTGTTCAACTTAATGATCGCCTTGTCCGTGATTCCATCTTTCTCAAGGGATAGAATCATTTTGTTTTGTACACCCGCACGATAGAAGACGCCAGCTGCTGTTGTCTTCGCTAACTCATTTATGGAGAAATTTGGTGAAGCGGATGTTGCGCGTACCCAAAATGCTTGACCTGTGGCCAGCACCATGGGTACATTATCAGTGTAATCATAGGTGATAAAGCCACCACTTCCACCGTTGTCGCTTACATAAATAACCGAGGAAATGCCCGTACGGGTCCATCCGGCATCAGTGTTCCAATCAATGGCTGATGGATACGGATTGCCCACAAGGTTAAATCCATCCTCAAGATCCCCATGTGTAGTTAGTGATAGCAATGAATTAAATGACACTGTTCCCTGATTCACTGGCCCGCGGACATCCACAACGGTTGGATTTGTACACTCACGAATGAATGCCGCATAACCACGGCCTACTTCGAGAGGCGCGGCAGTGCTTGATACGCCTACAGGATACCTAGCCCATCCTAAATCAGCAGTGCCTGTTCCCGTATTTGATTCAATGTAACTAAACAATGAGGCAGAACCTGGAATGATTGCCCTTCCGCAAATCGAGGTGATTCCAGACCCGGCAGGAAATTGAACAGTCGGGTTTGAAAAGCCACCAGTTATCGCAAAATCATCTTGCCAGTCTGAAACAAACTGCCCAGAAGCAGGACTTGAAATATATCGGTAAACCCTCGTAACACCAGGAACTTCAGGGGCCATGTACCGCTGCACTGTCACGTTTCCTGTAACGCTTGCGCCTGCAGGAAGGGAAGTAATGGCTGCATCGAGAGTTGGCTCATCCCCAGCTGAGATTAGGGTGAACACTCCGCTACCACTACCATCAGCGTCAAACTCGCTGGCAGACTGGATTGTAAGAAGACCGTGCAAATTGGCGGACCCATTTACTAATACTCTTCCCCCTGACTTGTTTACCGAAATGTTTGTGAAATTGGTCAACGAGCTTCCCGAAATAATTTGATTACCCGATCCATTGAACAAAGTTGTTTCTGCGTTGCGGCTAAAAGATCCATTGTTGGTCCAATTACCTCCGAGTGTGCACATGAATCCGGAATTGACAGGAGCTACAGCAGCGCTAAAGGTTAAATCTCCATTGACTATGATGTTATCCTGAAGTGATTTGGTACCTGTTCCTGCCAGTACCAAACTATTGAATGCACTTCCGTTTGTAGTAATTGACTGATTGGCCCCATTGGCTGTAACTGTGCTACTTGTCGGAATAAATGTCCCACCTGAATTCAACCAGTTTCCTCCAAACGTAACGTTCCTTCCGCCAGCATTGAATACACCACTGGTCAGATTTACGCCTGATCTCACCACCAGGTCGCTACCGGTTAGTTGTCCAGTTGCGTTTGGACTATTAATTAAAAGGTTTCCAATCGGTGCGAGAGCATTGATCAAAAAGGTCTGGCCTGTAGGTGTAGAGGTGTTACCAATTTGTAAAGTGCCTCCCGTTACACTGCTACTTGTTACACCTGACGTATTGTAACCGAGATTTTGTGCTCCAGACCCCCCTTCTCTCTGAAGAACAATTGAGCCACCAGTAACAACCAGGGATGAACCAGCCACGTCCATCGAAAACGGAGCAGACGTAGTAGATGTAGATGAAACCGTTGGACACACGAGTGTGCCCCCTGTTTGCTGATACCTGGAAATGGAACCTGTGTTAGGCGCATATCTACCGGCAATCTGTAGAGAACCTCCGTTGACTTCAAGTCGGCCTCCAAATGATATCAGGTTTTCATTAGCCGCATTTCCAACTTGCACAGTACCTCCATCTACATACAGGTCTCCAATCAAATTGACACCTGCCGCAAATTGCATCACACTATTGGTGCTGTTCATGCGTATCGCACCGTTAGAAGGAATGTCTCTGGTTGAGTTAAAAATTTGAAAGGTATTCGACCCTGTAGAAGAGAACCGAAATGTGCCTCCAGAAACAAAAGTTAGCGCATCGGGATCACAAGAAAAGTTCGAGCTGGTAATATCGAGTATGTTATTTTTATTGCCTTTGTCTACAGCAATCGTATAGAAGGTGTTGGTACCCGAGCCGCTTACTGTTTGATTTCCATTTATTTTAATGAAGTTCGCATTGCAGCGGCTGTTTCCATCAACCGCCAAATTGAGTGTTCCGTTGTTCACGACATTGCCTCTCAGATTTATAGTATGGGTAATGTTGGAGTTGGTAGCTTGAGATAGCGTTGCTCCATTGTTTATTGTAAGAGTACCATTTATTGTTAGCGTTCTTGCAGTATTATTTATGAATCTTGCCTCACCGCTTGCACCTTGACCGATTGTCAAATCATTACATTCCATATTATTTGATCGAAGAGTAACTGTGTGTCCATTACGGATCAACACGTTGTCCCCCTGCGAAGGCACACAAGAACAATCCCAGGTTCCTGCCACATCCCATCGACCAGATGTGACAGAAACCACATCTCGAGCGACCAAGGTAGAAGCATGGTTATCCAACGAAGTGCTCAGCGCACCTTCCGTCACCGCATACACTTTCCAGTAGTATGTGGTAGCTGGCAATAAATTTGTAACTACAGTGGAAGTAGCGTTAGCGGCTGTTTGAGAAAAGAATTGAAAGTTGATGTTGTCGGTTGAATAGTAGAGTACATATCCAACTTCATTACTAGCCCAATTCGGCCACGACAAAGTCATCCCTGTGCTTGTAATTGAGCCGATGTTCAGGCTGCCAGAAACACTAGCCGGTGTCGGTGGCACAAAACTGATCTGCGAATTAGTCTCAGGCATGATCGACAAATTGTTTTGCGGTGTATTGTTGAATGTATTGGTATTGGCGAACCTCTGATTCTTTAATTGTGATACCTGGGGAGAATTGCTGACAGACGCGGCATTGATTCCAACGGTATAAGAAAATGTGTTGGTTCCTGAATTCATAGTACCATACACAAACTCAATACGCCCTGAAGTCTCGTACAATTTGACCTGAAAGTTCAAATCCGGTGTAGTGTTTCCGTAAACTGCCATGCCGGACCATTCAATGATGCGTATACGATTAGGGGCGGTGCCCGTCAGTTGATGTTTTATACTGGTACCCAATGGATCTGTACCCGACCCTGTGGTCATGTCATCGTAAAATGGTGCAAGTGCTAACCAGGTACCCGCACTGGATGCCGAAAACTGGCTATTGCAATAACCATAATCATCACATTGGGGGCCACCGTCATCAGTGGAGTTCGAGAAATCAATGAACCCATTGGTAGAGACTGAATATTGCGTATACCGGTCGCCATTGTACCAAAAGTCAAATCCGATGTCTGCCGCCTCGCTTCTATTATCGTCCTCATTGAATGGGCCGGAGTAGCGCCAGGCGCTGAAGGCATCTCCCGTGGACACAATCGAATTATATGAAATCCCGGTTGTTCTTGTCGTGCCGTAGTTGCCAATCGATTGCGCCAAGGATGTAGGTGCCGAAAAAGTGACTAAAACTATGGCATATATTACATGAATTCCTTTTAGAAATGATACACTCAGGTATCGATGAAATTGGGCTAAAAAGGGGCCCCACTGATTGATTTCCATTTCGGTGATACGTTCAATTTTTGACCGAAATGGCAAATTATAGGCCAAATAGATATGTTTTACCTAGTCGACCAAATATATGTTACAACAACTGGGTATTGTAAACATTGACGTGACAAATGGTTAATAAATGAACGATTATGCATGCTTTTTATGTGACAAAAGTCACAAAAGTCACACCATTTAAATTTCTTACATTGAGATGACTGGATGCCAATAGCAAAAAATGTCCCGAATCGGGAAAAAAGTTTTCAAACTGGCAATAGTGGTGATGCTGGGCTATTCGCTCCTAAGCGCCTCAGCGGGATTGGTTTGAGATGCCCTGAATGAATGATAGCCCACCGTAGTCCAGGAAACGAGAAGGATAGCAGCGCATGTTCCCGCTACGATCCACCATTCGATAGAAGTTTGATAGGCGAATCCGGCCAACCAAAGATCGTTTAGGTAGAGGGCTACCGGAATAGCGATAACAAAGCTAAAGATGACAAGTTTTGCATATTCTTTATTGAGCAGTGTCAAGACAGACATTGACGTAGCACCAAGCACCTTTCGGATGCCGATCTCCTTGTTGCGCTGAACTGAAAGGTAGGCTGATAGTCCATACAGTCCCAGGCAAGCGATAAACAACGCTAAACCTGTGAACAAGCCAAGTACCTGCGTTAGCACCTGCTCATTGCGCATCAGGTTCGCAAAATTCTGATCCAGAAAATAGTAGCTGACCGGCTCATTTGGAGATAAATCTGCCCACTCTTGTTCAATCCTGTCAATGATTGTCTTTGCCTGGCTACTTTCAATTCTCAATGCCAACGATAATCCATCATTGGATATACTAATCATTGATGGAGCAATAGCGGTGCGCAGCGACTCAAAATTGAAATCGCGAACAACCCCGATTACCTCATACTTCTTGTTGATGATCTCCCCTACCGGATGTTCAAGCAGAAGCAAATCAGCAGCAGACTCATTAAGAATGATTGCATTTGAATCAGAGGCTATCTTCTTATCAAAGAATCTTCCATCAACCAGTTGAAAGCCAAGCGTTGATGGATAATCAAAGTCACCTTGAAATCGACTTATCCTGACAGGCTCATCGAGGTAAACAGATTGCACATTGGCCATCGAAAAACTGGTGACAGATCCTGGTAAACGATTCACCTGACTTACGCTCACCACTCCAGATTGTAATCTCATCTTATCCTTAAACCCGGAGAGCCTTCCTTCAAGATCTCCGGCATTACCAATGACAAGCACATTGTCTTGATTAAACCCAAGGTCGCGTGAACTCATGAATTGAATTTGACGGATCATGATGAGGGTTGTGATCACCAGGATAGTTGATAATCCAAATTGGAATATCACCAACATATTCCTGAACCCTGAATTTGTTCCGGTGCTGAAACTTGATTTAAGAACTTGAATAGGCTTGAAAGACGACAGAACCAATGCCGGATAGAGACCAGAAACCATTCCAAGAACGATTGCCAACAGAAGCGCGAGCAAAAGATGTTGAGGTCGGGAAAACACTGAAGCTAACAGTTCTAGACCGGTTATCTTCTCGACAAAGATGAGTACCAATTCCGCCAAACCCATGGCAACCACGAGAGCAGCGAGTGTTACCATCAGGGCTTCTGAAATAAATTGCAGCCTGAGCAGCGCTATTGACGATCCTACGACTTTCTTAATGCCAACTTCCTTTGCTCTATTAATAGCGCGTGCAGTAGATAGATTGATAAAATTGATGGAGGCGATAAATAAAATAAGCCCCGCTATAGCTAGCAGCACATAAACCATCGTTTCATTTCCTCCTTTAGAGATATCGAACATCAGGGTGCCCTTGAGGTAAATGTCATCCAACGGCTGCGCCACCAACCGAAAGGCGTCATCACGCACGAACCACTCATTGAAAGTCAACGTGCTTTGCATTTGTGGGAAGACTTTGACCTCAATCATTTTATCTACCGCAGCCTGCACCTCAGCTATTTCCACCCCTGATTTTACTTTCACATAATTGAAGGCATCAACAGAAAACCAGTTGGGGTCAATACTTCCGGCTTGCGGCATCGCAGCCCAAAAGGAGGCATTGAGATGAGAATTGACATTCCCAGTATCAACTACGCCCCTGATTGTGTACAAAGACTTCCCATTTTCAGCCGTTATTTCAATTACCTTACCCAGGGCTTCGTGTGTTCCAAAAATTGCTTTTGCTAAAGACTGACTCAGAACAATGCCATCACTGCCGAGATCACCTTTCCCTTGATAGAATGGATATTGAAACATTTCAAAGAAATTCTTCTCCACCAGTAAGCCTTTCTCCTTTACACTAAAATCACCAGTCTCCAATAATACCTCATCATATTTGACGCGAGTCGTTTGGTCAACCCAGGGGTATTCGTTCGGCAACTCTTCCAGAAGAATCTGGGGGCCATTGGCAAACTCCCCCATAGTCATAAAGTGTGTGGCAATACGATAGATGCGGTCGTGATCAGCAAAATGCTTTTCATAACTAAGCTCACGAGACACAAACATGAGGATCACCAGGCTGCAGGCCAAGCTGATAGCCAGGCCTACCACATTGATAAGCGAAAACGAAAGCTGTTTCCCGAAATTCCTGACAGCTATTCTGATGAAACTCCTGAACATCGTCTTACTCGTCTTTAAGCACTTCCACTGGATTTGTCATCCCTGCCTTTATTGATTGATATGCAACAGTAATCCATGTGATAATCAACATGGCTGCACCTGCAAGGGCAAACGAATCGATACCCAATGAAATACGATAAGGGAATTGATTAAGCCAGTCATTCATGGCATACCAACCCAACGGCACAGCAATCACGAATGATACCAGAACAAGAATGGTGAAATTTCTATTGAGTAGGAAAACTACTTGTCCCACCGAAGCGCCCAATACTTTTCTCACGCCAATTTCTTTCTTTCGTTGTTCAGCCGAATAGGTAACAAGCCCTACCAGTCCTATCATGGCTATTAGTAAAGAAAGGGCAGCAAATACATTAAACAATCCACCAAGTCGCTGTTCTTGTTGATATTGACGTGCCCATTCTTCATCCAAAAAGAAATATTCAAAAGGTGCATCATTAGCAACGGCTTCCCACTTCGATTCGAGTTGGCCAATAATGTCTGAGACTTTATTGCTTTCCACCTTCAAAGCAATCATTTTTCCTGTCTCCCAAATCTTTGAATCGATATGATAGAAGATAGAAGGATTGATCTCCTGATGGAGAGAAGCATAATTGAAGTCTTTTACCACACCGATTATCTCACCTTCACCCGTCTCCGGATTTTCAAAACCTTCGTATAAAATTCTCTTCCCGAGTGCCTCTTCTGGTGTCCATCCAAAAAGACGAACTGTAGTTTCGTTTGGAATCACTTTCATCTTATCACCTGGCCGGTTGATATCAAATGATCGGCCAGCCACCAGTGTGAATCCCATGGTTTTGAAATAGTGATCATCAATTTTAGTTTGAGAAATCGACAACTGAGAATTATCCCCTTCCTTTCGGAAAATATCTTCAAAAGATCCTCGACCGGGTACTGTCATCGCTACCGAGGCATCGACCACGCCAGGCACCCGGGCTGCCTCATCCCGAAATGCCTTGACGTGATCTGTTAATTTTTCAGCGTTGTCTATCACCAACAAATTGTCTTTGTTAAAACCAAGATTCGCTGATTGAAAAAACTGAAGTTGTTGATGTACCACTATCGTAGCGATTATAAAAACGATAGACACTACAAACTGAACCGTCACCAATCCATTACGCAATCCCGAACGAAGTCCAGCAGCCAGCTTTCCTTTTAGCACACTGGCTGGCCGGAAACTAGTCAGGTACAATGACGGATATATTCCTGCGATCACACCGATTACAATAGGTAACGCAATCAGTAGCCACAACGATTCGCTACCATCCCAAAGTGAAAAAGGCATTTCTATGCTCAAGGCATTCGAAACTACGATTCGGAACAACTCCAACAAGCCAAGTCCCATCAATGTAGCCAACAAGGTCATTGATATAGACTCCAGTTGAAACTGGAAAATCAGTGACCGTCTCATTGCACCCAGCACTTTTTTCACTCCTACTTCTTTTGCACGCGAGGTGCCGCGCGCGGTGGACAGGTTAATGAAATTGATAATCGCAAGTACGAGCACAAACAAGGCAACCAAACTGAAGATCTGGACATACTTGATATCCCCGGTTGGCCCAATGCGATTATCGATCAGTCCCGAGTAGAGATGAATACTTTTAACTGGTTGCAAAGCAAACTCCCAATCCCCTTTGCCCTTCATGAATTCTGCGTAGTCGATACCCATTCTATCCAGACTAGGCAAAACGTGAAGCTTGACCATGCTTTGCATCTTCTTTTCCAACTCACCGGCATTGGATCCCGGTTTGAGTTTTACATAGGTTGCAGTTTGGGTCCATATCCAACTCCATTCGAATCGCTTGAGGGCCTGATTGGTGTAAATCGACAACAGATAGTCGAAATGGAAGTGCATATTATCAGGTTGCCTTTCGGTAACACCTGTTATTTCCACCGCTCTGTTGTCATCACCCATTTGAATGATCTTGCCCAGAGCCGATTCGTTGCCAAACAATTTTTTAGCGATAGCATCTGAGATCACCACTTTATCAACACCCTGAAGAGCGGTTTCGGGGTTTCCTTCCTTCAGTGGGATTGTGAAAATGCTGAAGAAATTAGAATCAGCAGCGAGTACGTTGCTTTCATTAAATGCCAGAACGTCACCATTGTCCTTAAGATACTTTACCAGATACCCTCCTGGTGTATTCACGCGAATTACCTCTTCCACTTCAGGAAACTCCTGGCCCATCACCACAGCCAATTGTGGACCTGTAGATCCCATCATGCCTCCTTCGGGCGCCCAAATCAATGTTTGATTAACACGATAGAGCCTGTCAACGTCATTGTGAAATTTATCGTAGCTGAGTTCGAACCTAACATAGCTCCAGATGAGTAGACATACCGCAATACCAAGTGATAGGCCCAATACATTGATGAGCGAAAAATACTTCTCCCTGAGTATGTTTCTAACTGCAAACTTGATGTGGTTTCTGAACATAATATTTGTGATTTAAAATCCTTATTCGTTTCTCAATGCTTCAACGGGATTAACCAATGCTGCCCGCATGGAACGATAGCCTACCGTGAGAAAAGCAATTGCCGTTGTAGTGAAAAGGCCTGCCGCGAACATGATTGTACTCAGAGGAACTCTGTAAGCGAAGTTGCCGAGCCATTGATCCATAATATACCCTGCGAGTGGAGCTGCTATAGCAAACGCGACCACGACCAGAACAATAAACTCCTTTGAAAAAATATAAAATATATTTCCAATAGATGCGCCAAGCACTTTACGCACTCCTATCTCCTTCTCTTTTTCATTGGCCATAAATGAAATCAATCCATATAAACCGAGGCACCCAATTGTGATGGCTATGCCCGAGAATATCATCAGCAATACCGACATCCTTTGTTCATTTTCGTAAAACTCTGCAATCTGCCGATCAACAAAATCATAGCTAAACAAGTAATCAGGATATTGTGCACTCCATGCCTTTTCTATCCCCTCAATTGCCTCCTTGTATTTGCCTGGCTCAAGTTTGACCGCTATTGAGCGATAATCTTCCAGGTCGCTCATAATCACCACCGGATCGATCGGCCGTATGAGTGACGTGGTATGGAAATCGGCAACAACTCCAACGATGGGAATCCTTTTTTCCCAAATGGTTATTTCACGTCCGACTATCTCCTCGGGATTTTCAATTCCAACTTCGTGCATCAGTCTTTCGTTGACAAGTGCAGCAGCAATAGTGTCCGTTCGCTGAAGATTTCGTCCCGCTATCAGCTTCAGCTGAAACAAGTCCATATAATCCGCGTCTCCCTCCTTGACATGCGCCCTATGGCTATCTTCCACACCAGCCAAAGAGAAATTCGTGCTGGAGATAGATCCGCTTGATGGCGGTGTTGCACACAGTGTTGTACCAGCTACTCCGGATATCTGCGTCATTGATGACTTCAATGCCCTTTTTGGTTGAATACCTTCATTCTCAGGAATCGGCACTGAAATGATCGCCTCCTTATTAAAACCAAGATCTTTCTTATCGAGGTAGTTCATTTGTGAAAGGAGTATTACGGTGCCAACGATGAGGAGTTGTGAGATCACAAATTGAAAGACAACAAGGCCTCTTCTTAGCGCATAGCCACCTGTGCTTCGGTTGGTTATCTTATTTTTCAATGCCAATGCAGGACTGAATCCCGAAAGAAGTAATGCCGGATATGATCCCGACACCAGGCTTACGACCAACCCAACACCAACCAGGAAGATAATAACGGAGTAATTAGTTAGGTCGATATGTAAATTCAATTCGAGAAACTGGTTGAGTTGAATAAAGGCCAACTCGGATAAACCGACAGAAATGATAATTGCTATTAGAGTAATAAATGAAGTCTCGGATAAGTATTGCAAAATCAATTGTCCCCGTTGGCTACCCAGTACTTTTCTGATTCCAACTTCTTTTGAACGCTTCACCGCAACAGCAGTGGATAGGTTCACAAAATTGATACATGCAGTCAAAATCAGGAACACAGCAACAATTCCCATCGCCAGAATCGAAGACTTGCTTACCGTAGAATATCGGTAATTACTAAAGCGAACATCATAACTGAGATCTGACAACGGCTGCAACCACCATGTTGAGTTCTCTGCATTCTCCTCACCTCTGTACTTTTTAATAAAATCGTGGAACTGAATGTTAATCGCGGAGGGATCTGTACCCTCTTTGAGCAGTACATAGCATTGATCGTCACTGAACGTACTATTCCATCCATATCCATCTTTTTCCTTTTTAATGCTCGCATATGAGATCAGAATTTCAAACGGAAGGTTGGTGTTATCGGGTGCATCCTCCATGATCCCTGTAACTTTGAGGTCTAACTCGTTGTTAAGACGTATTGATTTGTCAAGAGGATCATCATCTCCAAAAAACTTCCGGGCAGAAGATTCGGATAATATCACCTGACCTGGTTCGGCAAGAGCTGTTTTATAGTTTCCTGAAATAATCTCCCGGGAAAAGAAGGAGAAGTAGGTTGAGTCAGTATAGCCAAACCTCTCCTCCTGTTCGAATATTTTCTTATTTCCGTTGTGCTCAACGGTAAAGAGCCCATTGTAAGAACCAGAAATGAACAACACTTTTTCAAGGCCAGTAACATCATTTCTAAAAGCATCGGAAAAGGGTGGCGGCACTCCTGGCGTGAAGTCTTCATTTCCGTTTACAACAGTCTTATTCACCACGCGATAGATCCGATCTCCGTTAGGGTGAAAATTGTCGAAGCTGGTGAAAAAAGAAATCATCAGAAACAGCACAAGGCTGCACGTGATTCCCAATGCCAGGCCAAACACGTTTATAACGGAATAAGAAAAGTTTCTTTGGATATTTCTGAAGGTAACAATGAGGTAATTCTTGAGCATGGTAGGTAAAATTTATTCTTCCCTTAAAGTTTCAATTGGGTTAACGTTAGCAGCACGTATGGTCTGCACGCTGATCGTGAGAAATGCAATAGCAACTGTAGCCGCTGTTGCTACAGCGAAGATTTCAAGTCCCGGAGTAATGTGATATGCAAAACCCTGAAGCCAGTTCTTGGCAGAATACCAGGCTATTGGCCAGGCAATGAAGTTAGCGATGAGTATTAATCTTATGAAACTAACACTGAGCGTTCCGAGTAATCCTGCGACCGAGGCTCCAAGTACTTTTCTAATTCCAATCTCTTTCCGCTTCTGTTGCATGGCAAATGCAGCCAGACCAAACAGACCAAGGCAAGACACGAGCATCGAGAGTGCAGAAAAAGATGACAGCACCTTCCCCCTTGTCAATTCATTCTTGTAGAATTGATCTAATTGATCATTCATAAATACCGCTTCAAGTGGCTTGCCGGGTATGAAACTGGACCACTTTTCATCGAGTATCTCCATGGATTGTTTGGGCGAGGTGTTATTGAACCGAACCGAGAGGTAATCAGAAAAATAACTGTGGCGATTGATATAAATGAGCAATGGCTCAACCTTGTAGTGCAACGATGCAAAATGAAAATCCTTAACCAATCCTATTACTTTACCGGGGCGCTCCTCCTTTTTATCTGTGTACCTAATAAAGGTGATATCCTTACCAACAGGGTCAGTCCATCCAAAACGTTCTGCGGCAGCCTCATTGATAATGAAAGCCGATTCCTCATCAGCCTTGTTTGAATGTGAGAAGTCCCTACCCAATATCAACTGCAGGTCATAAGTTTTCAGATAATCTTCATCGACACCAAGCGTCTTGATTGTAATCTCATTTGGTTCAGATTCCAACTTTATCGAGAAACCATAAAACTCATCCTTACCCGGGATACCAGAGCAAAGAGAAGCGGCAGCCACAGATTGCGACTCTATTAGGTTATCCTTTAACACTTTGTACTTCCGCTGTGCCTCATCATCATTTAGGTGAATCGCGACAACGTGGTCCTTATTGAATCCCGGATCCACATTTACCATAAACGAATTTTGATCGAGTACGATCCAAGTAAAAATCAGGATGACTGATGATGTAACAAATTGAATGACTACCAGGCTCGATCGAAGCCCTAATCCCCGACCTGGTTGCGCACTTACACCTTTCAGGGTATTAACTGGTCTGAACCCAGAAAGAAAAAAAGCTGGATAAAGTCCGGAGCAAATACCAATTACAGTTACCGAAAGTAAAGTGAAGCCTAACCAGTAGTTTGAATAGATAAAGTCAAGCGTAAGATGTCGCCCAATAATTTCATTCAAGCCACCCAAAAGAACCCACTCGGCCAACGCAAAGCCGATGGCAAAAGAAAATGCTGTGATCACAATGGCCTCGCCTAAGAACTGAAGTACCAACTGAACCTTGAAAGCTCCCATTGTTTTGCGAAGTCCAACTTCCTTTGCTCTTGTTGCTGCTTGGGCGGTGGACAAATTCATGAAATTGATTGATGCAATGATGAGCATAAACAAAGCAATAGTGATAAAAAGGTAAACAGTTCCCATACTCGAATTTGCTTCCCATTCTTGCTCTAGGTTGGAATTCAGGTGGATGTCCGTGATTTGCTGCAAGTAGTAAGTCCGTTCACCCTCAATTATACGATTGGGATGTATCTTCCTCGCTTCTAAATTGAGTTGCGTTTCGAGATCAGCTTTGCTGCTTCCTTCCTTCGCAAGAAGGTAGGTTTGCATCTGCGGATAGTACCAACTGTTATACCATGGCATTACCTGCTCAAGAGAGTGAAACGAAGCAAGGAAGTCAGCTTTGAAATGTGATTGTTGCGGAAGGTCTTTAATGACACCTGACACATGAAAGATGAACGACTGCTGATCGGTTTCGTAATGAATGTCTTTGCCGACAACATTTGTTGATCCGAAATAACGAATTGCTTTGCTTTCTGTGAGCACTACCGACATGCGTGCACTTAGAGCACTTGT
>JBFWZR010000081.1:0-18499 GCA_050185175.1 Cyclobacteriaceae bacterium
GGCTACTGGATCGATCATAATCGAACGACAGATCTAGGCAGTAAGACATAAGATATTGGACTGACTCACTCAAAACTCAACACTCACAACTCAAGACTAATAACTCAAAACTCAAAACTAATTCAGTGATCCGAACAATAGCATTTAGCCTTTTAATCGCCTTAGGTGCGAACGCCCAGCCCAACAACTTCGCCATCCGCACCATCACCGCGGGCGTGACAATGAAAAACCTCAACGACACCGCCAGCATACACCAGGCCATCACATTTCTAAAGCAAGCGCAAAAAACCTTCACCGACAAGGGTTATGTGGTGCAGACCCTGCGTATCTCCACGCAACCCTTCCATCAATACCTGAATGGCACTTCGTATGACAACTCACTCACACCTCTTGCAACGATTGACAAAATGCTGGATGAGAACGGAGTGATCCTTGCCATCGGCTCGATCATCCCCGAGAACTACAAGGGTACTGACGTTTCTCCATGGGCGTTGAAGTTGGTGAACACCACACAACATATCAACTTCAGCATCACTATCGCCAGCGAGGCCAACGGAATTTCTGGTATGGGTGTTCACCAGTCTGCATTAGTCATCGCTACGCTGGCTGATACGGAAGGAGGGGAAGGCAACTTCAGGTTTGCCGCTGCTGGGAATTGTCCGGCAAACATCCCCTTTTTTCCTGTAGCCTTTCATGAGGGTGTAAACAGCTTTGGGATTGGCATTGAGTCACCTAACATATTGAAGAGTGTATTTGCAAAAGGTCCGGAGGACAGATATGAGGAAAACCTCAAGTTGGAATTGGAGAAAGTATTAAAGCCCATTGAGAAGGTGGCGACTGACCTGTCCAGATCGTCTGGCTGGAAATATGATGGCATTGATACCTCTACCGCGCCTGGGCTGGATGCCAGCATTGGTGAGGCCATTGAAACGATGACCGGCCGCCCTTTCGGCAGCGCATCTACCTTGAGCGCCTGCGCGATGATTACAGGAGTGCTCAAGAGCGTGGATGTAAAGCGCTGTGGCTACTCCGGACTCATGCTTCCCGTGATAGAAGATAAGGTGCTGGCTCAACGTGCCAGTGAGGGGAGGTTCACGGTTCAAGAATTGTTATTGTACTCTTCCGTCTCCGGTACAGGATTAGACGTAGTGCCCTTGCCCGGTGAAACAACCATCACTGACATTGAGAACTTGCTGGTGGACGTAGCAGCGCTTTCGCTCAAATACACGAACAAAGCCCTGTCCGCGCGACTGTTCCCCATCCCCGGCAAGAAAGCAGGAGATCTCGTCACCTTTGACAATCCCTACCTCACACCCTGTAGGGTAATGAAAATTGAATGAGAAGACAAGAAGACAGAATTTAGGAGTTGAGAATAAACACTAAAAATTCAATATTCAAAATTCAAAATTAAAAGAAGTGAACGATTGGCTCAAACATTGGGAAGACCGATACAGCAAAGAAGGTTACGCCTTTGGAGACGAACCCAACGAATACTTCAAAGAACAACTCGACAGGCTGAACCCAGGAAAAATATTACTTCCTGCTGAAGGCGAAGGCCGCAATGCGGTGTACGCAGCCACATTAGGTTGGGAAGTTCACGCCTTCGACATCAGCGCACTGGGGAAGAAGAAAGCCATGCAACTGGCGGAGAGCAAAGGTGTGTCCATCGACTATCAGGTAGGGGAGTTGCCGTCACTTGCTTACGAGGAAAATCAGTTCGATGCCATCGCGCTGATCTACGCACACTTTCCCGCGGACATCAAGTCACAGTATCACCGCATGCTGGACAAGCTCCTGCGCAAAGGTGGCGTCATTATCTTCGAAGCCTTCAGCAAAAATCATCTTGAATACAAGTTGAAAAACCCACAGGTAGGCGGACCCTCAGAGCTCGCACAACTATTCTCAATAGAAGAAATCCGCTCAGACTTTCAGAATTACGAGGTGCTTCAATTGGAAGAGCAAGTCCTCAACCTCAAAGAAGGCCCTTTCCATAGCGGCCTCGGATCCGTGATCAGGTTCGTAGGAAGAAGTAGTCTTTAGTCTTTAGTTTATAGTCACTAGTCCCTAGTCTTTAGTCCAGTCCCATCATTCAAAACAACTAGCGCGCTGGAAGCTACGATTATACTGACTCCACTCCATTGCAATGCTGAAAGCATGCAATCCTGAAAGAAATGGAGACTGACCGCAGTACAAACACCTCAGTAGCATGCAACCCCAACAACCAAAAAGAAATGACAAACATCCGCACGCAAACAACAATAACCCCCTCATTCTCCTTTCTTTTCCGTACCTTACACAGAATGGACCTGTTGTCACTCTCTTAGCGGCCTTTTCTCGCCTGCATTAGCAGTATCCTCACTTATTTCGGCACTATCACTATCGCAAACCACTCGGGAATGTGACCCGATCTGGCGATTTGATGGCCCACTGTACGTAAACTGTTGTTCACCTTAATCACCGTTATGAGACAATTGAAAATCACCCATAGAATCACCAACCGCGAGACGCAGTCCCTGGACAAGTACCTCTCCGAAATCGCCAAGATACCCCTGATCACCGTGGAAGACGAGGTAAACCTGGCACAACGCATCCGCGGAGGCGATGACGCAGCGCTGACCAAACTGGTGAACGCCAACCTGCGCTTTGTGGTGTCCGTAGCCAAACAATACCATCACAGCGAAATGACCCTGAGCGACCTCATCAATGAAGGCAACCTGGGACTGATCAAAGCCGCCACCCGCTTCGATGAAACACGTGGCTTCAAGTTCATCTCCTACGCGGTGTGGTGGATACGCCAGTGTATCCTTCAGGCGCTGGCAGAAAATTCACGCATCGTCAGATTGCCACTCAATAGGATTGGTGCATTGCACAAAGTCAACCAGAGCTTTGCCGACCTTGAACAGAAGCACCAACGAGAACCAACAAACGAAGAACTGAGTGAGGTGATGGAGATCTCAGCGGCCAACATCGAATCACTGCTGGCTCACCAGGGACGCAAAATATCTATGGACGCTCCGCTCAGAAGTGATGGCGATGCAGGCAACTTGATTGACCTGATGCCAGACGAAAATTCAATCTCTCCCGACTCCGACCTCATGCGCAGCTCCCTGGTAGAAGAGGTGCAACGCGCGCTGTCTACCCTGACGGCACGTGAGGCGCAGGTCCTCTCCATGTACTATGGGTTGTCTGGCGGTCATGCCCTGTCGCTGCATGCCATCAGCAGCGAGTTCGAGCTCACCACAGAGCGAGTAAGACAAATCAAAGAACGCGCTACACGCAAGCTGCGCAGTGCCGGCAGAGCAGGAGCGTTGAAATCCTACCTCGGGTAGTAATTTCACGCAGTGCGTTACTCGAATGGTCTGATATGATGTGCATGACCCTGTCACGGGGACAATCTTCAGACGCGCCCTGACATGGTGCGTTCCTTTTGAAGCCTTTTCCTACCTCAGCAGCAACCGCGGCTGGCACGACAAGGCGGACCGACACCTGGGTGGGAACCAGTAAGTAACTCACAATTCACAACTCAAAACTAGAGTTACGGTGTAAGTTCCGCGTAAGTTCTCCAATAGAGTTAAGTCTTAGTAATGACCTTGTGCCTGAGGCATCAATGCTCCCTCCCAATACTGCCTATGTTTTTACGAATTCATTCGAATTATAGGAAAAAACTTTTCAACTTTCTTACCTGCACCGGATTTCATTTAGTTCCCATAAATACCAACATTAAAACTATCTGTTATGCCATTCTTCGACTTTCACATTCATCCGTCCATGAAAAGCCTGTTCAGCGATCCTCCTGACAAGTTCAGCCCATGGCAAAACCTGGACACCAGCGCCATACCAGACATCCTCAATTGGTGTACGGAATTCAAATACATTCTGCGATCGCAAGGCAATCTCAACCAGCTGTGGTGGAACGAATGCCGCCTGGTTTGCGTGGCGCTTTATGCCCCGGAAAAAAAGATTTTGGACAACAAACTGATTCTGGGACAGTCGACCAAGAAAGGCTTGAGCCGGTACATTCATTATGACAAAATCACCAAAATCATCAATGGCACACTTAAGCCTTACGATCTGTTAGTCAACGATGATCTCAAAACACTCCTCGACCCTGCACAGTTTGGCATCAACGACAAAAAGGTGGTGCCGCTTTGGAAAAGGGCGGACTACGATGAAAGCAAGTCCGATACGATTTACGTGGTTTTTTCTGTAGAGGGCTGTCATTCTTTTTCGTCTTCGCTTAGCCGGTTAAGACCGCAAGAGATACTCGATAATATTGACGACCTGGCCACCCGAGTGCCGCTGCTCACCATCAACCTCACCCACATGGAACAGTATCCGCTGAGCAATCATGCCTATGGGATGCAGTTTATCAATGACCCCGACTTCCGACCCACAGGCTTCGGACTTTCTTCTAATGGTGCCAAGGTTGTTGAACATTGCTATCAAAAAAATATCCTCATTGACATCAAGCACATGAGCCTGGGCGCCAGAACCCAACTCTATAACCTCCGCAGAAGCCCTGCTTTTCAAAATATCAATCAACCGCTTATTTGCACACATGCTGGTTTTACGGGTATCAGAACATCAGAAATTCCCAAATACTTCCAGAAATACCGTAAGGACAAAAAGAACGGTTACACAAAAGTTTGGATTGGCAAACCCATTACCGCCTGCAGCTCCGGTATTGAGCCTGCCTTCAATCCCTCAAGCATTAACCTGTATGACGAAGACATCATGGCGATTCTGCAATCAGGAGGAATGATAGGTCTTTCGCTTGACAAGCGCATCCTTGGTTATGATAACCCACAGGGTGATCAGGATGACGACACCTATGCGATTGAAACGGAATACCTTTCCAACAAAGAAGAGACCTTCTTCTTTACCGGTCCCACTGGCTCAGCTTTTGATGATGGCAAGTGCATGCTACTCGACACCGTGCGACAGGGTGGTGTGGTCGACCCCGACCTGGCAGAGTATCACCTGCGACACTTTATGGCACATGTTGTACACCTGATTCGTGTGGCACAGAACGCTGGATATGATGTGAACCGCGCATTGAAACAGGTTTGCATTGGCTCAGACTATGATGGCATGATCAACCCGCTCTCTACCTGTGAAAAGGTGGATGAGCTGGTCTATTTCAAGGAGTTGTTTGAAAAACGACTTGAAGATTTTGCTGACTCCTGTGGTCTCGCGTTACCCGGTGGTTTTGCCATCAAAACTTTTTCAGAAGATCTGTTTTATCGGAATGGCCGTGATTTTGTTTTACAAAGACTCGACATGCTATGAGAGCACTCTCTGCATTTCTCGCCAACCTGCTTCGGATCTTGTGGACGTACCGTGTGATCACCTTTTCGTTGCTGGTGATGTATGCTGCGCTATGGCATGCCGACCAGGGCATTGACCTGCTGGCCAACCTCAACGCAGACATGGCCGGCCCCGGCATATTTATCTCCATTCTGGCCGTGCTGGCCGCGGCCTTCTGGCATTTGCCTAAGTTTATTTACAAAGCAAATTGTGGAGGCAAGGTATCCTGGCGCGATGTGTTTTTTGGAACCTTCAACTATCAGCAGGTCAGTGATGGAGACACCCGCTACCAACAAGAGTCAGATGTGGCCCGCCTGTTGGGTGTATTCACCTTCCTTATCCCTGCCTGTGCGATACTCAACGCATTGGACAAATTCGAAGTGGACATCTGGATTGACTTCTTCAATCCACACTATTGGCTGCTGCTAAGTGCTATTGCTTTTGGATTGATCTTTCATGTGAACCTGATCGACAACCTTTATCAGCAGTCTGCAGGCTGGAGGAATTTCTTCAATACTATCCTGATTTTGTTTCCTTTGCTGGTCGTGCTGTTCGCAGGCTTCAATAACTATTACCCCACCGATCTGGGATGGCTCTCTGCTGATCTTTTTCTGCTTGCCATTGCGTTTGCCGTTTTCGTCAGCATCCGCAGACATCTTGGGCTCAACCGCCTAACGGTGCTTGCCCGATGGCAGAAGGTCGAGGTAGCACCTATGGTAATGTTTACCGCCTGCGCGATGGCGATGGTATTTATCGTTCTGAATTTCTTTCCCCACCTGTTGGCACAATCCACCAACGTGCTGGCACAGGTATCTACGGTGTCGGTGCTGTTATGTGGGTTGCTTTTTTATACACTCTTTTTTGCCTGGCTTATACTCATGGGCAAGAACCTGAACATTACAATTGCTGGATTTTTCATTCTTGCCGCCCTGATAGTAGCGATGATGTGGGAGAATGATTTTCATGATGTACGCACGATCAAGGCCACACGCAACCAGCGCACGATGGAGCAGCACATCACACAATGGCTGGAGCACCGGTCCGAAGAAATCGCCAACTGGCCAAAAGGAAAACCATATCCTGTATTTATTGTCAATGCCTATGGTGGCGGCATTCGTGCCTCTGCGTGGACCAGCCTTGCAGTCGCTAGCCTGGAAGAAATGACGACTGCCGATGGCACCCGCGGCTTCCAGCATCATGTGCTGGCGTATTCAGGTGCATCAGGAGGAACAATCGGTGCCTCTGTACTTTGTGCCATTCGCAAAAGCAAACAGCCCCTGACCCCGGCCACACTGAGCGCGTTTTATAATCACGATTTTCTCTCGCCCGTGTTGATCGGCATGTTTGGACGTGACTTTTTCTTCAGCACCTTTCACATTTATTCCGATCGGGACCGGGCTGTGCTGCAGGAGGAGATATGGAGTCATCACATACGCCAAAGCCTCCAGGCTTCTTATGATGGTCCCTTCTCCGTCATTTGGGAAGAAGATAGCGACTTCGAAATACCCTTGCTGTTGGCCAACACCTACCATGTGGAAGAAGGCTACAAGGGTATCGCTGCTCCGGTGACCCTTGCGGAGAGGGATTTTCCATCGGTAACACTGGTTCGCGACCTGATTCCACCCGGCCGAGACCTGCACCTTAGTTCAGCCGCCTTTATAAGTGCGCGCTTTCCGTTCATCAGCCCGGCAGGACATATCGAGAACGGCACCAACACCAACTTTCATTTTATGGATGGTGGAATGAAAGAAAACGCAGGAGCAGGCACTGCCGCACAGGTAGCCCGCGTGGCGGAGACCACTCTCAGGGATATGCAAGACACAATATATAATAAGATCGAAATACACCTGCTGTCACTGGACAACGGTGTGGCTGTCGACAGCACCGCCTCAGAAGCCAGAAACCTTTTTGAGTTGATGGCACCCCTCAAAGCACTTTACACCAATTGGGTGGGCAACACCACGGCAGCTGATGAACTGAACAAAAGAAATTTCGGTCATCGCTATCACAAAATTAAGTTGGATACGGTGAACCTCGCCCATAGAGGCACCAACTATACGCCTGTATATCCACTCGGCTGGCAGTTGTCGGAGGTAGCACTCGATGCCATGAAGAAGTCACTACGGAAAAACCATAACCAGCATGTGATGCAAACCATCGGTAACCTGATCGTGCCACAATGATAAAGTATTTGATATTCTTTCTTATGCCTGCGATGACGGTCGCTCAGGTCTCCTTTCCTTTTGGCAGGTACACGATATCCGCATTTGACAACCTGCCCGACTCGACCGTGTACAGCGCTATGCAACAGTTTGTCAATGCCAACCAGCCCGTGTCATATGTTGGTGCCATTCACACTTCCGCCATTGAGCGACCCGTGCCCCTGCGATTTGGCGAAGGAGTAAATGGCTACATCCTCGAAGGTGTAACTGACATGAACTTCATCCTCGCGCAGGGTAGGAGGGGCAACAAACACTGGATGCAAACTTCCCGTATCTCCTTTAAATACGCTCCGGGTGTAAGGATGACCCGCGACAACTCAAGCAACCTGGTGCCTACCAACCAGAAAGTAGGGTTCGTCTTCGACAAGGTATTGTGGGATAACTTCACACGCATTCCACTCACGGAGGGGCGGGGTAGGACAAAGGAGCAAGAGCAGCGCAGTTTCTATTCATTCAGGAAGCCATTTCACGCTTTGTCATTCTCTTTTGTGGCCATGCACTATAGCAACGGGCAACCCATCTCCAGCTATGCCTCCGTGCAAGATTCCCTTATCGGGAGGAACAGTTATATACAAGGAGATTTTTCTACCAATGTGTTGCAACCTTCTCTTACTTACAACTACTTCAGCCCAGGTGGCACCTTGGTCTCCACCAATCTTGGCTACCAGCGCGATGGCAATTGGTTTGGTCCCTTCTCGTTTTTGGATGCCCAAAAACAGCGCTACGGCCAGAACCGACTTGTTGGGTTTACGCAAGTACTTACCCATGCTTTTCGCAATCCCTTTGGACGCGAGGTGCGTGTGATCGGCAACGATAACAACACATACTGGATAAGTCCACTGTGGGAGTATCGCCTCCGCCTGGAGTACGAATACATTCTTGGTAATCTGGATTTGTTCCAGCGCACGAAAGACTATCGCTTCAACGTACACTTGTATGCGGAAGGCCGGCCACTGCGAAGCCGGGCCTTGGGTTATGTGCTACACCTGTACCGGGGCCGTGACTACTTCAACATCCGATATGATGATATCGTGTGGGTAGTGGAAGGGGGGTTGAGCTTTGTGATCAACCGTTATCAAAATCCCTATTTCCACCCGGATCAGGCGATCATTAAACGCAGCGCAGAGTTGCCGGAATTCTACCAGAAACAGGAACAAAAGGAAAAAACAAAACACTGATTGCAGCTGATTATTCAGAAACGAATCGCATAGAGTTGGTCCGAGCCCTACCTACCTCAGCCGCGGCTGGCACGACAAGTGGACCGACACCGGGGCGGCTACTAAAGACTAACTAAGGACTTAAGACTAAACACTAAAGACTAGAGTTCGTGTAAGTTCCACGTAAGTTTTCCTAAATAAGTTAATCCTTAACGTACGGTGCATACATACTTGCTGAAAAAATCTCAAAAAAATAATATTGCCCTCCCGTTACAGAAACCCAGATAATTAGGAAAAGTCCGTCTATCCAAGAGCTCAATGCCCTTATCTGTAGTGAAAATCTCAATCAGATTTTGCAAATTCATCACGGCTTTAATCTATCCTAATCTCTCAATGTCCTGTCTATGTTGTCCATCTCCTGTTGCGATTGCATCGCTAATTTGTGCCATAGGACGCTAACTTTAAGCGTTACATTGATGGGGAGTTTAGTCAAGCGCCAAATAATTTTATTTGAAAAAGGAGTCAGCCGAAAATCCAAAGAAGAGTAGGCGGTAAGGGACATAACATGACTGGATCCGTAGCATTGGATGTTGTAATTGGATTGGTATTCATTTACCTGCTCTATAGTTTACTTGCTTCGCTTATTCAGGAGATCATTGCCACCAAGCTTTCTTTTCGTGCTAAGATTCTTGAGAAGGCAATTGTTAGAATGCTGGACTCCACTCATAAAGACACCAGTCACTCAGGTTTTGCTGCAACGGATAGGCTAATGGGATGGATTCGGCTTTTAACATGGATCAGTGGAGTGCCAAAAGAGTCCCTTTCTGAACAATTTTATGAACACCCGCTCGTAAAGAATCTTGCTGAGGATAAATGGCATAATAAGCCTTCCTATCTCAAGGCATCTAATTTTTCTGCAACACTCATTGATTTGCTAAGAGGACCTGACGTAAAGGCTGGGTCCGATCAACGCGGCCTGATTGAGAGTACAATTGGATCTGGAACTGTAAATATTACTTCCGTTAAATCAACAGAAAACGATTCGCCAAGTAAAATTAAAATTGATTCAACCACGAAAAGACTTCTTTCAGGACTATGGGTGGATGCACAGGGTGATGTTGAGAAGTTTAAAGAAATGTTGGAACAGTGGTTTGATGAGACAATGGAAAGAGCCACTGGATGGTACAAGAAATATAGCCAAGTGAGCTTATTTTTTGTCGGAATGGTCATCGCAGTTATGTTTAATGTCGACTCAATTCAAATTGTTCAAAAACTTTCTAAAGACCCCAAAGTGCGTGAGCAGTTGGTACAACAGGCAAGTGCTTATGTTAAGGAGCATCCTGCGCTTTTGGAGGAGCTCAGGCAGAGACAAGAAAAACTTGATAAAGATTTAAGAGACAGAACTGAGGCGAACAATGCAGATTCAATTGAAATACAGAAATCAAAATATGAAGCACAAGCCCAATATGAGAAAAAGCGCAAGAGACTTGACTCTTTAGAAAATGCCGTTGATGATCTAATTAAGAGTGATATTCAAGACGCCAATGATTTGCTTGCCCTTGGCTGGCGAAAGGAGTGTAAGAAAAACTGCCATTGTGAAGAATGCAAAATCATTGGATTCAATGGTTGGTCAAGCATAATTGGGTGGATATTGACGGCCTTGGCACTTTCACTAGGTGCACCTTTCTGGTATGATTTGCTTAATAAACTGATGAAGTTAAGAGCGTCCGTTCAGACATCTGCACCAAAGACCACGGTGGCATCCGCATCAAATCAAGCCAGTCTACCAAAAATTAACAGGGTAGGTTAGATGAAAGTCACAGTTACCAGATACCTAAACGTGCGAGTAGGGAAACCAAGCGTGAACGCACCGTGCTATCAATACCTGGCCCCCGGAAGTGAAATTGAGGTGGAGGAGAAAATTTTTCAGGGAGACTGGTATGAAGGTAACAACGAGTGGTATCGGAACATTGCCGATAATTATTATTGGAGTGGGGGGTTACAGATACAAAAATCAGACACTCCACTTTCGATAACTGCTCAACCATTTGACAAGTCTAAGTTTTGGTGGTTAAGCGACTTTAACATCTCGGATTTGTGGAGTCGAGGACTCACTGGGAGAGGTATCCGCATTGCTGTACTTGATTCTGGACTTGCAATTCCTCATCCAGACCTAATCATTGAACAAGCGCATACCAGAGATTTAACAAACAGCACTTCCGGAATACTGGATAATGTGGGACACGGGACTCATGTTACGGGTATTATCAAAGGAAGTAATAATGGATTTGGTATTACAGGACTTGCATTTAATTCGGATTTCTTTTTCGGCAAGATCACCCATGATATTTTTGGAGACAGCATAGACTACCTGGCACTGGGTATCGATTGGGCCTTGCAGCAAAAAGTGGACATTATCTCAATTAGTGCTGGATTCGAGGCCTCTAAAAAAAATCTTCAAGACGCAATTAAGTTAGCAAGTGATAGGCATATTTTAGTCGTGTGTGCCTCTGGAAATAAAGACGGTACAAACGGCCCTGATATTCTGTACCCCGCGCGCTACAAGACAGATTCAACCCTCTCGGTAGGTGGGACGACTCGCGGTCTTCTACCACTGCCCGATTCTATTAACGTTCCACAAACCGAAATTTTTGCGCCTGGAGAGGCCATACTATCAACTTATGTTAAGTCCGGTTATGCCCCTCTTTCAGGGTCAAGTCAGGCCGTACCATTCGTTGCTGCAGTAGCTTGCCTGATTCTGGAACACAGGAGAAGCGACAACCCTACTTTTAAGGCTTCCGAACTTAAACGCGAATTAATTGCCACAGCTACACCGGCTTCTTTTGGAAAGATTATCAATCCGTTAAATCTAATTGGCATATGAATCGTATAGTTTTTACCGCAATCATCTGTTTTCTGCTTTCGAGTACTAAGTTGTCAGCTCAGTACATGGTAGATGACGCCATAAAGTTGGCGCTCCTTAATCCGGTATTAGTCCCAGACAGTAATGCATTAATCTTTCCTGTCGCAAATAGTCAAGAGGCCGCGAGAATACTTGCCAATTATTCGGGTGGTGGAACCTACAATCAAGTTCAAGCTCATTTCTCTAATAATCCCTTTATTCGTTTACCTGCCATTAATTTGCAAGCCGAGCAATCGTCCACAACTGCTGGGACTATGACTAGTATTGCCGGCCTCAACGTAACCACAATTGCTGACGGTATTACTCAATTCCTTGTCGAAAGGGCTAACGAGGAAATTAACATCTTGTTCTTTCAGCGCTTTAAGGAATTTCTTGAAAAAAAGGAGAATGAAGATTTCGTGCAGCTATTTCCAACTACCAAGGACTTCATCGTCAGCACGGAGCCCTTTCAGTATCCCTACCTGATGCAGGCGTTTAAGGAAGCGTTTAGAAAAGACATTGCTAACCTGCCAGTCTCCATACATACGCTTCTGGAAAGCGAACGGTTTAAGAAACTGTTCGAAAAGTATCCGGAAGTCGAATTGGGAGTCAAAGCCTTAACTGTCGTAAGCAGCCTATCAAGTGGTACGCACCCGGCTGACGTGCTTGCTGATTTGGGGGATTTCAAAAATCCGAAGTTGAATGACAACGTTTACTCGTCCCTCAAACTTGCTGCGATCCTTGCACAAAGCGTGAGATCGAGGGAAGAGGGAATTGCTTGGGTTGATCCCGACAGAGTCCTTGTTAATATTTTTAGTAATACGCTTGAAAGAAACATCTTTCTGGGCCTGATTTATGCCCAAAGTGAAAATATCCAGTTCCAGACAAAGGCAGGCCCAAAAACGTTTCAACAAGCCTTGAAAGACTTTCGGAACTCAGAAACTAAGATGATGCAGATTGTGAATTACTACCGCGAATTGCATACCAACTTCAGCGCAACCGCCTCAAAGTTGAATGCGATTCAGGATAAGAAAGGCAAAGGTGAAACGGTTGGCTATGAAACCTATCACAGCTTTTTTGTTTCGTCAATTACTTTCATTGAAGAGGTCACTAAGGTCACGAACCTTCTTCATCAATTCGGAATTGACTACGACAAAACATGGTACGACAACCAAACTACCCAATACTTGAAACTGCTTCGGACCGGTGCGGATATCTACAAATACGTAAACGAAAAGAACTATAGTGCTGCCGTAGTTGCTGCGTTGTTGGCGTATTCAGACCTAGCGGGCAAGGATCGGGCAACTACCGAGCGGGACATGCTGATTAAGTATGTGGAAAACACATCCGCGAATAATCCCGTGGACATCGAGGCTCAGAGGATTATGGATATTTTGAAGCTGCCCGAATGGGGCGACCTCTCCAGTAAGGAAAAAAAGAAGGAACTCTGCGACTCAATTGACAAGTACTTCAAGCAACTGCTTAGTGAGATTAACATCACACCGGGTCTCAAGGAACAGATCTTAAAGTATGGTACGTTCATGGCCGCGATCGCACAAGCGGAATCGGCAGATGAGGTAAAGGCGATCATGAAGAGTGTGGCACTTCCCCCCGGTAGTTCTTTAATCAAAGCGGAGTCGAAATTTAACATCACAGTGAATGGATATGTAGGTTTCAGCTACGGGCAAGAAGTTAATCATGAAAAGGCTATGATTGCAGGTGCCCACCTGCCGGTAGGGGTTGCGCTAAGCGGATCAACTAGTGCAAAGGCGATCGGAGCGCTGAGCCTGTTTTTGTCGGTTGTTGATCTTGGCGCTATCGCTACCTACCGCCATAGCACTGACGATGGTTCGGTTAATCTGGACCCATTGCCTGAGTTGACTTTTCAAAATATTCTAGCTCCAGGTGCCTATTTGGTACTGGGACGGCTCGGGAATACCCCCTTGGCCTTCAACATGGGCGCTCAACTTGGACCTGCTCTTCGGAAGATTCAAAGCGATCCCAACTCTGGGCAACCATCAGCTACGATACAAAGTTCTGACCTGAGATGGAATATTGGTTTGACAGTTGATATTCCCTTGTTCAATCTTTACACTAAGCCGAAGTGATACTGACAATAACCGAGTACATCAAAAGATATAATTTATTAAAACCTATTAGGAATATGAAGGCGTTAACTATTTCAATATCACTGCTATTGGTCTCTCAACTAGGCATAGCGCAGCCCGATGTGGTTGAAGGTGGTGTGAACATACTTCGAAACAGGACGGGACAGACCTTTTACTATATGTTTAGCGATAATCAGGAGTGTGGAGTATGTAAATCATGTGCAAACGAAAATTGCTGTCAGTGCCTTACCCTACCCAAGGAGTTTAATAAAGTCAATGCTGATGAAACTATCGAGTTTGACTACGGAGGGAAATTCCTTCAGATATATCAATTCAATGAAGATAAATCTGTTATGAAAATTGATCAGTTTAAGTTGAACAAAAAGCATGAATCTGTAATAATTATAAAAGGTCTTAATTCTGAAGGCATTCTCAATGATTAAGGTCACTCCGTTTCAAAAGAGAATATTTAAAAGGTCAGAAAAGGCAATGAGTCCGATTTTGGTAACAGGTATTACTATTGCATTGACCTCAATGTTTCAGTTGCTCGTGTTCAAGTGGCAGCAGTCTCATTTTGAAAGTCAACGAGAGTCTGAGAACTTTCTTACGCTTCCCGCTGATATCAAAAGGTCATTCATGAATTATTCAGTCAGTTTGTTTGACCTGATAAACTATACAAACACCAAGGTTAGGGTGGCTAAAACAAATAAAATCGACACAGTCCTTTTTAGCACAAAGGATACGATCTATTATCGATTGATACATCTCGTGAAGGCCCAAGACGCTAGCGTACGAATTAATGCCATCGATTTTGAGACTCGATTGAACAGAATCAGAAGTCGGAAGATTAGCGATAGCTATAATTCAGTTTATTCAACTTTCGATTGTAGAAGAGACTCAATGTGTTCATTGTCTTTGATCGTGAGACAATACTATGATCCGCTATTATTTGATGATGGAGTAAATTCAAAATATGTCGTTGATCAAATAGACCAGATCAATTCAAATCTGAGTCATAAAAATCTGTGTTTTCAAATACAAATAAAGGCACTGGACTCACTTTTCTTATCCGAGGGCAATTGACTTGATCCTTTGATTTATTCAACGTATAGCACAATTTGTGTGCCTGAAGATGGCGTGGGTTTGAGTGGGAAAATCAAAGGAACCTTGTAAATTAGGCTTCCATTTCCTCCAATGAAAAACGAAGCCCTGGCCCGCGTAAGAATCAACGACCTTCTGAAAGAAGCGGGATGGCGGTTTTTTGATGATGAAAACGGGTCTGCTAATATCCTCCTTGAGAATAAGGTCAAGATCACACAAAAGACGATTGATGAATGGGGTCAGGATTATGAGAAGACAAAGAACGGTTCTCTAGACTTCCTTTTGGTCGATTCAAATGGCAAGCCAGTATGCGTACTTGAAGCCAAAAAGGAAAGTATTCATCCGCTGGCGGCAAAAGAACAAGCACGCAAATATGCCAAAACAGTAGAGGCTAAATTTGTTATCCTTTCAAACGGGATAGTGCACTATCTGTGGGACATAAGGAAAGGGAACCCTAAGCCCATTCGTAATTGTATTTATTTTAGATACAATAAATACGGCTATTTCAAACTAATGAAGAGAAGTGGCGGGTTTAGGGAGCTTATGACTCCAGACAAGGAATTAAAATTTATTCAAAATTGGATTCTTGAAAATATATTGTCAAAGTACCCTTTAAATGTGGCGTGTTGTGGCTTTAGAAAAAATTACTCAATTGTATCAAATGCAAAGGTTCATGAAAAGGCCAAATACATCATGAAGGTTGATCTTCTAAAATTTTATGATACAATAACTGAGAAACAAGTGTTTAAAATATTCGCCTCAATGGGTTATTTGCCAAACCTCGCGGTTGACTTAGCGAAATTGACCACCTCACATCATAGAAAGGAATACTGGGATCGGTTTGATGAAGAAGAAAAAACCAAACTAAAGTACTTTTACGAGAAGAGACCGCCAGTATTACCTCAAGGCTCACCAACAAGTCCAATGCTTTCCAATATTGCGGCCACCAATTTAGATAAACGATTGACTGGATTATCAAAAGCTAATAGGTTCAACTATTCTCGTTATGCAGATGATCTGACATTTTCAGCAGACAACTTATTGGATCTTCCAAATATTGATTTCATCAGGCGGATTATTGCTGAGGAGGGTTTCTTTGTCAATGACAAGAAGACTTTGTTTTCCAAAAGAGGTATGAAGCAATATGTTACAGGGTTAACTATAACGCATGGGGTACATGTTTCAAAACGTTACCGAAGGGAAATTCTTACACATCTATATTTTTCTAAGAAGCATGGCCCGCAAAATCATTTAAAAGCCTGGACAAAGAGGAGAAAACTAAAACGCGATTTCAATGCATTTCAAGATTGGTTGCTTGGTTCAATTTGGTTCATCTACTCAGTGGACAAAATAAACGGGAAGAAGATGTTAAATGAGTTTAATAAAATTAACTGGACCTTATGAAAATTGCTGTTCTCGGTTGGGGTTCTTTAGTTTATGACCCAAGGCAATTACGAATTAATAAATCAATAGGTAACAATGGCTGGTGTGAAGATGGGCCAAGACTCCCCATTGAATTTGCAAGAATTTCTCATAACAAAAGGCTTACACTTATAGTATTCCCAGAAGCTGATCTAATCAATACCTACTGGGCAGAAAGCCTTGATACAGAATTGATGGTAGCAATGGAAAATTTGCGAGACAGAGAAGGTATGCCCACTGTTGATAGAATTGGATTTGTAGATTTAATTTCGGTCACACGTTCGGCATTTTCTTCCCATGATGATCTCCAAAGAATTGAGAGTTGGGCACACGAGAAATCATTTGATTCTGTTATTTGGACTGGGCTCAAGTCAAATTTTAGAGATCAAACGGAAGGATTATTTAATGAGAGGCGTTCTTTCACTTTAGAAAATATAAAATGGTATGTCTCTAATCTTAATAAGGCAGAACTGGAGAGGGCTTTAACCTATGTAATAGACGCTCCAAAGGCAACAAAAACAAAATATAGGAATATAATTAAAGGTTACATTGAAGAAAAGCTAAATGAACAAATTTAAGAACGCTGCGCTAAGAGTGTTGACTGAATCCAAATCGCCTCTACATTACAAGGAGATCACCAGATTGGCCTTGCAGAGAGGGTATCTAAAGACTGAAGGAAAAACTCCTGAGGCATCAATGAATGCGCAGTTGATAACGGAGGTGAACGCGCTAGGTACGGAGGCTTCATTCATAAAGACTAGCCCGGCTACCTTTAGCCTCAATCCCAATCGTACCAAAATCGAGTCTAAACAAAAGAGAGAAAAGCAGAAAGTTGAAAGAGAAAAAGTGAGCGGTGGCTTTATTGGCAAGGCGGGTGAGCATTATGTGACTTCCGAGCTATTATTTCGCGGCTTCAATGCAAGTATCATGAGTGTGGATGTGGGCATGGATGTAATTGCAACGAAGAGCAACCGTCTTTTTTCGTTGCAAGTGAAAACGGCCAATATTTCAGGAACAAATACTTTTGAATACGATGTACGGAAAGTGGCCCTCACCAGAGAATACACAGGGAATGTGTTTTATGTCTTTGTCATGAATAATGCAGATGGTATTAAGTCGGCCGTGATCCTACCGGCAAATAAGGTGGATGAACTTATTCACTCCAACGCGATAAAGGAGGTAAAGAGCTACGACAAGTTTAGGGTTACTCTGAAAGTAAGGAATGATGAGATCTATATTGGTACAAAAGAAAACCCGATAGACTATTATTGGAATAATTGGGATGTAATCAAGTAGTGGTATGTTCTTTCAAATGCTTTCATTTGCTTCTGAACTTAAAAATCATCAGATCTCACCACTGCTGAGGAGAATTACTACAATTGTTTTTATTTCGGGCATCACATCATATATTTTTAAGACTTTCTATTATCAATATGAACTGATTGACTTCCTTGACTATCGAGGTGCATATAAATTCATTGTTGATGGCGAGTTTATTGTACCTGCTGGTATTTTTTTTATAGTTTGGTTTGCTACAGATTTTATTTCATTTATCTCGTTTAAGTTGGGCAATCTTATTTTGAGCACTAAGCTTCGGAGAAAGATTTATAAATTTTCTTTCTTCCGCAGCTATCAAAAAGAACGATTCAAATCAGTTGAAAATGCACTTATTTTGCAAGGAGGTGCAGATCGAGATGCATGGTTGGATCTCTTTACATTAATAAGGAACTCAATCTCGTCAGTGGATCTTGTTAAGCTTCAAAAGAATATTGGACGTGTTCAGTCAAATATCGAAAAGGAGTTTCTTCTCTTGATTAGAGGGTCAATTGCAACTATACTTTACTTTTCCACTATTGATTACTTTGGCTGGAAGCTGTTTTTGATTTTTTTCCTAATTGCTGTGTACATCTCGTTTAGCTTATATTTGGCGTATCTCCTAGCCGAGATCATTCCCGTGCTTTTGTATAAGACTTTTGATGAACTCGAGGCGCTAATTGATTTGAGGCAAAATAGAATGCTTTAGGTGCTTTTCTTGTTGTATAGGTGTATCCTTAAGCCAACCTACACCCAATCGTTTAAAAGATAAACCCCCTAGCCCTCGTTGGTGTTCTTTGCCAACGAGATTTTTCTGCCAACCCTTAGCGTCACGCTAATGTAAGCTCCCCACTTTTAGTACGACATTAAATTAGACAATTTCATTTTCAGTTGTCATCACAATATTCTGTGGGTTTGTGGGAAACTCCTCAAGAGTTTTCCATAAATCCACTGGACTACGCCCGT
>JBFWZR010000082.1:0-18201 GCA_050185175.1 Cyclobacteriaceae bacterium
CAGGATCAGTTGCGCTACTTCGTAAAGGAATGTAGATCGTGAGGCAAACTAAAATATCCTAACTTTGCTATTCGTCAATAAAAATAAACTCGCGTTATGCTGGACATGATGATAATGATGGGCAAGATGAAAGAGGTGCAAACCCGGATGAGAGAAGCCCAGGAGAATTTGACAAGGATAAAAACTACCGGTGAGTCGGGAGGCGGCATGGTGAAGGCCACCGTAAATGGCAAACGCCAGTTGATTGAACTGGATATTGACCCTACCATCTTAAAAGCTGATGATAAAGTATTGATTCAGGATCTCACCATAGCTGCGATTAACAAGGCAATGGAAGAAGCTGAGGTACTGGCCAAGGAAGAGCTCAAAAAAAGTACTGAGGGGTTGTTGCCCAATATTCCAGGCATGGACTTTAGCAACCTGATGGGATGAATCGTATTGCCGTTGTCATTCTCAACTACAATGGCAAAGAACTGCTCGAACAATTTCTACCCAGTGTAATTCGTCACTCGCCTGAGGCTAAGATTATAGTAGCCGACAACAATTCAAGTGATGATTCCGTCTCGTTTGTAAAATCAAGTTATAAGGAAGTAGAAGTAATCTCGATAGCGAACAATCTTGGATTCTGCGGAGGCTACAACTTTGCACTTAAGCAAGTACAGTCGGAGTTCTTTGTATTGTTGAATTCAGATGTTGACGTGACTGAGGGGTGGCTTACTCCGTTGCTTGTCGCCTTCGAAGATAAAAAGGTTGGAGCGGTGCAACCCAAGATTCTCTCCTATCGCGAAAAGCAAAAATTCGAATATGCTGGTGCTGCTGGAGGGTACATCGATGTACTTGGTTATCCTTTCTGTCGCGGCAGAATTTTCAATGACATAGAAGAAGACCATCACCAATACGATGATACCAGAAATGTATTCTGGGCAACTGGCGCTTGCCTGATGATTCGGTCTCAACTATTCCATTCATTGGGAGCATTTGATGAAACCTTCTTCGCTCACATGGAAGAGATTGATTTATGCTGGCGACTGAATCGGAGTGGGCATAAAGTTCAATGCGTTCCCAGCAGCCAGGTTTATCATGTTGGCGGTGCCACACTCGACAAAAGCAATCCACGAAAGACCTATTACAACTTCCGGAACGGGTTAATGCTGGTCATCAAAAACTGGACTCCGCTACAAATGATGGTTCGACTACCTATCCGTATTGTTTTGGATTGGATTGCGGGGCTTAAGTTCCTGCTGGAAGGGCACCCGAAAGATTTTGTAGCCGTATGGAACGCTCACTTCTATGTGCTTTTCAACTTCCTGTCAGTCGCTAACAGGCGTTCGTCTACGCTGTTGTACCGAGTTTACAACGTGTACCAAAGCTCAATCGTTTTCGACTACTACTTGAGAGGAAAAAAGAAATTCAGTGACTTGAATTTTTAGTAATCCCAAATCGTACTTCTTCGTCTGAGATGCCTTCTTAGGTTCATGATGAAGGCAAGTACGAGGTAGATGATGACGGGAGATCCGAACGTCAAAAATGACAAGTAGATAAAGAACAATCGAATGCTTGAAGTGGCGATGCCTAACTTCTCACCTAACCTTGTACAAACACCGAAGGCATGCTTCTCAAAAAAGTGTTGTATTCTCCTTACAATCTCTCCCATCGTGTTATCATTTTCTTAAGAATGCAAACCATTTACCTGAGTAAATGTCCATTTATCGACATTAAAAACACCCCACAAATATAAGCGGTTAAAAGCCTCAGCTAAATGGCCAAAATCTTATTTTTTTGACTATAATTGCAAAAAAATCGTGTTAAATATACCTTTGCCACTCGCAAATCAACTTTAAACAAAAATCCATGAGAAAATTTGTCTACGCATTCCTGATCATTGGAACGTTAACCTTTTCGGGGTGTACGCTTCCTAGTATGATTAAGATGTCTAAAGAGCAAAATTTGACCGTAACACCTAATCCACTTGAAGTTCATAAGGACACAGTAAGCTATGAAATGGCTGCTAACCTTCCGGTTAAAATGCTTAAGAAAGAAACCGTATATACTCTGAATTCATACTACAAGTATGGAGACAGCGAGGTTGCCATGGATCCTATTGCGTTTAAGGCGGAGGATTATCCTAATGCAGGAACAGAACAACCTCAGGTGACTAAGTCATTCTCGTTCCCTTACCAACCTGCATACAAAACAGGAACATTGGAAGTGGAGGGCGTGGCTTCCAAAGGAACCAAGACAAAAGCAACACCAAGACTTGCGGTAGCAACCGGTGTGATCACCACTTCAAAGCTGGTGCAAAACTCATACTATGCCGCTTATGCAAATCACGGATACAACAACCAGGAAGAGATCATCCCAGTAATCATTCCTGACTTCATATTCCAACAAGGAAGTTCAGTGCTTCGCACTTCTGAGACCAGAAGCGACAAAGGAAAGCAACTGGATGCGTTCATTGCTTCCAAAAACGTGACCCGTACTGTTACGATCACTGGTACTCACTCTCCTGAAGGTGCTGAAAGAATCAACACTCGTCTTTCTTCTGATCGTGCCGCTGCTATTGAAAAATACTATCGCGCACAAATGAAGAAGTATGACTACCAAGGAATGGCTGATTCAATCAACTTCATCCTGAAGCCTGTAGTAAGAGATTGGGCAGAATTCAAAACTGCTTTGGCTGCTTACGAAGGAATCTCTTCTGATGAGAAATCAGCTTACCTGAACATTGTAAACGGTGCAGGCACTTTCGAGGAGCAAGAAAAACAATTGAAGAAGCTTCCTACTTACCGCAAAGTATTTAAGGATGTATACCCAGGCTTGAGAACAGCTAAAACTGAAATCCTTACCATCAAGGACAAGAAAACAGACGCTGAGATCTCTGTGCTGGCTAAGCAAATCACACAAGGATCAATGAACGCAGATACACTTTCTTTCGAAGAAATGATGTACGCTGCTTCACTTACCCCTTCATTGGAAGAAAAAGAAGCCATCTATACAGCTGCTACCAAGAAAGGAACTAACTGGAATGCTCACAACAACCTTGGCGCTGTTTACATCGCTATGGCGATTGCTGATCCTTCCAAAGCAGATGACATGGCAAGCAAAGCCGCTGCTCAATTGGAGATTGCTGCTCGCCTGAAAGAAACTTCTGAGGTTCACGCTAACCTCGCTTCAGTTTCTTTGATGCAAGGCAATCCTTACAAGGCTGCAAGCCACGCTTCAAAGGCTTTGAACGGTGCTAGTGGAGATGTTTCTCGCGGAGTGAACGGAGTGAAGGGTGCTTGCGAAGTCTACATGGCAAAATATGCTGACGCAGTTCGTAGCGAGTCTTCAGCTTCAGATACAGATGTTAACCTGTTCAACAAAGGTTTGGCTCAGCTGTTAAACAAAGACTACGCTAATGCGTCAACTTCTTTTGCAGAGGCTAGCCGCAAAAACAGCAACATGGCCATCGCGCACTACGGTGCCGCTGTAGCTGCTGCTCGTTCAGGGAATGCCGATGGAGTTGCAGCCAGCCTTAGCAGTGCTGTGAAGATTGATCCTAGTCTTAAAGACAAGGCTTTGACTGATCTTGAATTTGCAGCGTTTGCTACCACTGATTCATTCAGAAACGCATTGAAATAATTAAAACGCCCTAACAGGCTGAACCCCTCCCCTTCGGAGGGGTTTTTTATTGCCTATACCTTCCGTAGAAAACTTGTCAATCCTTTCATCCAATTGCTAACGATCGCTATTTTTACGCCCTGCTCGACCAAATTCAGAGCTTGTCTAAAGAGTTGACCCTATGAGAGAAATCCAGTTCAGAGAGGCCCTTCGTGAAGCGATGAGCGAAGAGATGCGCAGAGACAAAAGCGTGTTTCTAATGGGCGAAGAGGTGGCAGAGTATAATGGTGCCTACAAGGTGAGCCAGGGAATGCTGGATGAGTTTGGGCCCGAGCGTGTGATCGACACACCCATTGCCGAGCTGGGATTTGCAGGCGTAGGCGTAGGCGCTGCCATGAATGGCACTCGCCCGATCATTGAGTTTATGACGTTCAACTTCTCGCTGGTAGCGATAGATCAGGTAATCAATGCAGCCGCCAAGATGATGTCAATGTCAGGCGGGCAGTTCAACATCCCAATGGTCTTCAGAGGACCGACAGGAAATGCGGGTATGTTGAGCTCACAGCACTCTCAAAATTTTGAAAATTGGTATGCCAACTGCCCTGGTCTAAAGGTGGTTGTACCTTCTAACCCATATGATGCAAAAGGTCTGTTAAAGACTGCAATACGCGATGACGACCCTGTTATTTTCATGGAGTCGGAACTTATGTATGGTGATAAGGGTGAGGTGCCTGAGGAAGAATATTTGATACCCATTGGATCGGCAGATGTGAAACGTCAGGGTACAGATGTAACGATAGTTTCTTTCGGCAAGTTTATGAAGGTTGCGCTGGCAACTGCTGAAGAACTCCAGAAAGAGGATATCTCTGCCGAAGTAATCGACTTAAGATCTGTTCGCCCTATAGACTATAACACCGTTGTGGAGTCAGTGAAGAAGACGAACAGGCTTGTGATTATTGAAGAGGCCTGGCCTTTAGCGGCCATCTCTTCTGAGATTACCTATCACATACAAAAGCATGCCTTCGACTATCTGGATGCGCCTATTCATCGTATCAACAGCCTGGACGTGCCCCTACCTTACGCACCCACGTTGATTGATGCAATTCTTCCCAATGTCGAAAGAAGTGTGAAGGCTGTTAAATCCGTCTTGTACAGAGACTAACTAGCTTTTAGAGAAGCAGTAATCTCCAGGCATCCTCAAGCTGCCCCTGATGCAAATAGGTCTGCGCCAGCCTGTGGATTTCATCTTCTCCGCGCAAAAGTGCCTCTTTAACCTCTGGCCTACCTTTTAACTGATCCAAATCGTCAGGTAGCTTCTCAATGTTCCCCAGTTGCCCAAGATCATTGCCAGTAAGTACTTTGCTATTCCTGATTTTTTCCGGAATCTGGTCGTAACCGATCCCGATTTTAGCGTTGGGCTTGGGCACCGTAAAGAGAGCACTACCATGGGCACGGCAATAGTAATCATATCCCATTCTTCCCACCAGATCAACCTTCTCAATGTCTACCTTACCCTCAGCATCAAGAATCTCATCGCTGAAATGAGCTAGCAACACTTCGCAGATGACAAGGTTTCCTGCTCCTCCTTCACTACCGAGTTTAATTACATCGTTTACTTTGCACTCAAACGCAGCAGGTGACTCTTTCACTCTTGGTGGTCTGACAATGATGGAGCTCTCAGCAGTCAAGCCCGCCTTAACAAATTCATCTACTCCTTTCGGATATTCAGTACTTGATAGTGACACCTGCTGAACGATGTCGTAGTTCACAATGTTGATCACCACTTCAGATACTTCCAGCACATTTTCGTACGTATGTTTTGTCGTGTTGTCTCGGCCTCTTCGCGAAGGCGAAAAAACAAGGATTGGAGGATTGGAACTAAATACGTTAAAGAAACTAAACGGACTGAGATTGACATTCCCTTGTCGGTCTACAGTGCTTGCTAAAGCAATTGGCCGTGGTGCAACGACCCCCTGCAGGTACGCATGAAGTTTTGGGAGTGGAGTATTTTTAGGATCAATCGTCAGCATTGTCAACTTAGAGGTGGTAAAATTTTTCCGGAACAATCGCCAAAGCCAATCCTGACTCCATCTTTATCAGTATAGCCTCGCATTACTATAGTATCTCCGTCCTCGATAAAAGTTCGTTCCGAGCCGTCCGACAGCTTGATTGGATTTTTTCCATTCCATGATAGTTCAAGCATTGAACCATAGGAATCCTTCTCGTGTCCGCTAATCGTACCGGAGGCATACATATCTCCCACCTGAATATTGCAACCATTCACGGTGTGGTGCGCCAACTGCTGGCACATGTTCCAGTACATGTATTTGAAGTTTGACTTGGAGATAACTGTCTTACTTGACTCAGTATTCAACGAGACCTCGAGATTGATGTCGAAGTTCTTTGGCCCGGTCGATTCAAGGTAAGGCAACACTTTCGGGTCTTGTTCAGGTCCTTTCACTTTGAAAGGCTCCAATGCATCCATCGTAACAATCCATGGGGAGATCGTTGACCCAAAGTTCTTAGCCAGGAATGGCCCCAGCGGAACGTACTCCCATGTTTGAATATCGCGCGCTGACCAATCATTAAACAAAACCATTCCGAAAATATGATCCTCTGCTTCTACGATTGAAATGGGCTGTCCCAAGACAGAGTTCGTGCAGGTAACAAATGCCATCTCCAGTTCGAAGTCGAGTTTTTTTGATGGCCCAAAAGATGGCAGTTCCGCATCTGGCGCTTTGGTCTGCCCCTTCGGTCGGTGGATATCGGTTCCTGAAATCACAATGGATGAAGCTCTCCCATGGTACCCTATGGGGATGTGTTTCCAATTTGGGAGCAACGCATTCTTAGGATCGCGGAACATGGAGCCAACGTTGGTAGCATGTTCGATACTACTATAGAAATCAGTGTAGTTTGGAACCTGAATCGGCATTCGCATCTGCACTTCCTCCATCGGAATCAACGCAAGTTCGCGCGCTGCTACGTTATTTTTCAGTTCATCATTGTCATGCCTTAGTATCTCCGAAATCCGTTCTCTTACCTCGCCAGTTTTTTTCCTGCCCAGCCCAATAAACGAATTCAAGAACGGTTGATTAAAAATTCCCGTTGGTAATCCAAGCCCATCGAAATATCCGTTTTCATGAAGGTACACTAGATCCAAAACATAATTACCAATGGCAACACCTGCTACCGCGGTTAAATATTGTGTTTGAAAAATTCCAAATGGAAGATTCTGTATGGGGAAATCAGAGTGAGTTGGTATTTCTACCCAGCTCTTTAATTTGGGATTGTTCGCTTTATTCATTCGTTACATTTTTCAACACCTCAAGTGAGGTGCTTCATCGATTATTATTACATTGAAAATGTGAAGGCTGAATTTTCAATTCCCAATGATTTCCAAAAGTTAGTAAAAGACCTCATTGGAAACGAATCTGATTCTTTTTTTGCTTCGCTGCAAAGTGATTCACCTACTTCTGTAAGATATAATCGCGAGAAGCTCAATTCACCTCGGAACTCGCAACCTGTTCCCTGGACTGAGTCTGGGGTTTATTTGGATGAACGGCCTGTCTTCACGCTTGATCCGCTCTTGCACGCAGGCTGCTACTACGTGCAGGAAGCTAGCTCTATGTTTTTGGAACAAGTTGTCAAAACAGCGATTGGCGATAGTCAGAAAATCATCGCGCTCGATCTTTGTGCAGCACCAGGTGGTAAAAGCACTCACTTGCTAAGTCTCATGTCAAATGAATCACTTTTGGTCAGCAATGAAGTCATCCGATCAAGGGTGCCGATTCTAATTGAGAATCTACAAAAGTGGGGTAATCCAAATGTGATTGTTACCAACAATGATCCAGCTGGCTTTCAGCGTCTTCCCTCATTCTTTGACTTAGTCGTGGTAGATGCACCCTGCTCAGGCGAAGGGTTGTTTCGCAAAGACAATGAAGCCATGAGGGAATGGTCGCTCGCGAATGTCGAATTATGTTCATCGCGTCAGAGGCGAATATTGAGCGATGTCTGGCCTTCACTCAAACCTGGTGGCGTGCTAATCTATAGCACCTGCACTTACAATCTTGAGGAAGATGAAAAAAATATGAAGTGGTTATCACAAGAGAAGGATGTAGAATCATTACGCATTCAGATCTCTCCAGATTGGGGCATCAAAGAGATTGAGCACAGTGGCCTATTTGCTTACAAATTTTTCCCTCATCGGGTCAAAGGAGAAGGCTTCTTTATAAGCGCCATGCGTAAAAAGGGTGAAGCGATATCCGGAACCCTACCTAAACAGAGGCGGAATCTTGGCACGGTATCTAAATCAGAAGTTGGGCAGATAGAAGGTTGGTTCGTTAAAGAAAACGATTTAGGTCTGTTCAAGTTTAATGATCAGATCAACGCGATTCCCGCGAATACATTCCAAATCGTTAAGCTCTTATCCTCCATACTGAATGTTCAAGTGGCTGGAACTCCGATTGCAGCCATAAAGCACAACAAAATGGTTCCTGAGCATGCGTTTGCATTATCAAAACTCATCAACAGGAATAATTTTATTCAAACGGAACTTGGCTATGACGATGCGATAAAATATTTAAGAAGAGACAACCTACAAATTGTTACCTACCAAAAAGGCTTCTCTCTTGTCACGCATCAGTACCATCCCATTGGTTGGCTAAACTTGCTGGGCAATCGCATCAACAATCTTTATCCGTCAAACTGGCGAATAAGGATGAACCCCAATCAGCATCAGTAAGAGAGCACTGCCTCAATTATGCCGTCAGGCAATGCCACTCCACTAAAAAATATTCCAACACAAAATACCTTCTCATAGTAGTTGGACTTTTGAATTGCCAGTGGCAAGGAGCTCACAGATAACATCGTAAACGAGATAGCAAAAACAAGAATCAATATCGCCACCAGCCAGGTTACTGGAAACAGTAGTATCGCTGCAAGGCTCACCAAACTCACAATGGCAGACATTTGAAATGACTTGTCAAGGCCGAGTTCGTTCACTTTAGAACTGATCGGTAAGGAGATTAATGCTGAGATAACAAGAACACCGACAAGTATAAGGTTGCCACCAACACCCGGAAGAAGGCTACCCATACTTTTCTCCAATACCTCTGGCATGATGTTAAACAGAATAGTTGTTGCAAGACCAGTCACGATACCCATAAAGAAAATGTTCAGATACTGAGATCGCTGAGTATCCAGTTTGAATTCAGTTTTTGGTTTCGCCTCACTTCCACCGCTCTGCCTAAAAAGCCCAAGCGAGTTTTCTTTAAGGGCATAACCACTAGCGAATGTGATCACACCTCCTATCATAAAAGTAATTGGTGCTCCAAGAAAGTCTATAATATCAACGATCACCGGCTCAAGTGAATAGATAAGGTTGGCAACAATTGTCAATACCGCCATAGCTCTCGGAAGTTTTTCTACAGGGGTGAACAGCTCGAGCGTAGACAACGCAGGACTGGTAAAGATGCTCATGGCTACCAGCCAACAAACGATAAGAAGAGGCAACATCCAACGAAATACTTCTCCGGGCTGGCTGAATAGCGTGAAGGCCACAGCCATAAAAACCATAGCCGCGAAGCTAATCCCTGAACTGATGATGGGCAGCCTGTGACCATTCTTGAAGCGAAAACGATCGCCTAGTTTTCCAGCATAAATTGGCGTAACGATGAGGATAAAACCCTGAACCACATAGAGAAGAAAACTGAAGTCGGTGAAGTTGAATTGAACCAATAACTTGGGCTGGTAGTTTTCGTAAGCAATCCAACCGATAATTATCGATCCGTACAGGGAAGCCAGGCTCCACAGTTGTTTCCATTGGATACTTTCAGTGTTTCCTTGAGTTGCTGTAACAGTTGAAGCCATAAAGCGATTTTAATTCCTTGCTGAATATACGCAGTTGTGCCCCAACTTGGATTTCAGGCTCGTGCTTATTCTAATCGGCCAAGTTTCCTATTTTTGCAGCTTAATTTCCAAGAAATCTGATCTGAATGTCCCTGTCCACGAAATATGATCCAGCCAGCGTAGAGGATAAATGGTATTCCCGATGGAATGAGTACGGCTTCTTTCACGGTACCCCTGACCCCAGCAAGGAACCTTTTTGCATAGTGATCCCTCCTCCAAACGTAACAGGTGTGTTGCATATGGGACACATGCTCAACAATACCATTCAGGATGTGCTGATCCGCAAGGCGAGAATGGAAGGAAAGTCGGCCTGCTGGGTGCCCGGCACGGATCATGCTTCAATTGCTACCGAGGCGAAGGTTGTGGCCATGCTTCGCGAAAAAGGGATTAAAAAGTCCGATCTGTCCAGAGAGGAGTTCCTCAAGTATGCATGGGAATGGAAAGAGAAGTATGGGGGAATTATTCTTGAACAATTGAAGAAACTGGGAGCCTCCTGCGATTGGGGTAGAACAGCTTTTACTATGGACCCCGATTACTATAAGGCTGTAATAAGGGTGTTTGTAGATCTCTATAATAAAGGATACATCTATCGTGGCCTCCGAATGATCAACTGGGATGTTGAGGCAAAGACTGCACTCTCCAATGAAGAAGTGATCTACGCGGAGGAGGGTGAAAAGTCGACTTTATATTCTGTACGATACAAAGTAAAAGGCTCTGGTGATAAGTGGGTAACCATTGCGACACAGCGACCTGAGACGATCATGGGTGATACCGCTATCGCAGTGAATCCAAATGACAAACGCTACACCCATCTCGTTGGAAAAAAGGTATTGGTGCCAATTATCAATCGAGAGATTCCCGTAATCGCAGATGACTACGTGGACACCGCATTTGGCACGGGTTGTTTGAAAGTCACTCCAGCACACGATGTGAATGACTACGAAATTGGATTGCGACACAACCTTCCTGTAATCGACACCATTAATGATGATGGGACGCTCAACGAAAAATGTGAGATACCTAAGTTCATTGGAAAGGAACGATTTGCGGTAAGAAAAGAAATCATCAAGGACCTTAAGGAAGCCGGTCATCTGGTGAAGGAAGAAGAGTTCATTACACGTATTGGTCGGTCAGAACGGACCAATACAGTTGTTGAACCGAAGCTTTCACTTCAGTGGTTTGTGAAGATGAAGGAGATTTCGAGACGCGCCTACAAAGCTGTGGAGGAAGACGAAATCAAACTTCACCCTGCTAAATTCAAAAACACGTATCGCCATTGGATGGAGAACGTGCGCGACTGGTGCGTGTCGAGACAACTTTGGTGGGGACATCGGATACCAGCCTATTTCTATGGAAAAGGTGACGATGATTTTGTGGTAGCTGAAACTCTGGATGAAGCCGTATCACTCGCCACGAAAAAATCTGGAAAGGCGATAAAGGCCGAAGATTTAAGTCAAGACCCAGACGTACTAGACACCTGGGCATCTTCCTGGTTATGGCCGATAGAAGTCTTTCATGGGTACAACGACAAATATTACGATCAGGCGAACGGAAAGGTAAAACGCGAAGGCAATGCAGACCTGAACTACTTTTATCCAACACAGGTTTTGGTCACCGCACCCGAAATTTTGTTTTTCTGGGTCGCCCGAATGATTATCGCAGGTTATGAATACATGGACGAGCGCCCGTTCGAAGATGTATATCTCACAGGCATAGTACGTGATAAACTGGGAAGGAAGATGTCCAAGTCGCTGGGCAACTCACCTGATCCTTTGGAACTGATTTCAAAGTATGGTGCTGACGGTGTGCGCACGGGTATGTTATTTAGCTCACCCGCTGGCAATGACCTGTTATTTGATGAAAAGCTTTGTGAGCAAGGGAGAAATTTTGCCAACAAGATTTGGAATGCCTTCCGGTTGGTAAAAGGCTGGGAAATCAGCGATCAAAAAATGCCGGCAGAAAATGCAGTGGCTATCAAATGGTTTGAGGCACGCCTGAATCAATCACTAAGCGAACTGGAAGATCATTACAGTAAGTTTAGAATTTCAGATGCGCTCATGACCACCTACAAAATGGTATGGGATGATTTCTGCTCATGGTATCTGGAAATTGTTAAGCCACCGTTTGGTCAACCTATCGACAAGGCCACTTATAGTAAGACGGTAAACTTCTTTGAGTCCATCTTGAAGGTTCTCCACCCCTTCATGCCATTCATCAGTGAGGAACTTTGGCATGAACTAGATCACAGAGATGGTAAGAACTGCGTGATCGTTGCGGAGTATCCAAAATCAGAAAAATTTAACATAGCCATCGTGAACGAGGCTACGCTGGCCTTTGAAGTTGTCACTCAAATCAGAAACGTTAGAAACAGCAAAGGTATCTCACCTAAGGAAGCAGTAAATCTTCTTGTTAATCCTGATGGAAAGTCGAAGGTCGATGCCTTTTCGGCTGTCATTCAAAAACTATCTAATGTCAAGGAGTTAGCCTTCACCGAAGAAAAGCCAGGCAATGGTGCCACGTTCATCGTTCAGAATATTGAATTCTACATGCCGCTGGAGGGAAGAATGGATGTGGAAGCAGAGTGTGAATCGCTGCAAAAAGAATTGGAATACACTCGCGGCTTTTTGAATTCAGTTATGAAAAAACTGGGGAATGAGAAATTCGTGGCTGGTGCTCCTCCTCAGGTTGTTGAGTCGGAACAGAAGAAGAAAGCTGATGCTGAGTCTAAGATCAAGTTGCTGGAAGAAAATCTGAAGTCGCTAGGCTGCGCCTAAACTCTGGCGGCCATAAACAGATCGATATTCTTGTATTTCATCTTGAACTTCCGGCCAATGCTCTCACTGGTAAGGTTACCCTTATAGCTGTATACTCCCTTTAGAAACCAGCGATGAGATAAAATCATCTCCTCTACTCCACCCTCCTCAGCAGCGCGCAATATCGTGGGTGTAAAAATGTTACTCAAAGCCGTGGTCGCAGTATGGGCCACTCTTGATGCAATATTGGGCACACAGTAATGTATTACATCGTATTTTTTGAACACAGGCTTTGCATGGGTAGTTATCTCCGAGGTCGCCACACACCCGCCTTGATCAATACTGAGATCAATAATCAAAGAATCAGGCTTCATCTGACTAACCATTTCTTCCGACACCACGTGACGTGCCCTTCCTTTCTCAGCTCGCAAGGCGCCAACTACCACGTCAGCATTTTTAAGACTCTCGCTTAGTGTAACAGTATCAATGGTCGAAGTATAGAACTGATGGCCAAGTGTGTGTTTTATCCTTCTGAGTTTGTAAAGATGATTATCAAAAATTTGAATCTCAGCTCCCAGGCTCAGAGCAGCTCTTCCACAATACTCTGCAACTGTGCCCGCTCCGATGATTACCATTCGCGTAGGCGGAACTCCAGTAATTCCTCCAAGAATAATTCCCTTGCCTTTGTTTGCTGAACTAAGATACTCCGCGGCTATAAGCACCACCGCACTACCAGCGATTTCACTCATCGCTCTTACGATTGGAATACCTCCCACTTTATCTTCAATGTATTCCCAAGCCATCGCTGTGATTCTTTTCTTGAGCAGCGCCTGGATATACTCCTTCTGAAGGTGACCCGGCTGCAATGCAGAAATTAATATCTGCCCTGGCTTAAAAAGCTCAATCTCCTCCAAAGTCGGAGGCTCAATCTTTAGAATTACATCTGCCTTATAAAGTTCCTCTGGAGTGTAAACGATCTTTGCTCCTGCTTCACTGTATTGCTTGTCAGTGAACTTAGACCCTTCGCCTGCTTTTCGCTCCACCCATATCTCGTGCCCATTGCTCACGAGGATAGCCACTGCATCCGGAGTCAGGCTAATCCTGTTCTCCTGCAAAGAAATTTCCCGGGGTAATCCGATGCAAAAAGAGTGTCTGCTCTTCTCCACTTTCATCAGTTGCTCCTGCGGGGATATGCTGGATTTTGCCAGTGCTTCGAAGCCTGTCTTCTTCCGTTCAGTCATATTACAGAGTATTCAATTTTCCTTGTTGAATCAGAATCGATCGATACCTTCACTTTCATATAGTTCATGGGAAAGAGAGACGGTATTTTCTCAGGCCATTCAACAAAGCAATAAGCGCCAGATTCAAAGTATTCCTCCACCCCAAGGTCGTAAGCCTCGGATTCTTTTTCTAAGCGATAGAAATCAAAGTGGTAAATATGGGAACGAGGTGTAGCATATTGGTTGACAATAGAGAAAGTAGGGCTACTGGTTCCCTCACGAACTCCAAGTTCCTTGCAAATTGCCTTTATCAACGTTGTCTTGCCCGAACCCATTGGTCCATCAAAAAGCCACACCTTTGTATTTCCTGACGCAGTAATAAGTTCACGCGCAACATCTCCTAGGTCGTTGATCGATACGGCCTTACCACTTAAGGCCTTACCCCACTGCTCAGGCATTCTTCGAAGTTAAGAAAATTAAGGGAATGATCATTTCCTCCAGGCTCACGCCACCGTGTTGAAATGTATCCTTGTAGAAGTTCACATAGTAGTTATAGTTGTTGGGATAGGCAAAAAACTGATCCTCGATGGCAAAAACATATGAGGTTGATACGTTGGATTTTGGCAAGAAGAATCTTTCAGGCTTAGCTGCCTCCATTACCTTACCGCCATCATAGTTCAGATTTTTGCCTTGTTTGTATCTTAGGTTGGTATTTACGTTTCGGTCTCCAATAATTTTGAATGGGCGCTTTACACGTATAGTCCCGTGATCGGTAGTAATGATCAGCTTAGCCTTCTTTTCAGCAATCTTTCTCAAAATGTCGAGCAGAGGTGAATGCAGGAACCACGAGCGTGTGAGGGAACGATAAGCCGACTCATCTGGTGCGAGCTCACGAATCATAGCCATATCGGTGCGGGCATGAGACAGCATATCGACAAAATTGTAGACAATAACATTGAAGTCATTGGTAAACAAATTATTGACTGCCTCCGCCAAGTCACGACCCTCCTCAGTCTTCTTAATCTTATGATAGGAGTGTTTGATGTTCAAATTATTTCTTCGAATATGTCGAGCAAGAAATTCATCTTCGAAGTTGTTCTTTCCATCATCTTCGTCATCGCCCACCCAAAGGTCCGGATGAGTTTTTGCCATTTCCGATGGCATCATCCCAGAGAAAATTGCATTGCGGGCGTAAGCGGTAGTCGTTGGTAAAATGGAATAATAAGTTTCCTCATTATCGATGTTATAAAACTCTTCGATAATCGGCTTGAGCACGCGCCATTGATCAAGCCTAAGGTTATCAATAACAAACAAGAAGCAAGGAACTCCCCTTTCAATTTCTGGAAATACCTTTTTTTTCAACAGCTGATGTGACAGCAATGGCTTGGAAGCATTGGGATCATTAAGCCACGAATCATAATTCTTTCGCACGAAGCGACAAAAATTTGTGTTCGCCTCTACCTTCTGCATCTCCAGCACCTCAGCCATGTCCTTATTATCAGCCTCGTCCAATTGCAGTTCCCAAAACACCAATTTCTTATAGACATCCGCCCACTTGTCGTGACTCAGGTCGTCCAGGAAGGCCATGCTAATTTTTTGAAACTCCTGTTGGTAATTAAGGTTGGTTTTTTCAATCACCAACCTTTTGTTGTCCAATATCTTCTTTACAGAAAGCAAGATTTGGCTTGGATTCAAAGGCTTAATAAGGTAGTCATCAATCTTGGCACCGATGGCTTCCTCCATAATCTGCTCCTCTTCATTTTTGGTGATCATCACCACGGGCAGATTTGGTTTACCGTTCTTTATCAAAGTCAACGCCTCCAACCCGGACATACCAGGCATGTGCTCATCAAGAAATACCAGATCAAAATGACGCGACTCACTGTACTCAACGGCATCAGAACCGTTATTCACCGGAGTAATGTCGTAACCACGTTGTTGGAGAAACAGGATATGAGGCTTCAGTAAATCGATCTCATCATCTGCCCACAAAATATTATACCTTTGCACGAAATCAATTGTTAAATATTGATTCCAAGTTACGAGTTATCGCCTAAAACTTGAGCCGAAGCGTCAACAAAAAGAAGATCATAAACGACCCTATTTATGGGTTTGTCTCTATCCCTGGAGAGTTGACATTCGAACTTATCGAACACCCCTACTTCCAACGTCTCAGGCACATCAAACAACTTGGTCTGACGGAGTTGATCTATCCTGGTGCAATCCATACCCGATTTAATCATGCGCTGGGTGCCATGCACCTGATGGGCAGTGTATTGGACAACTTAAGATCAAAAGGCATCGAAATCAGTGATAAGGAGTACGAAGCCTCTCAAATCGCCATTCTCCTGCATGACATCGGTCACGGGCCTTTCTCACACGCTCTAGAGGAAACGCTGCTACATCATGTGAGCCACGAGAGCATCTCTTTTCAATTTATGAAGGAGTTGAACGGAGTTTTTAATAAACAGTTGGATGTCGCTCTTCAGATTTTTCAAAACACTTACAAGCGCAAATTCTTTCACCAGTTGGTAAGCAGTCAATTGGATATCGACAGGCTAGATTACCTCCAACGCGATTGTTTTTTTACAGGTGTGAATGAAGGTTCAATCGGTGTTGATCGAATTATTGCAATGCTTAATGTGGTCAATGACCAACTGGTAGTGGATGAAAAAGGGATTTATAGTATTGAAAATTTTCTCAACGCAAGAAGGCTGATGTACTGGCAGGTATATCTGCACAAAACCGCAGTCAGTGCCGAGCGGATGCTCGTCAATCTGATCAGGCGAGCCCAATATCTTGTTCAGTCAGGAGAACGACTCATATGCTCCTCCGCTCTTTTGCTTTTTATCGAAAACGCGTACACACTGGACGACTTCAGACAGAAAAAAGTGCTTCAGAGTTTTGGGCAGTTGGATGACAACGATATCTGGGGCGCGATAAAAATTTGGCAAAACCATTCCGACAAAATTCTATCAACACTTTGCCAGATGCTCCTACAGCGAAAATTGTTCAAGGTCACACTCTCTTCTTCTCCCATTCAAAAGAATGCGATTGAAACCGTTAGGTCAGAAATCACCGATCACTTCAAAGTATTGCGCAAAGATGCTTCTTTCCTGTTCTCTCATGGCGTAGTCTCCAACGAAGCATACGTGAGTGAAGGTAAGGGAATCACCATCCTTACCCGAAAGGGAGAGTTAGTGGATATAGCACAGGCTTCCGACCTCCCAAATATCAAGGCACTTAGTAAAATCGTCAAAAAAAGCTATCTGTGCTACCCTAAAAATGTATCTTTGAGTAGGAACTGAGGCAGTTTTTTCACACATTAAGTAATTACAATTCTTTCCGGTAAATGGAGTTTACGATAAGGCAAATAGCAGTCATGCTTGGCGGAGATGTGAAGGGGGATGATGACTCCAAAATCAATATGCTTGCAAAGATTCAGGATGCCAAACCGGGACAAATAGCCTTTCTCTCTAATCCTAAGTACGAGCACTTCATTTACGAGACAAAGGCGAGTGCTGTGATCGTGAAGCGAGGCTTCGCGCCAAAGAAAGAAATCGCTTCCAGTCTCATCCTCGTTGACGATCCTTACTCTAGTTTCACCGTACTTCTTGAAGAGTATCACAAATTAATCAGCTTTCAGAAAGCAGGTGTAGAAGACCCAAGCTTTATCGGAACAGATTGTACTTTGGGTAGTGCAATTTATAGAGGAGCATTTTCGTATATCGGCAACAACGTTACCATTGGTGATAACGTGAAAATTTATCCTCATACTTATGTGGGCGATAACGTTGTGATTGGAAGTAATACAATTCTTCATCCAAATGTTAAGCTATATGGCGGCACCAAAGTTGGTAACAACTGCGTTATTCACTCAGGTGCTGTATTAGGCAGCGATGGTTTTGGTTTTGCCCCTCAGGATGATGGCACCTATAAGACAATCCCTCAACTGGGAAATGTGATCCTTGAGGACAACGTGACCATTGGTGCAAATACCGTCATTGACTGCGCAACCCTGACTGGCGACTCAACTGTAATTCATTCGGGAGTCAAACTTGACAACCTTATTCAGATCGCCCACAACGTGGAGATCGGAAAGAACACAGTCATTGCGGCACAAACGGGCATTTCAGGGTCCACCAAAGTTGGAGAAAATTGCGTATTGGCTGGCCAGGTGGGAATAGCAGGGCATTTGGTGATTGCCAACAAAACCAGCGTTGGGGCTCAGGCGGGCATTTCCAAGTCCGTAAAGGAGGAAGGGCAGCGTCTGTTGGGCTATCCAGTGCTTGATGTGAAGGAATACTTCAAATCTTATGCTGTTTTCAAGCAGCTACCAGATCTTTCTGCAAGGCTAAAACAGCTCGAAGATCTGGTAGCAAAGGTCAACCAGGAGGCAAAATAGGCTTGATACCGTGTCATATCGCCAAAAACGTCAGATTTCTTGTCTGAGCAGCACTCCAGTCGGCAACCGAATATCTAATTTCTTAGCTTATAAGGGTAATTGAAGTTAAATTTGTGCCCTTTATTCGCCAAGGATGTTAAATCACAAGCAGCAGACCATCAAGAAATCGGTGACGCTCTCTGGGGTGGGCCTGCATACGGGTATTATCACTAATATGACGTTTTTGCCTGCAAAGGCAAATCATGGGATTAAGTTCCAGAGGATCGACCTGCCGGGATCCCCGATAATTGATGCTGACTGCGACAATGTAGTT
>JBFWZR010000083.1:0-18154 GCA_050185175.1 Cyclobacteriaceae bacterium
CACTATCAATCTCGTATTTGTAACATTGGATGATGAGTTCACCGAAGAGGTAGTGAAGACTATTCAGGCCATAGAAGAAGTACAGAAGCAAAACGGAGAACCTGCATGTCACCGCTATGTGATCAGCAACTGCCAGAGTGCGCTACATGTGATGGAAGTGTACACCTTGTGTAAATTATTGATTGGAAAGAACGGCTCGCTTCCTCTTGACATTGTTCCTCTCTTTGAAACGATTGATGACCTGGCCAACGCACCCGGCATTATGAAGACGCTCTACGAAATCGATGAGTATCGGGAGCATCTCACAAGAAGAGGCAATCAGCAGACCATCATGCTGGGGTTCTCTGACGGTACCAAAGATGGTGGATACCTTCGAGCCAACTGGTCCATATTCAGAGCCAAAGAAAATCTTACTGCCATCTCAAGCGAGTATGACATCGCACCAGTTTTCTTTGACGGGCGTGGCGGTCCTCCTGCGCGCGGTGGCGGTAACACACACGACTTCTATGCCTCATTAGGCAAATCGATTGCCTCAGAGCAGGTTCAAATTACCATACAAGGCCAGACCATCAGCTCCAATTTCGGAAAAGTGAACTCTTGTCGTTTCAATTTGGAACAACTGCTCTCCGCAGGATTAGAAGGCGCTGTGTTCGACAGTAAAGAGAATCAGCTAGGTGAAAACGATAAAAAACTATTGGATGAACTGGCAGAACAAGGATATCAATCTTACCTGGGGCTGAAGCATCATCCGAAGTTTGTGCCTTATCTGGAAAAGATCACTCCGCTTTCCTTCTTTGGGGACACCAACATCGGCTCAAGGCCCGTGAAGAGAAGTTCATCAGAAGGATTGAAGTTTGAAGACCTGCGCGCTATTCCCTTTGTTGGTTCCTGGGCAATGATGAAACAAAACATACCTGGTTTTTATGGCGTGGGCTCATCTCTGCTGTCCATGCAAACCAAAGGAAAAGAAAAAGACATTAAACGTCTTTACAAAAACTCCCTTTTCTTCCGAACGCTACTTGGCAACAGTATGATGTCACTCACTAAGAGTTACTATCCTGCAACTGCCTACCTGGCGGAGGACAAAGAGTTTGGTAACTTCTGGAAAATGATGTACGAAGAGTTTGAACTATCCACTAAAATGGTGCTGGAAGTTTCAGGTGCGACTGAACTCATGGAGTCTAGCCCAAACATCAAATCCTCTGTCAGATTGCGAGAACGAATAGTGCTTCCATTGATTGCCATCCAACAGTACTCGCTTATTCATTTGCGTAAAGCAGGCCTCGACAAAACAACGGAAGACACCTATCGAAAGCTTGTCATCAGATGCATGTTTGGTATTATCAACGCTGCGAGGAACTCCGCATAGCGACTACTGTTGCCTTTTTGGTTGCAATCGTTTCACGGAACACAGCTGGCTTCACCTCATTTAACATTACAGGTCCGTCTGGTCTTAGTTTTTTCAGAATCGGGTCGAAGTTTGCCTCCACATTGGCGTACTGTTCTTCGTCTTTGAATTCAGTAATTAATACAAATTCAAGCTGCCCATCATTGTCGGTTTCATAAAACTGGTACCCGGTTATCACTCCTTGTTTCACTGCTTCGTCCCGAAACAATTTCCAGTTGTTTTCAAAATAGTAGGTCGCCTCAGCTTTGTGCTCTCTGTTAATACGTATAACATCGACCAGCATCAACTTGGTTTGAGCAAAGAGACCAGAAGTAATTAGAATAAAGGAAAGTGTGAAAAGAATTCTCATAGTTGTTTATAGATAGGTAGTTTGCGAATACGTTGACCGGTTGCAGCAAAAATCGCGTTGGTGAGCGCTGGTATGGCAGGAGGTAGTGGCGGTTCACCAAGTCCTCGTGGCGGTATATCATTTTTCACAAAGTCTATAGATATCTCCGGCACCTCCTTCATTCTCATCCAACGATAATTATGGAAGTTTGACTCTACAGCCTTTCCGTCTTGTATATTGATCTCTCCATACATAGCCGCACAAAGTCCTTCGATAATTGCACCTTCTACCTGTGCTTCAGCACCTGATAAATTCACCACAATTCCACAATCAACAACCGCGTCCACTCTAATGATCTTCAACGGTTGATCGTCAATCTTCTCTACTGTCACAACTTCCGCCACAAATGCGCCTTGATTATAGCTGGCGGCAAATCCTCTTCCCTGCCCTCTTGGCAACTGGGAGCCCCAGTTTGATTTGGTCCGAACGAGATTTACCACAGCGATCAATCTGGAAATATTCAGTTTGTAATCTCCCACAATAGGAACATCACGTGATGGTCCAAGCAGTTGTAAATAAAAATCAATGGGATCTTTCTTCAATTTGATGGCCAACTCATCCAGAAAGCTTTGCACAACAAATACATTAGCGGAGTTGGAGATCGCACGCCATTGACCTAATGGAACATCACTGAGCACATGTCCATATTCAAGGGTGAGATTGGGAATGAATCCTGCAGGAAACTCATATTCATCAATCTCGGTGTCATTGGCTGGTCCTTCTCTCCCAAGTGATGTCATCCGCGAAGCATTGGCTAGCTTATGACGCCAACTGGTGATATTGCCATCCACATCAGTGGCTGCCGAAATTTGTTGAATGCTGGCTGGTCTATACCAATCGTGCTGAAGGTCATCCTCGCGCGTCCACGTCAATTTTACTGGCTTCCCGATTTTCTTTGAAATTGCAGCCGCATCCATGGCATAGTCCACATAGTACCTTCGACCGAAGGCACCACCCACTCGCGGAAGATGGATTATTATTTTCTCTGGTAGCAGTCCAAACAACTTCGTCAAACCCTCCTGCAGTGCTTCCGGGTTTTGGGTTGGGGCCCAAACTTCGCAAGCGTCAGCGCGAAAGTCAACGGTGCAATTCATCGGTTCCATTTGAGCGTGCGCCAAAAAAGGTACCTCGTAAATTGCCTCGTGGTAATGACCACCTGAAGACAGATTGAGCTTCCCATCGTTACGCACTGTGTGTCCTTTTGCATCTAAAGCCTTTTTAAAATTCTGAAAGATGGTATCTGTTGTCTCTCCTCTCGAGTTTGAGTTGTCCCATTCAATCTTTAGAAGTTTGGCCGCTTTAAACGCACTCCACGTATCATTGGCCACTACAGCCACTCCGTTCTGAAAGTTGGGGCTATTGCTCTTCAACAATCGCCCTTGATAGTCAGAATTGTTTAACGGAAAAATGTCAACGACTCCGGTAACTGCGCGAGCCTCACTATCGTCAATTGATCTCGCCTTCCCCTCGTAAAAAGGGCAACGAAGCACTGTGGCGCAAACCATCCCTGGGACTCTTGTATCAATACCATATCTAACACTTCCTTTGAGAATGCTATTAAGGTCCGATTGAGGAATACGATTTCCGATGATCGTAAACTCATTGATTGATTTGAGTTCTGCGTTCTCTGGAACAGGTTGTTTTACGGCATCTTCAACTAAATCACCAAATGCAATCTCTTCACCGCCACTTTCTTGAATTACTTTGCTATCCCGCGTTTTCAAGGATGATCTATCTACCTTCAACCGTTGAGCTGCTGCGCTGATTAGCATTTCACGCACTAGCGCACCCGCAGTTCTCATCTCCTGCCAGTTAATTCGAATGGCGAGACTTCCGCCTGCCCATTGCTCTTTATATTTCTTGTCAAAATCTGCCTGCTCAACTCGAACCTTGCTCCAGTCAGCGCCCAACTCTTCTGCAATTATCATCGGCAAGGCAGTTTTAATGCCTTGTCCTATCTCCGGATTCTTTGCAATCAACGTGACCCATCCGTCAGTATCAATTTGGATCAAAGGCGAGAATTCATGGTTGACAGCAGGCTTGCCGGAACAAGCACCAAGATTTATGCTCACGATCAATCCACCCCCTGCTGCGAGTGAAAGTTTAAAAAAATCTCTACGTTTAAGTAAGTTCATTTGAGAATGTGGTGGGTTCTGTAGAATCTCCCCAATTAACCACCAGGATGATGGTCTGGAGGCGCAAATTATTTATTGCCGCCTACTTTTTTACTGAATCACGATAAGCAGATGGAGTAAGCGAGGTATGTTTCTTAAACACCCTGTTGAACGTGTGTTTATTTGAGAACCCTGATTCGAGTGCAACGGCCAGCAACTTGTCATCGCTGTGCTCACCAAGTCGCTGCTTCACCTCCTCTACCCTAAATTGGTTGATGAAATCCGTGAAGCTTTGCTGAAAGAACTCATTGATCATACGGGAGGCATAGACGGTGTTGGTTCCCAGTTGATCACTCAATTGTTTTAATGAGTAATCCGGATCCAGGTAGGGTTTGGACTGCATCAATTGTAAAATCTTCTGCTTTAATGCTTCATCGATGTATTCGGGTGACGAGTCATTTCCAGATCGACCAGACGACAACACCGGAGACTCTTTTATTACCCAAAAGCCAATGAGATGAATGAAGCTTGCAATAGATACAGCAAATGCGGTATCAAAGAATTCTCGTCCACTCTTAAAAAATATGAAGCCGACAAAGGAGATCAAATAGATGGCTGTCAACACCATCATAAAGGTGTATGTTTTAATGGTCCAGTCCTTTAACAGTTTTATCTCACGTGTTTGCCGCTGCATTGATTTCTGAAACGAAACTACCGTTGAGAAACTCAGATACAGGTAAATAAGCGTCTGCACTATTTGACCACCAAAATAAAACCCACGTTGGTAGGGTAAGTCAGCATTATTGTCTTGTAGCATAGCAATATGCTCGAGTTTAATTTGACAGTCCATGAAATAGTAGGGCGAAGCAGCTATAAAGCATACGACCATCGGTACCAGATGAATGACATCCAATTTGTGCCACTTCTCTTTCTTTCCCGTAACAAATTGCAAGTACAACCAGAAAGCCGGACCGACCAGATATAGAAACGGCATGGAAGTGCCAGAAAGATAAACAACGAGATCATTCAGGCGGGCATTAGAAATCCATGTATTAAAAAGATAAAGGGCAAACGCAGCAAGTACTATCGCCATCAACCAACCTTTTCCATTTCTGCTCCCCGTGCGCGTGATACTGAGAATTAGCGCCAGATAAAAACCGTGCAGCACACCCGCCAGTATATAATAGTTCAGTAAAGTTTCCCCGATACTCATTGTAGCAGCACAATATTAACGTCTAAAATCAAGGACATGATTCACTAAAGTGTTATAATTAAAAATTCCATGACATACTCATCCAAAATACTGTCTTTTCTCAGTGACCTCGAGATTCGCCAACAACTGCCCAAAGGCGTCACTGTGCTCAATCCCTACAAGGATAAATTGATATTCACCCATTGCAAAAAATTTTATCATAAGTACTACGATGATTCCAAGCCGCGAACAATGATAGTAGGGATAAATCCCGGCAGATTTGGAGGAGGGCTGACTGGGATCCCTTTTACCGATCCTGTTAAATTGGAACAAGAATGCGGTATTACCAATGATCTTCCCAAAAAAACAGAGTTGTCCGCGGACTTTATTTATCAGCTTATTAATGCGTACGGAGGGAAGGAAAAATTTTACCAGAAATTTTATTTCAGTTCAGTTTGCCCATTGGGCTTTACTTCGCAAGGGAAGAATTTCAATTATTATGATACGCCTGCGCTAAGCAAGGCAGTATATCCATTCATCCTGGAAACACTTCAAACCCAAATCGCATTTGGTATCAATACCAGGGTCGTATACTGCCTTGGTGAGGGAAAAAACTTTAAGTTTTTCGCAACCTTGAATGAGAAAGAAAAACTGTTTGACACCATCGTGCCACTACCCCATCCAAGGTTTATTATGCAGTACAAGCGAAAAAAGATTGACGACTATATAAACAGTTTTGTCAATACTTTGAAATAGAACTACTCGTACCTCAATGCAACTACGGGATTTGTTCTCGATGCCTTCAGTGTTTGAAAGCTGACCGTGAGCAATGCCACCGTCAACACAATTCCACCAGCTAAGAAGAATATCCAAACTGAAATGGAGGTTTGATACGGAAAGGTCTGAAGCCAATTGTTCATTACCCAGTAGATAGATGGAACAGCAAGCACAATTGCAATACCGATAAGCTTCAGATATTCTCTGGATAGCAAGAAAAAGATTCCTTGCTCTGAAGACCCAAGCACTTTTCTTACGCCAATTTCCTTTGTCCGCTGGGACGCTGTGTAAGCCGACAATCCAAACAAACCCAGGCACCCCACCACAACCGCCAACGTTGCAAAAGTCCCAAAAAGCTCTCCAAAGGTTTTCTCATTTTGATATTGACGATTGAAAAAGTCATCGAGAAAGAAGTAGTCAAACGGGTTTCCTGGAAATGCCTTTTCCCAGGAGGCCTTAATATGATTTATTGTTGATGTCAGGTCATTGGTTTTCATGCGAATGGAGTAGAACTCACCGAAGTACCTGGAGCAAAAGAAAAGGGTAGGATCAAGCGATGTTTTTAGGGATACCTGATGATAGTCATTGACAACACCTACCACAATGAGACTACCAAAGAATCCGGGGATGGACACCGTTTGTCCGATTGCATCTTCAGGCTTTTCAAATCCCATAAGTTTCACAGCTGACTCTGTCAGAATAGCTGATGTGTCCGGATCATTGGGGTAATTTTGTGAAAAAGCTCTACCAGCCAATAAATCCATTTTAAACACATCGATAAAATCATCATCCATGCTGTTAACACGAACGGTAACCAGTTGATCATCCGGAGCACCATGCCTCTTAATTTGTGTTTTGTACTCGCGTTGCTTTCCAGGCACGGTAATAGACGTACTGACACTCGCAATTGAGGGATCACTTTTGAGTTCGTTTCGAAATACATCAATCGATGAGTTAAAAGCTTCAGATTCTCTCGGGGCTATTCCGGGCCGATCCAATACCAATACCTGATCAATGTTCAATCCGAGATCCTGATTCATCATAAAATTCAATTGGTTGTACACGATAAAAGTGCCCGCGATAAGTGCAATGGATGCCGTAAACTGAAGTACAACAAGAGATTTTCTTAACAATATTCCACTGAAGCTATTTTTAATCTTACCCTTCAACACCGTCACGGGTTTGAATGAAGAAAGAACCAGTGATGGATAGAAACCCGAAAGCATTGTTCCTATTATCCATAGTGCGGTTACCAATAAGACAAACCAAGGTTGTAATAGATACGAAATCTCCAACGACAACCCAGCCAATTGATTGAAGTAAGGCAATGCTAAAATGACAATCAGCATCGAGATTAGCAACGCAACAAGGTTTACTACACCTGCTTCCATGAGAAATTGATTTACCAATTGCTGTTTGAAAGCACCCATCACTTTTCTTACACCCACCTCTTTCGCCCGCTCCATTGCTTTAGCGGTAGACAAATTGATATAGTTAATCCATGCGATGATCAATACAAAAATTCCAATGATGCCGAGGAACGAAACAATCCGTTCGTTGCCATTCGTCTCTGGTTCATTAGCAAGGTTGGACGTGAGGTGTATTGATCTAATCGGTTGCAGACTCATTTCGTCCCGCTGATTTCTTTCTGCTAAGCCGGGGCTGTATTTGTTAATCAATTCAGGAATTTTACGCCCCACATCAACCGGGTTCGCCTCATCTCCAAGTTGAATAAAGGTGTACATATCGCTGCGTTGCCAACTTTGATCATACCGCGCGATCGCCCTTTCTGCATTTTTGTATCTGCCGAATAGTGTCTTGTAAGAGTACAGGAGATCAAATTTTAAATGTGTATTCTCAGGAAGATCCCTAAAAACGCCTGTGACCGTGGCCAATTCATTGTTGCCATCATCATCCTGCATGTGAAGGACTTTTCCAATTGGATTTTCATCACCAAAGTATTTACGCGCGTAGCTTGACGACAAGACACACGTATTGGGTTCGGCCAGCGCCTGAGTAGCATCGCCTGACTCCATCTCAAATTTCATCATTGGAAGAAATGCTGAATCTGCATAGAGAAACCTCCGATGCTTGAAAGCAATAGGGTCGGGCTTCCCGTCCTCATAAGTAACGATCAGGTTGTTTTTGTACCCCATGTTATATAGTCGGGCATAGGATTGAACTTCCGGGAACTCATCCTTCATGGCAGGACCAGCACCAGGATAATTCTCCGCACTTGAGATGATCAACTCATTATTGATATAGGTATCCAGACGGACACGGTAGATGTTGTCCGCATTAGAGATGAAGTCTTCGTAACTGGTTTCAAATTTTACATATTGAGCAATCAACAGGAAAACACTCATCCCTATGGCCAGGCCAAGGATATTCAGTGTTGAGAAGAATTTATTCTTCCCCAAACTCCTGAAGGATGTGAGGATCAGGTTCTTAATCATAGGTAGGAGGTTTTCTACCAAGACTCATTTTTTCACTAAAGGTTTCAATAGAGCCACGTATTTTTTTGATTGGTCAAAATAAGATTTTGATTACTCATTTTGTAATAGGACAATATCCGTATTCGGACAGTCAAGTCTCCGATTGATTATCTTTGCGCACTTTATGAATTCCGATCAACAACTACTGGAGACTCTCCGCCTGATCCAGATGGAACGTGCAGCCGATCTGGAGCAATACCGGCAGAAGGTACTACTCACACCTCTCCACCGTAAAACAAAAGAGGGAATCTGCTGGTATCCCGTGAAGTTAAAGCGAGACTACATCGGAACCGGTGAAAGATTGATCATAGAAGTGGAGCGAATATCGGAACTCGACCAAAAGCATGTTTTTCAAAGTGGAAAAGTGGTAAGCGTATTTTGCAACGCCAATCAGAGACCTGAAAAAGAAAATACCGGTGGTGTCATCAACTACGTACGAGATAGTCAAATGATTATCACACTGAATCAAGACGAGCTTCCAGAGTGGATTGACCAAGGGCTATTGGGCGTTGATGTCATGTTCGATGAAATGAGTTACCGTGAGATGGAATACACGCTCAAGAAGGTGATGAAAGCTGAAGACAACCGGCTGGCAGAACTTAAAGAAATCTTCCTTGGAGGAGAAAAGCCGTCTTTTTCATCTTCCCATCAGTCTGTACATGAAGACGCATTAAATGAAAGTCAGAACAAAACATTAAATCATATATTAAACTGCTTAGATCTGGGAATCGTACACGGGCCTCCAGGCACCGGAAAGACGACAACATTGGTACAAGCCATTAAGCACACCGTACAAGCTGAAGGCCAAGTACTCGTTTGCACACCCAGCAACGCTTCAATTGATCTCCTAGTAGAAAAATTATCGGACCAGAAATTATCTGTTGTTAGAATTGGGCATCCCGCGCGCGTGACAGAACAAACTTTGAGTAAAACGCTTGACGCACAAATAGCGAATCACGCGAACTACAAGGAGCTGAGAATGATGCGAAAGAAAATGGAACAGCTGCGTTCTCAGGCAGGAAAATTTAAGCGCAACTTCGGATACAAGGAAAAAGAAGAGAGACGTCTGCTGAGGCAGGAAGCCAACATGCTCAAGGCAGATGCTGATGTTCTGGAATTCTATATCATCAATGACATACTACAAAAAAGTGATGTTGTATGCTGCACGTTGGTTGGCGCCTCGCACCCTACCCTTCGTGGCAAGAAATTTCAGACTGTATTTATTGATGAAGCTGCACAAGCACTTGAACCTGCCTGTTGGATACCAATCACGAAAGCTCATCGTGCAATTCTGGCAGGAGATCACTTTCAACTACCTCCGACTATTCGATCGCGAGAAGCTGCCGCTGCCGGGCTTGCAAAAACTCTATTTGAAAAAGGGATTGAATCACATCCCGAAACGGCCAGGATGTTGAAAGTCCAATACCGGATGCACGAGGGCATCATGAAATTTTCTTCATCCTACTTCTATCAAAACCAACTCATCGCCCACCCATCCATCAGAAAACATCAACTTGATGGTGAACCACCCATAACTTTTATTGACACTGCCGGATGTGGTTTTTTTGAAGTGCAAGACCCCGAAACTCTTAGTCGATATAATGAGGAAGAAGCGCAGGTGCTTATTAAAGCACTTGAGTATATGGTGAACACGGTTGGGGAAGAGGGTTGGATAAAAAACAATTTTACAGTCGGAGTAATCACTCCTTACAGCGCGCAGGTTGAAGTATTAAATAAACTGATTGATCACTCATCCACTCTTGCCCCAATTGGTTCACTGATCTCAGTCAACACCGTTGACGCGTTTCAAGGACAAGAAAGAGACGTAATTGCCATTAGCCTGGTACGATCCAATGAAAAAGGGGAGATTGGATTCTTAAATGACATAAGAAGAACCAATGTTGCCATCACTCGTGCCAGAAAAAAATTGATCCTTGTGGCAGACAGCGGTACGTTAACAGCAAATCCGTTTTACAGCGCCTTGGTTGAGTACGTTCAACAAAACAACTACTACACGAGTGCTTTTGAACTAAACTAAGTTGGGATTGGGATTAGAACTGTAAAAAGTGTTCCAACTTCTAGTTCTGACTTTACTTCGATCGTACCATTGAGACGACTTACCGTTTCTTTCAAAATATAGAGACCAAGTCCAGAACCGGCTACCTCTTCGGTTGCCCTGAAAAACATTTCAAATATTTTTTCGACATACTCTGATCGTATCCCCCGACCATTGTCCTGAACTGCAATTCGGTAGTTATCTCCTTCTATCTTAGCAGAAATCACTACTTCAGGCCGAACGCCATTGCCAAAGCGATGGAATTTTATTGCATTCGATATCAGGTTGTTGAGAATGATCTTCAGACGCATCGGGTCTGAAATCATCTTCATGTCATCGCGACATTCAATTTTGAAATTGATCTTATCAAAATTAGGCGCGTAGCGGTAGTCATTTAAGATATCAGAAATCAGCCTTTTGAAATCTATTTCTTCGTTTTGAACCGGAACACGCGAATTCCGTGAATATTGAATTACCTCATCGATGAAAGATTCTAATTTCACAACACTACCCTCCATCATCTCCAGGTACTTTACCATTTCTGACTGAGGATTTTCCAATCGTGCAACGTTGATTAATCCCAGAATCGACTTTAGAGGTGCGCTTAGATCGTGCGATGCGCTGTAGACAAACCTATCCAATTCAGAGTTTCTCTGCTGCAATTCATAGTTAGCCTTTTCCAACTCCTCAGTTCGTTCTCTTACTTGCCGCTCCAATTCCTTTTTATGTTTGTCACGAATGTTCATTCCAAGGCCGTACGAGCCCAACGACACAAACAGAATAAACAGAACAAGCGATAAGATTACTTCCCACCTCAGAAAGGTATTTTCATTGGCAGCAAGCAAAATGGCCGTCACATGATAATCGAAAAGTAAACCTGAGACAGATTCAGCCAATGGATTAAAGATGTGTTCAGAAAACAGAAACCTCATCTGCTACAATTATCATAGTCAAAATTTGACCGGCAATTTTAGACATAAAAAACGGGGGATCACTGACAGATGAGTCACTTTTTAATGCCATTACTCCTTTCGTCTACGGTTATACGCTGACAAATAAAATAAGATTGGAATACCCGGTTACTCGGTGTAAGTTTCATTAAAATATTAACCCAACAGGTAGTAGTCGACCCACTTCCAAAAACAAGTCTACCAAGTCATTAAAAAATCTTTACGAATGAAACGATCAATCACGTTGCTAGCGGTAGTGAGCATGATTATAACATTAGGCATTAGCGCATGTAAGTCAAAAAAGGAAGGTATTTCCGCTAATGATGTCAGAAGTTCTGAGAAGCTGATTGGCATTGAGTTTAGCCATGCTGAGATCGATACAATGTTGAGCTACATCGAAGAAAATCGTGCTGGCTATGACAGCATGAGGAAGTTTTCACTCCATTATGAGGTGACACCTGCTTTGTACTTTGATCCCCGACCTCAAGGTTTTGAGCAAAAAGGGAGGTCAGATGAGTCCAACTGGAAGATACCTTCAAATGTGGTTAGACCGGAAAGTGATGCAACTCTCGCGTTTATGACCATTCCGGAATTAGCTGCTCTTTTGCGCAGTGGACAAATCACATCCACTGAATTAACTAAAATCTATTTAGACCGTATTCGCCAGTTTGACGATTCGTTGCAATCTGTAATTACCATTACGGAAGATCTGGCGTTGGCTCAAGCTGAAAAGGCGGACCAGGAAATAAAATCTGGGCATTTCAGAAGTTTAGTACACGGCATCCCTTACGGCATTAAAGATCTTTTTTCGGTGCCGGGTTACAAAACCACTTGGGGCGCAGCACCTTACAAGGATCAACAGCTAAATGAGAAGGCAGCTATCGTAAGCAAGCTCGAAGAAGCGGGTGCAATCTTGGTTGCAAAACTGACCTCCGGTGCGCTTGCAAGAGGCGATGTGTGGTTTGGCGGTAAAACCAAAAACCCATGGGACCTAAAGCAGGGAGCAAGTGGTTCTTCTGCGGGATCAGGATCAGCTACCTCGGCAGGACTGGTTGCGTTCTCAATTGGAACAGAGACACTGGGTTCGATCATTTCGCCTTCGACAAGGTGTGGAGTAACTGGACTCCGGCCTACCTTCGGTGCGGTGAGCCGAGCTGGTGGCATGAGCCTGAGTTGGTCGATGGACAAAGCTGGTCCGATATGCCGCTCTGCGCAGGACTGCGCGATTGTCTTCAACATTATTAAGGGAAGAAACAATTCCGAAACTGACCGATCAACTGTTGACTACAATTATGGCTTCAATCCACCTGCTGATTTGACAGGATATAAAATCGGTTACTTCAAAGAATTGTTTGACAAAGACACAACCAAGGTTGGCTCGAACAACGGAGCCGCTCTTGCATTGCTTCGACAACTGGGTGCAAGTATGGAGGAGCTATCCATACCCAACGAAATTCCTTATGATGCATTCGACATCATACTAAGAGCAGAAGCGGGAGCTTTTTTTGACGAGCTGGTAAGAACTCATGGGGACCGGGAAATGGTGGAGCAAGACAAAAGCTCGAGGGCCAACTCACTGAGACAATCACGATTCATCTCAGCTGTCGAATATTTGCAAGCTAACCGCTTCAGAACAAAACTGATTGAAGAATTCTACGCCATCACCAAAGACTATGATATCCTGGTGTCTCCCACATTTGGATCGCGTCAGTCACTAATCACAAACCTCACCGGAAATCCAGCCATCTCGATTCCAACCGGGTTGGATTCTCTGGGGCACCCTACATCGATTACCCTCCTGGGCAACCTGTATGATGAAAAACCATTGGTGGAAGCAGCATTCCTTTTTCAGCAAGCTTCAGAGCATGACGAAATGCATCCAAAGAGATATTTAGACAAGAACTGACCATTCAGGTATTTGGCATCTTTAGGTTTATACCTTTTAACTACATTAGTGAATCCTAAAAAATTAAGCTACCGTGAGATTATTCGTTATCCTGATTACTAGTGTTGCGACCATGTCGTTCATTGCTGGGCCGCAGTTGACTGACAAAAAGCTAATAAAAAATGACCTGCCTTTTCTGGTCGACTTCTACAAGACCAGACATCTGAACCCTGAGATCTCACTACAAGAGAAAGAAACCTCTAAGGCACTTGCCGCTGAACTCAGAAAGACGGGATTCACAGTAACTGAAAATTTTGGTGGCTATGGTGTCGTTGGTGTTTTCAAAAATGGAAATGGTCCTACTATTCTTTACCGCACCGATATGGATGCATTGCCCATTTATGAAAAAACAGAGCTACCGTACCAAAGCCAACTAAAAACTGAGCTTAATGGCGAACAGGTGGGAACGATGCATGCCTGCGGCCACGATATACACATGACAACGTGGCTTGGCACTGCTCGCGCAATGGTAGCCATGAAAGATAAATGGAAAGGAACACTGTTACTAATAGGACAACCTGCCGAAGAAATTGGCGCTGGGGCACAGCTGATGCTAGAAGCGGGTCTCTATGAAAAATTTGGCGTACCAAACTATGGCATCGGACTTCACTCCAGCCCAACGATCCCAGCTGGCAAGGTAGGTATTGGCAAAGGGTTTGTGATGGCAAGTTCACAATCGGTAGACATCAATGTATATGGCGTTGGCTCGCACGGTGCTTCTCCTCATATGTCGATCGACCCGATAGTAGTTACGAGTATGTTGGTAATGGAACTACAAACCATTGTAAGCAGAAATGTAAAACCCACCGAGTCTGCTGTGGTCACGGTGGGCACAATTAAAGGAGGAACGGTGGGCAACATTATCCCAGACATGGTGACGCTAAAACTGACCGTGAGAACGTTCAAGAAAGAGGTGCTTGATTTGATAAACACGAGAATTAAAGAGATTGCACGAGGTGTTGGTATCGCTGCCGGACTTCCAGAAGATCGACTTCCTGAAGTGATTATTAAAGGAGCAGGACCTGCCAATTACAACAATCCAGCAATGACAGATCGCATTATTGCGTCAGCCATTTCAGGAATTGGAAAAGAAAATGTTGCTGATGAGGAGCCCGTAATGTTGTCTGAGGATTTTTCGTATTATGGGCAAACCGAACACAAAGTACCCACAGTTTTCTTCTGGTTGGGCACTGTGCCCGATGAAAGAATTAAGTCCAATTTTCTTCCTGGACTACATTCACCCTTCTATTATCCAAATCCAGAAAAATCGATAGAAACTGGAGTGACAGTGACCACCCAAGCGCTACTGGATCTTTATAACACTAAAATTTAATAGTCCCGACAGGTTTGGATTTGACGATGTTAGCAAATCTCTTCTGCTCACCCTGAGTAACAGATAAGACATTTGACTGAGTTGGGAATAACTCCATGAGGTAATCTGCTTTTATGGTGAGTTCGTTCCATCGTTGCGGACAATTGACCTCAAAGTGAATCCAAATCGCATCTGACATTGGCTCAAGTTGTGTCAGTTTTAGAGCAACTGGTTGGCCATTTAAAGACAGCTGTAAGTGCTCGCCAAAGTAGCCTGTTACTTTTTGCGAAACCTGATCAAAGCTAACATTGACTGCAAGGTTTACTCGTTCACCGTACTTATTGCTGATCGCGTCAGAAATATCATCGGTGAACACCTTTACTTTCACTGAGGCACTAGTAGCATTAGCATTGTGGGTTATCTCTACTACTGAAAGGTAAATTGCATGATCACCAACACGTGGTGATGTCACTGGTGCAGCATTGCTAAACAGGTGTAACGAGAAAAGAATAATACTAACCACGATGAATTTCTATGAATTCACTCAAGTTAGTATAATCTATTCTTTCCTCAGAATTTGAATGTTCTCCAATTGATTTGTGGTGGGGCCGCTGGTAGCTGACCAAGGCCATGTGTAGGAAGCCGTGGCAACATTGATCACCGTGAAGTCGTCACTGGCTGCCAGGTCATTGAAGGTAATATCAAATGAGTAAACCAAATCCACATCATTTGCATTTACGCGTACTTTGCCAATCGACAACTCTGCAATATTCTCAACCTGGATTTCAGCACGTCCCTCAGAGCCGTCCACTTCTATCGTCTGATTTTCGAATTTGAGGATTTCGGTATCGCCACCTACTATATCAAATGTCGTTTTGATTTTGCCATCGGGTGTGGTGTATGTCCACGACCCTAATAATGATGTGAATCCAGGGTCATCATCTCCACCACAACTAACTAATAAAGTTACAGCTACAACTAGTAAAACACATCTCATAGGTCAACAGGTTAGAAAAATTACAGCGTCTTAATTCAAAACGGTTAACAACATTTTGTTGTTCCAAATTATTATTCATTATTCCAATTTCCATCCCATAAAATGAGAATACCTTATCTTGCGTGACGCTGTTTGATGTATTCTTTGTCTATGGCCTTGCTTGAAAAATCTCTTTTTGTCAAACGATCAAAAATTCCTCACTCTGGAAAAGGACTATTTACTAAAGAGCGAATTGACAAAGGCGCATGTATAGTTGAGTATAAAGGTCGACTGTCCAGATGGAAAGATGTTAAGGATCAGGATGGATATAATGGATACCTTCTACAGGTAAACAGCCGGTGGGCCATTGATGCGTTACCTTACAAGAAGGCACTTGGGCGGTTTGCCAATGACGCGTCCGGATTGCAACGAGTACCCGGACTTGCTAATAATGCTGAGTATCTGCTACATGGCACAAAGTGCTTCATCTATGCCACCAGGACAATTCAACCTGGTGAGGAGATTTTGGTTAGCTACGGCCGGGCCTATTGGAACCTGATCAAGAGGATCAAAAGGCTAAAGCTCTAATAAAGACAGGGGTTTATATACCTCGTTTTGTGCAAATTGCATTGCGGAATGCAAAAAGGGTATATATTTGCGACCCATTAGCACACTATAAACAATTACCGTACTTAATCTATGACTAAAGCTGAACTCATTAGCAAGATTGCAGAAGACGCAGGCATTACTAAAGCTGCTGCGGGAACTGCCCTCAACTCTTTCATTGAAGGTGTTACTAAAACATTGAAGAGTGGTGATAAACTGACACTGGTTGGTTTCGGAACTTTCTCTGTAAGCAAAAGAGCTGCGAGAAAAGGTCGCAACCCATTCACCGGTGAAGAAATTAAAATCAAAGCAAAGAAAGTTGCTCGCTTCAAGGCAAGCAAAGAGTTGTCTGGAAAATTATAATTTCAGTTTTCATCAAAAAAAAATACCCCGACATGTTGGGGTATTTTTTTTGCATTTTCTAACAATCACTCAGCCAGAATTTCAACATCGACTCTCACATTCTTCTTGGCGTTTACACTGTGCTTGTCGTGAAGCATTCGCCCTCCACCCCAACCTTTCGTTTCAATTCTGTCGGCACTAATTCCTTGTGCCACCAGCCACTCTTTGATAGTGGTTGCACGCTCCCTCGACAGATCTTTGGCAGACCCACTCCCCTCTTTCACATCATCAGCGAGAGCAAAGAATGACTTGCTCGGCCCCATCGTAATGATTCTACCCCGTGAATTGCCATTGGTGTGACCATGCAACATTATCTTATAGTTGGGATTTTCCTTCATCATTGCAAGCAAACTATTCAATTGATACCTCGATTCAGGTAACATCACAGCCGCATCATTGTAAAAATAGACATTGAACAATGTGTTGATATCTCCTTTATGATATCTGACGAGGTCAAACTTAACAATGTAATGATTCCCTGCCCACTCGACATAGTGTAACATGGTGTCACCTGGAATCTGAACATAATTTACTTCGTGTTGCAGTGGTCTGTATCCAAAAATATTTGCAATCAACGTAAGTCTGCCGCTGCTGTTCTTAGGATCTGGAAGCTGCAAATTTTCATTTCCTTTTACTTTTGAAATCAATCTTGCCCTTTCAGTATCCACCACTTCCACCTCTCCTTCTACCTGCGCATTATTGGTTGCATTATACAAACTAAGAAATACGGAAGACTCACCTAAGACCGTGGGTTCAGTTACGGGTTCCTTCTCCGGCTCTTTAATTTCTTCCTTTTTTGGAGCAGTCGCTTCTTCTATTTTTGTTTCCTCCTCCATCGCGATCTCTTCCTCGTGATCAGACTCACCATTGGTAGCAGATGGTGGTGGTGCCGGTGCAGCTGGTGTTACTTTTTGAGGCTCTGAAGGCTTGGTCTCTTGCTTTTCTTGCTGTTGCGCTAACTCCACTTTTCCAGTCATCTCTCCCTTCATGATCCGCACCCACGCTTGCTCAAACCCTGCCTTTTTACGAGCTGCCAACATCTCCTTTATTGACTGATCGTAGTCTGTGAAATAGTCGAGATACACATAGAGGTATTTTCGGCCAAGATCTGCACCATACTTTGCACTGATCTCGTTGTTGCCAATTCGTTTGATGTAATTCTCAGCGTACGAGTCCTGACCCAAACGGTAAGCGGCCACTACTATATAGTAACCCGGGTCGAGAGGATTTGATGTACTTTGAGCGTTACTGTTGAAAGTGAGTGCGCTGCATAGAAAGATAGCGCTTGCTGTTGCGACTAGATTAAAGCACTTCATGGGCAATATTTTGTGCTCTTTCAATTTGGCGCAATTGTTACACATAGTCAACTAATTTCAGCAATAATCCCCGTTTTGGAGTTGTCAGGCACTATTAATTCACAATTTGTTTAAGAAATCCGAAGCCATAGCCGATCAATTGTACAAATGCTGAGGGAATAGCCAGTAAGGTTACCCTTAGCGAATGAGTAGTTCGAAATGCAAAAATTGCTAATAC
>JBFWZR010000084.1:0-17968 GCA_050185175.1 Cyclobacteriaceae bacterium
CAATCCAGCCATGATCAAGAAGACTTTGGACTTTTTCATATCAATAAAAAAAGGGGCTTATGCCCCTTCTTCTAGTTTAGTTTTTTTACGATGGCCTCGAAGGCTTCCGGATGGTTAGCCGCGAGGTCGGCCAGTACTTTGCGGTTCAACTCAATTCCTGCCTTTCCGAGCTTACCCATAAACTCCGAGTAAGACATACCATGCAATCTTGCTCCGGCATTGATTCTTTGAATCCAAAGTGATCTGAAATCTCTTTTCTTGGCTTTGCGGTCTCTGTAGGCATACACAAGACCTTTTTCGACAGCGTTCTTAGCGACTGTCCAAACATTCTTTCTCCGTCCGAAATAGCCTTTGGCTAATTTGAGGACTCGCTTGCGCTTAGCGCGCGATGCTACATTGTTTACTGAACGTGGCATTACTTTTCAAATTTTTGGTCATTGGCGCCTCTGACATGCAGAGATCTTTTGTGCTCAAGGACCGGGTTTAACATAACTGTGGCTGCGTCTCAACCACAAACCTAATTGTGACTATACCAGATAGGGAAGCATGGCCTTGATATTACCCTCATCTTCTTTTCTGACGGTAGTTTTCTGAGCCAATCTTCTTTTCTGCTTAGTCTCCTTCTTTGTCAGGATGTGGTTCATGTAAGCCTTCTTACGCTTAATCTTACCACTACCAGTGACTTTGAATCTCTTCTTGGCACCTGACTTGGTCTTTAACTTTGGCATTATTTACACTTTAAAAAATTACTTTTTCGCTTTTGGAGCCACCATCATATACATCCGCTTTCCCTCCAACTTTGGCATCAGTTCTACTTTACCATAGTCTTCCAGTGATTGTGCAAACTTCAACAACAGTATCTCCCCTCTCTCCTTATACACAATCGACCTTCCGACAAAATGAACATAGGCTTTCACCTTTGCTCCTTCCTGAAGGAAGTTGACGGCATGCTTCAACTTAAAGTTGAAATCATGATCATCGGTATTGGGCCCAAATCTGATTTCTTTAACAACAGTCTTTTGGGCGTTCGCCTTTATCTCCTTCTGTTTCTTCTTCTGCTCGTACTTAAACTTTGAGTAGTCAATGACTTTGCAAACCGGGGGAACCGCGTTAGGCGATATCTCCACCAAATCCAGCCCTTGATCCTGCGCCATTTTAATAGCTACCGAGGTTGGATATACATCCACCTTTATGTTATCCCCCACCACACGCACCTGCGGTGCGACTATCCTCTCATTTACTCGATAAGGTTCCTCTACAACTCTCTGTCTGAAGCCCCTGCCTCTGCTATTTGGGGGCCTCCTGTTACCTTGAAATATTGCCACTAAAAGGGTTTAAGTTACTATTCTCGCTGCCAGACCCACTGACAGGGCTGCAAATATCGCTATTATTTCAACTTTTCAAAAATGCCCCCAGACTTAAATTTGGAGTAAAATCACGGGTTTTAGCCTGATCTGGCATCAAAGTGGTGGTGCACTTTCCTTGACAAAATATTCCTCAAACTCGCTGAGCGCCATTGACCCCTGATCGCCCGCACCATGCTTACGCACAGCTACCTTGCGTTCGGCCACCTCCTTCTCTCCCACGATCAACATAAACGGCACCTTGCGAACTTCTGCATCTCTGATTTTTCGTCCAATTTTCTCATCCCGGTCATCGGCATAACCTCTGATATCCCTGTTCTTAAGGCCATCCAACACCTCGTTCGCGTAGTCATTGAAGCGCTCTGAAATCGGAAGAACAGCTATCTGCTCAGGTGACAGCCACAACGGGAAGTTGCCCGCGCAGTGTTCGATTAAGATGGCAACAAAACGTTCCATCGACCCGAATGGTGCACGGTGAATCATCACGGGTCTGTGCTTCTGATTATCCGAGCCGACATACTCAAGTTCAAATCGCTCAGGCAGTTGATAGTCAACCTGAATGGTTCCCAACTGCCAATTGCGACCCAGTGCGTCCTTCACCATGAAGTCCAGCTTTGGACCATAAAATGCAGCCTCGCCTCTAACAGCGACAGTCTTCAGCTTACGTTCATCTGCAGCTTCCTGAATCTCTCTCTCCGCCCGATCCCAAAGTGCGTCCTCACCTATATACTTCTGCTTGTTTTCCGGATCGCGAAGTGACACCTGAGCGGTGTAGTTTTCAAATCCCAACGAATTGAAAACGTGTAATACCAGATCGATCACCTTGATAAACTCTTCCTTCACCTGATCAGGGCGGCAGAAAATATGAGCATCATCCTGGGTAAATCCTCTTACACGCGTCAGTCCATGAAGTTCACCACTTTGCTCGTAGCGATACACGGTACCAAACTCAGCATATCTCACGGGCAGATCCTTATAGGAACGAGGCTTTACTTTGTATATCTCAATGTGATGAGGGCAGTTCATTGGTTTCAAAAGAAACTCCTCATTAGCATCTGGTGTATGAATGGGTTGGAAAGAATCCTTACCATACTTTTCATAGTGACCTGAGGTCACGTATAGGTCTTTGCTACCGATGTGCGGAGTCACTACGGGATCATATCCGGCTTTGACTTGCGCCTTGCGCATAAACTGTTCCAGACGCTCGCGTAAGATGGTTCCTTTTGGTAACCACAACGGTAAACCCATTCCTACTTTTTCCGAAAAAGCAAATAGTTCTAATTCACGACCCAACTTTCTGTGGTCTCTCTTGCGTGCTTCTTCCAGGAGCTTCAAATGCTCTTCAAGCTCCTTCTGCTTAGGAAATGTGATTCCGTAAATGCGAGTGAGCATCTTATTCTTTTCGTCTCCTCGCCAATACGCACCAGCTACATTCAGTAGTTTTACGGCCTTGATCACACCGGTTGATGGAATATGTGGTCCACGACAGAGGTCAACGAAATCACCTTGTTGGTAAAAGGTGATCGAACCATCTTCGAGGTCCTCGATCAACTCTAACTTGTATTGATCTCCCTTCTTGGTGAAGTAGTCAACGGCTTCACTTTTAGAAACAGCTCTGCGCTCGAAAGCATTATCCTTACGAGCCAGCTCGATCATCTTTTTTTCTACAGCTACAAGGTCGTCTTCACCGAAGCTTCTGTCACCCAAGTCCACATCGTAGTAAAACCCGTTTTCAATCGGTGGACCGATACCAAATTTTACACCCGGATAAAGAGCTTCAAGTGCCTCCGCCAGGAGGTGCGCAGATGAGTGCCAAAAGGCGTACTTCCCTCCTTTGTCATTCCATGTAAAGATTTTGATGGACGCGTCTTTATCAATGGTTCGATTCAAATCCCAGATCTCACCATTTACTTCGATAGACATGGCATTTCTTGCCAATCCCTCGCTTATGCTCTTAGCAACGTCAATTCCTTTTACGCTTTTATCAAATTCCTTAACGGAACCATCGGGTAATGTTATCTTAACAACACTCATCAAATTCAAATTTTGGAACGCAAATATCGGGTTTTCTGGGGTCTTAAACATCTCCCCACGCAAAAAACGAGCACTTAGAGCTGCAACTGTGCGGTGAAAAAGACGCCAAATTTTCGGGCGTCCGGTTTATCGAGGTAAGACACCCTGTGAATGAAATCAACGCGGAAGATTTTGAAGATGTTTTCTATTCCATACCCCACCTCCACATACGGCTTGCCTTCATTGAAGTAGCCCACCTGCGAGGCAGTTTCACCAGTTGGCGTAAGTAATGAAATTAGGTCGCGATTGGATTGACGCATGCCACCCACAATCACATTGGTCGTGGCCAGCAAACGCCACTTCAGTTTATTAAGCAAAGGAACCCTGTTGAGCAGAAAACCTTCAAGGTATTGGCGGTATTGAAGCGAGAAGTAATGATCACTAACGAACTCACCAAAATCCATAAGATTGTACGTAACCGAAGAATAGAATGGTGATTGATTACCAAGGTGAAGTGTAAGCAATGGGTAAGGCAACGTATTGAAAACATACTCGCCTGTAAAAGTAAGGTTCCCTACTCCTAAGGGTCCGGTTTTTATTCGCTTCTTGATATTCAGTCTTAGACGATCGTAGTCGAAATCGCTATTGAATACTCCGCTGAAGCCGTGAGTATACTTTAGAGTAATGACCGGCCATTTGTTTGTTCCTAAACTAATCCGCTCGTTGTCATTTTGTATAAAGAGTTCGTCTCGTGCATATCGCGACTCAACGCTGACCTCTGAAGATTGAAAATTTTCCAACACTGTTCCACTGACATCACCCGGCTGTGGCAGGTATCCGAAATTGAAGGTCGGATCAAAGGTCCAATGACGGAAGGATATCTTCTGAGAATAGCCTTTGAACAATTCACGTTGCATACCGAGATAATACTCATCGAAGTAATATCCTCTCCTGAAATTACCCCACTTGGTAGCCGCCAGGAAAATAGGATTGTCGGCCAGACTCTCCTCATCAATTCCCAATCGAGTCAAGTCACTTCGGTATCGAACGGAAAGCGTTGTCCATCGGTGTTTGGACAAAATGCGCTGTGCGGACAGATAATATTTGAAGCGTTCATCATCAAAGCCATAGGCCAACTGCGCATGATAAATCCAGTGCTTGCTAAACTTATAAGTCGTTTTAATACCTCCCTGAACCCTGATCCCCTCTATTCTATTCCACGCCATCAAGCCGAGATAGGGACCAACTTCAACTTTACCGAGGTTGTAATAGCCATCAAGCAATACCTTGAAAATGTCAGTGTATGTCTTTACGATAGGAATGTTCCGTAAAGTGTCAATCATCTTGTAGACACTCTTTTCAGTATCGCTGAGCGGCTCATGCCGCAGGGTATCCCAAACATTTTCATCCTCAGTTTGGGTAGCGTCTTCTGCGATCTCAATGGCCCTTTCGTAAAAGGCGGGTTCGTGAGGTTTGTTGGTCACGAAGTTTTTGTTGCTGGTATAAAACTTGGCAAGCATTCCCGCATTCTGTTTGCCGAGCTCGCTGACATCAATAAGTACCCGGTTTTTCACAGGCAACCATGAGCTGCGATCTGTTCGGGAAAGCTCTTGCTGAATTCTGATTTTCTCAATGAAATTTAGGTTGGCTTGTTTGCCCACATTAGCATCAATTTGCTTGAGTGCATAGCCGTTTTTGGTAATCCACATGGTTCCTGTAAAGGCAAGGTCAGAAGTACTCTTGGGATAAAAGTCGAGGCGATAACAAAATTCATCGCCAATATTCAAACTGTCAGTCAGATCATATTCATAGTAAATCCTCCAGCCATCGGCCATCGGTGACACAAACTCCTTGGTAACAATGTTCAGCCAGTTTTGATAGAAGTTATATTCCTGAAAAGACGATCCAATTACCTGAGTGACTGTCGATCCATCTTCAACTCCAATGCCGTTGATCTTTGATTTCAAGATCTGTTCTTTCTTTAGCGATGGATCATCTCTGTAATAAATTTTAGAAACACTCTCTGTGATAAATAGCGGCAGAATCGGTTTGCCATCCTCACCTGCTATTCGCTCTACGCTGTCGAGCACCTGTGTAATCTTCCTCACAATTTTTCGTTCGCGAAATTTGTCCGAAAGATTGTCTACATCGATTTCAATCTTTGTGTATGTGTCATACTCATAAGCGGAAAGCTTTCTTTTGTCATTCTCTGACTTGTTTTTGATCACGTTTCGCATGATGGGCCATGCAGGGTTCTCCCCCGCCACCACCACAATTTCCTGCAGGCTGATCACATCCTCCTGCAATTGAAAATTGATGGTCTGGGTGGTTCCACGAACTACAGCCTTTACCTTGGGTTTATAGCCAACATAGCTGGCAATGATGGAATCTGACGGTGAAAAAGTCGAAAGCGAGAAGTTACCATCGAAGTCCGTGGTAACACCGATCGTTGTGCCCTTAAACACGATGTTGGCAAACGGCACAGGATCCCCTGAATTGGCATCAGTCACCTTACCAGAAACCTTAGTCTCCTGACAAAGCGCGCTAAATCCAATAAGCAGAAAGATGGAAGCGAGTAACCAGAACCTAAATCTCACACCGTATCGCACTGTGGTACAAAACACAAAAATAGTAATATTCAATTACCTAAAGATGCATTTTAACCTTCCGAGGATGCGCCTAACGATTGTTAAAGCTGAATAGGTTCCTTCTGACCCAAATGACGGGGTTCGGTCTTTAAAATATAAAGATCCAGTACGGCTTTGGCCCGGGCCAGGTACTCGCGCCAGTGCACAAATTCCGTTTCCGACTCATCGGGAATACCCGCCACATAGGCAATGGCATCAATTTCATAATAATCGGATATAAACAGCGCGCGATAGCTGTGGAATGCTTGTGTCACAATTGTGATCTCATTTTGACCAAAAATCTCCTTGCTTCGGACAATTGAATCGAGTGTGCGAAGACCAGCGTAGTCTAGTGTAATGGCAGATGAAGGAACACCCAATTTCACCAACGCTTTTTGCATTTCGGCAGGCTCATTATAGTACTTGGTGCGGTTATCTCCGCTCACTATAAAATGCTTGATTTTACCCTGTTTGAAAAGAGTTGCCGCTGATTCCATGCGCGATTTGAAGAATGGATTCGGCTGACCGCTTGTCAGCCACCTACTGGTACCCAGCACCAGGGCCACGGGATGATGTGCAAGGCTATCAAACTCAACGAAGACTTTTTCTTTCGTGCTGTTGACTATCCACAGGTTAGATAAAACCACAAAAAGAATGGCGATGATAAACAGATAAAAAAATTGCCGGAGCAACCAAGAAATAGCCCTCATATAGACAGAACAAAAAAAGCCGTGGTAAAGTTAGGCAAATGATTCCAGAAACTTCCGTTCAATCATGTCAGCGTTACGTACCAATTTGCGGTACCACTCGAGCCTCAATTGTTTCTTTTCTTCTACACTCAGATGCCAGTCGACATCTGAGTTTTTTAGCTTGTTTGTTAACTCGTGTACACAGATCGCAGCACTGACCGAAAGATTCAAACTTTCAGTAAATCCAAACATGGGAATGGTCACCTTGTAGTCTGCCATCGCAATGGCAGTATCGGAAAGTCCGTGAAGTTCATTACCCATAACCAAAGCAATCTTATGCGAAACGTCTACTTCCTGAATCGTGATTTCTGCGGAAGGCATTGTCGCAAGAATTTTATAGCCGGAAGCTTTAAGCGAATGAAGACATTCTCTGGAGTTATCTTTTTCTTTTTGTGCGTGTTTAGTGATCGTGAGCCATTTGTTGGCTCCTCGCAACACACGTTTATTTAGTGCATACTTACTGAGGTTCTCAATGAGGTGAATATCCTGTATGCCAAAACACTCGGCAGTGCGAAACACGGCACTTGCATTTTGTGATTGAAAAGTGTCTTCAAGCACCACTGTGAGATGTCGCGTTCGCTTATCCAGCACATCTTCAATAGTACTTTTTTTGTGATCACTTACGTATTGTGCAAGATGATCAATGATCAAAATGTCGGATGGCAAAGGCATTATCGAAAACAAATATAACTTTATGACAAATATTCCTTTCGTTGCCCAGCATGTCCAAAAAAATTCATCTCCTCCTATTTTCGATTTTAATTATTGGTTGCGAAACAATCTGGGCCCAGTTTGAATTAATCCCAGTTGCCAACAGTGTTCAAGCTTCGTTCCGAGGCCTTTCAGTTGTGGACAATAATGTTGCATGGGTAAGCGGTAGCAATGGGACCGTTGGTATTACAGTTGATGGCGGGAAGACCTGGCGATTTATAAGCGTACCTGAACATGACGCATCGGACTTTCGATCGATTTACGCATTCGATGAAAACAAAGCCGTGATTGCCAACGCGGGCTCCCCGGCCCATATTTTAACCACTAGTGATGGTGGCCAAAATTGGCGGGTAGTTTACACCAACTCGCACGAAGCAGCCTTTATTGATGGTGTTGACTTTTGGGATCAGAATAACGGACTTATATACGGTGACCCAATTAATGGAAAAATGCTAGTCATTAGAACTTCTGACGGAGGAACTACATGGAAAGAATTGCCGGGACCTGTTCTTGCTGAAGGTGAAGCATCATTTGCCGCGAGTGGCACGGGTATTCGCTGCTATGCGAAAGACAAAGTGATGATATCAACCGGAGGTCTGAAGTCGCGGCTATGGCACGGGCAACCTACTCGTGGTGGGTGGTCGGCTATTGAGGTGCCCGTTATTCAAGGCCAGCCCGCGACTGGTATTTATTCGTTCGCAATGAAATCCAGACTCTTGGTTGTTGTGGGTGGTGATTATACGAAACCGGAAGCATCTGATAAACAGAGTTTCCTTTCGATGGATTTTGGAAAAAGTTGGGTTGAGTCAAGCACGCCTACCCGTGGTTATAGGGAATGTGTAGAGTGGATCAACAAAACCGAACTACTGGCTGTCGGGCCCTCGGGAATGGATGTATCAAATGACCGCAGTATGAATTGGCAGCCACTAAATGATGAGAAAGGTTACCATGTAGTACGCAAAGCCAGGAAAGGATCACTGATAGTGGCGGCAGGTGCGAAGGGCCAAATCGCGATCATGAGATAAAAGGGCCTTTCGGCCCCTCTATCATTTAAACCCAGAAACATCTACTTCACTTTTTCACCATTCAGACCTGCCTCCAGCTTTGAGAGCGTCAGGTCTAAAAATTCGTTTACTGCTTTGCCAACTTCACGCGTGTAGTCGGCAGCATCGCATGTGATAGTATTTGTGAGTTCCACAGAAGTATTCTCAACCGTAAAAAATGGCGCATATGATGGTACTGTTGTTACTTTCTTGGATGCCTGAGATTTAAAATCCTGTTGCTCAAAGACTCCTGTGATCATCACAGGCTCTGTTAACAGTATTTCCAGTCCCTTATCTGGGCTAGCTGCTCCGGGTTGCTTCAATTTACCAGACACATAAGTAGCTCTCGCATTTTCGAGGCGCAGATAAGCCCCTCCCTTGATTTTTACAGTACCCAGGGCAGACTTGGGATCGAGGTAGATACTGGGAACATTGATCGCAATGTCTACAACAATCATATCCTCTAACTCTTCTGACACACGTGGCAAACCTTTGTGATAAAACGAAGAGGAAAACTCTGACTGAGAAGCTCCTCCCATCGAGGCCATCAGCCCTTGCTTTTCTTTTCCTTTGCCGGTCACCTTTTTCACATGATATGAAAAGCCCTCAGGAACCACCATAAGGCTACCTTTGATCTGCTCCTGATTGATTCTTGGTCCGGCCAGTAGCTCATCGTCCTCAAAAAACTCAAGATTGGGATAGTCTTTTGAACTATAGATTTCCATTCCCATGCCTTTGAGTTTGTTTACATATCCATTGAAAATCTCGTTTGTCAGTTTCTGTAGGTCGTCAGCATTTACCCCTTCCACTCCAACGGCCAATCGCGCTGTCGCATTGCCGGTGTAGGAACCCCCTCCTAACTGTCGTCCACCATAGATTGTCTTCTCTGCTTCGGCAATCATTTGGTAGTACACCTTAAAATTCTTGATGAATACCTTTTTCGGAGCTTCGTTGAAGTTTTTTGACTTTACCTGAATGACGTTGATTTTTTTCTCAGGTATCATTTGGGCCTCAGTGATCGTTGATACGGCCAGCAGGACAATGAGCGAGACCACTCTGCTGTAGGGTTTCATAGGCGTTGTATTTTTTATTTCGTGATCAAAGGTGTCACGTTCGGACGGAAATATCCATCCCACCATGGAGGCATATTGACATACCGTGAAACCCGTAGTAAAAAATGTGGGCCTGTGTTATTTAGCCTTCAACCTCGCTTGATTGCACAGAAATGCTGGGATCGTGTTTAATGAGGAAATTGCAGGAGTTTGCAATGAAACACATCTTGTTGGCATCATGATGCAGCTCCGTGGCTTTATCCAATTTTAAGCTGTCGGTGATGACGATTTCCGGCCGCAGGATAACTTCGCGAAACCTTCCTCCACCGTCAGGAGTTTCTTCCATCGTGCCGCTGGCCTTGTCGACATACTTGGTGACCACAATTCCATTAACAGCGCAGAGGTGGAGATACCAGAGCATGTGACAAGAAGACAATGAGCTTACCAACAACTCTTCCGGATTGTATCGTGATGGATCTCCTCTGAAACTTGGGTCTGATGAACCGGGAAACTCCGGCTTCCCCTCCGATTGAATGACATGATTCCGGCTATACGCGCGATAGTCTTTCGTTCCCTGACCGAGGTTGCCGGTCCACTCCATAGTAATGTTATAGTGATGAAGTCTCATTTGACGCTTTTAAAAATAACAAGTCAAGACCAAACTCACCTCTGGAGTGACTGTTGTAATTGCGACACTTGGGATGAGAAATTTTTGATTTTATTGCTTTTCTTAATAATTACGTAAGCCACAGCTCCAGGCCAGAAGAATATCAGCAGCAAAACAAACACCCCCACACTGAAGTCGCTCTTCGGTGGTTCTACGACTACATTACGGCTTGACATGACCTCGTGTTTCAGTTTGTTGAGATCATCTACAGAAATGGTGGTACCGCAATATCTACAGGTAGGCAATTGTGAAAAGTGAAGTGAAACCTTTTGGTTTAAGTTGTTTCCACACCCGGGGCAGTTGGCCACCACGACATACTCTGCCATTAGCTTACCATCTACAATCTTGTCTTGATCAGATTGGTAAACGAAGTAAACGTTTCGTTGCGCGTTAATCTCTTTTAAATGTTTGAGGATGAATTCTCTAGTCAATCCCAATGACACCGCCAGGTCCTGCACTTTGGATTCACCTGAACGATCAAGCGCATCCCAAATACTGATAATCTTCTTTTCGCGCGAGCGATAAAACAAGCCAATGGCAAGAATCACAAATCCGTTAATACCGATTATGGTTCGAATCTTCGGAAAACCACTTGGCGTAATCACGGTATCTGCACCATGCTCCTGGATGATCTCCTCATCGGTGCGACCGTCTCTGTCTTCCCAATTGAGCTTGGTGCCGTTGGAGATCGTGAGTTCATAGTATGATCGCGGGTCAGCGAAAATGCTAATCGCTGCAACAATAATCAGCAAGATGCCAATAGAGATAAAGTAGTTGTCGATTTTGTAGATGTCTTTTGCCATCGGGAATTAAATCGACATCAAGTTAAAAATATGACCTGAACATTCAGTCAAAAATGTTTGGTATAAAAACTCCCTAAAGCAGCTCCCGAACTTGTTTTCTGAGTTGCGGAAGCAATTTCTTTCCAAACCACGGGTTCTTCTTCAACCATATGTTGTTTCGTGGGCTAGGGTGCGGCAATGGGAAAACTCCAGGTCCATATTGGTCAAAAGCCTTCACCGTTTCAGTCAGGCTTGACTGGGTCTTATCTCCCAAATAATAATGCTGTGCATACTGACCAATTAGAATAGTGAGCTGAACTTTACCCACAGCTTTGAATATCTTATCGTGCCACGTTGGGGCACATTCTTCTCTTGGCGGAAGATCGCCACTTGGTCCCTTGCCCGGATAGCAAAATCCCATCGGGACAAGACCTATTCTGGACTCATCATAAAAGATTACATCATCTACCCCCAGCCAGTCACGCAGCCGATCACCGCTTGCATCCTGCCAGGGTATTCCCGATTCATGAACCTTCCTACCTGGGGCTTGCCCAATGATCATAATCCTCGCTCCTCTTCCGAACTGGAATACTGGATTTGGGCCCATAGGCAGATGCTTGCGGCACAGCGTGCATGATTTAATCTCCTGTTTCAGTTTTTTCACCGACTAAAAATAATCGAATCACAAACAGAGAACAGCCCGTCACCTATTTAAAGACGGATTTTGTTGTCTGCCCGACCAACATCGGGCAGTCAACTTATTTCGGCATCGTTATTTTTCCAATTCCGGATGAGTTACAGAGCTGGTTGAACTCTGCAATATCCTTTTGAACAAAAGTATTGTATTGATCTTTCAGAGGCTTCCACCTTTGACCAAGTGCAGCAAGTTGATCGCGCGCCCCAGCAGGAACAAAAGGAACATTCGCGTCAAGCTCTCCTTTTAAAAAGATATAGTCTGCGCTCAGCATGTTCACAAAGTTGATGATGTCGTCATTGCTCTCTGCTTTGCGCTGAACAATTTTGCTGTCCCACTCCTCTATCTTCTGTACAATAGCTTTTCCCGCCTGAACAACAGACTCCGCTCCGCCTTTATCAGTTAGTAATTTCGTGAGGGAAGATATCTGATCTTTCACTGACGCCATTTGATTCACAGCTTTGTGTATTTCGCTGAGCTCTTTTTCCAGCGCACTCATCACCTCATGCTGATCCTTATATTCTTGTTCGGTTGCTTTTATGCCCGGATGTGGCAACACATTGAATGCCACTGTCCTCTCCTGACTTCCCATTTTTAAAGTTGCCTGATACTTGCCTGGAGAAACTTTGTGTCCGCGATAACTTCCTTCGATGAACACACGAGGCGCACCCGCGACAGTCGGATACCTCATATCCCAAACGAAGCGGCTCATGCCAGCTGACTTGGGCAGCGTGGGTTCCGCATTGGGTCCACCGGGATATTTGATGAAATCTTTGTCCTCTTCAGAAGAATAAGTACGTACTATATTTCCATCCCCATCACTGATCGTTAGACTAAGTGTAACATCTTCACCAGCATTATTTGGGACAGCATAATAAAACACCACTCCGGTTGGTGCATTGGTGCCGGCCGCATCAGACTGCCTGATATCCTCAGCTGTCAACACTTTATCAAAAGCACTTCTACCAGAAACCCGTACAGCGTCATCTGGTTGAAAAAGCTGAAGTCCAACATTGGATGCGTTGTATTGCCTCAATACTCCCAAGTCATCCAAAATCCAAAACGCGCGTCCTTGTGTGGAAGCAATGAGATCTCCCTGCCTGATGATTAAATCTGTAATCGCAACGACTGGAAGATTGAGCTGCAATGCGCTCCAGTTCTTACCTCCGTCATACGAAATATAAAATCCGGTTTCAGTTCCAGCATAGAGCAAGTCCTTTCTCACATCATCCTCTCTCACCACACGTGTGAATGCTCCGTATGGAATTCCGTTGGTAATCTTAGTCCATGTCTTGCCGTAGTCGGTAGTTTTATAAATCGCTGGTGTGAAGTCATTGAACTTGTACCGCGTTGTAGCAACGTAAGCAGTGGCATTGTCATGTGGTGACACCTCGATGCTATTGATCAGGCATTCGGCCAGTCCGGCAGGCGTTACGTTCGTCCATGTCTTTCCTTCATCTCTGGTAATATGAACCAGACCATCATCACTACCTGTCCAGATTACTCCTTTTTCTTTTGGATGAATCGCCACATATGCCAGGGTACCGTAGTTCTCGCCACCCGCTCCTTCATTAGTATATGGCACTCCACTGATTCCAAGTGTACTTTCGTTGTTGCGCGTCAGGTCGGGGGAAATCTCTTCCCATGTTCTACCCATGTCTTTTGTTTTCAGCAAGTGATTGCCTCCATGGTAGAATGCATTTTCATGTTTCGACCAGACGATGGGTGCATTCCAGTTGAACCTGTATTTCATGTCCTTGGGTTGCATGGCCTGATATTGAATTGGCGCTGTCATCACACCTTTGCCTTCACCCAACTCGGTATCGAGCAACTCGATAGTGCCCTGATAGCTGCCCCCCATTACATAGCGGGGATCATCAGGATCGAAAGCGAGAAAAGCACTTTCACCTCCGGCTGAGGCCTCCCAATTGTGTTCGTCTATTCCATAACCACCAACTACCCTGCTCTTGATTTTCACAGAAGTGTTGTCTTGCTGTCCAGCATACACATTGTATGGAAATAAATTATCAGCATTTACACGATAGAACTGTGCAGTAGGCATGTTGCTCTGTGTTGCCCAGGTCTCACCGGCATTGACAGTGATTGCAGCTCCTCCATCATTGGAGATGACCATGTTTTTATTATTATTAGGATTGATCCACAACTGATGATAGTCACCATGTGTACCTGAAAGAGTTGACCAACTCTTACCTCCATCTATTGACTTCAACCCGGGAGAGTTGAGCACGTACACGATGTTTTCGTTTTGTGGATCGGCAATCACTTCAATGTAATACCACGCGCGCTGTGTAAGGCGATGGTCTTTGCTTATCCGGCTCCAGTTTTTACCACCATTAGTCGAAACAAACAATCCCCCCTTTTCCTTCTGCGTATTACTCTCCACCAGCGCATACACTTTGTCTGGATTCGATCTGCAAACAGAAACACTCATCTTACCCAACTCATCAGGCAGGCCGTCCTGTATTTTTGTCCAGGTCTCTCCACTATCTACGGACTTATAAAGTCCACTGCCTTTGCCTCCGCTGATTACTTGCCAGGGAAGTCTTCGGTGATCCCACATGGCGGCATACAACACGCGCGGATTGGTCATGTCCATACTTAAATCGGAACAGCCGGTATTCTCATCTACATAAAGAATCTTTTTCCAGGTGGCGCCTCCGTCAGTAGACTTGTAAACTCCTCTGTCGGGAGCTGCACCGTGTAGCGCTCCTTGTGCTGCGACATAAACAATGTCGGAATTCTGCGGATGGATGCGAATGTTGGCGATGTGCCGGGTCAAATCGAGCCCCATCTTCTTCCAGGTCTTGCCCGCATCTGTTGACTTGTAGACGCCATCACCATATGAGGTCGTTACACCGCGTGGTGCGTGTTCACCCATCCCGACATAAACTACATTGGGATCGCTCTCAGCAACTGCCACCGCACCAACACTTCCCGTTTTAAAATATCCATCCGAGATATTGTTCCAGGTTACTCCGGCATCAGTAGTCTTCCAAACTCCGCCACCGGTGTTACCCATATAATAGGTCAACGGATCGCCCACCACACCTGTAGAGGTAACAGATCTTCCGCCCCGATAGGGACCGATGCTACGCCAAACAACCGCTTTGAAATAGTCATCAAGACTAGTGGTGGATTGGCTTACTTCTTTGGGAGTGGTTGCCTGGCTTTTCTTTCGCTGTGCGAGCGAAGGAAAGAAAATAATCAAACTGGCAACTAGTGCTAATATTGTCTTCATAGGTTTTAGATTCTGAACACAATATAGATTTTGTTGCGTCTTAACAACACAAATAATACACGAGCGAGTGCAAGTGCTATTTCTTTTTCTTCTTCTCTTCGGCCAACTTCTGAAAGTGCAGCTGTCTAAACTTTGCCTTTTCAACGATTTCAAAAGCACGTTTGATCCGGCTGTCCACATTCTTGACGGATTTCACATAGTGTGACAACCCCCTTTGGACTCCAGGTGTAAACGTATCCCAAAGCTTCTTTCCCTGCTCATCCTGTTCTAAAACTGCCAAAAGCTCCTCAGGTACATCCACTTTGTCAGCATCAACCAGCCAAAACATCACCGATACCGGATCTCCAGCCTGCGCTTTCGCATCCTTTCTCAATTGTGCACTCACCGAAAAATAGCGGGTACCATCTTTCATGCTTTGAATGGCTAATGCAAACGGAGCACCATTCATCGTTCCCTTGGTTCGCACTCGCCCCTTTACATTTACGGCATCCATTATTTCATCCGGAACGACAACGATGGAATTGAGAAACACTCCCTTTATCCGCTTGACTCTGGTTTTAAAAGTATAGGTTTTCTGCTTAGCCATGACTCAAGATTTCTACTGCTTATCATAACGGCAAACAAAATAACTACAGTTGACCACGCCTCAAAGTCTCCGGTCAAGAATGCTTTGAATGCAGAAATTTAATTATGTATCTTCTGCCAAAACCTAAACTCATGGAACCCATCTCGAGACGCAGTTTCCTTTTCAAGGCAGGAGGAATTGCAGCCATCCCATACTTATGGGAGAGGCCACAGCTCATTCTTCACAACGGAAACTTTATTACTATGGATCCACAGCAGCCACGTGCCCAGGCTGTAGCGATTGCCAGTGACCGTCTAATTGCAGTAGGTTCGAACGATGAGATAAAAAAACTAAGCGGGCCTCTTACCAAACTGATAGATCTCGAAGGTAAGACTGTAACTCCCGGTTTCATTGACGCACACTGTCACTTTGCTTCTTCCGGCAGGCGACATATCACCGATATCGACTGCGGACTGGACTCTATCGAGAAGATAAAAGCCGCGGTGAAAGAGCGTGCTGCCAAAACACCTCCCGGAGAATGGGTCTTCGGCTTCAAATACGATGACACCAAGACCAAAGAAGGACGATATATCACTCGTAAAGACCTTGATGAGGTAGCACCTAATCATCCTGTGATCATCAATCACCGTGGTGGCCATACCAGCTTTGTGAATTCCATGGCCTATGAGAAGGCCGGTGTGAAAGAAGATGTGGCTGATCCTCCCGGTGGAAGATTTGATCGCACAGATGGAAAGCTAAACGGAAGACTTCTTGAGCATGCGGATGATGGATTTGGCGAGCGACCAGCTTCATCGAAAGAAAACTATGTCGAAGGCGTGGCGTTGATGTCTTCGATGTTGGCCAAATCAGGTATCACATCCGCGCATGATGCCGGTGCTTCTACCGATGACATGAAGGCTTATCAGGATGCATATAGCAGAGGTACGCTGAAGACCCGGGCCTATGCGATGATCCGTGATCATTGGGTGGAGAAACTTTACGAGGCAGGAGTTAAAACTGGACTAGGTGATGAGTGGGTGAAAGTCGGGCCGATGAAAACCGCTATTGATGGGTCAATCTCTGAAAGGACCGCTCGTCTCTCCACACCCTACATGGGCAGCAAGGATGACTACGGCTTGCTTACCAGCACACCTGAAGAACTTTACGAAAAGTGTCGCAGGGCGCATGAGCGTGGGTGGCAACTGGCGGTGCACTCCAATGGAGATGTGGGCATCGACATCACGCTTTCCGTGTATGAGCGGCTTCAAAAGGAGATGCCACGCAAAGATGCCCGCTATAGACTTGAGCACTGTACTGTCATCAACGATGACCTGGTGAAACGGATGAAAGCACTTGGCGCGATACCCAACCCATTCTCTACCTATGTGTACTGGCATGGCGAAAAGATGCAGTACTATGGAGAAGAAAGATTAAAGAATATGTTTGCCTTGCGCAGCTTCCTTGACGCAGGTATTAAGGTGACTGAGACCTCGGACTACCCTCCCGGTCCGTATGAACCTTTGATGGCACTGCAGTCATCAGTAACACGAACAGACTATCGCGGTAAAACATGGGGAGCTAATCAAAAAGTGACTGTCGAAGAGGCGATTAAGATTGGAACGGTACACGGAGCCTATGCCTCCTTCGAGGAAAATAAGAAAGGTTCTTTGGAAGCTGGAAAATATGCAGACCTTGTGGTGATGAGTAAAGATCCAACCAAAGTGGACCCATCTACTTTGATGGAAATAAAAATAGAAAGAACAATGGCAGGCGGCCAATGGGTGTACGAAGCCTGATGAGACTTTAAATTTTTGGAAGATGGCAGTAGCTGAACTGAAGTACCCGGAAGTAAAAAACTATATCAAAGGGAGGTTTGTAGATTCTGATGACGCAAAGATAGACGTGATCAGTCCACTGGACGGAAGTCTTTTGTCACGCGTACCGGATTCGGGTTTCAAAGCATTGGACGAGGCGGTGAAGGCGGCAAAGGAAACATTCCCTGCGTGGGCAGCCATGCCTATCAAGGAGAGAGTACAGATACTCTTTAATTATAGGAACCTGCTGCAGAAATATCGCGATGAACTAACGGAGTTGATTCATCTGGAGAACGGGAAGATTAAAAGTGAGGCTGCTGCAGAAGTAGATAAAGCCATTGAACTCTGTGAGTTTGCTGTTTCACTTCCTCAGATTATTCCCGGTGAAATTCTGGAAGTGAGTAAGGGAGTTGATTGCAAGACCGAACGAATGCCACTTGGTGTTGTAGCGAGTATCACACCATTCAACTTTCCGTGTATGGTTCCCAACTGGACGATACCCAACGTAATCGCGCTCGGTAACTGCATGATCTTAAAACCATCAGAGCATGTGCCGCTTACTGCCAATCGTTTGGCTGAGATATTAAAAGAGGCCGGACTACCTGACGGTGTGTTTAGTGTGGTGAAT
>JBFWZR010000085.1:0-17904 GCA_050185175.1 Cyclobacteriaceae bacterium
TTCGGACATTTCTCGCTTTTGCTGGGCCCTCAGGTGCTCAAAAAATGACCTGTTTAATTTCTTGAAAACGGTTGGAGGAATTAGGATCGATTAGTCTTGAACCTTTTTCCGAATTGTCTTAAACTCGTAGACTCCACTGGAACCGAGGTTTCACAAAGATTCATCTCATGAAAGTTGTCCTCTGGGTATTTCTCCTCTTTGCATCTATTTCATCTTTTCCTCAGGTGGTGGATAAAGTACGATTGGAGTACTACGAGGATAAGCTAACATCCCCGCAGTATGGCATGAGTGTATCTCGTGATGGTAAACTCGGTGCGTTCCTCTTTGAATCAGGTAAACTTAATGTTTTCGATCTCCAACACTCCCGACTCGTCAAGAGTATCAACTTAGAGTTCAAGGAAATCGGAGAGATTCGGTTTAATCATGATGACAGTCAAATCATTGTCATTGAGCGAAATAGAATTCGAGTGTTGGACTGGAACACTGGAGAAACCAAAATGGATGAGACTTGGGATGAGGAAATTATTTGCGGAGATATTTCTGTTGATAACAAGTTGGCTGTCGGGTCAGTTGACAATGTCAATATCTGGGACCTCTCGACTTATAAACTTCTCCGAACAATTCCGATCAAACAAAATATTGCGAATGTATACTTCAGCCCTGCTGGAAAGCAGATGTTGATTAATCCACGAATTAATATGCTGGGCAGTAAGACATTTATATATAATTATGAAACCGGTGAATTGGTGAGAACCCTGGACAAGGGATTCTTTGGCACTTACAATACAACAGGAGACAGAATATTTATTCACCGCTTCAGAAGAGTTAAGATCAAAAGGAGTTCGGGTATTATTCCTGTTTTGTATGAATTGTCTCTCAGTGACGACAATGATTCGCATGTGATTTATAGCGATCTGGAGAAGTCAAGTGATGTCGGGACTATTGTATCAAGCCTTCAGGTGGGAGATAAATTGGTAGGGACTGCTGGATATCGCGGGTTCACAGTTTATGATATTCCTAATGGAGGAAAGGTTTTTACAACCAAAAAAACCAAGCGTGAAAGAAGTGCAAGCGCGTTTGGTTTTTATCAAAACTATACCGCGAAGGCTATTTATAAACTCAACGATGACAAGGTGCTAATCAACGCATATGGTGACAACATCAATCAGATCTACAGCGCCAGTCAGAATGAGATTGTGGGATACCTTTTTGCTGACAGCGAGGGAGACCTCGCCACCATTACAAGAGATGGAAAGTTTGATGGAAGTGCTCAAGCTTCTGAAAAGCTGTATTGGTCGGCCCGAAATTCTTCCCGCAAGACCAGCGTGGCGAGTACTTTCAGTCGTGGATTTACTCCGAACTTATTAGCATCGCTTCTTGACTCTAAAACTGCTATTGAAGAATTTGATATTGATACGGAGATAGCATCAATTCCTGAGCTAAAGATTAAATCTTTCAATCAGGATAAAGTATCTGGACAAAATGCAGAACTCACGACCAGTCAGAAAGCGGGTAGCCTAAGTGTAGAAATTGCAACGGATATTTCTCAAGTGTCACAAGTAAGAGTGTTTCAAAACAATAAACTCGTGGCTATAGCTGAAAATCCGAAACAAGCTGAGTTATCATTTGATGTCAGCCTTTCCAATAGTTTTGGTGAAGCCAATTATTTCTATGTCACGGCAACAGGAAAAGGTGGAATTGATTCAGAGAAGCAAACAATGACAGTAAACTATACGGGTAAAACAGATGCAAAACCAAGACTTTACCTGGTGACTGTTGGCATCAATGAATACCGCAATCCGAAATATAATCTCAACTACGCGCTTGCAGATGCGGATGCCTTTGAGTCTACGCTCGCAACGGGAGCTGCTGGCGTATTTGATAATGTGAAGAAAATCAACCTTCGCAATTCACAGTTTACCAAATCAGGAATTATCAACGCACTTAAATCAGTTCAGGACGAATCGAATGAGCAAGACATGCTGATATTTTATTATGCCGGTCATGGTGTGATGTCGCAGACCGGGCAATCCGATTTCTACATTGTCCCTCATGATGTCACGCAGCTCTATGGCAGAGATGATATGCTTAGCGAAAAGGCATTGTCAGCCACTGAGCTTAAAGAAATATCCCGGAAGATCAATGCACAGAAGCAAGTGTTTATCCTGGATGCTTGTCAGTCTGCTGCGGCCCTTGATGCAGTTACGCGAAGGGGTGTGGCTGAAGAGAGAGCAATTGCTCAACTTGCGCGGAGTACCGGCACATTTTGGATTACTGCAACAGGATCCGAACAATTCGCAACGGAGTTCGAATCATTGGGTCATGGTGTGTTTACTTATGCCCTGATAGAAGGTTTGCAAGGCAAAGCGGATGGTGGCAATCCGGACAATAAAATTACGGTGAGAGAACTGAATGCATACATTGAGTCGCGCGTACCCGAGCTCGCGGAGGAATACAAGGGCACTCCGCAGTTTCCATCGGGATACTCTTTTGGAAATGATTTTCCGTTGGTGATCTACAAGTGACTTCGTTTTTTTCCAACAAAGTCCCCCAATCTACTCATCGCCACCTCCAGGTGATTTTGTGGCACATAAGAGTAGACTAATCTGAATTGCCCATGTTTGGTATGGCCAAAACCATCACCTGGCGTTAGCAACACTCCGGTTTGTTCGTAGAGCTCCATCCAAAATTTGCTCTCTGCTTCCTGGGTGTTACCATCTAAGAATTCTGAAAGATCCAGCCACACAAAAAGACTTCCTCTGGCGGGAACGTAGGGGATGTTTAGCTTTTTAAGGGCAGTCACTGCCGTGGCATAATTAGCTGTCAGCAGTTTTTTGTTGGTTGTGATGTAATTCTCTACGAACTCATCATCCGCTAGCGCCAATTCAAAAATCCACTGTGTATAATTGGACACCATGGATGGGCCATTTAAATTATTATAGGCAGCGAGGAAGTCCTTATTCATGGAATGCACCACACCTACTCTAAATCCAGATGCGCCAAAATCTTTCGAAAGCGCATACCACCGATGTAGATAGTCGCTCTTTCGTTCATTCATGATATTGGCAAACGAAAAGAACTCAATATTGTCTTTATAGTCATCCTTAATGTTGGGATGTGACGTGTCAATTTGTGACAGGGCATAAATTTCATTCACAACCAAATGAATTTTTCTTGCGATACACCAGTCAGTAAATGCTTCTAGTTGCTCCTTTGTATAAATCCCGCCTGTAGGATTGTCAGGATTCGTAATCACAAGCATGCGCATTCGTTTTCCCTGACTTTGTATATCATTCAAAGCTTTGTCAAGATGGTCGATAGTGAGTAGCGGACCATTTTTCAGATCCGTAAGTTCGTGATGGGTGATGAGGTCATATCTCTCCATCCCAGCCTTATTGCCGATATCTTGCTTATATACCGAATAACATGGTGCAGGAAATACCGCTACATCTCCGGTCTCTCCCAAGATCCAACTACTCAAGCAGATGACCGATGTTGCTCCCGGTGACAGCCCTATTTGAGTTGGATCAACAGGACACTTGGTAAGATGTTTTGATAAAAATTTAGCCATCACCTCTCTTGAAGTTGGCGAACCTACGCTGTCGGTGTAGTTAGCTACCCAGCTGCTGATCGGATTTTGTGAGGTTAATTGCTCCAACTTGTCTTTGAGAAGCGACCAGTTCAGTTTGTTCTCCGCCACATTCAATGGAAAGGCACCGCCTGGATTATCAACTTCATGATAAAGATTGGCTGCTGCCTGGAAGTAAAGATCGAAATCTACACGTAGCACCGTTTGAGATGCCTTAACTCCTCTTTGTGAAAGTGTACTGTTACTCACCGCATTTTCAGTTAGTGTCTTCGGATTGTTTTCACACGATTCTAACAAAAAACTGGAAGATAGCGATCCAACAGCCAACGTCTTTAGATATTCTCTTCGGTCCATTTTGGAAGGTTTAGGTTAGCGATATACTACTTCGCAGCAGCTCGAATCAATTTACCGATTAATCATGAGCCGTTGAAGTCATATTTGACAGGGCAATAGCTCTCGCTCGATTTTATCACATAGGTGGATTAGGTTATTTGGGGTAGGCAGAGGAGAAGATTTAACACGGATATTTTTTTGATTATAAAATGTTTCTTTAATATTGACCGACCGTTCAGTCAAAAAAGTATGAGCCCAAGGACGACAGCCAAAAACGAGGAAATAAGGCAAGAAAGCGCGCAAAATATCATGGACGCAGCTTTCTTACTGATTGCCCGACAGGGTTATGAGTCCACGAGTATTTCTCAGATTGCGACCGAGGCGGGAGTATCCAAGGGCTTGTTGTACAATTATTTCGACAGCAAGGAAGACTTGCTACGAAAGTTGGTCGAGAGGGCATTTCAGCAAGGAGATAATGTGCTCGCAAACCTGATTAGCACAGATCCCGCAGTTACTCTAAAAAACATTTTTCAATGGTTTTTTCGGGAGATGAAAGAGCGCCCCGATCACTGGAAAATGATGACGGAGCTCACTTTTAAAATCGAGAAGTTTCAGTTTATTCACGACATGGCCTCGCTAAAAATGAAAGGATATGTCGGATTCATTGAAAACCTGCTGAGGCAACTAGAATTCAAAGACCCCATCGGTGAGTCAAGACTTCTGGCCGCCCTCTTCGATGGCATCGCAGTCCAATACATGGTGGTGCGGGATGAGTATCCATTGGACGAAGTAGAAAAATACCTAATCGATAAATACTGTCACCAACAATGAGAACGATCGGAGTATTCCTAATTACATTTCTGCAGCTTTCTGCTTTTGGCCAGTCAGCGACAGAGATCATTCGCAAAGCGGATGAAAAGAGAAGAGGCGAAAGCGGAAGCGCCAGCATGGTGATCAAAATTATCCGGCCGTCATGGAGTCGGGAGATGAGTGTTAAAACCTGGTCGAAAGGCACAAGCTATTCTTTGATCCTGATCACATCACCTGCTCGCGACAAGGGGACTGTATTCTTGAAAAGAAAAAAGGAAATATGGAACTGGGTTCCATCAATTGAACGGAATATCAAATTGCCCCCTTCGATGATGATGCAGTCTTGGATGGGGTCAGATTTTACAAATGATGATTTAATAAAGGAGTCGAGTATAGTGGAAGACTATAGCCACAGCATCGTTGGTGATTCAATTATTCTGAATAGAGAAGCTTACAAAATACAATTGATACCCAAGCCTGAGTCGGCTGTAGTTTGGGGAAAAATTTACAGTTGGATTGACAAGAAGGACTTTATTGAACTACGCACTGAGATGTATGACGAAGACGGCTACCTGGTAAACGAAGTTCGTTTTAGTGATATCAAATCCCTTGGTGGCAGGATGCTCCCGGCAAAAATGGAATATATACCTGTAGACAAACCTGGTAACAGGACCGTAGTCGAGTATTCTGACGTCCAGTATAATATTTCGATTACTGAAGATTTCTTCTCACTACAAAACATGAAACGTGTTAGATGATTTTGAAAATATATGTATCTGACTCTGGCTTGGCGTAATATCTGGAGGAATAAAAAGCGGACGATGATAACGATGGCTTCCATCGTCTTTGCCGTGCTGTTGGCTATTCTTCTGGATTCTGTGAAAGAAGGAATGTTGTTCAAGCTTCAGGAAAATGTAGTTTCATTTTATTCCGGTGCTGTTCAGGTACATAAGAAGGGTTATTGGGATGAAAAGACGCTGGATAACACCTTTGCCAGCAATGATTCCCTGCTGATAAAGGTAAACGCATCATCTGGAGTGAGGTCGGCTGTTGCCCGCCTGGAATCATTTGCATTGGCAGCTTCTGATCATTATACCAGGGGGTGTATGATTGTTGGCATCGAGCCGGATGAGGAGGTTAAAGTAACAAGTCTGGATGAAAAAATATCTGATGGGGAGTACCTGTCAAAAGAAGATCACAGTGTCCTGTTAGCCCAAGGACTTGCCGAGTACCTACGCTTAAATGTGGGCGACACCTTAGTGATCATCGGTCAGGGATATCACGGTGTAAGTGCTGCTGGCAAATATCCTATCAAGGGGCTTTTGAAATTTGCCAGTCCTGATCTGAACAAAAGCATCGTGTACCTGCCGCTACGTTTAGCGCAACAGTTGTTTGGTGCGCCCAACCTTGTCACGGCCCTGGTGTTGGACATTGAGAATGTGAATGATGCCGAGTTGATAGAGCGAAACCTCAATCAAACCTTGAGCAGTGAGTATGAAGTAATGGGTTGGAAAAAACTAATGCCAGAGCTTCATCAAATCATTGAGGGAGAGCGGTCTGAGAATGTGATCTTCCTTGCGGTGCTGTATATGCTAATAGCTTTCGGGATTTTTGGCACCGTTTTGATGATGACCGTGGAGCGGCAATATGAGTTCGGTGTTTTGGTGGCGATTGGTATGCGCAAGTTGAAGTTATCGAGTGTGGTCATCATGGAGAATATCATCATCTCAATTTTGGGCGCTATGGCGGGCACTGTATTAAGCGTGCCAACAGTCTTTTATTTCTACAAGTTTCCTATTCGTATTTCTGGGGAATTAGAAAAAGCGTATGAAAATTTTGGCTTCGAGCCAATATTTTATTTTTCTGTGGAACCGATCATATTTTATCGACAGGCATTGATTGTTTTGATTATTGCTCTTGTGTTATCTATTTATCCTCTTTTCAAAATTACACGACTGGAACCGGTAGCGGCCATGCGTGACACGTAATATGGAATGATATGTTGGCCTCAATAGCCTGGAAAAATATCTGGAGAAATAAAGTTCGTAGCCTCGTTGTTATTGTGGCTGTGATACTTGGGCTCTGGGCAGGGGCATTTATCCTGGCATACGTTTTTGGGATGATCGATCAACGGCTGAAAGATGCTATTGGAAATGAAGTGTCTCATCTCCAGCTGCATCATCCGGAGTTCAGCAAAGATTTTGATCCCAAGTTTTATATTGAAGAGGGTCAGTCAATCCTAGATTCTTTACGAGTTGATCAGCGTGTGAAGGCCTCTACTGGGCGAGCACTGGTACAAGGGATGGTGGCGTCCGCGACCAGCAGTACAGGTGGGAAATTTGTTGGAATTGATCCGGAGCAGGAAAACCTGGTTACGGCATTCGCAAAAAATATTGTCGAGGGCGAATATCTATCCGGTGACGACAAGAACAAGGTCATCGTTGGAAAGCGGTTGGCAGATAAATTGAAGGTTAAGTTACGGTCAAAGATCGTTCTTACTTTTCAGGATGTAGATGGGACAATTGTCGCTGGAGCCTTTCGCATAACCGGCATATTCAAAAGCTATAACTCGAGTCTTGAAAACAATAACCTGTACATAAACCGAAATGATATTTCACAGTTGTTAAAAACTCAAGGTGAAGTGCAGGAGATTGCCGTGTTACTCAACGATGCCAATGAAGTGGAAAGTTATGTGAATACCCTTCAATCGAGGTATCCTTCCGTGCTAACCGAAAGCTGGAAGCAATTATCACCAGAACTTGGATTGATGATCGATTCACTAGATCAGTATATGATCATCTTCCTCGTTATCATTTTGTTGGCCTTGTCATTTGGAATCGTAAACACCATGCTGATGGCAGTGTTGGAGCGTGTTCGGGAATTGGGAATGTTGATGGCCATCGGTATGAACAAGGTCAAACTGTTTATCATGATTTCATTGGAGACCATCTTTATGGTTATGGTGGCCGCTCCAACAGGGCTGTTGTTTGCATATGGCACTATTCATTGGCTTGGCACTAGCGGTCTGGATCTTTCCGGGATTTATCAGGAGGGATATGCGGCCTACGGGATCAAGTCGATTATTTATCCAAAGCTTGAGTTTATATACTATGTCAGGATCATGTTACTAGTGATCATAACAGCAGTACTTGCCTCCATCTATCCTGCAATAACGGCTTTGAGACTAAATCCGGTAACAGCAATTAGAAAATTATAATGGAAGCATATGAGTGACAATCACGATAATGTAGTTATTCACACAGAGGGCCTTACAAAAATTTATGAAGGAGTAGTGCCGGTGAAGGCGGTGAATGACGTTCACCTGCATATTGAGCGCGGAGAATTTACTGCACTTGTGGGTCCTTCTGGATCAGGAAAAACAACGCTTTTAAATCTCATTGGTGGATTGGATACACCCACATCGGGTAAGGTATGGGTTCGTGGGGTAGATATTGCGCATCTTAAAAAAAATGAGTTGATCGACTTCAGGTTAAATAACATTGGTTTTGTATTTCAGGCTTACAATTTAATCCCCGTACTCACTACGCATGAGAATATTGAATTTGTAATGCTCTTGCAAAAAAGACCCAAACCTGATAGACAAGCTAGGGTTAAACAATTGTTGGAGGAAACGGGATTGGTTGACAAGGAATTCAAACGACCATCGGAGTTGTCGGGCGGACAACAACAGAGAGTTGCAGTTGCCAGAGCGCTTGCATCCAAGCCTCAGTTTGTTCTGGCTGACGAGCCAACGGCAAATCTTGATTCGAAGACGGCTGAGAACTTACTAGATATGATGGCGCGATTAAACAGAGACGAAAACATGACTTTCATTTTCTCAACCCACGATCAGCGCGTGATTGACAGAGCTCGCAGGGTGATAACCCTTGTTGATGGTAAAATACATTCAGATACTGGTGTAACTATGACTTCATCACGTGCGTGAAAAAGCGAAGTATCAGAATTCATCTCGTACATCTCTTGGTTTTTTTTCTTTCCATCGGGAGTTTATTGGGGCAGTCGGATACTGTAAGCACAGACGTTAGCAAACGGAAGTGGCAGCTACGCGGCTATGTGAAGGATATGGTTACGTTGAATGTTGCTTCGGATTCGACAACTGTCGACAACCTGATTCACAATAGATTAAATTTTAAGTGGTATCCGACATCGAATTTTAATGTCTATCTCGAACTGCGAAACAGAGTCTTTGCAGGTGATCTTGTAAAGTCCGTACCTGGCTATGAGAACTTGGTGGACGGCAATAACGACTTTTTCGATCTTTCAGTACAGAAGAAGAGTGGTCGTTCTGTAATCTTTCAATCGATGATTGATCGGGCATATATCGAGTGGTACAACGACAAATGGGAAGTAAGGGCTGGGCGGCAACGGATCAACTGGGGAGTAAACCTTGTTTGGAACCCAAATGACCTTTTTAATGTATACTCATTTTTTGATTTCGACTATGAAGAGCGACCGGGTAGCGATGCGATTAGAATCAAGCGATATACAGGATTTGCATCAAGTGTCGAGTTGGCCGCCACGTTGAATGATGATTTTGATAAGACAGTGATTGCTGGTATGTGGAAGGTAAACAGGTGGGGTTATGATTTCCAGTTTCTTGGCGGAAAGGCAAGAGAAGATATTACTCTTGGAATGGGCTGGGCGGGTAATATTAATAAGGCTGGTTTTAAAGGAGAGCTAACCTGGTTTGAACCATACAAGGATAACAGCAACTCATCAGCACTCCTCGCATCTATTTCAGTTGACTATTCTTTCGAGAATTCACTTTATCTCAATGGATCTTTGTTATTCAACTCGGATGGCAGTGACACACAATTTTTGAATAGTTCGGGCTTCGGTAATTCTGGACAACTGACGGTACGAAATCTTTCACCCTTCAAGTACTCCACTTTTTTTCAGACGAGTTACAAATTTCATCCATTGATCACAGGAGGTCTCGCAATCATTTATTATCCAAGTAGTCGCAATGCATTATTCTTAAATCCAAACGCTACGTTCTCATTAAAACCCAACCTTGATTTGGATTTAATTGGTCAAATCTATTATGACAAACTTCTGGGTGATTACCAGGCGTTGGCGAAATTGGGTTATGTGAGATTGAAGTGGAGTTTTTGAAATCTATTAATTATTCTTCACTAAGCTATCTGCCAGATACGGAGAAATACGATGTATCATCTTCAGAATTTTCACCCTTCCAATATTCATAATAAGCCTGTCATCCTCTAGCCCTCGAATGAATTCTTCCACCAGGTCGGCTGGACTCATTTTGTTTCGCCCTCGTCCTTCCGTCATGGGCGTATCCACCAGTGGCGGGATCACCTCGAAGACTTTAATGTTGCTTCCCTGCAATTGATAGCGAAGTGCTTTGGTGAAAATGTGGATTCCAGCTTTGGTCGCGCTGTATACCGGGGCTGATCTTTTCGGAACAAATGAAAGACTCGAAGAAATATTGACAATCGCAGATTCTTTACCACCCAAAAATGAAGGAATCAATGCAGCGCAAAGTTTCATTACTGACGTCAAATTGGTCGATGTCTCTTCTTCAATTCGCTGACTGGTCGCTTCATTGATAAACGAATAGTTGTATTGGATGCCTGCATTGTTGATCAGAATATTGAGATCGGGATGCTCTGCATTGATCTCCGACACAAGTGCCCTGATGTCCTCTTCTTTGGTGAGATCGCAGCAGAAGGTTGATAGATTGTGTTCGGCAGCGATTGACTGTAGCTTGGCTCGATCTCGTCCCGTGATAATAACATGATTGCCCAGCTTAACAAGTTTGATTGCGAGGGCAAGCCCAATGCCTGAGCTGCCCCCTGTAATCAATATTTTATTATTTACAATATCCATTTTCTTAGAATTGGATTCTATACATCACATCAGGAAAAAATCCGATTTGATCAACACGGTTGATCTGATCAGTAACTTCGTTGTAGCGTCTCACAAACTCGTTCTTCCTGTTCGTTATGTTTTGCAGATCGACAAAGAATTGGTGTGAGACTTTCTTCTTTTTACTATTTACTCGTACTCCAAACTTTACATCCCATCTGAAATAGTCATCATAGCGTGAGCTGTAAGCAATGTTATCCATTTTTACTTCTCTACCTCCGTTCAGCCTTGTTGCCTGAAGATCAACTGGGGTGAACGGCTTCCCGCCTGAGGTTGTCATCTTGGTGTCGAATGTAAAGGCGTTACGACCACCCTCACCAAACTTCCATTCTTTTCCAAACAGTACGTTATAGACAAAATTATTATTGTAGGCTGTGTTTCTTTCAATCCCGTCACTGCCTTTGTATTTTGAATCGTAGAGCGAAGTTGTCATCGACATATAGTATCCTTTGCTGAAGAATTTTTCCAGTGTCAACTCTATTCCCACATTCGTGCCGGTGCCTTCGTTGACCAGCGAACCAGCCTCATCAAACACAAAATCCGCACCTTCATTTACGATAGAATAACTGCTGGGTGTTTGCTCCACGGGAATATCAAACAATCTTTGATAGTACGTTTCGGCTTTCAATCTCCAGTCAGGAGCCAGGCTTCTGTCGTAGGCCAGTACGAAGTGATGACTTTTCATGAAGTCCAGGCCTTTGTTGGTCTTGGTGAAAACTCCTGGTGAGGTCTCTTCCTCAAAGAATAGAATAGGTGACGGTATGGCCTGCCCATGTAAGCCATAAGCCACACTCCATCTTTGGTTGGGTCTTGCTTGCCAGCTTACGGCCGCGCGAGGTTCCACCATTGACTTCTCTGTGTAATCATGATAAAGTGAATGAAGTCCAGCCGTCACACTTACGTTGTCTGTAATTTTGTGCTCTGCTTGAGCATACAATTGAGAAACGTTATAGCCTTCATTCAGATCTCTTATTGTAATAAAGTAGTCAGGCACTCCATCATTATCAGCATCTGGAATATTTATTCGATTGTCTCTGTCATTGGTGAATAGATTTGCATCATAGTATTCATTAAGGAGCCCGGCTCTCATGCTCCAACGCGCATTGAATTTTTTGTTCAGAGTGGTTGAGAACGAGTATCGGTTCTCACGGTTCTTCACGTTGGTCGCTCTGAACAGGCCTGTCGGATTTCCGCTATTATCTGCGATGATATTGTCTTGTAGGTATTCGTTGTAGTTGGTAGATGCTCCTAACGAAGACTTTAGATAAGTGGTTTGATTAATTCTCAAAGTGTGATTCAAACCCAAGAGTCCTAGTTGATTGTCGATGTAGGCATCTTGATCAGGGTTTGCAAAAAGATCGGTTTCATCAACGTCAGCACCTTTAAAATCAATACTGCTCAGTCCTCCCATTCCGAACATCTCAAACTTCCCAAGTTTGCTTTCACCGAGATTGACCTTGAAAGAGAAGTCCTGATAATAAGGTATGGCACTGGTACCCGTAGCAGCCAGACTTGCTACACCATATCTGTAGGAGGCAACAAAGGAAGAGTTATTCTTGCGGCTGATGGGACCCTCCGCCATAAACTCAAGACCACTGTAGGCGCTTAGCTGTCCGGTAAACTCGTAAGTATCCGTGTTTCCGCTTCTAAAATTTACATCAAAGACCGCTGCATTCGCGTTTCCATATTCCGCAGGAAACGCTCCCGTAAGAAAATCAGAAGTGCGAAGTAGATTGGTGTTGAGCGCATTTACAGGACCACCCGTTGTCCCCAATGTTGCAAAGTGATTGGTGGTTGCCACTGGAATACCTTCGATGCGCCAAAGCAGACCTACTGGCGAATTTCCTCGCACCACGATGTCATTACGAGAATCATTGGGTGCACTCACTCCCGCGAAGGTTGTAGCCAGTCGTGCCACATCATTTCTTCCTCCTGAAAAACGGGTGGTTTCTTCCAGACTAAAGGTACGAGCGCTGACCTTGGCCATATCATTGATCGGAAGATCTTTGTCAGCTTTGGCTGTCACCACGATCTCTTCTAGTTTTTCGATTGATTCTTCCAATTGAACGTTCAACACAACCTGCTTGCCCGAGGTCACTAATACATTCGGAAGTGTGATGCTCTTGTAGCCAATATATTGCACAGCCAAAGTTTGGCGCCCTACGGGCACGTTGAGCAGCACAAAATTTCCGTCCAGGTCCGTCACAGTCCCGACAACGGGATCTGATCCAACTAAGATGACAGAAGCTCCGATCAAAGGATAGGCCGCCTGTGCATCCAAAACATTTCCTTTGATGGTTTGTGTCTGGGCAAATGCCGATGCAGTCAACAGCATACTCAGACCGAGGGTGATCAATTTTTTCATGGGTTGATTTTTTGTTATCGCTCCAAAAGTATTGGTAGTACTAGGGCTGATAAACCTGAACCATTGCGACACCCGATCTTACCGCCTTTAACAGCTGAATATGCGATCTGAACCGAATCTGCCCGGATTTGAGCCCGTTTTGGGTTCACACATCCTTTTTCCGGTTTCACCTACATCATATCCGGCTTCAGCGGGCCTTGGCTGCCCTTGAAGCTTGACAATACTTAAATTTGAATTCAATTCATCTCCGATGTGGTTGTTCAATATTAGAGAGGTTTATGTCAGATGGTTTGGAATACCTATTCTGGCTTACGTGATGACTTTTTTTCACCCACTGGATCCGGGTGAAACAGTAGTCCATCGCTATTTTGTGGCTCTTGTTTTTACCACGCTTTACTGGAACGGGGCATTTATGCTCTTCATGTATTACAGGAAGAGATTTCCAGAAATCAAGCAGACTCTACGCAGACTATTACTAACAGTCTTATCTCTCGGTACTTTAATGGTGGTTGTCGACCCGACCCTGTGTTACATACTCAACAACCAAACACTCGATCAAATCATGGCCATTGATAATATCGTTACTAAAACGACCATCAATTTGGTAGTTGCCTTGGTGATCGGATCAATTTATGAGAACGTTTACTTTTTTGACCAATGGAAAAAATCCATCCAACTGAATGAGGCGCTGAAGAACCAGCAGATAAGGACACAGTTTGAGGTGTTGCAAAACCAAATGAGTCCTCACTTTTTATTTAATAGCCTCAATGCCTTGTCAACATTAATTGCGGAGGACAGTAGAACGGCCATTGAATTCACCGAGAAGTTATCAGAAGTTTATCGTTACATTCTACAGAACAGAGACAGGGAAGTAGTGAAACTGAAAGAAGAAGTCGAATTCGCAAAAAACTATATGTTCCTGCTGAAGATTCGATATCCGCAAAATTTGAATGTTGATTTTGAGGTCAGCGATGACTACATGAATATGAGTATCGCTCCGTTGACTATTCAAATTCTATTGGAGAATGCAATTAAACACAATGTTATTTCCAAAACACATCCTTTACACGTATCAGTTTACATAGAAGGTAATTCTGTGGTGGTGAAAAACAATCTCCAGAAAAAGAATGTTATTGAGAAGTCAACAAAGACGGGTTTGATGAACATCAGGAATCGGTATGCTTATTTCGGGAAGGAAACCATTAAAATCGACTCAACAGAGGAGTCATTTGTGGTTTCTATTCCTCTTCTTCAAATAAAAGGAGAAACCTCTGTTTCGGCTTCAATGCTATGACAGTTCTAATCATTGAAGACGAGGCCCCAGCCTTTCGCAGGCTTCAAAAGGTTCTTGAAGAAATCAACTCAGAAATAAAAATCATAGAAGTCATAGACTCAGTTGAAGATGCCGTCAAGTGGTTAGGATCCAACAAGCACCCGGATCTGTTATTTATGGATATTCAATTAAGCGATGGGTTGAGCTTTGAGATATTCGAGTCAGTGAAGCTTACCAGACCCATTATTTTCACCACGGCTTTTGATGAGTACATGTTGAGAGCATTTAAGGTGAATAGTATCGATTACTTGTTGAAGCCCATTAAGAAGGACGATCTTGCCAAAAGCCTTCAGAAGTATGAAGAGATGAAGAAGTCGTTTGGTGAGGGAATCACCATGCCTGATATCAATGCGTTGATTAGCAAGATTCGCCTTGACGACAAAAAGTATAAATCACGTTTTCTGGTAAGAAAAGGAGAGGAGCTGATCAGCATAGAAACTGATGCCATCGCTTACTTCCAAAGTCGCAATGGAGTGGTTCACCTGTTTGGCACAAAAGGAAACACGTATCTGGTCGACTTCAATTTGGATGAGCTTGCGCAACAATTAGATCCTGTAAAGTTCTACCGAGCCAACCGACAATTTCTTATTGCATACGATGCAATTAAAAAGACACATCGATACCATAAAGGAAAACTTTTGGTGGAAATGGAGAGGCCTTCTGATGAGCCCATAACAATCAGCAGTGAAAAAGCTGCCGAGTTCAAACAGTGGTTGGGGAGTTAGGTCTTTATTTTTTGAAATAGTGAACAAGCTTCTTGTGCGTGTCTTCAAATTCCTCTCTCACATAGAATTTAATAGCTTCTTTCCTGATCACTCGCGTGGTCACTTCTAGTTGAATGGCACCTTTGGCTTTCGCCTTTGTCTTAATAGTTTCCATTAATTCTTTTCCAACACCCGAACTTCGATATTCAACCATAACATACATCTCTTGAATTTCGGCCACTGCACCCCCGTGGTGCAATAATTTTTGAATGTGGCAACTGATAAATCCAATGACTTGTTGATTGTGTTCTGCCACTAGATAGATGTGATCAGGATTTTGAAGATTGTAGTTATAGATGGAGCGAAGGTTGGTCTTGTCAAAGTCCCTGTTTTGAAGTTCGCAAATAAAACGAAAGATGACATCAAGGTCGTAAGACGAGGCTCTCCGTATTAAAGCACTGATCATAGTTGGTTTTTTTTGGCTGAGGCTCAAGCTTTTTTAGGAAGGTTAACGAGTAGGTTTTTTGTTAAAAAGGTAAATCTTTTATCACAATTGTTTGTTACATTAAGCCCTTTGTTATTCTATGGGGCTGGCTAAAATCCTGTACGCAAGATGGATCAGAAACTTTGATGATTCTGATCAATTTGAGCGATCCAAAGTTCGACTTTTGATTTCATTTACGGCTATTGGAACGATTGTAAGTTTGGCGTATTTTTTTGTTCAGCCTAACTATTCGCTCAACGTTCCCAGGTTTGTATTTCTTCTGCTCCCGATCTTGTTAAATGGATTTTGTTTTCTTTTATTTTTTAAAGTGCCCCAAAACCTAACAGCACACGGGCTTATCGCAAGCTATTGGTTTTGCTTTTCGTTAGGTATTTTTTATTCCGGGGGAATAGAATCCCTTGTCTTGCCGTGGATGGGCCTTATGCCGGTGATGGCAGGTCTCCTTATCAATTTCAGGAATTCAGTGTATTGGTTTGTTATCAGTGTAATATCCATGATTTCATTTGGTGTTTTTGCTGAGACGCTCCCGCCATACGATGTTGAGTCATCCGGCATGAAATCGTTGTTATCAGCGGTTGGACTGAGCCTGATTCTATTTTTGTTTACAAATCTTTTCGATCGTGTTCGTTACCGAATTCTGCAAGTATTGAAAGTCAGAAACGAAGATCTTAAAGACCAAAAATCAGAAATTGACCGTATCAATCTGCAATTGAAAGAAAAGGTTGAAGAGATTGCAGACAAGAATAACCAGCTGGAGAAATACTGGAACGTGTTGATTGACGTGGCGAAGCACCGTTGTGTTGACCAGGGTATTCTTGAAATCGCGCTTGGGCATGTGGCCAATGTCACAGCGAATACACTTGATGCAAGTAGGGTAAGCGTTTGGACTTATCATGACGACACCGATAACGAGAGGATAGAATGTGTGATTGCATTCAATTCCGAAAAGAATGAGTTCTTTCAGCAGTCTGCATTGTTCAGAAAGGACAACCCACAGTATTTTCAAGCTATTAAGCGGGAAGACGTTATAGTAGCACGTAACGCGCTTGAGCACCACGATACGAGGGAATTTGCTAATAGCTATCTTTTGCCGCTGAATATAAAATCGATGCTGGATGCACCATTTTTCAGTGACGGGAGGCTGGCTGGTGTTTTGTGTGTTGAGCATCAGCACGAAGTCAGACCGTGGACACACGAAGATATTGTGTTCGTCACTTCGATTGCCGAGATAATCTCGCTTTCATATCGGGCGGTCACGCGAAGAATGCAAAGAGAGGAGTTGAAGAGACTATCGGAAAAAATCATCCAACAGAACGAAACGCTCGAGGAAAGGGTGAAGCACCGCACCCGCGAGTTGATGGAACGGAATGAGCAGTTAGCTGAATATGCGTTTATCAACGCTCACCTGGTTCGTGGACCTCTTTGTCGGGTTTTAGGACTGATCAACTTACTGGAGTATCCCAATCAAGATCACGATGAGGTGAGGGCACGTTTATTGAAGTCTGGCGTTGAATTGGAAGAAGTAGTAAGTAAGATGACCAGGGCCCTTAGCGAAGACCTTGATTTCAATAGAAAGAAAATCTAAACAGGCTTTTACTTTTTATATTTATCAAACCACGCCAGAATGTGATCAATCTTGGTAATCAGTTGACTCGGTCTGTTCGCGATATAATGGTACGAACCTGGAACTTCCACAAGTGCAGTCTCAATTTTTCGAATCTTGAGTGCATGGTACAATTGCTTAGCCTCAGAAAGTGGAGTCCGCATATCGGAAGTACCAACCATCACGAGTGTTGGGGTTTGAATGTTCCCCACCAGCGATATGGGTGAAAACTTCATGTACACATCCATGTTTTCCCACGGTTGTCCTGGTAGGCGTGAATTGGCATAGCCATAGTAGTTATCAGCCGTTAACGTTTTGCTGATCCAGTTCATCACAGGCTTTACAACAGCAGCCGCACGGAATCGATTATTTTTCCCAATCATCCATGCGGTCATGATGCCTCCTGCGCTGCCCCCGGTCACAAACAGATTTTGATCGTCCACATATCCTTTCTTGATCACAGCATCTACACCGTCCATTACGTCATTGTAGTCATTGCCAGGATAATTGTGATACAACTCGTTCCCGAATTTTTCACCATAACTGGTACTGCCTCTCGGATTAGGATAGAACACTACATAACCACCAGCAGCCAACAACTGCATCTCTGGTGAGAAACGATCACCATAGTTGGCAGTCGGCCCACCGTGATTCTCAACGATCAACGGATATTTTTTTCCTTCTTCAAAAAATGGCGGCTTTACAATCCAACCTTGAACATCAAGATTATCGACTGTGGACTTATACCATAT
>JBFWZR010000086.1:0-17700 GCA_050185175.1 Cyclobacteriaceae bacterium
TCGACAAGTATCGCAAGGACTTGCTCCAGATCAGAGAGGCGCGCAATCGCAGTAAAGAAAAGTTGAAAGGTGAAAACTTCAGTTTTCCGAAGTTCACTCTCAACCTTTTCATCCTGGCGATGCTGTCGGTTTACCTTTTCTTCTTCTATGTAAGCGCTACGTACAAGGCATTGTATGTGGACTTCGAAGGTGTGGCTTCCGCTATTGCCGCAGGAGAAGGGACCGGCAGCATCATGCCAGGTCCATACGAGCTATCAGAAGCGCTGCAGTACAACTACCTTTTGTTTGTTGTGCCTTTTGTGTTCTACGCGTTCGGATGGGCTTTTCACATTCTGCTGGAATTGAAAAGCAAAGCCAAGTTGGTGTTTCTCTCCATGCTAATTGCAGTCACTTTTACTGTGGATTTTCTGCTTGCGATGATTATCAGCAACAACACGGAGAGTGCCAAAGGATTGATGGGTTTGCCTGCTGTGCATTGGAGTTCGAGTCCATCCTTCTATATTATCCTGTTCCTTGGGTTCCTCGTGTATGTGATCTGGAGTATCCTGCTCGATTCACTCATTCGTGAGTGGGATAAGCGCGAGATCACCAACAACCTGAAAAAGATCGTTAAACATTTGCAGGGTGATATCCAGGTGTTGACCGATAAGTTGCAAGATGTGTCATTCCCTAAAGCGCAAATCGCCAACTACAGGGAAGATTTGAATACTGTAATGTACGGCAACCTGAAGCGCTATGTTGACCAGTTTTCATCTGGTTGGATTGCCTACCTGTCGCCAGCCAACATGAAGGATGTGAAAGAGGAGTGTCTTCAGTTGAAAAAAGAATTTGAAGATAAGCATGAGATCCGCAGTGGTACTGTGAAAGTGGTAGCTAAACGTGCAGAGCGATGAAAAGGCGAATAACAGCTTTAGCCATCATTGCGGTGGTGGCGTTGGGGTTGGGGTTGGGCGGCTGTAAGCTGCCCACCCCTGAAAAAAAGGGGGAAGTTCCGAGAGTCAAACACAACTACATCGTGTTGCTCGACCTTTCGGATCGCCTGATTGTGCAGGACAACCAACCTGATCGTGACAAGGAGTTGATACGAAACCTTTACACCGTGTTTGAAGAAAAGGTGAGAAAAGACCTGTATATCAAATCCGGTGACGAGATCAAGGTAGTGATTGCTCCACAACGCGGGTCCGGTTTGCGAAGAGATGTATTCGAAGATCGACTTTATGTAAATATGAATTCGATTCAGAATGTGTACCGGAAAACAAAAGAAGAGGAGCGAAGAGAAGCATTCTTTGCCAACCTTGACACCTTGTACAGCCAGGCCGTGTTCAGCAATCAACGTGAGGATTACCATGGTGCTGACATCTGGAAATACTTTTATGAAGACCTGGGTGTCGACTACACAGATGACGCTAACACGGAAAACTATTTGTTTATTCTCACTGATGGTTATCCGATTGTAGGACACAACCAAAACAAACTTCTCCAGGTGAGGAATGAGTTCCCTGACCTTCACATTGTGTTGCTGGAAGCGGCACCTCGCGACAAGGATATGGAGTGGGATCATGTGATGGAGGTGTGGCAGGATTGGTTTGATCATATGGGAGTAAAGAACTACACCCTCATCAAACGTGGATCCATTACCAAAGAAGTGGAACAGGTCAAAGACCTGCTGGAATTAGAGCCTGTTAGGCTTACCAGTCGCTAGCGCGACTTCAATTATAGATGAGAAAGGCCTGCTACGCGCAGGCTTTTTCTATTAGGGAAGTCACTTCGGAATCTCCAGTAGAAAACTTGTCCCTTTACCTAATTCAGATTCCGCTTTAATCGTGGCACCCATACGTTGCAGCGACTCTGAAACGATATAAAGCCCAAGACCTGATCCATTCGACCGTTCACTCGCGCGGTAGAACATCTCGAACAAGTGTGGCAAATGTTCCTGCGACACACCACAACCATTATCTTCTACCGTGAGATAAAAATTATTGACATCTTCACGAGTTGTGATCCTGATCCATCGTTCCGGTTTGCCTGGGTCACCGTATTTTAGTGCATTGCTCAATAGGTTGCCGAGTATAGCCTGTATTCGATTTTGATCGGCAATGATAGTTTTACATTCCAGTTGAAGCCGAAGGTCCACGTCCTCATGTCCATTTATATAACTCAGGTTGCCGAACAACTCCCGCAAGAGTGGATCAAGTTCAATTTCTATCGGATTGAGATCGGTGCGAACATTTCTTGAATAGTCGGTGATATTCTTAATAAAATTTTCAGACTGGTTGATCGTAGCCTCCATCTTGCTGAAATAAAGCTTCATCATCGATGCATCTTTTTCCTGCTGCACCAGGGTGAGTAACCCCCGCAGAGAGGCGAGCGGTGCCTTAAGGTCATGTGACGCGCTGTAGACAAAACTGTCAAGCTCCTGGTTCAGTTTCTTCACGTCTTCCACCTGCCTGGAGATTTGTTCCTCATAAATTTCACTCCCCTGAACTAACGTGACTATCGCGTAGACCAACACAAGCACCGCACTGGTGATGTTGATAATGACAGAGAGCGTGCTGCGCTCAGTCTCTCCAATTGTAGAAAACCAAGGCAGTTGATACTGACTCACTTCCAACACAACCAAAATCAGGTAGACAAACACTACGAATAGGATACCTACATAGCGATACCGATTTGAAAAAATGATAAGGCTGATAACAATAATAGAAAGGTAATGCCATTGTATGCCGTTGCGCGCATGTGTACCCACCGCGAAGTACGTGATCATCCCGGTGATTAAGATGAAGGAAACGATTCTGGCGGATAACTCGTAACCACGCCTGTGCAGGAGGTAACTGATCACGGCCGATACCAGTACAAGAAGGTCAGTTACCCATATTTCTATGGTATCATAAATGAAGTCTTCTGCAAAGTGAATGAACGCAAGTATCATTGCCAGGATCATGATCCGCTCGTAAAGGGTCCTCGCCCTGACTTCCATATTTGGTCTTATGGCACCTGCTGTTTCCATGGATTTTCGGAAAAATAGCCATTTGGGCTATTGATTAATAGCGTGTAGTCATGTCGCTGGAAATTTTTGGCTTGCAGTGGTTCAAGACGATATTAAGCATGGAAACCCGCAATGGGGCCAATTTGGGCAGATTTAGCAGTGAATTTGAGTTTTTGCGTCTTTTGTAGCCCCTGCACGTCATGATATCGTATAATTACAAGCACGCCCATGGATTCATCAGTTTATAACAGCTGGAACAAAGTTCAGAAAGAGTTAAGGTCTTTCATTCAGAGGAAAGTGAAGGACCGTGATCTGGCGAATGACATCGCCCAGGATGTTTTTATTAAACTCCATGCTAACAGCAGCAAGGTGAAAGACTTCAATAAAGTAACCGGGTGGTTGTTCCAGGTGGCACGAAACAGCATCATTGATCAGTTTAGGAAGCAATCAAGGCAGATCAATCTCAATGATTTGGAGTGGGAGAGTGAAGACACTCACACACTTAATGACTGTGTGGCCAACTGTCTTAACGTGCTCGTGGACACATTGCCAAACAAGTATCGTGAAGCCCTGGTGCTCACCGACAAACAAAACTTATCACAAACCCAATTGGCCGATACCCTGGGTATCTCTTACTCCGGGGCTAAATCAAGGGTCCAGCGTGCCAGAAGAAAATTACGCGACAAGCTCGAAGAGCTTTACCACATAGAAACAGATGGCTATGGGAATATCATCCGATGTGAAGACCGTAAGCCATGCGACTGTGAGTCACGTGAATACAACTACACCTTAACCATGTAGGTAAAAAGGCCTCACACGAAGTGAGGCTTTTTCTTTGATTAGCAACCGCAGCTTCCGCCACAGCAGCCACCTTCGATGATTGACTCGTTCATGGTTTTGAAATTTTAGTTAATGCATCATTTAAGAACCGACTTGGTTCAATAGAATGACGATGGAAATTATGGTGGGACGCAAATTTTTTTTCTGCGTCCAATTCACGACAACCTCGTCATAGTTAAAAGTCAAATCTATGAGACATATACTATTCATCACACTGTTGTTTCTTTTTACAACAGTTTTTGCACAAAAAAATAAACAAGCAAGGCCCTTGGACCAACCCCGTGGTCACTATGCGCAGTTGTCCAAACTGAGTAAGGAACCACGAGCTATCAATGCTTCGTGGGACACACTTCACTACCCTTACTACAAGGATAGGGCTGAGCGTAGAACGAGTCTGAAACCTAACTACCTCACCGATATTGCCTGGGAAGATTTCAAGGTACCCAATCCACCAGCTAACAGTTCGTTGCAAACACGTGAAGAACTCAACTACCTGCTAAGGCTTCAGGAACAGCGAACGGCTGACGATGAACGTTCAGGGCTGTATAAGGCAAATGTCTATTATAATCTTCGTACTAAACCCGGTGATGAACATTATGATCGCTATCGAAATAATCTCTTTTACATTGGTCGTTCCATTGGCTCATGGTTTAATCCTGATGACCTTCCGGTAACTGCTGCCTTCATGGCATCAGTCTGGCAGGATGCCAGCTATTATATCTGGTCATTTAAAGATCACTTTTTGCGTATCAGACCCTACGTGCTTGAGCCTGCTCTCAATAATCTTGAAGAAACAGACTGGGCCGCATACCCAAGCGGCCACGCAGCCAACTCATACATCAACGCTTACATCTATCAGGAACTGGCACCAGAATTTAAAGATGTATTTATTAAAGATGCACTGGATATGGCGCACAGCCGTGAGATCATAGGCGTGCACTATCCGAGTGACTCAGAGACCTCTCGAATATTTGCACGCAACTTTGTAAACAAACTATTCGAGAAGGACAAATTCAGACAAGCCTTTGAAGAGGTGAAGAAAGAGTGGGAACAAAAGGCCCGAGAGCCCTTCATCAAGTAGCTGTTTTCTTTTGAATAAAAACCCTTTTAATGCGTTTAGGTCAAATCCAAATTAGGTTTGTTAAAGGTTGCTATTTATCTTCAATGCCATCACTATCCTTAATTGTATGAACACAAAAGTTATTCTTGCTCTTTTTGCAATCGGAATGCTTATGAGCTGCCAGCAGCCGCAGCCCGAAACACAGCCCGAGGCTGGTCCCATTTCGAAAATTAAAAAAGGCATGATCAAAGTGACAATAATGTATCCCGGCAGCGACACCAGTAGATTTGATATGGAGTACTATTCGACAAAACACATGCCCCTGGTGGCACGTTTGCTAGGCGACTCGCTGAAGACGTTGGGTATTGACAAAGGTCTCGCAGGTGGAGCACCCGATGCACCGCTGCCCTACATGGCGATTGGGTATTTGTATTTCGACAAGCTCTCGGCCTATCAAAATTCGATTGCGCCTCATGTAGATGAGATCAGGGCTGATTTTAAAAATTACACCAACGTTCGGCCGGTGATTCTTATCAGCGAAGTAGTTGAGTAACTTTAGTTTGGAAGTTGTCGGTGTGCGATGATCGCCTTGACTCAAAACTAATAACTCAAAACTCAAAACTGAACGAAGCGAACCCTCACAATCCTTCAATTGTTGTCTTATTTGAGGGGAGGTGTGAAGAATGAAAAGCAAATCAAAAGGTAAAAAGAAGCTGAATGTCATCAGCAGACTACTCCGCAGTGGCGTAGTGATGGACAACCGCACAGACAAGCACAGAAAGGAAGTCACCAAACATCTGGAAGAAGATATCAAAGACATTCAGGAGGCGAGGAAAGAGATCGAAGACGACAAGTAAAAACGAAAACCTTCATTAGATTCTGTAACTTCGATAGTAAGCCAAATCTGTTTGCTATGGAGATCACCAGAAATGAAAATCGACCATCCGTAAAGGGACCGGAGGATTGGTTCACAGGTTCCGTGCGACTCGATCCTTTGTTTGCCAAACGAGATGTAACCAAAGCTGCGGCAGCGCTTGTCACATTTGAAGCTGGCGCCAGAACGGCATGGCACACACATCCTGCGGGTCAAACACTCATCGTGAGGTCAGGGCTGGGATGGGTGCAGCGCGAAGGCGGCCCGATAGAAGAGATCCGTCCCGGAGATGTGGTGTGGTTTGAACCCAACGAAAAGCACTGGCATGGAGCATCTGCTACGAAGGCCATGAGTCACATCGCTATTCAGGAAGACGTGAACGGAAGCGTGGTAACGTGGATGGAGAAGGTCTCGGATTTGGAGTATAACGGTGGTCGGTAAGCAGTTAGTCCTCTTACCTGACAAATATCATTTCTGTCCAATACCCAAAGTGGTAGGTTGTATGAATGTCAAGCTTCAGGATCAGACCACGCTTCAAGCATTTCATCAAGGCAGACAAAGATGAACTGGAGCACGCGATCAATACCGCGCTGTCACACGAGAAACAATTCGACTTTCATCACATCCCCGATCATATCTGTATCAAAATCCATCCCAACGAGAGACACATGTGGTCACCTCAACTGGATATTTCCTTTGAGCAGGAGGGTGACACAGTAATTGTGCGCGGACTGTATGGACCTAACCCTACACTGTGGGCCTTGTTCTTCTTTGGCTATGTGGTCATCGGAATAGCTACTATGGCAATCGCACTTTGGGGTTTCAGTGTAAAAAGCATAGGCTTAGAGACAAATGTCTTCTGGGGTATTCCCGCGCTTGCGATAGCTGCCGTGGTGCTGTACATGGTCAGCCAGACCGGTCAGAAACTAGGTGCGCAACAGATGTTCGACATCCATCACTTTTATGAACGTGTTACTAAGGATCGGGTGGTGGTCAGTTAGTCAGTAGGCGGTAAGCAGTAGGCAGTGGTCAGTGAGCAGTAAGCGGTGGGCAGCAATCTGTTATTCTTGCGCCTTCGCGGTTAATTACCATAATTCAACTGGAAACATTTATTGCAATCCCTAAACATTAGCCCGCGGTCGCTTATCTTACAACGACCACACTATATTATATGTCAAACCCAACGGTTTCCACCGCTTACGCAGACTCCAAAAGTCACTACATAATATTGGACGGACTACGAGGTGTGGCTGCCATCGTGGTGGTGGCTTTTCACCTCCTCGAGATCTTTGCGGGTGGAGATCACCTCAAGCAAATCATCAACCACGGATATCTGGCAGTAGACTTCTTTTTTGTATTGTCAGGGTTTGTGATCGGCTATGCCTATGACGACCGATGGGAGAAGATGACACTTAAAGACTTTTTCAAACGCAGGCTCATACGACTTCACCCTATGATCATCATCGGTATGGCAGTGGGGGCCATCGGCTACTACTTCAGCGCTTCGCCTGTTTTGTTTCCCCAGATCAGTGACACTGCATTTGTTACAATGATCTTGGTGATGTTCATCGGGTTTACATTATTGCCTGTGCCACCCTCACTCGACATCAGAGGATGGGGAGAGATGCACCCGCTCAATGGTCCAGCGTGGTCACTATTCTTCGAATACATAGCCAACCTGCTGTATGCACTCTTCATCCGCAAGTGGTCCAATACGGCATTGTCAGTTTTGGTGATACTCACCGGTGCGGCCACGATTCAACTGGCTGTTACCTCACCTCAAGGCGACCTGATCGGAGGCTGGTCGGTGGAACCCGGACAACTTCGCATCGGTTTTACACGTCTGCTCTATCCCTTCTTTGCGGGTCTGCTGCTGTCGCGTGTGGCAAAGCCGGGCAAAGTGAAGAATGCCTTTCTGTGGTGCAGCTTGTTAGTCGTGGGAGTGCTGGCATTTCCCAGAGTAGGAGGTAGCGAACACTTGTGGATGAATGGACTTTATGATGCACTAAGTGTTATTATCATGTTTCCATTGATTGTTTACCTGGGAGCAAGTGGGGAGGTGAAGGGAAAATTCATGACCGGCCTTAGTCGTTTCCTTGGTGACATCTCTTATCCTATTTACATCACACACTATCCGCTCATCTACATCTTCGCTTCCTGGGTGGTCGACAACAACAAGACTATGACGGAAGCATGGCCCGTGGCACTGCTTGTGTTCGTGTCTGCTATTGCATTGGCTTACGGTAGCCTCAAACTCTACGACATTCCCGTGAGGAAATGGCTGGCGAGGAAGTACTTGTGACGGTTCTTCTATCTATAGTTCAAAAAACACTCAATAACTTAGTGCCATGAACTTCTCCATCGACAAATCCATAGAGATATTGGAACGCACACCTGCTGTACTTTCTGCATTGCTATCATCACTTTCACCTGACTGGACAACAGCCAATGAAGGCAACGACACCTGGAGTCCATATGATGTAGTGGGCCATCTTATCCAGGGCGAGCTGACAGACTGGATACCAAGGGTAGAGGTTATCGTTTCAGCGCAGTCAGACAAAAAATTCAAGCCGTTTGATCGCTTTGCACAATTCGAGGCGAGCAAGGGAAAAAGTCTGGAGCAACTATTAACTGAATTCGCTGAGATGCGGAAAACCAACATCGCGAAGCTCAAGTCGATGGTGAATTCCGACACCAATTTTCAACAAAAAGGAATTCATCCAGCCTTTGGTGAAGTCACTCTGTCGCAGTTGCTCTCCACTTGGGTGGTCCACGACTTAAATCATATCAACCAGATAGCACGTGTGATGGCGAAGCAATACAAGCAAGCGGTGGGACCGTGGGTTGAATACCTTGGTATATTGAAAGATAACTAACCTGTCATCTTTGAAAAACTATTTGGCTATTTTATAACTTTCGCATAACAAGATTAAGGTATGGCCTCCGATCAAAAGTTTGTCGACTTTGTACTGGACCAGATTGAACGGGCCGGTGTTATCACTGCCAGGAAGATGTTTGGTGAGTACGCCCTGTACGCAGACGTGAAGTTGGTTGCATTGATTTGTGATAATCGTTTGTTCATTAAACCTACTGAGGCCGGTCGTGCCTTCATTGGCGAAGTAGCAGAAGCACCGCCTTATCCTGGAGCTAAGAATTACTTCTTGATTGAAGACAACCTGGAGGACCGAAAATGGTTGAGTGATTTGGTGAGGATAACTGCAAAAGAACTGCCGATGCCTAAGCCAAAAAAGAAAAAGCCAGCCAGGAAGACTGCCGTTAAGGAGGAGCCTGCAAAGAAGACCTTAAAAAAGAAAAAAAAATAATGGCTGTAAGCAAAGACATAAAAGACTACAACAGCGTACAGGAGGTTGGTGACAAAAAAATTTGCAACAAGCTGGCAAAGATTATCACCGAAACATTGCCCGAAGCGGAGAACAAGATATGGCACGCGCATCCTGTATGGTTTCTGGATGGTAATCCGGTGGTGGGTTATAGCAAATTGAAGGGAAGTGTGCGGCTGTTGTTTTGGAGTGGACAGACATTTGAAGAGGAGGGATTGCAGAAGGAGGGAACGTTCAAGGCTGCTGAAGCGCGTTACACCTCCGTTAATGAAATAGACGAGAAAAGTCTCGTTCGGTGGCTTAAAAAGTCACGTGACATCCAGTGGGATTATAAGAATATCGTAAAGAGAAAGGGAAAGTTGGTGAGGTTGAAGTGAGGTTTTTTTGGGATCGGTTCGTGGGGACACGAACCGATGCTGTTTGGGTTGAAGTAACTTGTTCTACTAGCCAAGGTTCGTGTCCCCACGAACCTGGCTGGTACTAAGTCCTAACTCTAAAGTAACAACAATCAATCGCCATGAGCGAAGATGTACTAAAGTCTTTTCGAAAGTCCCATATTGAAATAGGTAAAATTTATTTCTGGACTGCAACTATAAATGGTTGGCAAAGCCTGCTGGAGAAAGACAGATACAAGGACGTGGTGGTAAATTCGTTGAGTCATCTGAGTGGGAGTGAAAAAATTGATGTATTTGCTTTTGTGATCATGCCGAACCATATCCACTTGATTTGGAGAGTGAATGAGCAAAATGGCAAGGAGTTGCCACATCATTCATTATTGAAATACACAGCTCACGAATTCGAGAAAATGTTGAGGAGTGAGAATGCTGATTTGTCATCGTATAAGGTCAACGCGAAAAATAAAGCGTATGAATTTTGGAAACGAGATTCATTGGCAATTGAACTCTATACCGAGAACGTTGCTTATCAGAAGTTGGGTTATATTCACAATAATCCTACTTCTGGCCGCTGGATGTTGGTGGACGATCCGATTGATTACAAATATTCGTCAATTAGGTTTTATGAAGAGGATGTTAAGACGTTCTCATTTTTAGTTGATTTAAGGGAGGAATTTTGAGTCGGGGAGAGAGATTGAGAGATCTGTTCGTGGGGACACGAACCGATGCTGTTTGGGGAGAGAGCAAGGGAAAGTTAGTGAGGTTGAAGTGATCTGATCTACTAGCCAAGGTTCGTGTCCTCACGAACCTGGCAACGAATTCCTATATTTGATTATCTTCCTAACCCCACACACCAATGCAGTCAATAAAACACCTCCTGTTATCAGCTGTTCTCGTGCTTATCTTAACGGGATGTGCCAAGACACAATCAAATGGAACTGACCCATTTGCCTGGGAGGTTTCAACACCCGAGACAGAGGGCATTGAGGGTGCAATCATTGACTCCCTTCATAGTGAGTTTCAAAGTGGAGCATATGGGCTGGTTGATCACTTCCTCTTGATTAGGAATGGAAAAATTGTGGCGGATCATCATTATGACCATGATTATAAATTCATTTCTCAGATCTACGATACGGTACGTCACCAATACAATTATGATCACCCGGATTGGCACCCTTACTACCAATACAGCGACCTGCATTCGCTACAATCAGTGACCAAGACAGTCACGTCTATATTGTTAGGCATTGCAAAAGACGAAGGTATGCCCATTCATTTGGATTCTGCAATTCTTCCTCTGTTTGGTGACTACAATATTGATAAGACAGACAAGTTAAAAATGTCCATTACTTTACACGATCTACTTACCATGCGCAGTGGAATCGCCTGGGATGAATCTTCCTCCTATGCAGATGATTCATTAAATAACTGTACCGCCATGGAGCTGAAAGAGGATTGGATACAATACGTACTCGACAGGCCGATGGACACGATGCCCGGAACTAAATGGGTTTACAACAGTGGTGTATCCGTGTTGCTTGGAAAGATTGTAAGTATGACAACAGGAAAGGCCCTTGATACCTGGGCGGAAGAAAAGCTCTTCGGGCCACTGGGCATCACAGAGTATTATTGGAAGAAGACACCCTTGGGAGAAGTGGATTCAGAGGGTGGACTGTATCTCAAGCCCCACGACTTAGCCAAAATTGCATACATGGTGCTGCAAGACGGGCAGTGGCAGGGACGGCAGATAGTGTCACGGGAATGGTTACAACAATCTGTCGAGCCCCGGGTATCACTTTCCGATCAGGTTGGGTATGGATTTCAATGGTGGCTCACATTTGACGGTGATAAAACTCTTGCTTATGATATGAATGGCTATGGGGGACAGTTTGTGAATATCATACCTAGCAGCAATACGATTGTAGTATTCAATGGATGGGACATTCATGAGAGTGCACGAAGTGTGACGTTGAATCTTTTCATAGAGCGAATCCTACCGGCTATAAAGCCTAACAAGTGAAAGGAGATTGGTTCGTGAGGACACGAACCAATGCTGTTAGATCCACGGAGTAGGAATGATCGAAGAGTCTAACCAATACTAGATTCTTCGGAGGTCCTGCCGTTTGCAGAACTCCCTCTGAATGACGAATAAAGAATGTCAAAATCCCTATCTTTATTTATTGAAATATTCCAATCCGACCATCCTGTTCCTGTGTATTTCACTTCCTTCCCTCACGGGGAATGCAAGCGCTGCCGAAGATTATCTGGAATACCACAGACAAATTACCGGAGCTGAGAGCCTGATAGCAGAGCAGCGCTACGGGGAAGCTCTAAACATCTATAAAGATGTATTCAAGTCGTATGATTTTATTTTCCTTCGCGACTACAAAGTAGCAACACAGCTTGCATGGTACCTTGAAGATAGGAAACAAGCTTTTAGCTACTTAAAGGATGCGATAAAAGCAGGCTGGACATTAAAGGCTATCAAAAAGAATGACTTTCTTAAACCTTTGCGCAAAGAAACGGAGTGGAAGGAGACAATAAGAGATTATGATCAATTGAGAGCTGATTACGTTGCTCGTTTAAATCAACCTTTGCGGGAGTCTGTGCGTGAAATGAGTCGGCTAGATCAAAGGAAGGCGTTAGGTGCGCTATTTAGAATAGGTGACAGAGCCCAAACTAAATATGCCGAACGGAAATTTGAGCCTCATAGCGTTCAACAGATGCGCAAACTCGTTGACATATTAAAACGTAATGGCTACCCTGGAGAAAAGTTAATTGGTAATAGTTTATGGATGTCAACAATTTTAAGCCATCACAACTCTATATCACCAGAGTATTGCAAAAAAGACACTCTGTATACTTATGTTAAACCTCAACTGCTTCGTTCCATTGTCCATGGAAAAATGTCGCCTTTTGAGTATGCCTTGGCAGACGATTGGAGAAGGGTTGTAGAGTTTGGTAGGGATGCGACTGGATATGGATTTCTAAGTCAACCCACTCAGACAACACTGGAACGTACCAATTTATTGAGACAAGAAATCGGGTTACGAACTGTCGAGTTGCGCAATAAGCTCGTAGATATCGAAAGTAAGACGGGTATGAACTTCTATCTTCCTTCATGGGTTAAGGGGAAGATCCAAATTGTTTCTAACTAGACATGCCCAAAATCCTCGCCATCAACGGCAGTGCTACACCCGATTCATCCAATCTGACATTGATTCACAAAGTACGCAAGCTCATCGGTGATGGATTTGAGTTTGAGGTTTACGATGACTTATCTGTTTTGCCGCACTTCAATACCGACTTCACTGATAGCAACGTGCCAGCTGACGTTGTGAAATTCAGAGAGGCGGTTAGCAGTGCTGATGGCGTGTTGATTTGTACACCTGAATATGTATTCAGTATTCCCAGTCGACTGAAGAACGCTATTGAATGGTGTGTGTCAACCGTAGTGTTTTCAGATAAACCAACCGGGCTCATTACGGCATCCGCTAGTGGAGTGAAAGGACATGAAGAGCTGCAACTTATCATGAGAACGGTCCAGGCTGACTTTAATGAGAAAACAACGTTGCTCATTCAGGGTATAAAAGGTAAGATCAATGCAGAAGGAGATATCACTCATTCTGCCACCAGTGAATCATTGGATCAGTTTGTTCTATCCTTCCTCCAGCTCGTATCAAAGCGATGACGGACTTAGATCACTACTATCTAAGCAAAGAAGAACCCAACAAGAGTTGCTTATTGTCGCTGCGGGAATTGATCTTGTCGCAAGACGAGAATATATCGGAGACCAGAAAGTATGGGATGCCTTGTTTTTGTTATAAAAGGAAAATGTTCTGTTATCTCTGGACGGATAAGAAAACAGACGAGCCTTACGTCCTGATGGTGGAAGGCAAGCACCTCTCTCACCCTAAGTTGGAAATCGGTGATCGCTCGCGCATGAAAATATTTCGAGTAAACCCAGGCAAGGATATTCCGGTTAAGGCCATCAAGTCCATACTCAGTCAAGCCCTGGATTTGTATCGGAAAGGAGTGATCAAAGTCTAAGATCGAGTTGTTTAACTATCTCTCATGGGTAAAAGATTCTACGCAAAAACTATATCTTTGATCACCATGTCCTGCATCAGTGATTTAAAGAGAAAACTCAAAGGATTTACCATCCTGGCAACGCTGCTGAGCCTTCTTTCATTCGCGGGCTTGGGCAACGTGCGTGAGACGAGGGTTAATGAACCTGCCAGGATTGAGTTACGACAAGCAGCTCCAAAGTCGGTCAAGAGATCCATTCGGTTTCAACACCTCGCATCCATCGTCCTTCCATGTACAGGTGATTTTAACTATAGAACACTTCATTCATCATTGCTTCTCGCTGTCTTGCTCCGTCACCATGATGAGCTTGATTTCCTTACCGACCATCGAAATGGAATTCAGGCCTTTCTGAGGCAAGCTCATCCGCACTCACCTGATCCTCACAACCTCCGGGCGTAGTTTCACCCCGTCCTGCTTCAGGACCATTCTATTTTATTACATCTCACAATAGGTCTCATCGACCTGATTCTTAGTAACCATGAAAAAATTCAAGCGCGTGCTCAGGTACGTGATGCTGTCGCTGTTGATCGTATTCGCGGCAGCAGGAGTTGGTATTACCGGTACCATATTCAATACCCGCGAGCGCTATCGCGACAAGGAAATTACCATTGAGCAAGTTGATAAAAGGGAAGAAGACGTTGAGGAAGAAGAGGAGGATGCAAAAACGTAATTACATTAATAGGTGATTAATTTGTATTTTCCTCTTTTCAAATACTCAATGGAATGTTTAAACTATTCCTAACCCTTTGTTTAGTTCTGATGATTGTTTCATGTAAGCAAAAAGCATCCAATAATATCATCGCTCAGGACAGTTTGATTGGAACCTGGGATATGGAGCGCGTGATGGAATATGGAAAAGATGAAACTGAAAAACACAACCCGGCTCATGACCGCTGGATTGAATTCAAAGCGGATGGCACGTTCGTCAGTGATGGTACTCCTTTTGGTAGAAATCAGGGGCGTTGGACAATGGATGAGGAGCGTTCCATTCTCTTTATCGATAGCGATATAGATGATGACGACAGCGAGTGGAGTATCTCGCTTGTTGATGACGTCATGACCTGGACAGGTATTGGCCATCCGAGAAAAGAGAACACGACTTTAGTTCATAGAAGAAGTAAATCAAGATGAGGTCAATTGCTTTTATTGTAGTTATCGTAACTCTAGGGTGTGGAAATAGAGAAGGTGTCACCTTTATTGTTAACAATAATAGTAGTTATGATACGCTGTATGTCAATGAGGTAATAACCGGTCGTTCGATTGCCCGTATTCCGCTCACTGATTCCGAGGTGAGTTACAATTGTCAGGCCAATGAGACTATTCTTGCACAGTTGTCAGCTGGAGAATCTCCAATCGTTTACCTGACGGTTTTAAGTCCCGGTATCACAAAATCAGTTGTCATTGACTCTTTGAGTATTATTACTAAGCACTCAATTGTTGATTCACTTCAAAATTATTTACTGACCTCTACCAATTCCATGTTCGCTGATCACGGGCGGACCATTTTCCAGGGAGGTTCGAAAGTTGTGATTAGATTATTTGATAGTCTCATGCAAGCTCGACAGCAGTCCATTGAAGCCTCAAGAAATGATTTGTACACGCATGAGTATGACCTATTGACGCTACAAAATAAGGCTAGAGCTCATTCTTTCTTGATGTACTATGGTAGAGTAATAAATCAACTCCCGGCAAAAGATTCGTTCTTTGACTTCGTGAAAGACATTGATAACACCAATAAGTTTCAAAGATTCCTTCCTCAAAATGTGTTGTATAAATATGAGGTTGAGTTCTTAATGAGCTTTGATTCTATACCCGATGTAAACGCATTTCTTGCATTCATCGATAATCGAACACCTGATGCTGACTTCGCCAATTATCTTAAAGCTATCTATCTGAGAGATGCGATCGGTCATGCTTCGTATTGGCAGCGTCATCGCAATTTATTCACGTCCGATGGAGTGAGGAGTGCTTATGAACAAGAACGAAATAACCCTTACGCCTATTTTTTTCAACAATCAATTTCGTCTTTCTATTCTTCCCAGTCGGGAGTAGAGGGTTTTGATTTTGAGGCAAAAAAAGCAGACGGTAACGTCATGTCACTTTCTGACTTGCGCGGTAAAGTAGTACTAATAGATGCCTGGGCGACATGGTGCGGCCCTTGCATAAGTCAGCGGCCTGCATTCCTGGAGTTGGCAAAGAAATTTCAAGATAATCCAAGCGTAGCCATCCTTATGATTTCGGTTGACGATTCTGAATCACGATGGAAGAGCTATGTAATGAAAACAAATCCTGATCACCTTGGTCTGGAACTGTTTATTAAAGATGGAATGAATTCAGAATTTGGTGATCGTTATTTGGTCAAAGCAATTCCAAAATACATTCTTATAGATCACGAAGGGGTGATAGTGGATGCGAACCTTTCTGAACCTTCTATGAAAATTGAAAACTTGATTTATGAAGAAACACGAAGATTAACCTCCGCAGATAACCAGTAACGGAACAAAAAATATCTATGAGAAGAATAATTTATTACGTAGCCATTTCTCTTGATGGATACATCTCAGGCCCCAATGAAGATATAAGTGGATTTGTGGGAGAAGGCGATGGTGTAGCCCAATACCTTTCTGACTTGAATGACTACGATACAGTAATCATGGGACGGAACACCTATGAGTTTGGATATAAGTTTGGATTGAAACCTGGTGAACCGGCCTATCAGCACATGAAACACTTTATTTTCTCAAATAGCCTTTCATTTGACAAAAGTCATCCAAGCGTACAGGTGCTTCCAATAGACATTGAAGAAGTGAAAAGACTAAAAAGTGGGGACGATAAAACAGATATCTACCTGTGTGGTGGTGGTCAATTTGCGGGGTGGTTGTTTGATAACAACCTCATCGATGTGCTCAAAGTGAAACTTAACCCCCTAATACTAGGTGATGGTCTTAGATTATTTGGGGATTCCAGTCGTGACCTTAAGTTGACTTTATTAGATACAAAGGAATATGAGAACGGTCTGCAGATTATGACTTATAAGGTCAACTCCTAATCTTACTTTTCCTGTTTGTTCAAAATGTTAATACTCACAGGAAATGAAACTAGCTTTCCAAAAGCTCGTTTAAAATGTATCCACACCTCAAACCATGAAAATCCTAATACTATTCACCACCCTTACTGCGCTGTTAATTGGTTGCTCTACCAAACAGGAGCCAACCTCAAGTATACCAGCCCCCTTAGTCGATGGAAGCATAGACGACTACAAGGCACTTGGTGTTAAGCCGGTTACAATTGCAGACAGTGTCAATCTTTATACTTACCAAAACGAACATTACTGCTGGCTTGCCTATGACTACCCCGAAGGAAGTTTTGGAACGATGGATTTAAAATTATTATCCCCGTCATTTCAAGATACCATCAATCTACATGTGTCAGCTCAACTAGGAGAGTGGATGTTAACACCCGATTCTCCCAAGCCCGATAATGCAAACAGTGACTTGTGGTGGAATGCCAACGGCTGGACAGCCAACACAGTTTGGATCAACGGTATGGATAGGTCGGGTGAGCAGCCTCGTTTCAGATTTAAAAATGCAAATGCCAGAGAGCTTCAATTGAGCAAGGCTCGTTTTGGTAAAGGTCAGTGGAAACTAAAACTAATGATCCGCTCTTTGAAGGGAGAAAATGGAGAATTCTTTGATATTAATTATCCTCCCGGGCCCGAAATGATGATTGTCAACATTGATTAGCCTCACCAATTACCATCTTCAATCAGGCGTTCATGGCATAACCTTTAGCTGAGGCTGATTTTATACTTATCTTCATGCTCAACAGCCAACAACATCACAAGCATGAACAGGTCAATACTATTCTCCTTTTCTCTCTCCATCTGTGTTGTGTTTACTGCATATGCGCAAAAGAAACCTAATGTCATTCTTATCTTTCCTGATAACCTCGGCATTGGAGAAGTGAGTTCTTATGGTAGTGCCAGAGGCGTTCCTACTCCAAACATTGATCGTATTGGAGAAGAGGGAATACGGCTCACCAACTTCAACGTTGAGTATTCATGCATTCCGTCACGAGCTGCCATACTCACCGGTCGATATGCTACGCGCACGGGT
>JBFWZR010000087.1:0-17360 GCA_050185175.1 Cyclobacteriaceae bacterium
ATAGCCAATAGCCAGAATGGTATCTGTTAGTAAATTCGATCAGATACTTTTTAGCCAATGAAAGATAACGCAACTCCAGCTAAGCAGCAATTAGCCGGAGGGTGGAGCATAACATTTCGTCCACAAAAAATGAATTTTCGTCCCACAATTAGCCAGAGGATTTGGCTTAAAAGGTCTTTCGCTTCGCAAGTCGCTCCTTATGTATTGCGTCAATGTGTTGGCTTCCGGAGTTCAGCGTGCTTTGAATGAAATTACTGTATCCTGCCATCGTGGTATAGTCAACGATTTCTACACCGTTGAATTTCATGTCAAACAAAGGGATTATGGCACCATAGTCACCTGCTGTAATCTCAGACGGAAATTCAGGCTTAACAAAGGATGCACTTGTCGAACCTGGAAGGTAGACTTGCCAGAAGAGGTAGCCTTCGGGATTAGAAATGTCTCCTAATATTTCTGAACTATAGAGGATACTAAAATCAAATGAGCCTGAAGTCTGCAATGTATAGCTGTCGCCTGAAGCGATGAGAGAACTGATGTTTGCATTGAGACGCTTCACCGTAGGAGCAGGCTCATTGCCCACCAACCGGTATCGACCATTGCCGCCTGAAGGTTCAGCCCAAACCAGCTCAGTGATATACTCAGGGTAGTTCATGTGACTGGAATAGTAGAGTGTAGTTGAATTTGTTGATGGCAGAAATATCTCCTGCGTCTCATCATATATTATAAACGCGTCATCATAGGCTCCCTCTTCGGGGATACCCCAAAGCGTTCCTCCTACACTTGATGACTCTGAGATTTGATAAAGCACACTGGATGGCGATTCCAATTGGTTGTTGCCAATGGTTGTACTCACACCTGCATTCATATCCTGCAAAAAGATTGACAAATAATCCGCGGAGGGTGACGAACGTAGCAGATAGAATATGTCGGCAGAAGATGCTGTAAGTTGAGCACGAAAAGGCTGAGCTACAGCTACTATTCCAAAGTTGGAGGCGTAACTGACATTTCTACCGGAGGTAACAATATAATATGGAAAAGTGGTAGGATAGTTTTGAATCGTGAGAGAGAATATTCCAGCATTAGTTTCGTCCCCGACAAGCTTTTCGTTCACTAGCTGATACTCTCCCGGTTCGATTTCTGTGTAGGTGTGGAGGACCAAATAAGGTAACTGGTTTCCATTGTCGGTCGGATCCGGGGTTTCGAAAAACTCCGCAACTGTCACGTTGTACAAGTCCCCTGTTTGGTGTCCGTCTGGTGTATCAAATTTGACGGCAGCACCTGGCAAAAATTCTTTAGCCGCAATTGTTTGACCACTTTCGTCTGTTATCCATACATAGTAATAATTAGTGGGTCCATTGAGGTAGAAGTCTGGCGAAGTGAAGTTAAAAAAAGCGGTCGCCTCGGTTGATTCGTCATCGCATGCCGAAAAAAGAAGCGATAAGGGCAGCATTAAACTGGGTAGCCATTTAGCGGCTGACCTTAACAAGCGAGGATTAAAATTATGTCTCATAAAAAATTGGAATCAGACAATATAAGGATATTCCTGATTAGGAAAAAAGCAATAGCCGTCCTAAAACAACAAAAATGACCGCCTGAAAACGTGGGTTAGGTGACCAAAATCACTGACTTTATCCAGTAGTTCACCATCCTTGCAAAAGATTATGACGAACATGAAAACAATGATCATTAAATGGGGTGTCGGCATAGCCGTGGGGGCGATTGGCGGGTACCTATACTGGTATTATGTCGGTTGTGTCAGCGGATCGTGTGCCATCACCTCCTCCCCTGTCAACAGCACTATCTATGGGGCACTGATGGGCGGATTGTTCCTGAATACTTTTGAGTCTAAAAAGGGTAAAGACGAAACCGGGAAAGCACCAGATCAATAAAGTCTATCCTGGCGCTGAGTCGCCTTATTTTTTTGCTGTATAGTGACAATTATCACTGTCTGGGAGTATACAGGTTACGATCTTCGCAGTGCTAATTCACAAAAGAACTCAATATGAAAATAGAGCAAATTTATACAGGATGCCTCGCGCAAGGCGCCTACTACATCGAGTCCAATGGCGAGGCCGCAGTAATTGACCCACTGCGCGAAGTGGAACCCTACCTGGAGCGCGCCAAAAAGAATAATGCAAAAATCAAATATGTCTTCGAGACGCACTATCATGCCGACTTTGTATCAGGACATCTGGACCTGAGCAAGAAGACGGGCGCGGCTATCGTTTACGGACCCGTGCTGATCCAACCTGGGTTTGAAGCACTTATCGCTGAAGACGGTCAGAAGTTTAAGTTGGGAGACGTGACCCTGACGGCAATACACACGCCAGGCCACACCATGGAGAGCACCTGCTATCTGTTGACCGATGAAAAAGGAAAAGACGTTGCCCTTTTCAGCGGTGACACCTTATTTATAGGTGATGTGGGACGACCTGACCTCGCGCAAAAGGTGGTGAAAGAGTTGACACAGGATAAACTAGCTGCACACCTCTATGATTCTCTGCAAAACAAGATCATGCCGCTCAGCGATGACATTATAGTGTATCCTGCACATGGAGCAGGCAGCGCCTGTGGCAAGAACATGAGCAAGGAGACATCGGATACACTGGGCCACCAGAAGAAGACCAACTACGCCCTACGGCCAGGACTCAGCAAAGAACAGTTCATCAAAGAAGTGCTCACCGGGCTCACCCCACCTCCGGGCTACTTCCCCAGCAACGTGCTGATGAACATCAAAGGCTATGAAAGCATTGACACAGTGATGGAGCGTGGCACACAAGGTTTGAGTGCGGATGCATTTGAAGCGGCAGCCAACGAAACCAACGCATTGATTTTGGACGCAAGGCATGAGCAGGCTTTTGCAAAAGGGTTTATCCCCAACTCCATCAACATTGGCATTGACGGCAACTTTGCCCCATGGGCAGGCACGTTAATTCCTGATATCAAGCAGCAAATACTGGTGGTGGCTGAGGAAAATCGCATCAACGAGGTGATCACCCGTCTGGCACGTGTGGGGTATGATCATGCCATCGGTTACCTGAAAGGTGGCTTTGCTGCGTGGGTGAATGCGGGAAAAGAAATTGACACCATCGAATCGATAGATGGCGCAGAGATGAAGAAGCGGGTGGCGGCACACCCTGAGCATGTGATACTGGATGTGAGAAGAAAGAGCGAATACGACTCAGAGCACATCGTGAATGCGGAGAACCTGCCGCTGGACTACATCAACCAGAGCATGGCTGAGATTGATAAGAACAAGACCTACTATGTACACTGTGGAGGAGGTTACCGCTCGATGACGTTTATCTCCATACTACGTGCACGGGGTTACGACAACCTGATCGATGTGCAGGGAGGGTTTAACGTACTGAAGCCAAGTGGTCTGTTTGAGATCACGGACTACGTGTGTCCTACTACGCTGCTGTAGTATATTATATAGAGAGTGATGATGTAAAGGTGAGGACCTGCCTGGCAGAGCATGATGGATGGTTGTGTAAAATCGCTACCGTGAATTGGTGAAGCGATGATCTGTCGGGTGGGTTCCGCTTAGATGGTACAAATTGAGCTACCAGACTATTCCTTCAGCGATTCTTTCAGTTTTTCTATCTCCTCCTGTTGGCGAATGACGTGAAGGGTGAGCTCTTCGATCTTCTTTAATAGCAATGCGTTCATCTGACCAAGGTGAAGGCCCTCTGTTTCGACTTCCTTAGCTGATGGTATTTCAGGGAGATGGCCGTGTTGGTTGATATAATTTTTTACTTCATTGAGAGGCTGCAGTTTGTACTCTGGATTAAACACGTAATCCGGCCAGCCGGTGAGGTCCACTTTAACTTCACGCGCATGTATGGTACCGTTGACAGCAAGTTTTGAATCTGGAGTGATAGTGCCTATTCCCACATTGCCTGTCGAATTAGGAAAGGTAACATTGCCGTTCTGGTTGTGAAAAACCATAAAATGCGACTTCCAGGAGCCATCACTATTCCTTTGAGAAAACTGTAGTTCATTGTCCCATGTATAGAAATAAAATGGGGCTGTAGTGGTGGGGCTTCGGAACTCCAAAACACCAGAATAGTTCTTTCCTGATTCAGTGTTTCTAATTGTTAACGCAGGTATTCCACCCGCCAGGCCATTAACATCTATGTCAAGTCTTGCTCCGGGCGAGTTCGTACCAATCCCCACATTACCATCCGCTCTTATTCCCAGAACATAACCGGACGGATAGCCATGAAATCCTAAAATGGACTTTGTGTTATCCGAATGATTATATTGATAGTTGACGTGAAACTCTCCATTGTGAGTAGACGCATTTACGTTACTATTAGTAAAAACAATCGTGCTCAGATCGTATGCCGACTGCGAGGTGAGTTTAAACACAGGTCGATTGGACGACATTTCCATTACCGGAGTGGCTCCAAACCAAACTCCAGGGCTCGTTGTCCCTATACCCACATTACCACTCGATGGAAAGGTATTCTGTGAAAAACCAAGCAGAGGTGCAATGGCGGTAAATACAAACAATATTTTCTTCATAATCGTTAATTAATGCGCTTTTCGATCCTCTCCAGTCTCGACTTCAAATCCTCATTCTCCTCTTTAAGCTCAATAAGGTAAAGCGTGACTTCTTCCAATTTTTGAAGTAGCACTTTATTCATCTCGCCCAACATTACTCCATTCTCCTCCACATCTTTCGCGATGGGAACACCGGGAAGATGCTTGTTGGTATTGACATACTCCTTGAGTTCGGATAGAGGAGTTAAATTGTAACTCTCATTAAACACATAATCCGGCCAACCATTGAGGTCCACTTTTACTTCCTTAGCATGCATTGTACCGTTGACATCAAGCTTGTTCTGGGGGTTAGAAGTGCCAATGCCTACATTGCCGTTGTCGCGCAACGCCAAAGCAAAGCCAACGCCACTTCGCCAAAATCCAATACCGGTATTCATATCACCGGTGTTGTCTCTCCCAAACCACCAGGCATCTGAACCATTGTCTCTAAAAACTATTGCGCGTTCTGAATTTGCCGGTCCATCGACAGCAATTGATGCGTCTGAATTTCCTGTAGTCGACTTATAAATATGTAGTTTGCTATTAGGAGATATGGTACCTAATCCCATATTTCCATTGTTAGCGACAGTCCAAACCTCATTTAGACCGTTTCGCCAAAGTGTAAAATTTCCATCTGTAGCTCTGCGTCCAAGCAGCCAATCTCTAGATCCGTCACTGAAATCCCACTGTATATAGTTCCAATTTATCCCTGATCGTCCATCTCGTATAATCAAACTTTGGTTCCCTCCAGAATTTAAGATCGTGGTTCCGGTTGACGGGAAACTATTCTGTGAAAACCCAATAAAAGGCGCAGTCACGACAACGGCAACAACGAAAATGATTTGTCTCATAAACTCTTATTTTTTCTTTTTGACCTTCTTCTTTTGCGGGAACTCGAACCCCGTTCTCACAACCAACCGATCAGCATAGGGACTATTGTCATGGTCGTCATACAGATTGTAGAGGAACTGGAAGTTTCCATTCACATGCTTTGACAACTTGTACTCCTTCTTCAACCCCACAAAAGCACTCCACACCCAGGCTCGCCTTCCATCGGTAGCGGGGCCGACCAACCCGAAAGGCGGGATGTAGGTGTTCATCTTTTCGATGTCTGTCCTCACCGCAAAGCCCTTACCGAACTGGAACTCTCCATACACTCTGGGTCCGTAGATTCTTTCCTCTGGGAATATCCTCAGTCGGCTACCAAAGGCAAGGCGATGGTTCCAACCCAGCCCTGCATTCACCCTGCCTCCAAACTTGTACCCCATCACAGGATTCAGATCCAACAGAAAATGATTGGAAGACTGGAACTGCATCACAAGACCCGGCACCAGCCGCTCAATGAATGGTTTTCCTTTCATAGGGTTGGGTGGCTTCTTCTGCAGGTCTTTGATGCTCTTGATGCTGCTGTACTTCTGCTTCATGGCCGACACCTTTTGCATGGCATTTTTCAACTGGTCACCCTTGCCCGCAAAGTGATCTACAGCTTTCTTCCTCACTTCATCGGCAGCTACCTTCTTCATCGCGTCTGGATCGTTGCCGCTGCCAGCCATTTCCTTCATCTTATTCACCTCGCTCATGTTTCCCTGCACACCCTGCATGTCCTCCATTTTCATGACCTGGCCTTCTGCTGCTTTTGATATCGATTTCTCCTCACCGAGCCCTCCTTCTTTCATATTCTTCAATTCCTCGCCATATCCTTTCACCTGTCCGGCAACTTCCCCCACTTGTCCCAGCATTTCTTTTCCTTTTTCCAACTCACCTATTTTCCCTAGTTCCTGATCGGGAAGCCCGTTGATGTCTTTTAGCGGATCCTGGATTTCGCCTATACCGGTGTCGACATTGGGCAAACCTCCACTATCAACTCCGGGCAAACCTGTATTGGGCATACCGGGTACAGTTGCTCGCGGCACTCCAGGTGTATTTACTCCGGGAACTCCCATGCCTGGTACTCCTACCTGACCTGGAATACCCGCCTGATCTCCTCCTTCCCTGTTCATGATGGCCAACTTCTCGTTGATAGGATTGGTGACTTTGTTGATTGGCTTAGTTACTTTCTTTTGCAGATCAGCTATTTTTTGTTCGGCTTTATCCACTTGTTTAAAAGGGCCTGACTGGTTGATGCTGTCCAATAGGTTGCGATATTTTTCGGTGGGTTCACCCATACGGTTAAGACTGTCAATACGAAATGTTAGCCGATGCTTGAGTGAATCCAGTTTTCGGTTGTAGTGATTGAGGTCTGGCTTAATTGAATCCGTGAGGCTATTAACTTTGCCTGTTAGTTCAGACGTCTTATTGAGCGCCTGGTCGGTCTTGGATTGAAGGGAATCGAACCTGGCCTCCGAACGTATGGTTAGACTATCTAATCTTTGTTGGGCTGAATCCAGGCGGGCTTCTTTTTGCTCTAGTTTGTCCTCAAACTTGACCGAGGTGGTGTCCTGTTCTACTTGTGCGAACAGCCTTCCCGGTAGCAGTGAGGCCAGCAGCAGAATGGCTAACAGCACCCCATATCTCTTGGGCCTAAATGCTTCGTTTCTGCGTGGATTGGGCATTTTTCGGGATTTACTCTACAAGTTACCCCGCAGCCTTTTGTGGTACAATAGGGGAAAACCACTAGATGGAGCGAAGCGCGCAGATGGGGTTCAAACCGCAAGGGCGCAAAGAGCGCAAAGTTCACGTAACTGGTTCAGTCCAGTCGCTCGGCTGTGCCGAGTGACCTTATCCCCCCGGTCTGGCGCGAGTGTTGTGGGCAAGATTGTGGGTGGCTCACTCGTGCCAGTTATTCAATTAAATTCACATCAATTAACCCCCATTTGTTGGCGCGCGTTTGCAACGCGTGCCTTATTTCCCGTCCAATACATCATTCTATAAATTTGATGCCCAATAAACCTTTCCTTTCTGTACAATAATCCTGAGCTGAATCCCTTTGTTGGCGCGCGTTTGCAACGCGTGCCTTATTTCCTGTCCAATGCATCATTCTATAAATTTGATGTCCAATAAACCTTTCCTTTCTGTACAATAATCCCGAGCTGAACTATACCGATACTCCCACGGCTCATCAACAATTTCAGCGGCTACCGGGTTGTAATGTAAATAATCCAGTTTTTGTTGCATAAACTCAGGTGTCACCAGCAACTCAGGATGATTACCGTCTTGCCAAATTTTATAGTTCTTGATCCTCTTCAAATCCTTTCCGGCATCCGCAAACATCTTTAAAAGCCATTCTTTTCTGCTTTCATTGATACGGTCGATTTCTTCAATTACCTTTTTAGATGTGAATTTTTTGAAGTCCCTCATGATGGCTGATAAGGAATCGCCTACGGAACTAACGATCAAATGGAGATGACTTGGCATAATGCACCATGCATGTATAACTAGCCCCTTTTGCTCTTGACAGTACTGCAATGAATCAACAATTAAATGTTTTAATTCTGGTCTCGTAAACAAATCAACCCAGTCAACGACCGACATTGTAACAAAATACATTCCCTCAGGATCATCAAACTTATATTTTTCAGACATTCAGTCAGTTAATTTTTTACCTCTATCGCACGCGTTGCAAACGCGCGCTAACTTGGGCGAGTGTTGTGGACAAGATTGTGCGTGGCTCACTTCCTCCAGTCGCTCGGCTGTGCCGAGTGACCTTGACTATCACTTCGACCCCCCATTCAGTCGCTCGGCTGTGCCGAGTGACCTCGCTTATCTCATCGATTTTTTTACTTAATTAACTCTTCACCACCCTCCGTAAGCTTTAGTGGCGATAACTTTCCAACACTGCTATACTTCCAATCTGTTTCATTCGTCACGTAACCGCTAGCTACCGGATTCATTATCAGGTATTTCCACCTTCTGATCATAAATCTGCGGCTGAGAAAGTTCCGTTGGATGGTTGGTCTTTTGCCATACAACAAATTCTTTATTCTGCTTCAATCCCTTCGCAAAACCTTTAAGGAGGTACAATAACCATTCCCTACGACTTTCGCCAGGCTCTTGAATTGCCTTTAGTATCTCCTTTGCCGTGAAGCTTTTCATATCCCGTATAACTTCGGCCAACTTACATTCATGATGTTGAGCTATGATATGCAAATGACTTGGCATAATCACGTAATGAAAAACTTTCAACCCCTTATTGGCTATACAATACCTGAGACTTTCAATAATGATTTCACAATACCTTTCCCTGGTAAATAAATCAATCCAGCCTGCGATAGTGAAAGTGATAAAGTAGGGATGATCCGTGTTTGCCTTTCGAAGTTCTGACATACAACACTTAAAATACGAATTTTGGCCCAATCAATATGATAAAGGTAAGTCACTCGGCACAGCCGAGCGACTGTATAGGGGCCTTGACTTTCAGGTTTGACTTTTTTTTAAAAGTGTCGAACTAATTCATTTATTTAAAAGAAAAATTCCGAAAAGTAAGGGCCCAATTGTAATAAGAATAACGCCAACTGTGTGAAACCAAGTAAAAATGTCATTTCGACTTTCATACTTCTTTAGAATCATTTCTGCTCGTTTTTTATAGATTCCATGACAAACAAACATTATGAGTATGACTATCGGAAAGAAAATATACTTAGTCTGGTCTCTGGCGAATGCAAACTCCAACACATTCTTTTTCAGAAAAAAATTTACAGTCACTATTATAAAAAATAGGTGAAAAAAAAGTGCAGTCATAACTCCGTATATGGCTGAATCCTTAGGATCGGGTTCTCCTTTCCATTGAAAATACCTAAAAAAATATATGTAAATGAAATCGTACATTTTATCTAATCAAATAAATGCTCAGTTATGCCTTCTCCGGTAGTCACTTGAAACCCTAAATCAATTAAGAAGTATGCTCCAACAATCGTGGCTGTAACTGGATTAGATACCAATAGGAATGTTGTAACGCCACCGATGATGAGATCCGCAGTGTGGTGATTTTCCCATTTTCCTTTAAGTGCAGCATCCAACACCGTAACACCCATTCCAGCCACTCCCAATTTTTTGGAAAAATTGGTTGCTAGGGCTTTTGTCGCATTGTGTGCATTGATACTGGTGTACATGGGTCTTGCACCATGACTTGCAATATCAGCAGACATTTGTGTAATACCCATTATCGCAACTCCCGTCTTAAACCAATTCCAGTCATCCGAAGGTGACTGTGCTCCACTTTGAGGATTGGCAAAATTAATTTCAACCTCGAATTCGGTCTCAAGTATATATGTTGTTCCTTTCATCGAACCAAAATCACCAAACTCGGACAATCCAGCATACATATATTTGGTAACTGTGCCAGTTGATGAATTATAGGACATGTCGTGACCTGCAAAATACTCTTCCAGAGAATCACTAATCGCCTCAGACTGTCTTTCAGCTTCCTTTTGTTCGTAATGAGCATCACCTCTTGCAAATCCCTGATCATTAATCCCCGCACTTCCATATCCTGCTCCAAACGATCTGCTAAAATACCCTCCTTGGTTCATATCATACAGAACACCGTACTCACCACCCGTGTTGTCTTTTCCACCTTGCCCCGGGGCACTATGGGGGGTCTTCTGTTCTCTCTCTTCTTTTGTTTTCTTAAGGCCAATGGGGTCATTGTATACAACGGGGCTATCGTCAGCATAGTGATAAGGAGATAAACTTCCAAATCTATCCGCAAGCGGGTCCACCTGCACAAACCTACCAAGTACCGGGTCGTAATTTCTAAAGGCGAGGTCGTAGAAGCCGGTGGTGCTGTTGAGCTCTGTGGCGGAGTTGTAGAGGAACTGATTTGTAGTATTCTCTCGGGTCCAGCTCTCCATCGTCTGCATACCAAACGGATAATACTCGTTGTACTGTAGCACGGGAGATTTGGTCTGAGAAATACTCATATCATCGAAGTACACATCCACCAGCGTAGGGTTCTCATTGGAAAGATAAATATACGCATATCCGGGTTTCTCTACCCGGTAGCTCACCTCCAGCAAATCAAATGCCGCCTTGGTGACCACCCCGCTTTGAACTGCTCCGGGATCAATCTGGTCAAAGGCTGCATCCACAAAGTTGAAGTTGTTATCAAACAGCAATACCGTGATAAAGGCTTTGGGCCCGGAAGGTGAACCCGATCCGTTGTTGGCCACGATCACACTACCAAAATCGTTGAGCGCATTGTAGGCCTTCAACATCTCGCCCGTGGCTCCTGAAGTAAGTCCGAAGGCAGCAGTGAGTGCGGTGGCAAAACCAGTCAGATTGCTGGTGGTGCTGGTTTCATTCCAGTACTTGGCATACACACTTGCATTGATTGTGTCACCGGGAAATACCTTCAGGGTTTTGGCCAATCCAATTTGTCCGTTTACTCCACCGTTTAAGAGCTGCGAATAAGTGTAAGTGGTTCCCGCAAAATCGGTGTGATCAAACAACTCCATGTTACTACGGCTACCTGAGCCGGGATAGTTCTGGAAGGTGTTTTGTTCGTCTGTTTGGGTATTGTCCTCAAAGGTAGCTGCATATGTATCCGGATCAGGCGTATCCGTACCAAACAGCACGCGCGTATTGCCCTGGTGGTCGGTGATGGCATACTGGTATTCGAAGTTCTGTCCTTTTTGAATTACACGGCCGCCCGGTGAACTGAAGAAGGCAAGCTTCCCATTTTCATAGAGGTATCCGCCCACATAGTCTGTGGTTTTCAAAAGTGTAGCGTTCTGGTAGAGTTTCATGGAAAGTTTGTTGCCAGCACCATCGTAGAGATATCTCACACTGCGACCATCGCCATAAGTCATCGTGAGGGGTTTGCCAAGTGCATTGTATGTGATAGCCGTAGCCGATGTCTGGTTTTTGTTCTTGTCTCTGACCAAGCTCCCATTGGCATTGTAAAACATCTCACTCGGGGAGTTGTCGAAGTTGTTAAAACCGTCTGTGGTACCCGAATCCTCAACCTTGAGCAAGCGATTACCATTGTTGGCGGTGTAACTGTAAGTCAGGTTGTCCATCACCTGAGCAGCTGTTGTTACATTATAGTTGTTGTCAAGTGTCTTATCCACGGTGTTGCGCAGCAACGTTTTGATGTTGCCGTTGTGGTCGTAGGTCATGCTTTCATTCAGTGTGTTCACATCCTGATCCCAAAGTGACACTCCTCTGGCCTGGAATGTCCCCGATTTTAGCCGGTCGCTTTTATCGTAGACATACTTGTAACTGCGTTGACCTTCTGCGCCCGTACCGGAGAGCGGGTTTTTCCATCTTGCAGCGGAGATGTTGCCATTATAATAAGCTGTGTTGCCAATGCCGGCATCCACGGTGTTGTAGGCTAGTTCCATGCCAAAATAGTCTCCCGTATCATCGTTGAGCGTGCCATCGTTGGTCAGTTCCGCATTGTTGAGTGAAGTAAGCCATCCGCGGATGTTGTATCGCATATCCACTGATTGGGCATAGGTACCCGTCCCCGGTGCTGGAGCCGTAGCCTCCTGCGGCACCACTACCGCCCGGAATGAGTTTCCAGCGGTAACTTCGAAACCGGGACTTAGCGTTATACTTTCCATAGCGACAAGTGTGGTTTCGTTGCTACTGTAGGTGTCTCTTGTTACGGTCGCTTGTATTGTATTTCCATGTTCTGACAAGGCCTGATCATAGCAGTCGAGGCAATGTAAGTTTTTCTCCACCATCTGCCCCAATTCGTTGTAGTCGTAGGAGACAGTGAGTATTTCAGGTTGGCCGTTTATCGACTGAAACACATGAAGTGGTCGGCCGGAGAAATCGTAGACGTAGCGTTTAGTAACTGCAAGTGGCGCCAGGCTTGTTGACAACGTAACTTCAGAAAGTGTAGCTCCAACAGTATGCAATGCGTTATCAACCATAAGACTTGTTGTAGACGGAGTCAAAGAAGTATAAACAAGAGTCCCATTCCTAAAATATTTAACCGTGTTAGCTTTGCGCTCAATCCTTAGTCTAGTTCCGGTAGCATAACCTCCAGAAATTGTGCTTTTACTGGCTCCGTTTTCATAAATAGATAATGCAGTTGAATTTGTCAGGTAAAACGCGTAGTCAAGGGAATTGTAATTTTGATCAGAATCAACATCTGAAAATCCAATCATGCGATTGGCATTTGTTTCGCCTGCGACAATTTCCATCCACCCATCTTGGCCTGCTCCAATTGCTTCATTCGATGAGGTTCCTGCATTCCAAGCCGCTCCTCCGGCTGTCTTTGAAATAATATTATTTTCGACTTTGACATTGACCAGATTTTTCCAGGTTAGTGGTTTGGTCTGGACATGTGAACTGATTTCCTTAAGCACCTTTCCTTCAAAATCATAAATGCGTGTCATTAGATCTGCCCCATCAAACACCCGGTGACTGTTCGAGCGAGTCTGGATAGGTCGCGCATACTTGTCGTAAAAGATATAAGACACCAGCCAATCGGAGGTGCCTTCAATCACTTTCTTGCTTCCTGTTGGCAAGTTTCTTGCGCTGGCCTGCTCCGATTCTCCAGGTATTCCCTGCGTTTCGTACGCGTAATCATCTGTGCCGCTAAAGTCAAAGTCGTAGTTATCATAGTAGTTAACACTGAAAATCTGAAGGGCGGAAGCATCAGAGTTCTGCGTAGGGAAGCTCACATTGGTATAGCCGTGAAGTGTTGTTCCCCTGGATTCAAAATATGGATTGGCGGGATTGGTGTAAAGAACATCTGCCACTCCAGCTTGCAAATTAACCCTGGTCACTTGAGTATTATTGGTGTAAACGCCCTGCATCACGGGTCGCTGGCGTGAATCGTATTTTACAAACAGCCATTTGTTCGTCAGTTTCAGTTCAGCATCTTGTACGAGCACGATCCGGTCTAACGGATCATAGATATAGGAGATGATGCCTGAACCCGGCACTTTCTTATCCACCAAACGATTCTTTTCATCGTAGTAATATTGGAAACACCATTCATCCCGGAATGTGGCATTCCAGGCAGTTCCAGTCGCGATTTTATAAGCGGCTTTTGGAGGGATTTGCAACGCGAGATTTCCCCTATTGTCATAAACATAATAGGTATCAAGATATTCTGTATATACTCCTTCTATTGTTTCCCCTACCTGTACGCGTTTCAGTAATAGTCTTCCGAGTTTGTCCACAAATTGCAAAACTTCGTTTCCGTTTTCATCGGTCGTTCTGCTTACGTTAAGTGCACCTGCCACATAGGTTGTAGGTGCGGTGGTCTTGGGGCCAGCGGTCGTCCAGATACGCACATTGTCACCAGCAGTGTTTACACGAAAAATGTTTTTTACGGTATGATTAGTGCCCGGTTGCCATGCCGCTCCTGGAGCACCCTGTTCAAGTAACCGGCCCAATGGTGTGTCATCAAAAATACTCTGGGCAAAAGGTGAAGTATCATGTGCTACTTTGGGCGCGTTCTGGTAAAACAGGTATTGATCGCTCGAAGTATAGTTACCCCCAGAACTCAACGCGGTGCCTCTAAGCCCTCCTCCAAAGTCCGAGGCAGCATACGGAAGGTATTGCTTCGAGGCTCTGCCATATTGATCATAGGTAGATGGCTGAATAAAATCCTTACCTCCGGGTGTTTGTCCTACGACCACCTGTTGAATGGTCCGACCTAGCCCATCGTCATATTTTACAGACTGGGCGATCTCACTTCTATCCAGGCTATAGAAGTCAGTTGACTCAGTAACGCCAGGAACTCTCACACGTGTGGTCGACACCACATTCAAACTTTTTTGTTCTCCTAAGGAGCCAACCTTGTAGGCTGCAGACTGCTTTGTTTTTCCATATTTTGTGATTTCTACTTTGTAAATACCTGGCTCGGTTACTTGCAAGGTCTGACCGGTTGAGCCGCTAATCGCAGTAGTGTCCCGATACCATTGGTACGTATCGTAAACGTTCGTACCCAACGTAACCACGTCTCCTCCACCATACGAAAAACCACCTTGGCCAAGTGCTACCACAGGTGGCTCGGGATAAATGGTGACTGTACCGGGAGCTGAATATGAGCGTACACACCCTTCTGAATTGGTGAATACGGCTCTGAATTGGGATGTTTTGTCAAGGTCGGTAAACTGGTGCGTTGTTGACGTGTCGTCAATATCATACCACACACCGCTGCCAATTCGCTTTTGCCACCCTACCAAAGTGCCTGCAAATCCTGAAACTGTTGAAGAATTTGAGAACGGGGCAAATCCTGCGCTGGATGTAGCGCTTCCAGGAGTTGGATTGGCATTTATTGTGATGCTCTTTGGGTCGCTCCAGCAACCGGTCCCAGAATTATATCTTCGCAGATAGTACGTTTGCGGAGTCGGATTCGATATGGTAGTGACACTATTTGCTGTTGACTTTCCATTTGCACTGGTCTGCCAAAAGATATCACTACCAGATTCGCGCACGAGCTCCACCGAGGCTCCATTGCAACGAAACTGTAAAGCGGGCATGGCTGGAGCCTGTATGATAGTGAAGGAAAATGAATTTGTGTTGTTGGCTGTAGTTGAGTTCAGGCAGTTACCAGTGAGGTTAGTAGCCGTTAAGAAAATCGACTCGCCAGGCGCAATCTTAAATGCGGTACCTGGTGTGCTTGACACACCCACTACAATGTTTTTTCCAGTGCCTAGTATCGTGCCCCCAGGCCCACCTCTTCTCCATGTATATTGCGTTGAGCCTCCTTCATAAGAACTGCTGGCTGTGAGGGTAGCCGTTTCGTTAGAGCAATATGAAGAGTTGTCAATAGACATAGAAACGTTTGGTGTCTGAGTTGGGGTTAGTCCAGCATACACATAGTTTGATGTCACGCCCCCGGAGCTACAACCTGTGGAAGTAACCACACAATAAATCGAAACGCCATTTGTAAGATTCTCGATAGGGACTGTATAGCTAGAGCCACTGCCTGAAACAGCTGTTCCGCCCTTATACCATTGATATGTAAGAGACCCATAGGTACCAGTAACACTGGCGTTAAAGGTTGCGCTGCCACCACTCCCAGAGCATATAACTCCTGGTCCGGCCACAGACACAGTGTAACTATTCATGGCGGCCCGGTTAAAGACTACACTGGCAGACTTGGGAACATCTCCGCAGGCATAGTTTCCACCGGTTAGTGTAAATGTGACGTTGCCCGCTGGTTTTGTTGTGTTCCATGTTATCCTCCTTGTGGTGCTGTTAATGGTTGATATCGTTCCGTATGAGGAAGGTGATAAAGTAGCGTTGGAGTATGTAGAATTTGGGAATGAGTATGTTACATCACTGTAGCTTGTATTCACACAAATTGATGTGGTAGCTGACAAAGAGGGTGTTCCCGAGCCGGAAACCACTGTAAAAGATGAAGTTTGCATACATGGGTTACCGGGAATAGTCATGCACACCGTTCCACTAGATGTCCATGTTTTCGCGTAGATTTTATAACCCCACACCTGACCATTGACGGTGACATTGCCCTTCTCCACCCAGTTTCCCGCACCCGTGAGTTGATAGGTGCCAATCGTTGCATTAACAGTAGACGCTGGATAACCCCGTAACTCAAAATAGCTCACGGAACCAGACACCACCTGTCCCCCACTGCAACCGGTTTGGCCATTGTAGGAAGTTGGAAAATAGAAAGGATTGGTTTGCGCCAAGCCTGTAGTTGAGGTCAGGGCAAGAAGGAGAGACATTATCAACACGAACATGAAAATGCTCATCCTTGACAAAGTCATCTGTGCAATCCCCAAAGAGTTGCTTTCTACTGCTGCCGAAACTGATGTTTTAAATATGGAGAGTTTCATAGGATTTTTTCTGATTTGAATCACGGTAAGGGATTTACTATTCAGGGTTGTGGCAGGGTATGTATTGAATGCCAACCGAATTGCTCACAAATACTTGCCCCGGGGTTACCACTACACCTCTTATGGCGACTGATTGAGCAGCGATTGGAATTGCCCCAAAATCCCATGAAGTCGTTCCTGCAGGATAAGTTGTCCACTCACTGGTTGTAGCTCCGCCAGTGTCCATAGTGATATATTCCAAAAATGCCGCTGAGACGCAGTGGTGATCACCGTAAACAAACGACAAACTCCTGATACCTGAATCGCCAATATTATTACACGGATCAAAAGTATTTGAACCAGTCATCGTCAGAGATGGATCCGGTGAACAAGGGTCTTCAGTGGGCGGATACCATATCGGACTAGGGACATTATATGCTATTGTGTCCTCTCTCACAGCCTTGACAAATCCAGGCGCTGTAACTTCTAGCCTGACACGAGGGTTAGATGTGCTAAAAATGTGCGAGAACGTGGTTTCTGTCGGGCCTGAAAGTCGCTCAACATCGTTGACGAACCACTTGTAATTGACTTCTTCAACACAACCTTGTATTGCAGTAAAAACTCCATGAGCGTTGTGCTTCGAAAAGGAAGTATTGAAATCTGCTTTCAACGATTCATCTTGCTCTTTTTTATATGCATACTCATAGTACTGCAAGACATTTTTGTCTTGATCTTTTAAGTAAATCATCTTGCCGTTCTGATCGTATTCAATGAAACCACTCACGCCTCGCGAATCGGTATCTGAAAGCTTACCAAATAAATTATAGGTGTGTGTCGTTACCTCTGCATGATTCGGATAAAATAGGACCTCGTCAATGTCAACTGGTCCTGATGTTTGAAGTTCAAAAGTAAATGGCGAAGAAACTGCTGAGATATCCAGCAGGTCTTCAACAAAAATCCAATCTGATCCAGATGCCGAAATTGGTATCGCTTTTGAGACATTGGTTGCTCCATTGACAGCTCTGATTGTCACCGTTACAGCTGCCGAACTTCTCACTCTAGCAGTAAACCGATAGTTGGTATTGGCGGCTTTAGTGATGCCGGTCTTCGACAGTGTTGTTGCCA
>JBFWZR010000088.1:0-17228 GCA_050185175.1 Cyclobacteriaceae bacterium
CTCGAGTATGATTGGGTAATTCTTGTCATTGGCAACCTCGTTGGCGATAACATAAATCTGGCTGCGAAGAAAGTTGAGCTGATCGTGGTCGAGAGGGCTGTCACCGATCAATGCCTTAAGTGATCTTTTCTCTGATCGGGAGAAAACCTGATCTTCGATACTCAGCCTCAGCTGGGCGACAATATCGTCTATCAATTGTTGAGAATGAACAGCGGCCAACTTTAGCTGATTTTCATTTTGTTCAGTTGATAAACATACGACTTCAACCCATAAATACCTTATGTGAGGTCGCCAAAAAACGGATTACCACATAACTAGGAAAGCACAGCCTGCACCACAATATAAAACACTGCAGGGCAAAGCAGAGCGCCAAGGCCGGTATAGAATGTGGCGGTGAGCGCACCGTAGGGCACGAGCTTAGGATCGGTAGCAGCAAGCCCTGCCGCCACGCCACTGGTGGTCCCGATGAGTCCACCGAACACCATGGCTGAGTGGGGGTTGTTGAGTCCAATGTATTTCGCAATGACAGGAGTAACGATGGTGGTCATGATGGATTTAACCACTCCGATGGCAATGCTGATGGCGATCACATCTGATGATGCGCCTACAGCCGAGCCAGTGATCGGCCCAACGATGAATGAACATGCGCCTGCACCAATCGTAGTAAAACTTTGCGCGTCCGTGTAGCCCATGAGATATCCAATAACTCCTCCAATAAAGAAAGCGAATGTCACTCCTATCAATAATGACAAAACCCCTGCAAGGCCGGCCCTTCTGATTTCAACGATGTTCGCACCCATGGCCGTGGCCACTACTGAAAAATCTCGCATCATAGCTCCGCCCAACACTGCCATACCTGAAAAGAGAGGAACGTCAGCGATACCTTTTTGTCCACCGAAGAAAGCAAGGATCAATCCGATAACGATAGCAATTGCAGCTCCGGGTATTTTACCTCTTGTAGCAGTTTTAGAAAACCAATAAGAAAATAGCATGATGACGCCCACCACCAAAAAGGCGAACACTAGTCCATTGGAGTCGAAAACTTTGTAGATAACCTCCATCATGAAAGGCGATTATCGTCCGTTGTACTTACTCTGCCTACTCGTGAAAGCAACGGTACCAGTAGAAAGCAGAGGCCTGTTGCAACTACACCAACAACGATTGCTACCCAACCTCCCGAGAGTGCAGCTTTTACATTTTGAATGGAAGACATCGCCACGACAACGGGAATGTACATGGCATTCCAAAACATAATACCATCTTCTGTCTGTGTGTCAATATACCCTCGCTTCCTCATTCGCGAGTTGAAGAGAATAAGGAAGAACATGGCAAACGCCACACCTCCCATATTGCCCGGAATATCAATCCACAAACCGATGAGATTACCCACAATTTGTCCGGCAAGAAAGCAGGCGGCCAGGATGGCCACGCCATAGATTTTCATGTGTTCAGATTAGTACCCTTTCAAGATAAAGGATAGTGCCTCACTCTGCAAGAGATATTGACTCGAGGTCTATGAAGTGGTGGCTTCCACGAGAGCGGCAGGAAGAACGATGACGAATTCAGTGCCCACTCCTACCTTACTTGATACGCTGATCTTTCCCTTGTTGCTCTCAATAAATTCTTTGGAAAGCATTAAACCAATGCCAGTACCCCGCTCGTTGTTTGTACCCACGCTCTGACTTCTTCCTGTGAACTGAAAGATATTGTTAAGCTGATCTTCAGGAATACCGACACCGGTGTCTCTTACTTTGATCTCTACCTCATCTGACTCGAGATTTCTGTAAGAGATGGTTACTTTACCATTCCGCCTGGTGAACTTAATCGCGTTGCTGATCAGGTTGCGTAGAACAGTTTTCAGGTGGTTTACATCCGCAAATACAAAGACATCTTCATTACTATCATGCTCAATTATAATTCCCTTCTCCGCAGCTGATGGCGTGAAGAAGTCGACCTTATCGTTGACAACAGATACGAGCTTAATTGTACCTGGATTGATCTGCAGTCCTTTCAATTGACTGCTTGCCCATGACAGCATATTGTTCATCGTATCAGCTACGGAACTGATGGTCTTATACAGATCTTTAAACACCCGCTCCTGATCTGACTGACTTAGTCTCCCGTCCTTGATGATCTCCAGAATTGTCTTGATATTATTAATAGGGCCACGCATGTCGTGACCAATGATGGATAGCAACTGATTCTTGGTTTCGTTAAGGGCATTCAGCTCACGGTTTTGCTCCTCGATTTTTGCATTCCTCTCTGCAATGTTCTCGTTCTTTTTAATCAATTGCTTATTGGACAGCAATCTGTGTCTGCTATTCTGATAGAGTGCAAGCCCCCAGATAGCCATTAAGATTCCAAGGACAATAAAGAATCCAATCCAGAGGTTACTCTTTTCAATGGTCGCTCGCTGTAGCGCATTCTCCTTTGCGAGCCTGTCGCGCTCAGTTTCATTCTGCTTTAAATGCAGGTAGTTAATTTCCTTCTCTTTGGCCTGGCTGTAAAGGCTGTCACTGTAACTCTTGTACAACTCATGCATGGACAATGCACGCTCATAATTATTTTGTGCTTTATAACTTTCAAAAAGGATACGAGCGGCATTGGATATCTCCCACTTCGACCTCATTTGTCTCGCCACCTCAAGCGCGACTAATCCGTGTTCTATGCTCGCGTCATACTTTTGAGTCTTCATGTACACCTGCGCCAGGCCTGAATTTGCAAAACACGTTTCCCAGTTGTCCTTGTAATAGGGATAGTTGAGAACCTGGCGATACAGTCGTTCCGCTTCATCGTATCGACCAAGGTCAAACATCACGTCACCTCTCCTGTTCATTGCCATGGAATACATATGATGATTGTTCTGTGCCTCGCTTAACTTCTGCGCCTTATCGAGATAATATAGTGCACTATCGGGTGCGCCATCAGCATCGTGAACTATTGAGATGTTATAATAATTGGCAATCAGTCTTGTTGTGTCACCTGATATTTTTGAATAGACAATCGATCGCCACTGGTACAACAGTGCCTGACTGTAATTCTTTTGGGTTTCATAAATCAGGGCGATGTAGTTCAGGCTTTTGCTGATTCCGATTGCATTTTCAAGTTCCTCATGGATTGCCAGTGCATCCACGAAATAACTGAGCGCCAAATCATAATTACCCAGAATGTAATGCACGTAGCCTCTCATGTTCAGCAAGTCTCCAATTTGCTGTTGCATTCCCTGTTCACGCGCGATCGGATATGCAATTTCATAAAAGCTAAGCGCAGAATCTGGTGAATGAAATCGGATGGATTCACCTATTCGAATCAACAGAGAAACTTTGTCGGCATCAGATAAATCAAGTTCACCGTTGGCCACCTGTTGCCATTGGATAAGCAATGAATCGGATTGTGCAGTGAAAGCGGTAGCATATCCCCAACGCGAAATGGTAAGGGTACACAATACGAGTGCAAATAAAGCAGGCCTACCGATAAAACTCATGAAAATAGATTAGTCGACTTGTTCGATAGGTTCAACTAGTACCTTTCGGGTAAAAATAGCCCATTGGGAAAATCGACCAAAAGATATTCGAGACATTCATGGACATAAAACATACAAGTGTACCACCGGCCATTCATCTATTCAGTTACGTTTTAGTAACCCCAAAAAATGCATTTAAAGCCCTTTCCCAAGATTGACCTTGTACCATTCTGTCTGCGAAGTAGCTCTCTTCTCCGATCTTACCTGTTGCGCGATTTTCTTTTGCGCATTTTTTATTGCGCGGGTGATCATGGAATGAGCTACAATTTCATCCTCGTTCATTCCCAGTCGCTGCATCAATGTCACCATCCTTTCACCGCTAAAGTGCTGAAAGAACGGCTCGTCAAGGGCGGATAACACGGGAACATTGGAAAGCCCAAGCTTCTTGAAAAGGGCTTGTTCAGTGTCAGCCAGTGGATAATGTTCAACAAATAACCACAGAAAAGGTCCATTTTGTTGAACAATATTGTCCGCCAGGCTGACCTGGGCGGTCAGGTTGTAGGATCGTAACGTTTCCTCAAGATCCGATTTAGTGTTTTCAAACCAGCACACGAAATGACAGTTATCACTCGCCTGAGCCATCTTCACAATGGCATTGCGCTTCGCGTTTGTATTCATCCAAACCTGGTCGTTGACCGCGACCTCGTCACTATTCTTTCCAAAGAGATTAAACATAGTCAGACATTAGGAACCAGGGGGAACTGAGGGCCGGATCTCTATTTTGCTCGGCAATGCTCTGGGGTTCATCTCAAGCAAATCGACCACTACTTTGCCAAGATCTTCAATTTGAATTTTCCATTCATCATTGCGACCTGGCGTGTGATTGTTAAAGTATGTGGCCACGGAACCTGGCATAATCGTACTCACCTTGATTCCGAACTTTCTTAGATCGAGCATGATCGCTTGCGTGAATCCTGTAAGCCCAAACTTGCTAGCGTTATAAGCTCCACCCCCGGCAAAAAAATTAGTCCCCGCAAGGCTTGATATCGTAATGATGTAGCCCTTAGTTTTTTTCAACTCTTTAACAGTTGCCTTCACTGTGTTGAATACGCCAGTCAGGTTGATGTCTATCGTTTCATGCCAAAGTTTATCATCCATTTCATCGATCGATGCAAAATGCCCCACACCTGCATTGGCAACCACCACATCCAGCTGTCCCCAGGTGCTGACGATCTGACTAACGGCACTCTCCAAAGATGACCTGTCTCTTACATCTGACTTGATCCCCATCACTTCCGCTCCGTTACTCATCTTTAGTATTCTAAGCGCGTCTTCGATAGACTTTTCATCCCGACCCGTGATAGCGACCCTTGCACCTTTCTCTAACAGTGCCTGGGCAACACCTAGTCCAATACCCTTGCTACCTCCTGTGATCAGTGCGATCTTTTGTTTTATGTCAGTCATATGTTCTGGTTTCAAGTACTACTACAAATATTGAAACCGTTGGGTTCTTCACAAAACAAAAAATCCCGAACATCACTGCCGGGGATTTTGAAGCATTTGCTGATCTATTTAGTTATTTAAAAACTCTTCGAAGGTCATGAGTTTAGGCTGTTCTACGCCACTCTTCGCGCCTACGCTCTCAAGTTTACCAATTCTCCTGCTCTTGGTGAGAGAGTAGTCTGACTTCGCCTTATTGAAAGTATCCTCCAGAAGCTTCAGGTTCTCCATCTCTGAGCTTGAAGGCGGAGTGAACCCAGAGGCTACTTTGCTGTAAAGTGTTGCAATCTTCTCTCTGAGCTGAGGATCTGATGACCCTACATAGTTGTCGCCTGTGGTGATCACCAGCGATTCTTTCAATTTGGTGAGCTCGTCAATAAGAGGTTTAGAAACCTTCTTTGCACTAGAGCTGGTTGCTGCTACTTTCTCAGCGTGAGCAATAGTTTCATCAATTTCATAGACCATATAGGCTAACTCTTCGCTCATGTTAAACAGCTTTTCTGAAACCAACTGAAGATTAGCTCTGTCTTTGTCACTCCACAGTGAGTTTGGATCAGCTACAAGCTTTACGGAAGTCTCATAAGTCTCCTTACCTTTGGTCATCACTACTTTGTAATCGCCAGCAGGCGCACGCATGGGCGTAAATCCACCGAACGAAAGTGTTTTAGCCTTAGCCATCTTTGGCTGACGAGTAAGTCCGTTCCAGGTCACTACATTGATTCCTTTGGATTTACCCGGGCTGATCTCTATCATTCTGTCACCTTCCTGGTTGAATATCTCCAGGTTCATCTTTCCGAAGATGTGTTTCTTCTTCAGGTAGTAGATGATCTTGGCATCAAGCGAAGGATTTTCGCCAACGAATTCCATCTCCGTTGCAGTTCTGCCGAAGTCAGTCTCTTCCAAAATTACCATTGGCTTAGTCTTGAAAAAGTGAACTTCCTTGTTCAATACTTCCTGATTGATTTCTCTCAAGGGACTTATGTCATCAATGATTATAACTCCACGACCATGGGTTGCCATCACTAGGTCGTTGGTGTTCCTCTGCATATCGATATAGTGAACTGCGGTAGCTGGCATGTTGTTGGTAAACTTGCTCCAGTTTTTGCCATCATCCACCGATATGTAAAGTCCAAACTCTGTTCCGAGGAACAACAGCCCTGGCTTAACAAAATCTTCCTGAATACTCCTTGTAAACCCGTAGATATCCGGTGTCACCAGTGACTTCCAGGTCTTGCCATAATCAGAAGTCTTGTACACGTAAGGCTTCATGTCGCTTTGCGTGTGACCATCGAACACGGCATAAGCTGTTGCTTTGTCATGAGCACTCGCCTCAATGTGATAACACCAAGTGTTCTTTGGAAGGCCAGTAATGTTGGCTACTGTGTTAGTCCAAGTCTTTCCACCGTCTTGTGTCACCTGAACGTTGCCATCGTCAGTACCTGCCCAGATCACATTTTCATCCAGTGGTGATTCTGCTATCGTGAACACAGTACAGTGATTCTCCGCACCTGAGTTGTCTTTCGATAGACCACCTGAGTCTTCCTGGTTTTGCTTCGCAGGATCATTAGTTGTCAGGTCAGGTGAGATCTTCACCCAGGTGTCGCCCATGTCGTTTGACTTGTGAACGAACTGACTACCCATATAAAACCTGTCAGCATTGTGTTTGCTCACAGCCATCGGTGCATTCCAGTTGAACCTAAGTTTTGGGTCACCTTGCACGGCCAGTGGCTGCACTGTCTTCGACTGCTTGCGATCAATATCATAACGCCAAACATTTTCAGCGCCTTGCATTTCAGAATAGATGATATTCTTCTTGGGATGCTTCAATACCCGGAAGCCGTCACCAAAGCCCACACTGTGCCAGTCCCGAGCCTCCACGCCACCAGCAGAACGTGATGGACCGTACCACGAGCCGTTATCCTGAAGGCCACCATAGATATAGTATGGATCGCCATCGCTTACACTGATGTGATAAAACTGTGATACAGGAATATTGGCCACAATTTCCATTGTAGTAGCTCCATCCCACGTGCGATACACGCCACCATCACAGGCAACATACATCCTGTCTGAATTCTTGATATCAAAAATGATATCATGGATATCGGCATGCATGTTACCAAGGTTCTTAAAAGACTTTCCGCCATCACGGCTGATAGATCCAAACAGGCCGGCCTTCACCACCACATCCGGATTTCTTGGATCAACTGCTATTCTTGAGAAATAAAACGGCCTTACGACAAGTCCAAAGTCTTTGTTCAGGTGAGTCCAGTTGGCGCCTGCATCATCACTTCTATACAGCCCTTTGGTCTCATCCTTTTCTGACTCTATTACTGAGTACAGTATCTTGGAATCCGAAGGGGCTACTGCGAATGCAATTCTGCCTAGTTTTCCGGCAGGAAATCCTTTGTGAATCTTGGTCCAGTTCTTTCCACCATCAGTCGACTTGTAAAGTGCGCTGTTCAAACCACCGGAACTGAAGCCCCATCCGGTACGTCTGAATTCCCACATGCTGGCATACAACGTGTTAGGATCCTTAGGATCCATGGCAAGGTCTGCACAACCAGTGTTTGGACTTACGTACAACACTTTGCTCCAGGTATTGCCTCCGTCTGTTGATTTAAATACACCGCGCTCTTCACTATCTCCCCACAATGCACCAAGGACGCCAACATACATTTCATTTGTATTGTTTGGGTTGATCTCGATACCACTGATGCGTTCTGATTTTTCAAAACCTTTCTTCTCCCAGGTAACACCTCCGTCAATAGATTTATAGAGCCCATCTCCAACTGATACGCTGTTGCGCGTCCATATCTCGCCAGTTCCCACCCAGATAATGTTGTCTGGGTTCTTAGGGTCCAGTTTGATTTTTCCAATTGACTGAGGATGCTCATCAAAAATGGGTTGAAATGATGCACCACCGTTACTTGATTTCCAAACTCCACCTCCGGCAGCACCGGCATAGATCACCCGATCATTGGTCGGATGATTTTCAAGGTCTATGATCCGGCCGCTCATAATGGCGGGACCAATTTGTCGCGCACGCAAATCTCCAAACAGCTCGTTGCCTTTCAATACAATTTCCTGGGCGGAAACAGATTGAACAATAAATACTGCTAGAAGAATAAAATAAAATCGTCTCATCTCAATTCTTGATTAGTTCGGAAATGCAAAGTCGCTCTCAGCCACAGTTGGGTCTACTTCAATTGATTCGATAACGAGCGGTTGAAGTTGGCCACCTTTCAAACCTTGCGAAAGAGAGAATGGGAAATACAAACCACCAATCTCCTGATAGTCGCTCATTTTGGTTTGTGATACCTGACCTTTAGCTGGCCCCTCTTTGATTTCTTGTTCTTGTCCAATCGGCACCATTGCCTCAGAGTCGAAGAAATAATAAATAATATCGTCTGTTTTCACACCATCTATTGTTCTTGGCTCGCGAACCAATTTGATCTTGAAAGCTTCTGCACCATCAAAGGTTTCTTTGCCGGCCAACTCTACGGTGTATCCTTTCGTCTTGTAATCAAATAGCGCATCTGGAAAATCATTAGCATCCAGTTTTGCGTTTGCTGTGCTTTCATCATCTGATTTCTCCGCCTTCATAGTGGCAAAGTTTGTACTCCAGAGGTTTGACCCATCGAATACGCCCTGCTTAAGTGTTTGGCCCTGAACGGTAAATGACGTGTATTGCCTTCCGTCTTTTAGCTGAACGATTTCCAGTGGAATCTCCACACCACCTTGGTTGAATTTGGCCTTGATTTTAATGCCTTGCAGCTTTTTCCACGCCTCCAGGCCTCCCGTATTTTCATAGTAAGAGTCAAGTATTTCATCTACGGTTTGTGCCCGGCTTATTGAGGCACAACAAGCCAAAAGAACTATCAACACAGTGAATTTTGCGATTTTCATATAAATGGATTGTTTGAGTTTTAAATTCAATTTAGAGAATATTGATATGGGTCGAAAAGCTTCGTTCGAAAGCGAACAATATTTTCATAGGACGTCAACCACATGCAGTTTGTTGCAAATACTTGCCCGGTATTACAGGAGCCGATGAAAAAAAACTTATCCCAAAAGGCCTCTCAAAAAGCCTTTCCTCATTTTTGCTGTATCTACGCGACTTCGTTCATAAAATAGCTCAAGGTCTTTGAGTTCGCCCTTGTCCAGCCACACACCATGACCCTGAACGCAAGCATCGATCATAACCTGAGATCCATAGCCGTATTCTCTCCTTTCAAGCACCTGACTACACACGGGACAGTGAACGGGCGTGGCATTCTTGGATTTTGCCAACAAAATAGACTTACCCACATAATCGGGGATCATCTTCAATTCATCAGAATAATCATTCACCCTGATGTCTTGTATCTTTTCCAGTTCACCTTTGTCTAGCCATACGCCTCCACAGGTATCGCAGAGGTCGATTTCGATTGTATCTTCATAGATTTTTCTGGTCAGTGGTGACTGGTCAACGGGGCAATTCAAAGAATACCTTGGTTATCGAAATACGAGTGAATTTTTTTTGCTAAAATTAGAAAAAATTCAGCCATGAAGACCTTTATCCCGCTTACAGTTTCGTTTACCAAAGACCAAACCCGTACAGAATTAATTAACATGGCGCAGGTCGTTCGGATTATTCAAGGAAACTCCGGCACGATGGTGTGCTTCAATTCGTCAGGCACTGACCATATTATAGTGAAAGAGTCGCGGGAAGAGATTGAAAAATTGGTAAACAGTTAATCTATCAAATAAAACTGCTTTTCATTCTTTGTGTTTCGTTAAAGAATGAAGCTGGTGTCTGTCCGGCAAATTGTTTGAAGTCACGGATAAAGTGTGACTGGTCGTGATAACCTGAGTCGAGAGCCAAGCCAAGCAAGTCCCAATCGTTGGTTTGTTTTCTAAGCTTAAATATTTCTCTGAACCTTATAATCCTTACAAACAAACTTGGGTTAATGCCCACCACGTCAATAAACTTCCTCCTCACCTGCCGCTCACTGTATTTCACTTCGCCAGCGTACCGACTTAAATTCAATCTGGACTTGTCCTCAAAGACTTTGTTAACCAGTTTATTAACTACCGGATCCCAGGTCCAACTGGAAAATCGGAGTTCACTGACAAGAAATCCCTCAAGCCTTTTTATACGACCCTCCCAGCATGTTTCGTTGCCTAGTTGATCGGTGAACGAATTCACACGCGACCCATAAATAGATTCGAGCGTAACAAACTGATCTTTGAGTTCGCTCATCACCAGATGCAAAAACGGAGCAGCACCAAACGGATAGAAGCGGACACCTAAAACTGCTGTCGCGCCTGTAGAGTTCAAAAGAAACGGTCGTGTGTTCTGGCCATTGACGAAAAAACGATCCACCAGTTCATCACTAGATCGATTCTTCACAAACTGATCACCAAAATGAAAGAGCATCTCGATACAGCCATCAGGCATTATCTTCTCCTCTACCGGAATACCCGAAGACTCCAACAACCAATAACATTTGATGTAAGGAGCCAGCTGTGGACTGGGTTTAAATTCCTGGTATCGTATCACGCTTTGCAGTTGTAATGCAATTTATGTGATATTTCTACCGCGCTCTTACCACAGATTGCGTGAACTATGGTCTGAAATTGTCAACTGAGCAACATTTGCTACTCATAACGAAGGGCAGCAGACGGACTCATCCTTGCTGCCCTTATCGCTTGAATGCTCACAGCGAGTAATGTGACAATCATGGTTAGCAATATGGCGAGGATAAATGTTGAAACACCCGGTTCGATGTGGTATGCGAATGTCTTAAGCCAACCCTGGGCGTAATACATAACCAAGGGTGTTGATATTACTCCCGCCAACAATACCAGCAATATGAACTTTCGATTCACCAGGAAATTGAGTCCTGCTACTGTGGCACCAAAAATCTTTCGAATTCCAAACTCCTTGGTTCGCTGTTCAATGGTGAATGAAACCAGACCATAGAGCCCAAGACAGGCAATGACAATACTTAGGGCAGAGAAGGTCATGACCGTTTGAAAGAGTTTGTCTTCTGATGAGTACATCTTGGCAAACTCTTCATCTACAAAATAATATTGAAACGGATATCGATCCTCGTACTTCTTCCAGGTCGACTCGAGGCTTGCAAGCAAGTCAGAAGGATTGCCTGAAAACTTGATTGACAGATTTCTTCTGTTTCGAGCCGATTGATACATCACGACTGGCTCTATCTGAGAATATAATGACCGGTAGTTAAAATCCTTTACCACGCCTATCACCGGATAAACAACGGGATCATCTTGAAACCTAATAGTCTTTTGTATGGGATCAGTCCATTCCAGTAAAGTCGCCATTGTCTCATTGATAATCACAGCATTAGAGTCACTCGCTATCTTGGAATCAAAGAAACGCCCCATTGCCATATCAAGTCCATAAGTCTCCTTGAAAGTGAAATCGATAGGAAACATTCTTACTTCTACCTGATCGGGCGGAAAACCTTCTGGCTGCACGAATGTGCTGAATGACCCGGAACCAAGTGCCATCCGAGTGAGTGACGTAGATACAACGGACGAAAATTTATTCACCTCCTGTTGCATCACTTCACCTTTGGGTATCATGTCGGAAGTGAGAGGCACCACCATGGTATGTTCTTTGTCAAAACCCAGGTCGCGTGAAATGATGTAGTCGAGTTGTCTAAAGACAATAAGTGTTCCCGAGATCATGGTAACAGAAATCACCAACTGAAAAGTGATCAACACCTGACGCTGCCAATTGCCCTGAACAAGACTGCGCGCAGAAGGCTTAAACACCTCTGATGGTTTGAATGCTGCGAGTACAAATGCGGGATAGCCACCAGCAATTACCGACACGAGAAGAATCAACAGCAGGAATGCGCCCAGGATTTCTTTTTTGAATAATAAATTAAAGTCCAGGCTCTTACCGGCAAGGTCATTAAATAATGGTACCGCCATGTAGAGCATCAGCATAGCAAATACACCTGAAAGCACAGTGATCACCAATGACTCTCCCAGGAACTGATGAATGAGTTGTTGTTTTCTTGCACCGAGTGTCTTGCGCATACCTACCTCTCTCGACCGCTTGGTGGATTTGCTCGTGCTAATATTGATATAATTGACACAGGCAATGAAAAGAATAAACGCAGCAATCAATCCAAAGAAATAAACATACTGTTGATTACCTGTTTTGGCCATGCGATGAAATACAACCTCATTGGCATGTAAATAGACTTCTTGAAATGGTTGAAGATAGAAATGATACTGAGCAGCTCGAGCAGGTATGTGTTCAGCTGTAAAGTCCGCCAGCTTTGCTCTGATTGGTTTTGGATCAGCACCTTCACGAAGCAAAAGATAAGTCGTTATCCCCTGCGTGTGCCAATTGTTCATCCACTCGTAGTTGAGTGGACCGAGCTGCGGAACCGTACTCGCGTAAGATGTAAGTGCTTTATACTGGATATGGGAGTTCCTGGGGGCTTCTTTAGCAATACCAGTAATTTCAAATTCAATTCCGTTAATCCCTACAACTGTTTTCCCAATTGGGTCAACTGTTCCAAACAAGGAAGCCGCAAGATCCTCAGTAAGTACCATCGTAGCTGGTCTTGCCAGTACTTTACCTTTGTCACCCCGAGTCAGCTCAAAATCAAATACCTCAAAGAAAGTGTCGTCCACGATGACAATCTCCTGCTCATCAACCTGTAGATGTTTGCCCTCGTAACTCAGTACCACCTCATCAAACCAAGGTTGATATCGCATGTAGTTTTCAACCTCTGGAAAAACTTCTTTCATTCCAGGACCGTACAATCCTGATGACTCTGCATTAAGTGTGATCGCACCAGTTTCATCAGTGCGCTCCTTGTTTAATCTGTATATCCGATCTGCCTTGGAGTGAAATGTGTCGAATGAAGCTTCATCCAACATAAACATCAACGCCAGAATACTGACCATGATCCCCAGGCCGAGGCCCAGTATGTTAATCAGAGAATGAAACTTGTTTCTATTGAAATGTCGTAACGCGGTGGTAAGGTAGCTTTTGAACATCACTTCGAAGGTTGGTTAGAGAGGGACACTCCGGATAATTCCGATAGTTACATGGCGGCTTACTTTTTTAAGGTCAGTATAGGTTTCGACTATAATATTGCCCTTATTAGTCGCGCAAATCCGCAATAAAAGCTAAATCGTGAGCAGCCCGAAGTATAGCTCTACCCTAACCTCTCTTCTAACCATGATCGGAGTGGCCGTTGGGCTGGGCAACGTGTGGCGGTTTCCTTACATGATGGGCAGCTATGGTGGCAGTGCTTTCCTTGCCGTGTACCTCGGATTTACCATACTATTTGCATTTCCCGCATTAATGGCCGAGATGACGATCGGCCGGATGAGCGGAAAAGGAACGCTGGACTCGTTTCGCATCATCTTTGGAAATAATGTTGGAGGGCTAGTTGGTTTGATGCTGCTCGTGGTCATCACTATTTCAGGATCATACTATGCAGTGGTGGTTGCCAATGTGATCTATACCTCCGCATACTCTGTCATTTTCGGATTTGGAAGAGACAACATCGAAGGATTCAAGTCGGGTCTTAACTATCCGCAGTTACAATATAGTATTACCCTTTTGCTGATTGCGACTTCTTTATTTGTCATTCACAAAGGTCTCACCAAAGGAATCGAGTGGCTAAGCAAGATCGTCATGCCATTCTTCTTGCTTGCTATGGGATACATGATCTTCAATGCCCTTTCATTACCAGGCGCGCTTGACAAGTTCAGGGAGTTTCTCTCGCCCGACCTTTCGCGCTTGCATGCAACAGAAATTTTTGCGGCACTGGGACAAGCATTCTTCTCGGTGGGCTTGGGCGGAACATTTGTGGTTGTGTACTCTGCTTATCTCAATCAAAATGAAAGCATACCCAAGATGGCGTTATTCACTGGTCTTGGTGACGTGAGCGCATCATTGCTGGTGAGCTTGTTTCTGGTACCATCCATGTTGGTATTCAGTATGGACATGACGTCCGGGCCAGGTTTGATCTTTGATACTTTTCCCAGGTTGTTCGCTACCATGCCTGCAGGAAGATGGATTGGTTCTCTCTTTCTCATCGCGTTGACTTTAGTTGCATTTCTCTCTCTCATCGCAGCATATCAGGTACCATTTGTGAGCATTCAAAATGAGCGACCAGAGCTGTCACCTAAAAAGACCTTGATTGCCATTGGTGTAGTACAAGGTATTTTAGCATTACCAAGTGCATTCTCCCCTGACCTTATCGGAATACTTGACCTTATTTTTGGATCCGGCATGCAGGTGCTTGGAAGTGCATTGTGCGTGCTGGGACTGACATGGGGCTACACCAGAATGAGTGCCTATGAAAGTTTGTTCACCTCGAGCCGAAACACTGCCATTCAAAAGTTAGCTTTTGTATGGATCAAGTGGATCATTCCCCTTGCCCTCCTGACCGTTCTTGCAGGATACGTTTACGACTCGTTGTGATTTAACGTGGGCAATTGGTTATCTTCATCATCCAAACAAGATCACGATGAAAGACTTCAAGAAAACAGAAGACAACATTCAGCAGAATGTGGTTGAAGACCATGGCGGTATCTTAACTATCAGAGGTGGCGGTGGCAAGAGAGACTGGAACGGAATCCACTACAAGCAGGGAATGTCAGAGAAAAACGTGGGCTCTGAAAAGCTTTCCGTCAACATAGCAACCATCCCTCCCGGTGGCGTAGCCTATGCACACATTCATGATGGGTTTGAAGTGATGTTATATATACTTGAAGGAAACGTACGTCATGAATTTGGCGATGGTCTGAAGAAGACTTTAGAAAATAAAGCGGGTGACTTCATATTTATTAAATCTGGCGTACCTCACGAAGTCTTCAACATGAGCGACAGTGAACCCGTTGTGGCGTTTGTGGCTCGGTCTGCCGCCAATGAATGGGATAACATCGTACCCTACGATCGTGACAAGGGTATTGTTGTAAGGGGGTAGATATCCATAATTTTTTTTATAGCGTTACCTACAAAGGGGAAAAGTTTACCATACCTTTAGTGGGTAAGGTCTTCTATGGTAAATACCCTTTCAGAAAAAAAGTCGAGCCCTCTTGAATGGATTGACATTGTCAACCCAACAAAATCTGAGTTAAATGAGGTCGCCTCAAAATATAGTCTTTCAACCTCACTAGTTGAAGATTCTCTCCAGCCAGAGCATCTACCCAAATATGAGATGCAGGGTGACATCCAGTTTGTAATTCTTCGTCTTTTCAGCAGTCTGGCTCCAAAAGAAGCGGACACAATCCAGGGAATCACGGATAAAATCGCAGTATTTATCGGATCGGATTTCATCATCACCATTCACCGCAAGGAATACCCCTTCCTTAATGAAATCCTGCAAAACTATGTGAAGACTGGAAAGACTACCTCGCCTCACCAGGTGCTCTTTCGGATCATTTCCAGGGTGATCACTACTTATGACGCTCCGTTGGCGGAGCTCGTCAGAGAATTGGACGTCTTCGAACCTAAAATATTTCTTCAGGAGAAAACCCCTTCCCTGCTCAAAAACCTATACTACATCAAACGAAAGGCATCGGTGATGGACTATATTTTTGATCTCACCAAAAGCATTGTCGAGAACTTGAAAGGAAAAATATCTTCACCGCACTTTCATCATTTGAAAGATGAGTTGCTACACCATCAAAGTAGCACCAAGCAAATCATTGACAACGTCAGCAACCTGCTGAACATCTACATTTCTCTTTCTTCTCAGCGAACCAATGAAGTCGTTCGTGTCTTAACGGTCTTTTCAGTTTTCTTTATGCCGCTGACTTTTATAGTCGGTGTGTATGGAATGAATTTCGATTTCATGCCAGAGCTTCGTTGGGAAAATGGGTATCTGTATGTGATCTTGGTGATGATCCTCATCACAGGATTGATCTTCGCGTGGTTCAAAAGGAAAGGCTGGCTATAATTCAAGGTAGCATGTCCATCCTGTAAAGGTCCAACCCCGGACCCCAATAGTTGGCAATAACATCCTGTTGACGAAACCCAAACTTGGCGTAAAAAGGAAATGCCAGTTGTGAAGTCCAGACTGTAATCAGTTTCAGCGTTTGAATCTCGCGCAAAGAATCTAAACAGTGTTGTACCATTTGTTTGCCTAGTCCTTTCCCTTGTTGGTCAGGGCTAAAAAAATCCCACGAGATACGACCAAATGTCTTTAATGCATCGAGATGATAGCCACCACACCCAATGATCTGACCCCTTTCTTCCATCACAAAATAAGTATCACCATGTTTCCTAAGGTAGTCTTCCAAATCTCCTTCTTCATCTGCATCAAAAAACTTCGGAACATTCTGTCTGAATACAGCGATGACTTGCTCTCGGTCATTTGGTGTATAAGGTCGTATCATAAATTACTTACGTTGACTACAACCAAATATATTTAATAATAAGGTTGTAGTAAACTCAAAAGGACATGTGTCAACTAACCTGCCAAATTCGCAAACCAATCCGTCCTGTCAATACGATGGACAGCACACTCGTCATCCCCAAAAAATTTATCTTCTATCCACTTGAATCCGAGGCGCTGATAGAATCGAATTGCCTTCACATTTGATTTTAAAGGATCAATGATGACAGCCTGAACATCGGCATTCTCAAAACAAAGCCTGAGGGCTTCAATTATCATTTGAGTTCCATAGCCTTTTCCAAGATCACCTTCCTCACCAATCCAAATGTCAATCGCACGGAGGTGCTGTTCTACGTTTCCCCAATAGTGTGATTCCTCCATATAGGGATCGATAATCTGCACGAACCCAATCGCGCGACCGGCAACCTCTGCAATCAACTGCTTTCGCCAGGGTGGCCTTCGCTGCAACTCCTCTTCCCAGTTCCAGTCATCGTTGGGGTCCGATTGAATGACGTGGGGTTGATCGTCCCAATGAGTGAGCACTGGAAAATCGTTTATTGTTGCGTCTCTTAACAAAATCCTATTTGCCTCGTTTTTCATTCTCTATCCGATAGAATGCCAACGATTTATCATCGACAGTTCTTTCTTCGACCTTCCTCATCCCAATCCGCTCGGCCACGCGTTGTGATGGCAGGTTCGGGATATCACAACTTGCCTCCAAATAGTCGAAACCCAACTCCTCAAAGCAGTACCGGACAATCGCTGCAGCTGCATCTAAAGCAAGCCCCTGGCCGGTGTAGTCGGGAAGTAGCGCGTAGAGTAATTGTGGTTGCGACTCCTCAAAAAAAGATTTGAGTCCGGCAAAACCTATA
>JBFWZR010000089.1:0-17104 GCA_050185175.1 Cyclobacteriaceae bacterium
TCTATTCTTTCAAAATCTGATCGAGCTCTGTTTCGCCAAGGTATTTATCGCGGGATTCCCGTTGTTGGATTCGCTCAATAATTTTAAGTGTAGTTTTGATGCCAACATAAGATGCGATTAAAATCTCTTCAAGGTTGTCCAGTACTTCGTCATCAACGGTCGATTTACCAGCGATAGCTTTACCCAACTTCCCAAAAAAGCCCTCCTGGGTTTTTTTCAAACCTTTGTCGAGAGAGTCTTTTTTCTCGCGGGAAAACAGATTACCAAAAATTGCCATGACTGATAAACCAAGTCTTAAACAAAAAAGTCCCTGAACGGGACCCTTTTTATACTGCCGAAAAAGGCAGAATTATTTTTTTGCAAGCGTGTCTTTTACCAGTTCGGCTGGCACAATTTCTTCTTTGAAAGTATAAGCTCCGGTTTTTTCAGAGCGAATAGCGCGGATCACTTTTGCGAAGTTCTTTCCGTCACCTTTTTTCAGCGTAGCAACAACTTTCTTAGCCATGGTTACTTAATTTCTTTGTGGATGGTGTATTTCTTCATGATAGCATTGTACTTCTTAAGCTCAATGCGCTCAGTTGTATTTTTCCTGTTTTTGGTGGTGATATAGCGGCTCATGCCTGGCATGCCGCTGTTCTTGTGCTCTGTGCACTCCAAAATCACCTGAATTCTATTTCCTTTCTTTGCCATGATCGCCCGATTTGATGATTTAGATAGCTAGGGTTCCTTTTGCTTTTGCCTCCTTCAATACAGCGGTGATACCCTTCTTATTGATGGTCTTAATGGCATTGGCTGAAACTTTCAGCGTAACCCACTTATTTTCTTCAGGAATAAAAAAACGCTTCTTGTGGAGGTTTGGGTAAAACTTCCTTTTGGTCTTGTTATTTGCGTGAGAAACGTTGTTTCCAACCTGTGGCCTTTTCCCTGTAATTTGACAAACCCGTGCCATATCTCTGTTTCTGTTTAATATAAGCCCTTTTTCAAAAGGGACTGCAAATATCGCTAAAACCACCCTAATTATCCAAGTTGGATACAAAATAAAGGGAGTGGGTAGAAATGCCTTGTCGTCAGTGGTTTAGCTGGCCTTAGTGCACCACGAATTTCCGCCCAAAAGTCCGATTCCCTATGGTGAAGCGGGCGATATATATACCTGGGGCCAGCCCTCGGATCTCCAGCGCGCGCGGCTGCCCACCCGCCACAAAAATCGGCTCACTCAGTTTTTGTCCCATGATGGAGAAGACTTGTATAAGAACGTTCCGGTCAGTTTTTACATTTAATTTTTCGTCTCTGGGTAGGGGGTTAGGGTAGATCACAATTTCCGGCTCATCGGGCAATGCCTGGCCTCCGTCATTTCGGAGTATGATCATTCCTCCGGTCACCGTTCCCACCGCCAGCGCAGATTTATCGCTATTGAAAAGATTAACAGGAACTGGTTTAATCCTCGCTCCCAGATTTCTATTGATGTAGCTATCCGTAAAAGGATCGAAGATGATATTCGAAATAGGTTGTGGTGAATTGCGCGTGCCTCGAAAATCACCGTAAATCGTAATGTTCCCGCTTTGATCACCTATTATGAGGTCAGCAAGTCCATCATTGTCGAGGTCGGCTACGGATGTGTTAAGGTTAGTTCTCGTAATGCTCTGCCCTAGACCCATGAACTCCGGATCTTCGAGGGTGAAGGTGAAAGTATTACCGTTGCCGGTATTTCTAAAGTATTGCAATGCGCCTGTCGCATCACCCAATAGGATATCCACCTTCCCGTCCTGGTCGATATCTTCCAGGAGTAAATTCTCGTTGGGTCCCATATTGAATCCAGAATAGATGACTTGCTGACCGCTGAAGTCGAGGCTTCCTGTGCTATTGCCCAGTATGTAATAAAGGTTGCTTATAAAGCGTGTTGGATCCGCCAGTGTGAAAGCGAGGTCCATCTTACCATCACTGTTGATGTCGATGAATTGTGGCTTCAAGCTATACTGTGTCAATCCAGATAGACCCAGGAAGTCATCACTAACTTTCCTAAAGGAAGGAGCGGCAGGTGTGCCTACATTTTCAAAAAAGGTGATGACGCCAACAAATTGCTGATTCCCATAGTTGCCGATAAACATATCCTGGTCGCCATCGCCATCAAAGTCTACGAAAGCCGGGTACGCGTAGTCCCCCACTTCAATCATTTCGTCCTGCAGGAAATTATTTTTTTCAAAAGTAAAAGATGGTGAGGCAGTGCTTCCAGTATTTCGATATAACCACACGGAGTTGGTAAAGGGGTTATTTAGTCCGGTTCGTGCGTAAACAGCTGGAGACACAATTAGATCTGGCTTTCCGTCAAAATTCACGTCCTCATAAAAAGCGGCAGGGAATGCTGGCATAATCGCTGGGGTAAACTGAGGAAAGGTGGAGGCGGAATTAAAATCTGGATTGGCGGTGGTGCCGTCATTCTCCAGCAGAAAGAGAAAAGGGCAGCCTTCTTCCGAAAAGAAAAGATCTTTTTGGTTATCACCCGTGGCATCAATCACCAATAATGACTTTCCGACACTATGATTAGTTCTACCTCCGCTGGCATTGCAACCTTCACCAAAGCCAAATTCGCCACAGTTACATTCTTCCCAATCACCCCATCGCGAACTTGTTTGCACATATTCAAGTGAGTCACACGTGCCATATTTCTCCATACTCATATTTTGCTGAAACTGTGCCGCAAACGGATTTACGAACTTCATGTTAACGATATCCAAATCGCCATCACCGTCTACATCGGTAATGTTGGGGATGTCGTTTGTTCCAGGCAGAATATTAGTTTGGCTGGTGGGAGAACTGCTGGTGAGGATAACATCCGAAAAAGATGATGTAGTCGAGCGGAAGAATTTTTGTTTTTCCCAGCTTAAGGGTTGACCTGGTTGTGTTGTGTTTTTGAAAACAATTATACCAAGGCTTTGTGCTGTAAAAATGTCTTCAAGCCCATCGCAATTGTAGTCTCGAATCAGCAGCCATCGGGTGATCTCTTTAGGAAACAACGGCTCATATTCAGGATGATAAAGGTATTGCCCTGATGAATTTAGAAATGTAGCAACCTTGTTGGAAGCTCTGTCAAAAATTACCAGATCCTTGTCGCCATCTTGATCGAGATCCATGGTGTTGAATTGCGTGGAATTCAATCCACCCGCCCAGGGAAGAGCCAATTGCTTGCCGTCCGCTTCAACCGGAATGCTTTGGTCGGATACATAGGTAAATTGTGACCAGGCATGCAGTGGAAGCGAAAGCGATAGATATACTAAGAGGGTACGAAACATTGGCCGGTTAGAAAAAATCAAATCTCAGTTTTGAAAAGTTGCTCTTCAATAACGTTGGTCGCTTACCACCTGTTATCTTCGTCTTGCAAGATACAGTGATTATAGTCATTGGCCTGAGAATTTATGAGTGCAGCGATCGAAAACCTTTATGATAAATTCAAAAAATCTGGAAGCGTGTCTACCGACACGAGACAAATCACCCGAGGTTCGGTATTCTTTGCATTGCGTGGTGACAAGTTCAATGGCAATGAATTCGCACATGACGCATTGGAAAAAGGTGCTGCCTATGCTGTAATCGATGAAGCCAGCCAGGCAAGAAGTGACAAGTACATTGTAGTTGATGATGCGCTCACATCACTACAGCAGCTTGCGCGATATCATCGCGATCAATTAAGTATTCCCGTTATTGGGCTCACAGGTTCCAATGGAAAAACTACCAGTAAGGAATTGGTAAATGCCGTCTTGTCCAGTAAGTATAAGGTATTGGCAACAAAAGGAAATCTTAACAATCATATCGGAGTGCCGTTAACTGTGCTGTCAATAGATTCATCTGTGGAGGTTGCAGTGATTGAAATGGGAGCGAATCATGTTGGGGAGATCGCCAGTCTGTGCGCCATCGCAAATCCGACACATGGATTTATTACCAACATAGGGAAAGCACATATCGGAACGTTTGGAGGATTTGACAACATTGTTCGCGGGAAGTCGGAGCTGTATCAGCATCTTATCAATTACAATGGTGTGGTTTGGATTAATTCCCAGGACAAGATTCTTTCTAATATGGCTAAGCGATTTGCAAGCCCGATGTTCTATCCAGCCAAAGGGGATTATTACCACTGCGAAATGGTATCTTCCGATCCTTTTCTCAAGCTGATGACAGAAACGGGGGAAGAAATTTCATCGAACCTGATTGGTGCTTATAATTTTGACAACATTGCTGTAGCTCTCGCGATTGGAAAATATTTCAATGTGCCGGCTGATGATGCCAAGGGGGCGATTGAAAATTACCGACCGGCCAACATGCGTTCTCAAGTTGTCAACAAGGGAACCAATACAATTATTCTGGATGCATACAATGCCAATCCAAGCTCCATGGAAGTCGCGCTGCGAAATCTTGCTCAAATGAAGGCTAAAAGAAAAGTGGCGATCGTGGGAGATATGTATGAGCTGGAAGGCGAGAGTGAGAAAGAACATGCGAGAATTGGTGAACTCATAAAGGAACTTAGAATAGAGGAGGGGTTGTTGTGTGGCAAGCTGATTCAATCGGCACTGACTTCAAATAGTGATCTGAAATATTTTGAAGACAAACGGCAGTTGACGGAATACTTAAAAGCAAATCCCATAAGTGATGCTACTATTTTGGTGAAGGCATCGCGGGGAATGGCACTGGAAACAATTGTAGATGTATTATAATCAAATCAACCTTATATGGACTTTTCTAAAATCCTGAAATTTCTAAAATCGCTTTCGAAGAATAACAACCGTGATTGGTTTGAAAAAAACAAGCCAGTTTACCAGGAATGTAAATCGATGTTTGATGATTTTCTTGGTGGACTGTTAAAAGAGATTGTGAAGTTTGATAAGTCCATGGCAGCACTTGATCCCAAAAAGCTTGCTTTCAGAATTTACCGGGATGTGAGATTTAGTAAAGATAAGAGGCCCTATAAGGTGAATATGGGTGCGGGGTTCTCACCTGCTGGAAAGATGATTCAGGAGCCTGGCTACTATATTCATATTGAGCCGGGCAATAAAAGTTTTGTTGCAGGCGGAATGTACATGCCTGACGCAGCACATCTTGGAAAGATCAGGCAGGAGATTGATTACAACTTCAAGTCATTCGAAAAAATTCTGAAAGACAAGAAATTCAAATCGATGTTTGGTGAGTTAGATGACTTTGATAAACTCAAAACTGCGCCCAAAGGCTACCCGAAAGATCACCCGCACCTCGAGTTGTTGAAGTACAAGAGCTACATTGTTTCACATTACTTCACTGATAAAGAAGTTACCGATAAGAACTTCACCAGGAAGGTAGCGGAGGCGTGTAAAACTTTGAAACCTCTCAACGATTTTCTCAGGGTCGCAATTTTGTAAGTTTTTTACTGATAAAATTTGTTAAGTTGGAGGTTATTCTGTCCTCCGATGTCTGTAGATGAGCTGTCTTTCGAAGAGCCTGAAGTGCTCTACGAATCGAAACGAAATGCCCTTTTGCGGCACATGTCAATTGTTGTAATGGTCGTTTCGGCTCTTTACTCGTCAATGACCTTAGTCTTTGATGTCTCTATTCCAACGATACTAATCATCGGGACCTTCGCTGGAGGGGCGATTGCCTTTGGACTGAACTACTTTGGGTATCACAACCTTTCCAAAATACTGGGCTTATCCATTGTTAACGGAATGGTGTTTACGGCCGCTTCTTCTGAGAGTCTTGAGACCAATATTTTTGTCTACTTCGGGGCGACAGCGCTGGCCGCGATGGTAATATTTGGACATCGTGATCGATGGAAAGGACTGGTTTTTGTTTTGATGTCCACAGTCTGCTACCTCTCGTTGATTTTTTTCGATCTGGATATTTTGCCCTATCGCGATTTCACTTCTGAGCAAGTCAAAACTTTCTTTGTCATCAATGTGACGGTATACACCTACGTTTGCGTTTATATTTTGTGGACATTATTGAAAACAAACTACTTGTCTGAAAAAGTACTGCAGGAGCGCAATGAAAAAATAAGATTTCAGAACAATGAACTGGTGAAAGCTAACGCAGAATTGGACCGGTTTATGTACAGCACCTCACACGATATGCGTGCGCCATTAAGTTCGCTTACCGGATTGATAAAGCTTTCCGAAATATCACCAGACCCGACTGAAGTCAGAAGCATCATTAAGCTGATGAAAGGAAGTGTGCGCAACCTGGAAAAATTTACCCTTGACATCACGGATCATTATCGAAACGCCAAAACTGAAGTGGTAGTAACTGATGTCGACTTAAGAAATTTGGTTGATGAAGTAATAAAAGATTTGTCGTTCCTGGATACTTCAAACGAGATGGAATTTCAAGTCGATATTCCAGATGGCATGACCATTCAAACTGATCCCAATAGATTGCAGGTAGTGTTGAGCAACATTGTATCTAATTCAATAAAATATCAGAAGCCACGAGATGAGCCGTCACGGATCAAAATCTCGTATTTCAAAAAAGCTGATCGACATGTGATAGAAGTGGAGGACAATGGTGTGGGAATAGAAGAGGAGCACCTGGATAAAGTATTTGATATGTTTTATCGTGCCTCATCCTCTTCGAAGGGTTCTGGGTTGGGGCTTTATATCGTAAAGGAAACCGTAGGCAAACTTGGTGGTCATATTTTTGCCCGTTCTGTGTACGGGCTAGGGACGACTATCATACTCGAACTGCCTTCGGCTGGGTGAATTAGGGTAACCTGGTTTAATACTTCAAATCCTCCGACTATCTTTGCGCCCTATGGCGAATTCAGACGACAATCTTTTGAAAAAAGTTATCGCTCATGCTAAAGAGTATGGGTTTGTTTTTCCTTCCAGTGAGATATATGATGGACTTGGGGCCGCATACGACTACGGTCAAAACGGGGTGGAGTTAAAAAATAACATCAAAGAATACTGGTGGAAGTTCATGACTCAGTTGCATGAAAACATTGTAGGAATTGATGCAGCCATTTTCATGCACCCTACCACATGGAAAGCCTCCGGCCACGTTGATGCATTCAACGATCCGCTAATCGACAACAAGGATTCCAAAAAAAGATATAGGGCAGATGTGCTGATAGAGGATGCCATCGCTAAAATCGAGGACAAGATTAATAAAGAGGTTGACAAAGCGGCCAAACGATTTGGCGATTCATTTGATCGCGAAATGTTCATAACCACCAATCCCAGAGTGGTTGAGTATCAGAAGAAGGCCGATGAAATCAACCAACGCATGAAAGATGCGATTGAAAAATCGGATTTGGCAGCGCTACGCCAGTTGATCATTGATCTCGAAATAGCAGACCCCATCTCCGGCTCGCGCAATTGGACAGAAGTACGTCAATTTAATTTGATGTTCTCAACCGAATTAGGTTCTGTAGCCGATGAAGCGAGTAAAATCTACCTGAGGCCTGAAACTGCTCAAGGCATCTTTGTTAACTTTTTGAATGTGCAGAAAACAGGGCGAATGAAAATTCCTTTTGGTATTGCGCAGATAGGAAAGGCTTTTCGAAATGAGATTATCGCTCGCCAATTCATTTTCAGAATGCGTGAGTTCGAACAAATGGAAATGCAATTCTTTGTGAAGCCCGGTGAGGAAATGAAATGGTATGAATTCTGGAAAGAAAAAAGAATAAAATGGCACAAGGTGCTTGGCCTTGGCGATGATAACTATCGCTTCCACGATCACCTGAACCTGGCACACTATGCAAACGCAGCATGCGACATTCAGTTCAACTTCCCAATGGGCTTCAAAGAGCTGGAGGGCATACACTCTCGTACGGACTTTGACTTAAAAAACCACGAGAAATACTCTGGTAAGAAGTTGCAGTATTTTGACACGGAAGACAACAAGAGCTACATTCCTTATGTAGTAGAAACATCAATAGGTTTGGATAGGATGTTTTTGGCGATTCTATCCAATTCATACACAGAGGAGAAGTTGGAAGATGGAAGCGAAAGAACTGTGTTAAGAATTCCAGCTCCGCTGGCACCTTGCAAGGTTGCTATCCTTCCGTTGGTTAAAAAGGACGGATTACCAGAGAAATCAGAGGAGATCATGAAAGAGTTGAGAATGGATTTCAAATGTTACTACGAGGATAAGGATACAATCGGCAAGCGATATAGAAGGATGGATGCGATTGGAACGCCTTACTGTATAACGGTTGACCATCAAACAATGAGCGACAATACAGTAACGCTTCGCCATCGTGATACCATGGAGCAGGAAAGACTTGCGATATCAGCATTAAAATCAAAGCTACAGGAGTCTGTTTCGATGAGTTCATTGCTGAATAAAATTTAACATCTAAGCGTGTTTTTATTCTTCTTTTCTATCGTTGTGCTGATGGTGTTGTTTGCAGCGACTCACGAGCAGCGGTGGTTTAAGAAGATTCTTTTTTACTACTTCCCGCAGTATTTGAGGCCCATCAGCCATAAGCTTAAGCCGATCAATATTTATTTTAATCAGCTAACACCCGAGAAGCGAAAGGATTTTAACTGGCGAGCGTATTATTTTCTGGATACAACCAACATTGAGTTCAGGCATTTCAACCCAACCCATCTGATCAACTTCAATGCTGTGCGATATCTTATTGCTTCCGTAGCCACCCAGATGACTTTGTTCCTCACAGAAGATTGCTTCGATGCATTTAATAGAATCATTTTTTATCCAGACACTTATTATTCACCACTCACGGGAAAATATCACAAGGGAGAGACCAATCCGGCTGCTGGCCTTATCATTCTGTCATGGGAAAGTTTTAAGTCCGGATTTCAGCGGGAGAATGACGGAGTAAACCTTTTAATCCATGAATTTGCGCATGCCCTTTGGTTGGAAAACAAATTGTTTGATTATGAAATTTTTCCAAAACACGCGTTTACAACCTATGAGCGAATAGCTGAACAATATTTTTCGGAGTTTGGAGAACAATCCAATTTTTTGAGGCGATACGCTTACAAAAACAAAGAGGAATTCTTTGCTGTCGTTGTCGAGAATTTTTTCGAAAGGCCTCATGAATTTAAAAGGGAGCTTCCTAATTTGTACACCAGCGTGGCAGCATTGTTCAATCAGGATCCCACGATGTATGTAAATAGTGGATATTTTCCCGCCTAACTTAATTTATGCACTGGTCTTCCTTATTGTCATCGCAGAGAATTGGTTCCGCTAAAACGGCTACAGGAAACTTCCGTAGTGCTTTTGAGCAGGATTATGATCGTATCATTTTTTCACATCCGTTCCGAAGACTACAAGACAAGACGCAGGTTCATCCCTTGCCGGAACATGATTTTGTGCATACACGGCTTACTCATAGCCTTGAAGTGTCTAGTGTGGGTCGGTCCTTGGGAAAAAAAGCGGGTGAAGTAGTTTTAGGGCGGCACAGTGACTTAGCCGAGCACACACCTTTTGATTTTGGTGCAATAGTAGCGGCTGCATCGTTAGCACATGATTTGGGCAACCCTCCATTTGGTCATTCTGGCGAGGATGGCATCTCAGATTTTTTTATTCATCATCCCGTAGGTCAATCATTTCAGAAGCTGGTAACAGAAAATGAATGGGCAGATCTGATTCAGTTTGAAGGAAATGCTCAAGGATTTAGAATCTTGAATAAGAATCAATACAAAGGGCTTCACCTCACCTACGCGACACTCGGAGCTTTTACCAAGTATCCATGCCCCGCACGGTTTGATGGCAGAGACCGTAAGAGAAAGAGTCAGAAGAAATACGGATACTTTCAAACTGAAGCGAAGGTCTTTGAAGACGTAGCTAGTCAACTAAAACTTAGCGTAGCGACAGGCGGTGTTTGGTCGCGCCACCCACTCGCGTTTCTTGTGGAGGCAGCAGATGACATTTGTTACAATATCATTGACCTGGAGGATGGATGTCGGCTGGGGCTTGTCAGTTTTGATGATACCGTAGAACTGCTTGCAGGAATTTTGAAAGAGAGTTTTGACGAAGCCAAGCTTTCGCTTATTCCCGGTCAGGATGAAAAGATCGGAGTACTTCGGGCGTTGGCTATTGGCAAGTTGATCGATGAGTGCGCTAGTGTTTTTGTCGAAAATGAAGCAGACATTATCAACAGTAAATTCGATCAGGCATTAACGGATCACTGCAAGTCAGCCGCTGCACTCAGCGACATCGCAAAAATCTCGATTGAGAAAATTTATCGCGCGCGGCATGTGGTGGAAATAGAGTCTGCTGGCTACGAGGTACTTCCGGGGTTGATGGAAGAATTCTCTCAGGCTGGCAGGGCCCACCTGGACGGCAATGCCTCGAAAAAATTTCAGAACCTGATAAGACTGCTGCCACCCGAGGTGCGGGCAAGTATCGATCAATGCGGTGGTTCTCATTATTTGATGTTAAGAAATATGATCGATTTTATTTCTGGAATGACCGACAGGCATGCCCTTTCTACCTACCGGAAAATCAAGGGGATTGCGTTGAGCTAGCGCAACCGAATTCGCTGAATTTCAGCGGCTTTCGTCATCCATTATTGCCATTTTCACACCTTGGGTAACGTCAAAAATCCTTAGCTTTGCCGTTTCATAAAAATTTGAGCTGATTCATGTGGACACGCCTCGCTCATTTTGTCATTAAATACCGGCTTCCGCTTGTCATTTTGATCGGAATCATCACTGCATTTATGGGTTATCACGCCCGAAAAGCAGAGATGAGTTACGATTTCAGGAGTACCGTGCCCGCGAATGACCCGGATCAAGTTTTCCTCACAGAGTTCAGGAGGCAATTTGGTGAAGATGGCAACATCGTGGCCGTTGGTTTAAAAGACAGTTCGATCTATGAGTACACCAACTTTGAGAAGCTACGTGAGTTCTGCGTGGCGGTCAAAGAAATGACGGGGGTGAATGACGTTATCTCACTGCCACTGATCAAGCAAATTGAGAAGGACACCGCCAAGACACAGTTTGTCCTCACTGATGTGTTTCCTGGCAAGCTCACAAGCCAGCAGCAGCTCGACAGTTTGCTACAGGAAGCAAAGAAGCAGCGTTTTTATATTGGTCAAATTGTAAATGAGAGCAATGGAGCGATTGCCATCCTCATCTCGATTCAAAAAGAAGTACTGAATTCTTCAGATCGGGTTGGTCTTACCGACCAGATCACCGCTGAAGGACAAAAATTTTCCACCGAAACTGGTATTCAACTTCACTATGCCGGATTACCTTTTGTCCGCTCGGTAATCACCAGCCAGGTAGGACAGGAATTGAAGATATTCTTATTGGTATCGGTAATTATTACCGGCGTTATCCTTCTGATTTTCTTCCGGTCGTTCCGTGCTGTATTGTTCCCACTCATTGTCATCGGCATCATCGTGGTGTGGGTGCTTGGGACGATCTCACTGTTCGGTTTTAAGATATCTCTCCTTAGCGGAATGATCCCTCCTATCATCGTGGTAATTGGCATCCCCAACGCCATCTACCTGATGAATAAATATCATACAGAGTTTGCATCTCATGGGAACAAGATTTTAGCTATTAGCAGAGTGGTGCGAAAAGTTGGGTTGGCAACATTTCTTACCAACCTGACTACCGCTATCGGTTTCCTGGTGCTGCTTACCGCGGATATTACTATTCTTCGTGAGTTTGGTATTGTGGCAGGTATCAATGTGATGGCAACCTTTGTTGTTAGCCTCATACTTATTCCGGGAGTGTTCTCCTGGATGCCACCACCTTCGGCAAAGCATTTGAAACACCTGGAAGTGAAAGGTTTTGATAAGATGCTAGCCACAGTGGATTTGCTGGTTCATCGTCATCGCACATTCATTTATTCGGGCACAGTAGTCATTGTCGTGTTTGCTATTATCGGCATGATGCGACTTCATGCCATGTCCTATATGGTAGACGACCTTCCTGAGGAAAGTGTTGTTAAAAAAGACCTGGAGTTTTTTGAAGATAACTTTAGCGGGGTGATGCCACTGGAGGTAGTTGTTAACACGGGCAAGCGAAGGGGAGTAATCGATGTACGAAATCTCAAAAAAATTGAAGAGCTGGAGCAATTTCTTGCGCAGCAGAAGGATATCTCCAATCCGGTTTCATTGGTCAGTTTTGTGAAGGCTGCCAAGCAAGCGTTTTATAACAACAATCCAAATCGCTATACGTTGCCCGATAATCGTGAACGAGGTTTCATCCTTCGTTACATGAAGGGACAATCGGATAGTTCCGGATTGTTCAAATCGTTTGTCGACTCTACCATGCAAACGATGCGCATCTCGATGCAAGTGGCAGACATCGGATCGGACAAAATGGATTCGTTGGTTAATCGTGTGATTCAACCAAAAATGGATACCATTTTTGCGGGCACTGAAATAACGGCCAAGATCACGGGAACCACTCCGTTGTTTATCAAAGGGAACAAATTTCTCATCACCAACCTTCGCGGAAGTTTGCTGTTGGCCTTTGGTCTTATAGCAATTACCATGGGGTTGTTGTTTGCCAATGTGCGAATGATTTTGATATCACTGATTCCGAATTTCATCCCAATGATGATCACAGCGGCCATCATGGGCTACTTCGGTATTCCGTTAAAGCCAAGCACTGTGTTGATCTTCAGCATCACATTTGGAATTTCGGTGGACTACTCCATTCATTTTCTGGCGAAATACAGACAGGAGTTGCACGCCAGAAGTTTGTGTGTGCCCGTGGCGGTGAGCAATTCGAGAGTGGAAGTAGGTAAAAGCATGAGGTTCACTTCGATCGTTCTGTTCGCAGGATTTATCATTGTCACAGTTTCATCAGTTGGGGGAACAATCGCTTTGGGACTACTCACGTCTACGACATTGTTGATTTCTATGTTTACCAATTTAATTCTGTTGCCATCACTGATCATGACTTTTGATCGCGGTAGGCACGAGCGTGGAGAACATGCGCTGATTGATGAGTTTGATCCTGATTCATACCCATCGGCTGAGGACGAGGCCATCGACCTGGGTAAGATTAAGATTCACAACAGACACAGCTCGGCAGAGTGATTTAAATTATTTCAAAAGAATATTGTTAGTTATAAATAGAAATGTCGGCACGATACAAAGAGTATAAAGAACTTGATTTCGCGAAGATTGCTTCGGAGGTACTCACATTTTGGGAAGAGAATAAAATTTTTGAAGAGTCCATCACCAGACGAGAAGGTAAGCCCACTTTCACTTTCTACGAAGGGCCACCATCAGCAAATGGTACGCCCGGTATTCACCACGTGATGGCTCGTACGGTGAAGGATATTTTCTGCCGTTTCAAAACTTTCGAGGGATACCAGGTAAAGCGTAAGGGAGGCTGGGATACGCATGGTCTACCAGTAGAACTTCAGGTGGAAAAAGAACTCGGCATCACCAAGGATGACATCGGGGTTAAAATCTCAGTGGAAGACTATAACCAGAAGTGTCGTGAGACGGTGATGAAATACAAAAACCAGTGGAACGACCTCACGGTGAAGATGGGCTATTGGGTTGACCTTGAACATCCTTATGTCACCTACGAGAACGATTACATCGAATCGTTGTGGTGGCTACTAAAGCAATTGTATGAGAAGGGTCTTTTATACAAAGGCTACAGCATACAACCATATTCACCCACGGATGGAACTGGACTCAGTTCACATGAGTTGAACTTGCCCGGTTGCTACAAGGATGTGAAAGACACGTCCATCACAGCTCAGTTCAAAGTGCTTAAGGATAGTCAGTCATCAAAGTTATTTGACGGTGATGAAGAACTATTCATACTGGCGTGGACAACCACACCATGGACTTTGCCTGGAAACTGTGCATTGGCGGTAGGCGAGAAGATAGAGTACGTGAAAGTCAAAACGTACAACGCTTACACCTTCAAGCCGGTCAGTGTTATTCTGGCCAAGGAAAGATTGAACGCATATTTCGATCAAAAAAGCGCTGAAGCTGAATTTGAAAACTATAAGCCGGGAGACAAAATAGTTCCTTATAAAGTAGTTGGCAGTTATAGTGGCAGGGACTTGTTGGGAGCTAAGTACGAGCAACTTCTTCCTTATGTGAAGCCGGAAGGAAAAGCATTCGTGGTGATAGCAGGCGACTTCGTATCTACAGAAGATGGAACAGGCATTGTTCACACTGCATCACTGTTTGGTGCAGATGACTTCAGGGTTTGTAAAGAAAATGACATTTCTGCAATCACCGTAAAAGATGAATTGGATAATGATGTTCCCGTGGTGAACAAGCAAGGCAAATTCGTGAAAGAGATCACTGATTTTGCTGGAATGTTTGTGCGTGAGGAATATTATCCTGACAGCGTACGGAATGATCCTGAGTTCAAGTCGACCGATGTATTGATTGCCATCAAGCTCAAAGAAGAGAATAAAGCGTTTAGAGTTGAAAAATATTTGCACAGCTATCCGCACTCCTGGCGTACGGACAAGCCTGTGCTTTATTATCCTTTGGATTCCTGGTTTATCAAAACCACGGCATTGAAACACAGGATGGTTGAGCTGAACAAGACCATCAACTGGAAGCCCGCTTCAACAGGAACGGGCCGCTTTGGTAATTGGTTGGAAAACCTGGTGGATTGGAACTTATCACGCTCGCGTTACTGGGGCACTCCTCTTCCCATCTGGAGAACCAAGGATGGTAAAACAGAAAAATGCATTGGCTCCCTCGAGGAATTGAGAAAGGAAGTAGAACACGCAAAGAAGTTCAAAATTGAGAATTCAAGATTTGAGTCTCCCGAATTTGACCTGCACCGTCCGTTTGTTGATGAAATAGTGTTGGCAGATGAAGACGGTGAACCAATGTACCGCGAGTCAGATTTGATCGATGTGTGGTTTGACTCGGGAGCCATGCCATATGCGCAGCTTCACTATCCATTCGAAAACAAAGACATTTTTGAGAAAAGTTATCCTGCTGACTTCATCGCAGAAGGTGTTGATCAAACGAGAGGTTGGTTCTTCACGTTGCACGCAATAGCCTCAATGCTGTTTGACAGCGTGGCTTTTAAAAATGTAATCTCAAACGGTCTTGTTCTGGATAAGAATGGTAACAAGATGTCCAAGAGTAAAGGCAACGTGGTCAATCCATTCGAAACTATCGAAAAGTACGGGCCTGACGTGGTACGTTGGTACATGATCGAGAATGCACCACCTTGGGATAACCTGAAGTTTGACGAAGACGGAATCGTTGAAGTAAAGCGGAGATTTTTTGGCACGTTATTAAACACGTATTCTTTCTTTGCCCTATATGCGAATATCGATGGGTTCGTTAAAGATGAAACGGATAGGGTATCATACGACAAACTTTCTCATCTCGATCGATGGATTATTTCAAAACTACAATCGTTGATTATTGAGGTAACGGCTGCTTACAACGACTACGAGCCGACAAAGGCAGCCAGAGCAATACAGGATTTTGTAAACGATCACTTGTCCAACTGGTATGTGCGTCTTAATCGCAAGCGTTTCTGGCAGCCAACGGCTGGAGATAAAGTGGCGATGACGGAGAACAAGAAGGCTGCATATGAAACCTTGTACGAATGTATTATGGTGGTAGGCCAATTAATGGCACCGATAGCTCCATTCTTTTCAGAGTGGCTTTACAAAAACCTCACTGACAACATTCGCGATAAAGCAAAAAATAATAACACGCCTTTGCAGTATTCCTCGGTTCACCTGACAGACCTTGTGAAGGCAGAAAGAGAAAAAATTGATGCTGAACTTGAGCAGTCGATGGAGTATGCACAAAGGATCAGTTCGCTGGTGCACTCTATCCGTAAGGGAACCAAAATCAAGGTGAGAACACCTCTGCAAAAGGTTATGCTTCCTGTTTTAGATGATCAGTTTGCCAGCAGAGTAAAGAGTGTGGAAGAGATCATCAAGGCAGAAGTGAATGTAAAAGGAATAGAGTACATTGATGATGCATCCGGTGTTTTAGTCAAAAAGGTAAAACCCAACTTTGCGAAATTGGGTCGCCAATACGGAGCGAAAATGAAAGAGGTTTCCGCGGTGATCAATTCATTTACCAAGGAGGATATTGCAGCTGTTGAGAAAGGTACTTTGACCAAAGCGGGGTTCGACTTCGTGGTGGATGATGTGATTATTTCATCTGAGGATATCCCTGGCTGGTCAGTTGCATCTGAAGGTGGTATCACGGTAGCACTGGATATCACAATCACGGACGAGTTGAAGCGCGAGGGTATAGCCCGCGATTTTGTGAACAGAATTCAAAATCTTCGTAAGGAAATGGGGCTTGAAGTCTTGGACAAAATTTCCATAGAGGTGGAGAAAGGACAAAATGGAAGTGCATCAGTAACGGAAGCGCTTACACAATTCAAAGATTACATCAGCACCGAAACCCAGGCACTTAGTCTGGAGTTAAAGGAGCAAGTGAAAGAAGCCACCGAGGTAGATATGGATGAATTTATGTTGAAAGTGAAGATAAGCGTGAAATGAGGGCTCAAAAATATTTTCTGGTTGCCTTGGCGGTAATTCTGATTGACCAGACAAGCAAGCTGCTTGTTCACAACTATATGTACATCCACGAAGAAATCAATGTGATTGGCGAGTGGTTTAAACTTCACTATTTGTTGAATCCTGGAATGGCCTTCGGTCTTAAATGGGACAATGAATTTGGGAAGCTTGCGCTAACAGTCTTCAGAATTGGTGCGATGGTCGGCATCGGTTACTATTTGTACCGAATGACACTGAGAAAGATGCATCCGGGTTTCTTGTTTAGCATGGCACTGATCCTCGGAGGCGCGGTAGGCAATGTGATCGATAGTACTTTTTACGGAGTATTGCTCGACAATCAACCTTTGGGATCCTACACGCCATGGTTTCATGGTCAGGTGATTGACATGCTTTTCTTTCCTCTTTTTGAATTCTATTGGCCCGATTGGATGCCCGTAGTAGGAGGCGAATACTTCATGTTTTTCAGTCCGGTGTTCAACATCGCTGACTCGTCCATTTTCATCGGAGTCACATCCATACTTGTTTTCCAAAAGAGGTTTTTCAAAGAGACAAAATCTGAAGAAGGGGAAGAGGAGGTTGCTAAGCAACCTGAGGATAATAATGTCTTAATCTCAGCTGAGGGTCACGTGATGTCTGTGCCCGTAGAAGCGGACGAAACTAAAAAGGAAGA
>JBFWZR010000090.1:0-16997 GCA_050185175.1 Cyclobacteriaceae bacterium
TTGCTCAAGTGATGGATATTTTAAAACAGCTAAAATCTGTAACAGAATATTCAGCGGTGAATGAGTATTACAAGAAGCAAAGCTTTATCTCAAAGACCATTGTAACAGACCTCTTGGAATATGCTTTCAAAAGCAATGAAGCTGCCAAGGTGCAGATACGAAATGAATTCCTGCGCATAGGTTTAAAAGTAAGCAGTACGGGAACGTGGAGCCTACAAGGAATCCGACTCTACAAAGACCTTGTCACTATCCGCGAAACAGTGGTAACGGATGCCAGGAATAACCGGATACCTGTGCGCAGGAATACAATACTCGGAGATGAATTGGAAGTCGCTAATGGAATGACATGGTTCAAGTCTATTGATAACAGCATTCTGAAAGTCCCAACGCAGGACGTGAAGTACACTTAAACAATTAATAACAATGGCAAAGTTTGAAAACTTCGCAGGGAAACTCCTGCGATTAGAGGGAGGGTATGTGAATCATCCATTGGATAAAGGAGGCCCGACTAAGTATGGAGTCATTCTTTCCGTGTGGAAGGAATACGGCCATGACAAAGATGGTGATGGAGACATTGATGCAGAAGACATCAAGAAACTCAGTGAAGAAGATGCTAGGTGGATCGCAAAGAAAATCTTTTGGGATTACTTCCAGGCAGACTTCATCCTGAATGAATCAGTAGCTCAGTTCATTGTCGATTGGGGTTACAACTCAGGAAGAAAAACAGTCGCGAAGATTGTGCAGCGTGTGGTCAATGCAGACGTAGATGGAATAGTTGGCGTACAAACGCTCACCGCTATCAACTGTGCAGACCAGGAGCGTTTGTTCAATTTACTCAAGATTGAACGTCAGGTATTCTTGAATAACATCATCAAAAGAAGGCCAGACCAAATTGTATTCTATGATGGATGGATGAATCGGGTGAATTCATTCCGCTTTAAGCAAGCTGCATAAATCAAACAAGTAAAGAGTAAAACACATGCTATCAAGAATAAAAGGAATTTTGAAAGAGTACGGCTTTGTTCTCTACACAAGGCCTTATGAGCTTAACATCGTTGGGCTAAGAAGTAAAAGTGTGGAATCAAATTCCTTTGATGATGAGATTCATGTGTTTTACACTTTGCCCAATGGCAAATGGAATTATCACATCTATCCGGCCACAACTGATCCAGGAACATTTTGGTTGAACAATCCATCATACCCTCAAGGCACTGCCATTCTTGCCCAAGGACAGAATGTAGATGCTTATACCATCGGAAAACATCGGGGAAAGTATGAAGCTCTTGTTCAGCAAAAGCCAGTAACTGTTATACGTGACTATGACCGTGACGCTATTCTTGATTTTAACAATGGCGAAAAACAAACAGGACATTTTGGAATCAACATTCACAGGGCTTCCATTTCAGGCACAACCAAATCCATTGATAAGTATTCTGCCGGATGCCAGGTGTTTAAAAGCGCAGATGACTTTCTGGTGTTCATGGAGCTTTGTAAAAACCATGCAAAGCTTTATGGAAATAAATTCAGCTACACACTGATTGATTTCAGATCGCTCAGAAGAATTACTCTCAAGCGAGTAGTAACCGCGACAACCATTTTTGCAGCCATTGCTTTAGGATGGGTGTTCAAACCGAACGTGAAATTATGAGTATTCCGAAACCTCCATTTCATACAGCTTCAGAGGAACTGCTTTACAACATCTACTTAAAGATTCAGAATGTGGATTATCTAAGGGAGAGTGATATTAGTACACTTGCCAAGTTGAATGCAATCTTAACCGATGCAGACTTGATGAAGACCGAAGATATTTTATCTGCTATCAATACGGTGAAAGGGAATGTTCCGGATGCTGGAAATACACTTGAAAAGTTATTTAACATCATTCAAGGATTAACATATCTGAAGGCAGATGATATTGATACCCTTGCAGAGTTGAACGCAATTCTGTCTGATGCTGACTTAATAAAAGCTGAAGACCTTCAAAATGTGATTAGCTCACTAAAAGGAAATGCTCCCGTTGTTGCTGATACCTTAGAGAAGATTTATAATCTACTTCAACCAATTCTCTCAGCATGGATACAAGATGGAAATAATGTTGGAGCCACAAAGTCCATTGGTACGAAGGATAATTTTCCACTTCCCTTTATAACCAACGGTATTGAACGAGGGAGATTTGACATATCGGGTAATTTATTAATCGGTCATTCCGGAGCAGTGGGCGGTCGTTTGCACATTAGAGCTGCGTCAACATTAGAAGCAGGTTTTTCTGTTTTCATTGATGATCCTACTTTGAATTTAATCTTTGGTGTAACGAATATTGGAAAGCTGTTTGTCAACAAGGATCGACCTAACCTCCTTATTAATGGAGGTTGGCAAGGGATGACGGGACTTAAAAATGTAATCCTTACCTCTGGCTCTGTAGGAGCAAGACTGGTAGATACTGGAAGTGACAACACTATTATAGGCTACAATGCTTCATACAGTTCTGGAGGAAATCCTGCGAGAGGTCTTACACGAAATGTAGTTGTTGGTTCAGAGGCTGGTTCCTCAGATAACAATGGCACGAGCTTTAGTGACTGCGTTTATATTGGCTATAGGGCTGGTAACATGATCGGTTTCAATACTGGTCATCGAAATACAATGGTGGGTGCTTCTGCCGGAGCAACGGCAGGACAAAGTGGAACTGATCATACACTTGTTGGCTACGATGCACAAAATGCAAGGTCAAACTCTTTCAATACGCTACTCGGTTCTGGAACGAGGGCATACAACAGTCTTGGAGATATTGTGAGCAATGGCGGTGGACAGAGTTACATGACTGCGATAGGCGCAGGTGTAGCGGTGCGCACACCTAATACGCTAGTGCTTGGCCGAGTTCTCAGCGACCAAATTGTTATTGGCGCAGAAAGTTCAAACTATCAATTACCTGGTGTTTCAGCTAATCAAGGATTTAGCGGGTTCAAATTTCAGGTAATAAGGCCAAGCTCGAATGCACTAGGTGTATCTGGTCATTCAAATTTCAGAGATGGAAACATTTCGATTTCCCTAGGTGAAGATGGAAATGGTACAGTGAAGAATTTCTTCAGGATTAATAGTTACCTGAGTGGTTATGGTGGTTATGAGTTATTGCTAAGTGCGAACAACACAAATGCAGCGCTTGAAATAACTGACTACCAATTCGGAGGAACCAAAACCGAAATGCTTCGCCTATCTCCGGCAGGTTACGCGAACACGGCCATACTTGTAAGACCAAACGACACGTATCATACAGGTTATGGTTTTAAGTACTTGCTTCAAGGTGTTAACACTGGATTACAAAGTCGAAACATTTCAGGGTTTCACGGACAGATGGCATTATCCGTTGATGATAGCTTCGCAAATTATAACCGTGCTCAGATTTATACCGCACTCGCAAGTGTAACCAATCATTTTGTAGATGGATTCTTTGCAGATGTAAGAGCGACCAATGCAAACGCTCAAGCATTTGCTTTTCGCTCTACTGGTAGTCGAATTTTCTTTGATGGTACGGGAATGACTTTCACCACACCGGTAACAAGCATAAATACCGATGGCTCTGCTCATGCCGGAGCAAATGCATTACTACTTAATGGGAGCTACATCATTAGCGCGGCTCTGTATATCGTTCCACTTGGTTCTGAAAGGACAGGGATGATAATATCTCCGGGGCAAACACAAGCCAATGGTCTATTTATAAGTCCACAACAATCACTTGGCACTTATAACTATGATGGTTACCTCATGTGGCTTCAGTACAGCACAACGGGAAATAACATGATGGGAGGTACTACCAAGCCAATGCTACTCATTCGAAAACACAATGCAGTATTAAATGGGTTTGACCACACAGGAGCATTCCTAAGAATGGAAGAAAACATTGGTTCCACCGGAGCATTTGTGGAGGCTTTCAAATATGACACAGTGAGCAATTCCTTGAAGTTAAAATTCTCAGTTAATAAAGACGGAGTTGTTTCACTTGGGCAAGTAACCATTGATCCTTCAAGTATCGCTGGAGTAGGAAGGCTATACTTCGTTGGTGAAGATCTCAAGTTTGTTACACCATCAGGAGTAGTCAGAACAGTAAAATTTTAACATAGAATATTTATGAGTAGAAATTCAATCGTTGTGAATCTTCCAGAATTAGATTCAACAACAAACAAACGGAAAAAGGTTATTCATGACTATCTCATCATTAAGAGCAATCTAGAGATGAGACATGGAATAATCCTGGAATTTACAGAAGGAGACGGTAACCCCATAGTTCCAGGCAATGAACTTCAACGGCAACTATTCCTTCCCAAACAAATCACCAAGGAAACAGATGGGAAATTCACTAACCCATTAACTGGAATTGAAGTGAGTTCAGAAACACCAAATGCCATTACAGAACTTGAGTACTGGCAAAACATTGGGCTGAATTCATTTCCAGGTATTAGCTCGATGTCAAATGAAATCAGAGAAGCCTTGAAGGAAATTAAAATCTCTGCCTTAGTCTATTGGCTGATTGAGCAATCAATCTTAAAAGGAAACGCAGAAGGAAAATATTAAATCAGTATCACTCATGACAAACAAAGAAGCTTACAAACTCATTACGGCACTAATGGATACCCCGGCACCTGCTGGCACCAAGTTGGAACATGCCAGAAACCAGACTTTGAAAAACGCCTCGCCTTTTGTCGAGGCTTACAATGACAAACTGGAAGACCTCAACATTGATTATTGCAGTACGGATGACAAGGGCAACATTATCCGTGATCCAAGAGGCCAGTATATTTTTACCAAGGACAACCAAAGGGCACTCTCTAAGGAACTTAAAAAGTTCATGGATAGCGAGCTGATTGTTCCTTTTGAAATTGTATCCACGACTGATAAAAAAGGTCTAAGCGATCCCCAGGTCGAATACCTGACCGAGGTAGGATTTATTCGTGGATTAATGACGGTGATTTAGGAGAGGCTATTATTTTTGCCCAAAAAATTGATGTAGGAGCCCGAAAAGGAGTCACGCGAAAGTGTGGCTCCTTTTACTTTAAGGAGTATATTAAGTACTTATAACGATGATATGACACCAGAAGAAGAAATTGATGGAAACATTCGATCCTTGGTGGATGATTTAACAAAGATAACTGTGAGGATTGCCACTTGGGATGCTGGAATTCTAAAAGGACGCAGTTCAGGATTTCTATATAAATCCCCCAATCATGATAGCCCACTTGTCATTACAGCCGGTCATAACATGCCAGATGAAGGATCATTCATTGAGACAAGAGTAAAAAATGACAATGATGAAATGCTTCAAATAAGTGCGGGCAAGTTTCAAGTCTTCTACAATAGGGAAAAAATTGATGTTGCTTTTAGTGAACTTCCAATTGAGCTCTATAAAAAGGAAGTAACGCAATACGAGGGTGTCGAACTCTTTCCATACTTCAGGGAATTCGTCAAAGCTATCCCTGGAGAGGCCTATAGTTTTGCGGTGATTAATAATTATGAATTTGTCAAAAGTGGCAACGGTTTTATTCTTCCAGTATATCTATGCTACGAAGTCGGATTGGAGCTAGTTGATCAGGATGAAAGCTTCAACTACTTTAAAACGAATCGAAATTTTCAAGGTCATGAGTACTATCAAGGAGCAAGCGGCTCCCCTATAATAGATCCGGAAGGTGCAATAACCTCAATATTGGTAAGTGGTTTTGATGATGTTGGGATATTGAGAGGTTTTAGGCTCGACAACTTTGACTTCAAATCTGATGTGGCTAAAAAGGCCTAAAGTTCTAAATCAGAAAACTTTCGTAGATTTTCTATGAAATGGTTCGATATTCGTAACCTTGGGGCTACTAATCCAACTAAATACTGATTTTCAGTGACTTACAAATCCGCTGAAATCTATTTTTTGTAAAACTTCCACGAGGTTTTAAAATTCTTTTTCAGTGGTTGATCTTTAAGGATCGCGCGTACCATTTCTACCGGCATGTTGTTCTCATGCATCACCGCGTCATGGAATTGCTTCATTGTCATTTTGCCATCATCAACCAATTCTTTGCGCAACGCATAGAACTGGAGCCCACCAGTCATGTAGGCCAATTGGTATAGCGGCCCGTAGTGCGTGGTGAAAGACCTACGTACCTCGCCTTCAGCGTTGGCCCGCTCAAAACCTACCCGATCAACCAGAAAATCGATGCACTGTTGCGGCATCCATTTGCCAAGGTGATAGTTCAAAGAGAAGATAATTCTGGCACAACGATGCATACGCCAGAATAACATTCCGATCCGGTCTTCTGGTGAGCGCGGAAAATTCATGTCCCACAGCGTAAGTTCCATGTACAGTGCCCAGCCCTCCGTCCAGAAGGGTGTGCGGAAATTACGATAGGACTTGTAACGATTGTTCATGAACCGCTGAAGGTGGTGGCCTGCGATGATTTCGTGGTGAACCGTGGCCCTGGAGAAATGCGGATTGTTGCCTCTCATGCTCATGAGCTTGTCCTCATGCGTCATTGTGTTTGTCGGATATGAGATACTGAAAGTCTCTCCACCGGTGAAGAATGGATTAATCAGTTGGCGTTCTGGAGTCATCATTATCATGCGCCAACTCTCTTCTGCAATAGGCGGGATTGTGATCATGTCATGTTCCTTCAGAAATGCGATTGATTGATTGTAAAGATCCATCATCGCATCAGGTTGTTTTCCAGCTGGCACATAAGACTGCTTTACTTTTTCCTGTGCCTTCTGCCAATCATTTCCAAAACCCATTTCTTTGGTTGCCTTTAACAGTTCAGCATCACACCAGGCAAATTCTTTGTTGGCGATTTCAATTAGTTCCTCAGGTGTGTAGGGGATCATTTCGTATTGAAGTAAGCGTACGAGTTCGTCTCTGCCAATTGGAAATCCAATGATTCCACTGCCATCGTCTTTGGGTAAGGTAGCCTGATCAATTTTTTTACTTACAAGACTTGCATATTTAGAAAGTGTAGAGTCAAGTTTTTTTGTGGGTTCGGCCGCCCACCATGTGAACTCCGGATCGTATCCGTTATAAAATTCGTAGACACTTCTCAAGGCTTTTTGCTGACCTAAGACAGTTTCCTTCGCCCGTGCTGCCAGTGTCCGACTCATATCAGGCTGTTTATCGAGAGAGAGGATAGCCTGTTGCAATTGCTTGTTCACATCATTGAGTTGCTCTGCTACCTTGCTTGCGTCTAGCTGATGGCCTCTTCGTCTCTGTTTCTCAAGTTCATAGATGGGATTTCCAGGACTTGTAAGTTTGCTCACCTGATTGCATTCCCTTTCTTCAATGCCAAGTTGGTACAGCTTACTTTCGATGTCTCTTTTGAAAAGCAGATAGTCTACTTTCCCTCCGGTCGAGAAATTATCGAATGGAAGCTTGTCTAGTTGGGTGAGGTAATCATTGTACAGACTCTTTAGCCTGTCTCTTCGTTCTGCAGTATTTGGAATCACATAGAATCGCTCCAGACTTCCCTCGTCTTCAGCGAAGTGAATCATAAGATTGTTGACTTCACTGGTTTGCACGAGCAGATCATTTTGAGCTTTGCTATTAAAGCTGATAAGCGTGACGATAATCAGGGCATTGAGGGAGCGAAAGATATTATTCATGGTGGAAGGTTTACATTTATTAAATATAGAACACACGCATATCGGCTGTGAGCCTTTTGAATAAGTATGGTCGCGATTACAGAATATTTAGATCGGGCATTGGGTTTCGGCTATCCTTTCCACCTTTCATCGAGAACAGATAAACGGTAACCAACCCTTTATCGCTCTAAATGACAGCTAGTCGTTTTCATGGTCGGCAGGTGGGATGAAGCTCCCCGAACGGTCTATAATATGCGAATTTATGGGTGGCTATGAAATCATTTAAACTACCTGTCGGTTGTGCTGTCATGTTTGTGCTGCTCGTATCATCCTTGACTTACGGGCAAAATGAACGAGGCGGAAAGCCAAAACATCATCCAAAACCTGAGCCGGACTGCGAGTCTCTTGATTTTCAGACTGAGGTTATACGTGTGGAAAATATTGAGGGAGGATGCGTCAGATATGAGTATAAGATAAAAACTGATGGCACTTGCAGATATGATTTGTCTCATTATACTGTTGCTATTCCATGCGGCACTGTTCAGGATATTACCAATTCAAGAAAGTGGAAGCAATCGATAGGAAAGGATCCGACCACAGGATTAGTTGGGTTCAAAATTGATGACGTACCATACTTCGGCAAATCGAAGGGCGATTACTTCACGGTAAGTTTTGTGGTTTGCGGTGATGGATGCGAGGAGAAGCCGACAGAGGTCGCTTATAAAGCCGGGCAATGTGTCATATATGAGACACTGACTTACCCCGATGATGATTCAGATGGCGGAGACGATGGTGGTGATGATGGAGGAGGAGATGATGGAGGTGGAGACGATGGTGGCGGTGGTGATGGAGGAGATAATGGCGGTGGTGGCGATGACACAGGAACCTGCTCCACATTGCTAGCGACTCTAGTCCCAAATCAGATTGCATGTAAAGGTCTGGGAAACGGTTCTATTGCCGTACAGGTTGAAGATGGGACCGCACCGATCACTTATCGATGGAGCAATGGATCGACTGAATCATCTATATCTAATTTAATTCCAGGCACCTATGGTGTCACGCTTACTGATGCGGATGGAAATGTGTTGACTCTTTCATCGGAGATTTTTGAGCCAGAAGCGATCACAATTGCGGAATCAATTGCTCAGCCTTCCTGTAGCACCTCAGCTAATGGATCCATTTCTCTCTCCGTTAGTGGAGGTACAGCACCGTACACTTTCGCATGGAGCACTGGGGCTACTTCTCAGAACATTTCAAACCTCAATGCTGGTACGTTTCAGGTCTATATAACCGATGCGGCCGGATGTCTTGCACAAAAGACATTTTCACTAATCGGAAGTTCTCAACTCGCGTTAAGTGGTATTCCTACACCAACTTCCTGTGGGCAATCAACAGGCTCAATTAACCTTTCGGTTTCAGGTGGTCAAGAGCCTTATACTTACTCATGGAGCAATGGATCAACTGGTGAAGACATACAGAGTTTGCCAACTGGTTCTTATCGTGTGGTAGTAACTGACGCTGGTGGATGTCAAAGCATTGGTAATTATTTTGTTCAGGAGACCACAGACCTTCGCGTCACTTTTCAAGTAGTGAAATCAAACTGCTTTAACGATCCAGTGGGAGCAATTGATTTGACTGTGACCGGTGGAGCTACACCATACTCGTATGCTTGGCAGCATGGACCGACATCACAAGATGTCTCTGGTTTAATTTCCGGTATCTATCGTGTAACGGTAACTGATAACGCGGGTTGTTCACAGTTGTCAACCATTCTGGTGCAAAGAGAGACACTTCAAGTGACTGCGCAGGTAGTGCAACCTACGTGTTCGGGAGAAACGGATGGTAGTGTAGTCTTGAACCCAATTTCAGGAACAGGGCCATACACATATGCCTGGTCAAATGGTGGTTCTGATAAGTCAATATCAAATCTTGGTGCTGGAAACTACACTGTGACGGTGACCGATGCGACTGGTTGCAGTGTTACGTTGTCTTACACACTCATTTCTCCAACTGCTATTGCCATCACGACACACACTGGCAATTCACTTTGCGGAGAGGAGGGTGCGTTTTCAGTTGGAGTTACCGTAACGGGAGGTAGCCCTCCCTATCAGTATCTTTGGTCAAACGGTCAAACCGCTGCCAACCTTTTGAATCTTAACTCGGGCCAATACGAAGTCACGGTTACTGACTCAAAAGGATGTGCAGCATCTGAAATAGTTACAATTCTGCCTTCCGATTTTGAATTTGAATGCATAATCGAAGAACCTGCACAACCCGCATGTCAGTCGTTTGGAAACACAATTAGCTCGACCGTGGTAAATGCCGACTCCTATCTTTGGTCGGTGACGAGCGATGACGATAGCTGGAAAATAACATCCGGGCAATCGACTTCGTCTGCCGTTTTCACTGCCGGAAATGCTGGAACAGAAGCCACGTTTACCTTGACAACTACAATAGGAGGCTGCACTAAAATCTGCGACTATGTTTTAACCAATGGTTGTGAGGTGAAAGACAACACTGGTGGAGGTGCTCCGGGCACAGATGACCCATGCGCAACCCAGACTGACCCTCCTGATGATCCATCTGAACCAGCGGAGGAAGAGCCAGTGCCAGATGAGGATGACGAGAATTCAACCCCGGTTATTTGTGCTTACCCGAATCCGTTTGAATCTGAACTCAGATTTGAGTGGACTGCAAAGCATGATGACTACGCGTGGCTGGATATATTCGACCAACATGGTCGTCTTGTGAAGCGCCTTTATGATGGCGAGGTGAAAAAGGGACACAAGTACTCAGCGCAATGGGAAGATAGAAATTCCGGCAACTGTATTATGTTCTATCGCTACTCATCTTCTCATGAAACGATGAGAGGAAAGCTGATGAAGCGGGGACGATAGGAATTAAATTCCCATCGAGTCATAGACTACTACCTTTTCCCAAAGGTGGCTGTAGTCATTGACAAACTTAACGTGTATTGGATCTGTCTGATACGCGTTTTGATCTTCGATGTTATTAAAGAAGATGAGTTCCGAAACATCATAGCTGTTATCAATTACGTCACGCTTTTCTGTAGCCGCAGGAGTACCGATGTGTAAAGATCTCACAGTCTTTATGGCTTTAAGTGTTTTGAGCCCTTCGATTAACTTGTTTCGATCTGCGTCCGCCCCGGAATTCTTTAGCCAAAAAAACACATGATGCACCAATGATTTACTTGGTGGGAATATTTCAGATGACTGAGTGACAGTAACTGCGCCTAAAGCAGCCATCGAAGTCTTGCCGATAAACTCGCGTCTTGTTTTCATGAGTACAAGATAACGTATGGGATAATCTAATTGATGAGAAAAATGAACAATGACAATCAAATGTCGTTTGATTATCTTGTGCAATAAACTTTTAACTATGAGGAACCTTCTGGTAAGTTGCTTGGGATTGGTTTTGTTCTGCTGTGCTCCCGTTGATAAGCCGTCACAACAAACGATTGAAACGGTTGTATTCCCAGAACGGGCGAAGGACATGACGATTTATGAAGTTAATATTCGTCAATACACGCCAGAAGGTACCTTTAATGCGTTCGCAGAGAAACTTCCCCGATTAAAAGAGCTTGGCGTTGATATGCTCTGGATTATGCCGATTCAGGCGATTGGAGAGAAGAACAGAAAAGGTTCGCTTGGGAGTTATTACTCTATCCGTGATTACAAAGCAACAAATCCAGAATTCGGAAGTTTGGATGATTTTAAGGCGTTGGTAAACAAAGCTCATGAACTTGGATTCGTGGTAATCCTTGACTGGGTGCCTAATCACAGTGCCTGGGATAACGCTTGGGTGACCGAGCATCCGGAATATTATATGACTGACAGTGCTGCACGGTTTGTTAATAGCAAATTGAACATGGGTGAAAACTACTACAAGAAGAAAGGAATTGGCGATCTCGTGTATGAAGCGGATTGGGATGACATCGCATTACTAAATCTTTACCACCCCGGAACGCGTGCAGCGATGATTGATGCGATGAAGTATTGGGTAACGGAAACTGATATTGATGGATTCAGAGCAGATCATCCAACTGAGGAGATACCGATGTTCTTTTGGGAGGAGGCTACAGAAGAGATCAATCCCATCAAAGATCTTTTTTGGCTCGCTGAGCGCGATGAAGCTCGTGTTCATCTGACATTTCATGCAAGCTATGAGTGGGGATTGCTTTCACTTACTGAACATATTGCAGAAGGCAAAGCAAAGGCGGATGACTTACATGATCATATTCTCTACGACATGGCATTATATGGACGCACACCATTCAGGTTGAATATGATTACCAATCACGATCGAAATGCGTGGGAGGGAACGGTGTTTGAAAGATATGGGGATGGTGTAAATGCTATGGCGGTGTTCTCTTATGTGTCTTATGGAATGCCTGTGATGTACAGCGGCCAGGAAGCGGGCATGAACAAGCGTTTGAAATTTTTTGAAAAGGATGCTATCGACTGGTCAGATCCTGATGATTATTTTTCTTTCTATCAAAAATTAAATCAGATCAAAGCTGAAAACAAAGCGCTGTGGACCGGAGAGTTTGGAGGAGTGCCGCAGAAAATAGAGGATGGAAATGAGAATGTGTTTTCAACCGTACGAAGTAAGGATGGCAATAAAGTGATCGCAATCATCAATATGTCGGGGGAGGAGCAGCAGGTTCAACTGGAAAACCAGACCGGAAATTTTACTGACGCTTTTACGAATCAATCAATTGAAGTTTCCTCAATTCAAAAACTCACACCTTGGCAATATTATGTGCTAATCGGTAATTAGCGCTAGGCAGTTGGCGACAAGATTTTCTCAGCCTTGAAGCTGATTTTGAATGTTGTTCCTTTTTCAACCTGACTTTCTACAGTAAGGGAGCCGCCATTGTATTCGACCATTTCTCTGCAGAGGTAGATGCCGAGACCTGTACCTTTTTCGCCCGAAGTTCCAGGTGTAGAATAGGTGTCACTTCTTGAAAGTAATTTCTCAATTTGAGAGGCTGTCATGCCTATTCCATTGTCAGAGACACAGATGTCAAATGATTCATCATGGGATATTGTGTGAATGCGGACATTGCCACCTGCTGGCGTGTATTTAATTGCGTTATGAATCAGGTTTCGAAGGATGAGTTCTATTTGATTGCAATCGCAGCGAATGCTGAGTGAGGGATCAACTTTGTTTTCTATTGTAATATTTTTTTCATCGGCTATTACCTGAAAAAGCTCTTTCGTTTTTTTGACCAGTTCATAAAGACTACAATTGTCAACACTTTGTGTCCAACCCTGTAGTTGCGACTTTGACCAATGCAGAATGTTTTCAAGTGTTTCATTGACGCCAATGACCTGGCGATTGAGCTTTGGAGCAATCATCTTGAATTCTTCAGGAGATACTTCATTTTTAGCCACCATCGTTAGTAGGCTTTTTAAACTAGTGATGGGGCTCCGTAGGTCGTGGCCAACGATCGAAAAAAGTTTGTCTTTGGTATTATTGACCGTGACTAATTCTGCGTTTTGTTTTGCTATCTCATCGTTTTTCTCTTCGAGTTGTTGGTTGGCTATTTTTCTGTTTCGCGAATTGCGAGAAACGATAATGTAAATAGCGGAAGAAAAAATAATACTTACACCAAAAAGAATTGTGAATACAAGTTTACCTGTTCGTTCTTGTTCGTTTGCGAGTTGTAACTCCGCAATCTGCGATTTCTGACGCGCATCCTGAAACGCCTTTTCAGCCATCATCGCTCGTTGCGCAGTGTGTTGATTGAAGAGGGAATCCCTCAATTGATTATGTGCCATTAAATGTCCGTACGCCTTCCTGTGATCACCAATTTTGGCGTAAGCCGATGCCAGGCCTTTGTACGCATTTTTGATTACTTCACGTGCCGCCAAAGGTTTGCTTTGAATCATAGCGAGCGTATAAAATTCAATGGCTTTATTGGACTCGTCTCTGTCTAAATAAATGTCCCCCTTAATTGTATTGTTGTATGAGATCACGGTGAGATCGTTGGCTTGCGCAGCAGCCTCATTTGATAAATCCAAATAGATCAACGCAGAATCAAGTTTGTCTAGTTGCTTGTAGATCAACGCCTTCGAATTCAAATTATAGCCAAGGAATTGAGAATGCCTGATTTCTCGCGAGATCATTAAGCCTTCATCGGCAAGGTCATTGGCTCGCTCCAGTTCACGATTAGTTATGGCATATATCCACGACAAACTTCCGCAGGTAGCGGCCACATTTACGCGATCATTTAACCTTGAATAAATGTCATAGGCTTTGAGTTGATAATCTTCTGCTACATCGTACCGCTCAAGACCTGCATTGTTGATGTTACCCAGTAGTCTGTAGGCATTAGCTAACATCATGGAATCCTTCATTTCAGTTGCGATCTTCACCACCTCACTGCTGATCTCTGCTGCCTCTGCATAATTGCTCTGCCTGAATTCGTAGTCACTGATTCTATTCAGAGCAAGTGCCTCACCCTTTCTGTATTTTAAATCCTTTGATAGCTTGAGAGCATCATTTGCGTACTGAAGTGCAATCTTGGGTTTATAAGCCAGGTATTTATTTGACAGATCGCAAAGCAGATTGATTCTTGGGATCCCCTCAATATTTCCACGTAATAAAGACTCAAGGCTATCTAATGTCTGAGCATGACCGAAACAAATTGTCAAAAACAAAATCAGATTAATAGCCCAGACTCGAATCATGCATTTCAAATGATTGTACCGACATGCTCTTGGTGAGAGATGAACATACTCACTAGGCGATGTGAGGAAAATTACGATACTTTAAATGGGAAATCAAGCTTGTAAACCGTTGCCTATCTCGTATTTTTAGTGGAATTCAACGATCTTCAATTATGGCAAAGAAACTTGTAAAGGGAGAAAAGAAACTGTTTGGGGTGTGCAGCGGTTTGGCTAACTATTTTGACGTGGACCCCACGATCATGCGCGTGTTGTTTATCATAGCCGTGCTGGGATTTGGATCCGGGATTCTGATCTATTTGATTTTAGCAGTGGTAATGCCGGACAAGTAGAAGAAAAGTCTGGTGGGCATACACCAGACTTTATTTTGATCAATAGAAAAACTGCTCGCTCACAATTTTCCCGTCTTTTACTTCATACAGAGCGATCTCGTCCATGCTCATTCTTCCTCGTCCCTTGAAGGTGGCATCAAACCCCATCACGCAGGTGAAATAGTTTCCCGCAATCTGTGGCTCGTTGCAATATCCACCGTGCACTTCTTCTATTGAGGCTTCCCACTGCTTTCCTTTTTCTTTGATCGCGTCCATACCAGTTACGGTCTTGAGCCCCTCTGAATGTTCAGGTTCGATACTTTTAGCATTTTTGTGATACAGATCTTCCTGGATTGCATTCCAATTGCCCTGCTGAGCTAATTCATAAAATTTCTTAGCTATTTCTTGAGTCGTCATAATGGTTTGTGTTTTGTTGAGATACAAAACAATGATAAGTTATGACAGCCCTATGTCAGGAGCGAATTAACTAATTGTTATCTATGGTTACAGTTTATAACCTTCGCTGTAGGTCCGCTTTACAAACTGGTTTGCAGGATCAAAATTGGTGATCTTCATATTAGGACCATCCCACAATAGCTTTACATATCTGCCTGGATAGTTGTACTGCCCAGGCTTTCCGTCTGGTTTAGGTTCGCGGATGTCGTAGCTCCTTATCGCGAGGTTGCCCATTAAGATTATTTCCGTGAGTGGTCCGGCAAGGCTGAAGTCTGAGCTTAATTCGGTTTTACCATATCCCGCCATACAACCATCTACCCATTGCAGATAATGACCTGGCTCATCACCTTGAGGTACTCTGGCTATAGTTTGAGGTACATTGGTTTCAGCAGTGCGAGAAGTTGGCAACAGTTGCGGATTTCTTCCGTAGGTACCGCACATCATTTTGCCTTTGGTGCCGATCAATAACACGCCATTTCCACCGTCACCGAATACTTCATTGGGCCCAAGTTCTGCGGGGCGTTCCGGCTGAATGCCGCCATCCATCCAGTGAAGTTTGATTTCGGGTTTTCCGTTGCTGGCCGGGAAAGTCATAATAGCGTGTGAAGAAGGAGGGCAACTTTCTGGGAAATAGCCTCTCTTGAATTCGTCTACGTACACGCTACCAACGCTACTTTCGACCGCGTTGGGATACGACAATCCTAATACCCTGAATGGAGCTTCTATCAGGTGACACGCCATGTCGCCTAATGCGCCAGTACCATAGTCCCACCAGCCACGCCAGTTGAAAGGCACGAGTTTATCGATGTAATCTTTTTTTGGAGCGGTGCCGAGCCAAAGGTCCCAATCCAGTTCCTTTGGTATTTCAGATTTCTTGTCTGGCCAGGGAATTCCCTGAGGCCAAACAGGACGATCCGTCCAGCAATAAACAGTGTGAACTTCTCCAATGATACCGGCATTGTACCATTCGCGCATTTGCCGTACGCCATCTCCGGAGGCTCCCTGGTTGCCCATCTGAGTTACGACTTTGTATTTCCTGGCCGCCTCTGTCAGCATTCTGGCTTCATAGATATCGTGAGTCAGCGGCTTCTGCACGTAAACGTGTTTCCCCAACTGCATGGCAGCCATGGCTTGCACTGCGTGCATGTGATCAGGTGTAGACACCGACACAGCATCGATATGCTTGTGTTCAGCATCCAACATCTTTCTATAGTCTTTGTAATATTTTGCTTTCGGAAATGTTTCGACAGCCTTGGCCGCTCTGCGATCATCAACGTCACAAAGGATGGAAATATTGGATTTAGGGCTTTTTGCAAAACTTGTGAGATCGCTATATCCCTTGCCGCCAACTCCAATGCCAGCGATGTAGAGCGTATCGCTTGGCGCTGTAAAACCCATCCCGCCTAATACATGTCGCGGTAAGATGGTAAACGCAGCGGCTGCGACACCAGCTGACCGCAAAAATTTTCTTCTTGACACCGAAGAATTAATTTCTTTTTTCTTTTGCTGTGACATATCGGGGAAAGAAATGATGTGAAGCCAATGTACCAAAATTGGTAATTAAAGAAAACTAACATCGTGCGTCTGATCCCTTCCCGTCTGGTAAATATTACCTACCTTAAAGAGAGCAAAATCCATTCATCATGACCATTGGAAAAATTCAATCGTTTGCTTTGCTACTGATCATATTTTCATGCACCCCAAAGCAATCCGATACATCTGATCCTATTCGGAAATTTAAATACGAAGAGTTCACCATCAATCAACTTCAGAAGGGGTATTCAACTGGTGAGTTTTCAGTTGAGGAAGTAGTTCAATCGTACCTGGACCGGATTGCGGCAATTGATGACCGGGGTCCGAAACTTAATTCCGTAATTCAGATTAATCCGGACGCGATAGAAATTGCAAAACAACTCGA
>JBFWZR010000091.1:0-16751 GCA_050185175.1 Cyclobacteriaceae bacterium
GTTGTCAAAATCTCCCGTGGTTAGCGTATCCAGTTTGTTAGTTGCTAAGTCGTACAGGTAAATATGGTTTCGTTTACGCTCGAGATAGCCTTGCCCATCTGCCTTGAAATGGTGACGATCCATAACTATGGGTTTCTTCGTTTTTATCTTTTCTTCAGCTTCTTCCGGATCCTGATCCTTGATCACCAAAGCGATGGTTTTCGAATCCGGACTCCATTCGTAGCTTCCAATATCCACCTTCAAAATCGTCACTTTTTCCGCTTCTCCACCTCGTCTGTCCAGCTTCCACAGTTGCGTTGACTTGGACTCATACCTGCTAGAAAGAAAGGTGATAAACCTGCCATCGGGAGACCAGCGGGGATTCGTCTCACTTTCTTTGCTTGACGTCAGCCTGATCGATTCCTTACCATCCCAGCTTACCATCCAGATATCAGAGTCATATTTGTCCTTCGCAGAGTCTGGCGTGTTCACCACATAGGCTATCCATTTGCCATCAGGCGACAACTGCGGACCACCTACCTCTTTTAGTCGGTACACATCAGAGGGTTGAATAGGACGTTGCGCCATCACGGCCTGAGCAGCAATCAGGCAAAAAAAGATGTAGGGTTTCATAACAAAGGTTTGACTTACAAATTAGGAAAAAGGATGACTCGCGAGATTAATTATCGGGTTGACGTTCAATGAATTCAAGTAATTTTCTCCTACGATCTCAAATAACTCATTTGGAAGTCCGTAATTTAAGAAGTCTAAATTGGTTCACTTTGAGATCACTTGCGTTTGGCGAAATCTTATGGGACATTATCAATGGTGAACCCCACCTCGGAGGAGCGCCTCTTAACTTCGCAGCGCATATCGCACAGTGCGGTGCTCAGTCGTACATCATTTCACGGGTAGGCAATGATAACCTTGGAAAAAGTGCCATTGCCAGGGTGAAAGAAAACAGAGTCAACACTGATTTCATTCAGATAGATGAAAAACATGAAACGGGGACAGTAAAGGTGGTGGTCACCGATGGGCAGCCCGATTACACCATCAGAGAAAACGTTGCTTACGACTACATCGAATATTCAACCGAAGTAAGTGATCTAAGTAAGTTGGATTTCGACCTATTCTACTTTGGTTCTCTCGCTCAACGTCACAAGACAAGTGCGTACACGCTCAATGCAATTCTAAATAACAACAACTTCAACGACATCTTTTATGATGTTAATATTCGCAAGGACGGATTTAACGGCATTATCCTCAACGATTCTCTGAGTTATGCAACTATTTTGAAGCTGAACGTCTCCGAGCTACCGATAATGTCGAATCTGGTTTTTGATGAGACCCTTTCCAATGAAGAATTTTGCAATAGAATCACAGAACGTTATACGATCCGAATTATCATTATCACTGCTGCCGAAGATGGATGTTATATCTACACGAATAAACACCTGAGTCACGTCAGTGGAATAAAAGTGGATGTAGCCGATGCTGTTGGTGCCGGTGACGCCTTCAGTGCTGCGTTTATGTTTCAGTACACTAAAACAAAAAATGCGATTAAGGCTGCGAGCGTGGCGAACAAAATAGGAGCTTACGTGGCCAGCAAAAAGGGAGCGATCCCCACCTACTCTGAAGAAATCAAAAAACTTTTGAAGGGACGCTGAGTTACTCGAATCTTAGCGACTCGATAGGATCTAGTTTAGACGCTTTAAAAGCCGGATAATAACCGGAAAGCAATCCGACTACAACACATATAATCATCCCCACGAGCATCCACAGCCATGGAATGACAAAGGTGTCGATTCCGATTGCTCGTGAAATAAGATTTCCAATTCCAATACCCAGCACAATTCCACCCAGCCCACCGAGAATACAAACTACAATCGCCTCAATTACAAATTGCTGACGAATACGCAGTGGAGTGGCACCAAGTGCCTTTCTTACTCCTACTTCACGTGTCCTCTCTGTCACCGAAACCAGCATAATGTTCATCAACGCGATAGATGCACCTAACAACGTGATAAATCCAACTCCAAAGCCTCCCATTCTCAAGGCACCGGTTATGCTCTCAAGGTTTTCAGCAAGTGTTTCGCTTTTCTCGATTTCAAAAGTATTTGGCGTTCCAACCTGGTCACGTCTTATAGAACGCATCACACCTGTTGCCTCGCCCATTGCCAGTTCTATCTTCGATACATCATTTACTCCCACCGTCAGCACATATTCAAGCCCTCGACCTTCAGCCATCTGGTTTGCCACAATCACCGGCACGAAAACCATATTATCATAATTATCCTCTGCGAGTTGACCTTTTTCTTTCAACACACCAATCACGCGAAAGCGCGTGCCTTTGAAGGTGACTTCAGAATTCAATGGATCTTCATTGTCTTCATATATTGCTTCCACCACCTTGCTCCCCAGCACTACCACTTTGCTGCCATACTGTGTTTCTATTGTTGAAAAATTCCTACCCTTCTCAATGTTGAGTCCTTTGATTGCAAGGTATTCTACGTTTACACCGGTGATTCCTACGTTCGGATTAGTCTTTGAAGAACTGTGTTTGATTTCAGCGATTTGCGTGAGACGTGCTGAAAGGCTTATGGTCGAAGGCACGGAATATTGATCAATAAACTTCTCCATCTCCTGAAGATAGATAGGACGAAACGTCTCCTCTTTCACTCCTTGCTGGCTACGATTCCTGTTTCTTTTTGAGTAGATATCGAACGTATTGACACCCAAAGACGAAAGGCTTTCTGACACTGAATATTCAATCCCGTCAATTGCGGTAAGTATGCCGACCAGTGAAGTGATGCCAATGGCAACTATCAATGCAGTCAACACAGACCTTAGAAGGTTTGCCTGCACCGATCTGAGACCTTCCTTAAAATTTTCGACCAGATTCATTCAAAAAAGCCATAGTTTGCGGATCAAATGTAGGAATTGACCGTTGTAGTATAAGACTTTTAAAGGGTCAAAATGTTACATTCGTTTAGTCGTTGAATTCACATACGATGAGGGTACCGATTTTGTTCTTGTTTTTGTTGATCTGTAGGGTGGCTTCCGCCAATTACATTTTCATTCCCATGGACGACAAGCAGGCCAACCACCTGAAGGCCTACGGCATCTCCTACTGGATTTTAAAAAATGATATTGAAGTAGACTGGCTCTTGAATTATCGCGGGGGAAGCTTTATGTGCAAGTACCAACCGGCCATTCAAAACGAGTTGGTGGTGCGAGGCGTCAGCTTCGAGATCATTTCAGATGCGCAGTCTAATTCCATTATCACCGAAATAGCGAGCCCTGCTGTGAACTACGATCTGATGAAGCTAGAGAAGTATCCCAAGATTGCAGTTTACTCACCCAAGTCAAAGCAACCTTGGGATGACGCAGTGACGCTGGTGCTTACCTACGCTGAGATTCCATACGATGTGATCTTTGATTCAGAAGTGATGCGGGGAGATTTGCCTAAGTATGATTGGCTACATCTTCATCATGAAGACTTTACGGGGCAGTATGGAAAATTTTATGGCAGCTACGCCAACATGCCATGGTATATAGAAGCGCAAAAGGAAGCGGAGGAACTGGCAAGGGACAATGGATTCCACAAAGTATCGCAGTTGAAACTCGCGGTTTCAAAACGAATAAAAGAATTTGTTGCTGGCGGTGGGTTTCTGTTTGCGATGTGCTCAGCTACAGATTCATTTGATATCGCCCTGGCAGCAGAAGGAGTTGACATTTGCGAAAGAATGTATGACGGTGACCCTGCAGATCCACGTGCGCAGGAAAAATTGGATTATGAAAAGACGCTTGCATTTACTGACTTCCGTATCTCAAGAGATCCCTACCAATACGAGTTCTCCGATATTGATAACAACGCACCGGAACGTGGATTAAGACAGGACAATGATTATTTCAACATTTTTGAATTTTCTGCCAAGTGGGATCCAATCCCAACGATGTTGACTCAAAATCACACACGAGTTATCAAAGGCTTCTACGGACAAACGACAGGATTCAAAAAACATCTGGTGAAACCTGACGTAGTGATTATGGGTGAGAATCGTGAAATCAAAGAAGCAAAATACCTTCATGGAGTTTTAGGAAAAGGTTTTTACACCTTCTATGGTGGTCACGACCCGGAAGACTATCAACACACGGTTGGAGAAGAACCGACTGATTTAAATCTACACCCTAGCTCCCCTGGCTACCGGTTGATTTTGAATAACATTCTTTTCCCAGCCGCGAAAAAGAAGAAACAGAAGACGTAAAAATCATTAGTGCATTCGGTCGCCACGCACTTCGAGCGTTTTAACGATTTCAGATTCATCTCTCAGAAGTTCTCTCCATCGTTTCTCCACAGTTTCTGGGTCTCTGTACTCTTTAGCCAATGACAAAAAAGTCTTGTAGTGACCGGCCTCAGATACCATCAACTCATAATAGAATTTACTCAGCTCGGCATCACCAATCTCTTTCCAGAGCAATCGGAATCTTTCACAACTCCTGGCTTCTATTAGGGCATTCATCAAGAGGCGCTCTGTCAATTGATCATCCCGGCTTCCGCCCTTCCTTATGATCTTCTGAAGTTTCTCCACGTACTCGTCCTTACGATTCAGCCCGAAAGTCATCCTTCTTTTCTTCAATTCCTCTATCACCCGTTCAAAGTGACCCCACTCCTCTGCTACTATAGGAGTCAACACTTCCACGAGCTTCTCCTTATCAGGATACTGAATGATCAAAGAGATGCACGAGGATGCAGCCTTCTGCTCACAATAAGCATGGTCTACCAAGATATCCTGGATATTTTTCTCTGCAATATTTACCCAACGGGGATCTGTGGGTAGTTCTAACCCGAGAACATGTTTCTCCATCCTAATCGAATAACAGCAATTCAAATCCGAAATCCAGAATATTACGCTGACCAGGATAAACCGGTGTTGGTAAGTAGCCAGACTGGGTAAAGGCCTGAATCAGATTGTTATACTTAAAAAAGAATCTCCCCCTTTTCATCTTGGCATTCAAGAAAACGTCCGTCAAAGGAAAGGATGGAGTCTCTACTTGATTCTGAACATAAAATTGTTGGATCGAAGTATCGTAGCCGTAGTCAAAGTAATTCGATCTCCAATGAAAATCTACACCTATTTGAACCTGAAGATTCTTCTTAAATAATTCATTTTCGTACGCAAGCTGTGTGTTGACAAACAACTCTGGCACTCTCAAAGCATCGTCATCATTCTTCAAAAAAGTCGAGTAAATAACCTGGGGACGAAGATGCAGGTGTCGCAGAAACCTAATATCTAGATTAATTTCTGGCGAAAGAAGCTCCTGCTTTCCATCGGACTGTACAGGCAAAACTGACTGAGTTGTTCCCGGGAAGTTGCCTTTTCGAAAATAGATGTAATCAGAAAACGAAGTGTATGTGAACCCTGGCGAGAACAAGAGTCTACCCCATTGAATTTTACCAAAGGCCTCCGCTTGTAAGCCGTTTACATTTCGAAAATTATTGAACCACTCATCGAATGATCCCCGATAGGCATTGTAAATAAATGGCGGTTTGGATAGAACCTGTCTCACCTTCGCGTTTATCCATTTTGATGATAGCGTGGCTTCTGCGCTGTAGTTACCTCCATCCAGGTATTCAAACCATGCGGTAAGATGCGTGACTGAATCATGCTCATAGGAAACACGTCCTCCGAGATAATATTCGTTATCAGAGAGCGGCAGGCTGAGCGTATCCTCTGTAAGGTACTTGTATCGAAATTTATAGTTTCGGGCCTTTGCATAACCATCATAGAAAAGCCTGCCAACTTTCCCCTTAATCCCTATCACATTTGTCCAGTAAGAAAATCGTGTACTGTCTTTCACATCCAATGGATCTTCCAGATCCAATTCAACCTGATTATCATAAAAACTCTCAGGGTCAATAGTCAAGTCATCAAAAAATAAATTCTCCTGTTTGCCCAAATCTGACTGATGATACACTTGTAGGGCATTTCCAATTTTATACTGATGAAATAGGTGAGCATTATTTCGCAAATGCACACTGTTGGCTTCCGTCAATTTCGGATTATTGTCTGGATCAAAAATTGACGCATAGGTTGAGTCAATTGCGGTAGCCACCGTTACGATTCCACCATTCTCCACCACACTATGTCGCATCCTCCGATAGTTCAAAATCATTTGATATCGCTCATTCTCGCTTCTATAAGAAGTATACACATCGTAGTAGTGACTTACTGTTTGGCGATCTCCCTTGGAAGCTCGCTGAATTTGCTTGTCAACCAGCAACGGCCGATAGTTAAAGCCGAAGTTCCATCTTGGATTAATGTTACGACTGAACTCAATTTGTGTTAATGCACGACCATCGCCACCCCAGATAATTCGCATACGGGTATAAGGAGACTTTGTATCGAAGTATTTTGGCTCTTCAGTTAGATAGAACTGTTCATACACTGAAAACCCAGTGGACACACCTATCGCAGACGGAAGTTGTGGGAAGACCGGATAAAGTGCCGTTCCTATATTTCCAAGATCTTTGTATTTGTTATTAAATCTCTGCGGGTAAGTCCACCGGTGATAATTGTTGATCGATGTGTCAATCGGCTGGTAATTATCACGATTGAAATAAATATTCTCTTCAGTGGTCCACTTGGTGGTCGTAGGCCCATACACATTTCTTGTAGAGTCGTCAACAACCTTCGATCCCCGCCTTTGCCCGAAGGCCGAAGACAAGGTCAGGCCTATAAAAAATATCATGAGGACGCTCCGAATCACCGCGCAAATATACTTAGTCTATAGCCGAATTGGCGTTAGCAATCACCTTTTCGATTGCTTTTCGGACTATCGCATCAAAATCTGATCCATTTTTCATGAAAGTCATTTTGATCGGAAAGTAGAAGCTAGGCACATCTTTGAGTATACTTTGGAACCTTGGATCTAAAAGCCGGACCATATCCTTTTCGGTAGTCAGTAATGAGGCACCGGGGTTATTACGAATGAAGTCAGCGATGGATTGAACTTCTTTAACAGAATAATGATGATGATCTCTGAATTTGAAATGTCGAAGCAACTTAAAATTGTCCCCGACATGCTTTTCGAGAGGTCGCGCGTTAGCAATACCTGAAACCAAAACAACATCATTTCCGATTTTATGATTGTTGATGAAGGGTTGTGGTTGACCATATTCAATCTGAGAGAAAAACACGGGCTTATCTCCTGCATAGTCACAAATCCTTTGGACAAGTTTTTTCTCATCGCTTTCCGACAATTCCTCACGGCATTTCGTTACGATAATTATATCTGCTCTACTCGCTTCCTTTCTACTTTCGCGAAGACGGCCGGAAGGAATAAGGTGGTCGGTAAAAAAGGGTCGATCAAATTCAGTTAATAGAATACTCAAATGAGGCGTTACTCGTCTGTGTTGAAAGGCATCATCTAGGAGGATTACGTTAACATCTGACCATTCATGTAGAATGTTTGGAATTGCAAATGCCCTATCTTCTCCAACAACTACTTTTACCTCGCTGCCATAGTTTTTAAAAAACTGATAAGGCTCATCACCTAACGATGCAGCGGTGTCTTTCTCACTTGCAAATCGTAATCCCCTGGTTCGCCTTCCATATCCGCGACTAAGCGTAGCAAGCTTAAAATCATTTTTCAATAAGCGTATCAGGTATTCAATAGCGGGAGTCTTTCCCGATCCTCCAACATTCAAGTTACCCACTACTACAACCGGGACTTCGAACTTAGTTGACTTTTTGTGACCGATAGAATAGAGATGATTGCGGATATCTGTCGCCACTCTGAACAAGACCGAAAACGGATACAACAACACACTAAGCACGCTCATCTCTGAAGAGTCTTTATCTTCGTATTTTTGCCAAAACTAATCATTCGATGGAAACCATAAAGATAAAAGACGTAACATCTCACCTCGAACGATTTGCACCACCATCCTACCAGGAGAGCTATGACAATAGCGGTTTGCTGACAGGAGATCGTGAATGGCAAGTGAAGGGAATTCTGCTCACCCTAGATTGCATTGAGTCGGTTGTGGACGAAGCCATCGAACGCAACTGCAACCTCATCATTGCTCATCATCCAATAATTTTTAAGGGGTTAAAAAGGATCACCGGGGCTAACTACGTTGAGCGAACAATCATCAAGGCGATAAAAAACGATGTCGCCATCTACGCTATTCACACCAACCTCGACAACGTGATCAAGGGCGTCAACTATAAGATTGCGGAGAAAATCGGACTGGTGGATTTAGAAATTCTTAGCGCAAAGGAAGACTCAATGAGTAAGCTGGTAACGTTCATCCCTCAAAAAGACGTGGCGCAGGTAATGGAAGCATTGCACGAAGCCGGGGCAGGCAGCATTGGCAAATATGAGCACTGCAGCTTTCAGATTCTGGGCAAGGGAACTTTCAGGCCGGGGCCGGATGCCAACCCGCATATCGGTAAGCCGGGCGAGCAAGAGGCAGTGGATGAGGTAAGAGCCGAGCTCATATTCCCGTCTCACCAGAAAAGTCGAGTTTTAAGGGCACTGAGAGAGAGCCACCCCTACGAAGAAGTGGCGTACTACCTCTCCCCCTTGGCAAATGCCAATCAGGAAGTTGGGGCGGGTATCATTGGGAAGCTTCCCAAGCCGATGGAACCAATGGCATTTTTGGAGCGTTTGAAGAACGTAATGAATACTGCTTGCATCCGTTATACGGAACTTCCAAAGACCCCAATCGAGAAGGTTGCTGTCTGCGGAGGAGCAGGTAGTTTCCTCCTTTCTGTGGCAAAGTTAAAAGGCGCAAGTGCCTATGTATCAGCCGATTTCAAGTACCATGAATTTTTCGATGCCGAGGGACAAATCCTTGTGGCTGACATTGGCCATTACGAAAGTGAGCAATTTACGAAAGACCTTTTAAAAGAGGTTTTGGACAAAAAATTTCCTAATTTTGCACTCTATTTTTCGAAAACGGTCACAAATCCAATTAGCTACCTGTAAGTAATGGAAAATCAATCAGTTGCACAGAAACTCGAGGCCCTTGTAAAACTCCAATATATAGACACAAAAATCGATCAACTAAAGAAGTTGAGAGGCGACCTTCCGGATGAGGTACAGGACCTTGAGGATGAGGTTGAAGGCTACAAGACACGCATGGGCCGTTTCGAGGCCGAGCAAAAAGAGCTGGATGATGTGATTAAAAAGAACAAAGAAGGCATCAAAGAAGCCGAGAAGCTCGTTAAAAAGTACAACGAACAACAAAAGAACGTAAAGAACAATCGCGAATACGATGCGATTACTAAAGAGATAGAGCTTCAGGAACTGGAGGTACAGATTTGTGAGAAGAGGATCAAAGAAGCTAAAGAGAAGATAGACCTGAAGAAAGAGGAGATCAAAGGAATCGAGGCGCTTATTGCTGAGAGAAATGAAGATCTCAACAACAAGAAAAAGGAACTAGAAGATATTTTGTCTGAAAGCCAGGAGGAAGAATCAGAGTTGCTGGCAGATCGTGAGAAGGCCTCTAAAAAAATTGAAGACAAACTTCTGAAATACTACGAGCGTTTACGTGGAAGCTTGTCTAACGGGCTGGCTGTAGTGAGAGTAGTGAGAGGTGCGGCTGAAGGATGTAACATCATCATTCCCCCTCAGAAGATCGCAGAGATCAGAGAGAAGAAGAAAATTGTAATTGACGAGCACTCAGGTCGCATCCTTGCGGACGTAGACATGGAGTCAATGGAAGAAGAAGTAAAGCCAAAGAAAAAGGCAGCACCAAGAAAAAAGAAAGTTGGTTGATTGCAAAACCATAGTAACTATCAGGAAGGCAGGCTCAATCGCCTGCCTTCTTTTGTTTGTTACCTTTCTTACTGCCAAGGCTTCCGATCCGGCTTGGAAGTTTGATCCACGACTTCAAAAAGCTTACCAGTCAGTACTGAATCTGGAAACTGACAAAGCTTACTATGAACTAAAAGCCTTGAGTTCTGATGTGAATCCCTTTCACAAAATCTACGTGGAGAGTTTCCGAGAAACACTTGACGTTTTGATTTCTGAGGACGAGGTAAAATTCCAACAGATTGAAAACAACTTCAAAGCAAGATTCAAGTACTTAGACGGACTGGAACAATCCGCTGAGACTTTATTTCTACGGGCAGAACTGAACCTTCAAAGAGGATTCAATTTTCTCAACTTAGGCCAGGAATTCAATGCTGTACTTGCTATTCGAAGCGCTTACAACCAAGCTGAAGAGTGCCTCAAAAAATATCCCAACTTTGTTCCCATTAAAAAAACAAGCGGTGTGATCCAGGTAATGATCGGATCCGTTCCCGACAAATACAGTTGGTTTATGAGTTTGCTCGGCATGCGTGGTTCGGTAGCTGTTGGGCAAAAGCAGCTTGAGGAGCTACGGAAGTCCACCTCTTCTCTGAGCACCGAAGCGACCATCCTCTATTTTACCATCAAAGGGCTGATCAACCAAGAACATGAGGAGGCTTCAAGGGGAATCCTCGCATGTCTGGAGGAACAACCGTTCAATCGGCTTACCCTATTTCTTGGTGTTAACATGCTGATGAAAAATTCGCAGAGTGAACAAGCACTTAAATTGATCAACACTTTAGACGAACATCCCCAAGGATTGCCAATGTATTACATTGACTATTTAAGAGGCGAGATTCTCCTTCAAAAAGGTGAATATGATCAGGCGATATCTTCCTATAAAACCTTCATTAGTCATTACAAGAGCGACAACTTCAAGAAGGATTCTTATTATAAAATTGCGCTTTGCAAGTGGCTTGATGGAGATGTCTCAGATGCTAACAGGTATTTCGAAATCGCAAAAAAAACAGGAAGAGATGTAGCTGAACCAGATCGCTACGCCAACGCTCAGCTTCGCGAAAATACCTTTCCTAACTCCAAACTTCTGAAAGTAAGGCTTTACACGGATGGTGGATATTATAAGCAAGCCCAAGAAACCATCGCTTCAATTTCAAATTCCGACCTGAAGGGAGAAAAGGAAAAAATCGAGTATTTCTACCGGAAAGCCCGACTTGCAGAAAAGACTGGTGATCTTGACAATGCTATGCTATACTACAAAAAGACCGTTGCGTTATCTGGAGAAAACCCCTGGTACTTTGCACCCAACTCTGCGCTACAACTTGGCTATATCGCACGCACACACAACGACATTGCTACTGCAAGAAAGTATTTCGAACAGGCGCTCAGCTACAAAAAACACGAGTACAAAAATAGCATAGACGGAAAAGCAAAATCCGCGTTAGAACAACTCAACAATCAGTAGGCCTGGCCCAGACTGACCAGGTGCTCAACATTATTGTACTTCTCTATACTCATCATTGTTCCGGTAAAGTTCAAAAGGTAAAGACACAGGTTTCTGTGTTCAAAGCAATCCATTGCTCGCAACGGACAATTCAACAACTGACAAAGTAAGACTCTAATAGCACGCCCGTGCATGCACACTAACACAGTCCTTTCATCGCGATTATTCAGCAGCCCATCGATTACAGGTCGCTGCCTGTCTGCCACATTCTGCGGGCTCTCCCCTCCTTCAATCGGTAATTCAGTATTACCGTTTTGCCACTCTTTAAGCAATTGGTGATAATATGCATCCTCTTCAGGTGTTATCTTCATACCTTCCTTCTCCCCCCAGTTGATCTCATTCAATCCTGCAAAAGAACGAATGGGAATATTCAAAGATGAGAATGACGCGACAGACTCCTTGCTTCGTTTAAGTTCAGAAGTATAAATTACATCAAAAGGCACATCCTTATAAAAATTGTAAAATGCCTTCGCCTGAGCTCTGCCCAAGTCATTGAGAGAAGGATTGATACCGCTACCCTGTACAATTCCCTTTTTGTTGTAGTCAGTTTGGCCGTGCCTGATGATGTATATTTTTTTGCTGCTCAAATTCTTATAATTTGGCGGCTAAAATAAGGAAATAGTCATTGTCCGCTAAGCCCACCATAAGTTCACCATCATTCAAAACCAAAGGAGTTTCTATTGAACAACTTAACAAACTCTCGGTTAATAATATGGTGGGTTACCTCGGGATAGAGTTTACTGAAGTAGGCGAAGATTACTTATGTGCAACAATGCCGGTGGACCATCGCACACATCAGCCGATGGGCCTTCTGCATGGTGGAGCATCGGTAGCTCTGGCCGAGACGTTGGGTAGTGTAGCAGCAACCTTTTGTGTTGATATAAATACTCAATACTGTGTTGGCCTTGAGATTAACGCCAATCACATCAAGAGTGTTCGTGATGGCTTTGTAACAGGAAAGGTGACCCCGATACACATTGGAAAAAAAACGCATGTGTGGGAAATTCGAATTGCTAATGCCATGAATGAACTTATCTGTGTGAGCAGGATTACGATGGCGGTTATTGATAAAAGATAAATGCGAATGTCTGTTGTTCTTCAACACTCTAAATACATTGCTGATGACGCTTTGATCTATTCAATTCTTGATCAAGCGATGGTTAATGACTACGCCATTAGCCTTTGGAGGCTTCCCGGATCGGCTAAAAAAAGTCTTATCATTTGTGAGACCCCCCTCACCATTGATGACGTAAGTATAGAGGAGTTACCAACAGGATTTGTCATCTCACCGTTTGACACAAAAAAGAAAAAAATATTTCTTAAGGCCGATCAGGTTTTTGAATTTGAAAATGGCACGTTAAGCCATTCCGTTTCAACTGAGCAGGTTGAGGAGTTACGGGAGTCTGCGACAAGTAATGCAAAACCCAGGTTCCATAGCAGGCCACTATTTAACTCCAATTCAATTAAGGAAGCATACTTATCTTTAGTTGAGAAAGCGATCAACTTGATCGCAAGCAATGCTGTTGAGAAATTAGTCCCCTCAAGATCAAAGAGAATAGCACTTGACAGCAGCTTTGACCTTGTGAATCAGTTTGGCAAGCTGTGTGATGCCTACCCCAATGCGTTCGTTTCTTTAATCTCAACACCTGACACAGGCACGTGGTTAGGAGCATCACCCGAACTAATCATTTCAGTCGATGGTCAAATGAAATTCCGAACAACTGCAGTGGCCGGAACTCAACGATTTGATCCTGATACAGACTTGAGAGCGGTAGCCTGGACGCAAAAGGAAATCGAAGAACAAGCATTGGTCAGTCGATACATCATCAATTGTTTCAAAAAAATCAGGCTGAGAGAATTTGGGGAACATGGTCCCAAAACCTGGAAGGCAGGAAACCTTCTTCATCTGAAGACAGATTTTGAAGTAGACATGAATGCAACCAATTTTCCTCAACTCGGTTCTGTAATGCTCAAGCTACTGCATCCAACATCCGCTATCTGCGGAATGCCACGAGAAGAATCCATTGAGTTCATTCTACAAAATGAAGGGATGGATCGAGGTCTTTACAGTGGTTATCTTGGGCCCATCAATTACAAAGGTGAAAGCAATCTTTTTGTCAATCTCCGATGCATGCAATGGTCGAACAGCGAAGCCGAACTATATGCAGGAGCTGGAGTAACTATAGATTCTATTCCAGAAGCAGAATGGGAGGAAACGGAGATGAAAATGAATACTCTTCTAAAGGTTATTGAAAAGTAGCCGTGCGTCTACAACCCATTTTTGACATCGCGGAAATTTGTGCTCAAAAAGGAGTTAGCGAGGCGATACTTTGTCCTGGCTCCCGGTGCGCACCGCTTACACTTGCATTTGCTCGCCACGAAAAAATTCGAACAAGGACTATCAGTGACGAGCGAAGTGCTGCATTCATTGCACTCGGAATTGCGCTTGCCACTGGCAAACCAACAGTTCTGATTTGCACATCAGGCTCTGCGGCTTACAACTTCGCTCCAGCGATTGCTGAAGCTTTTTTTCAGAAAGTACCACTGATCGTAATTACTGCAGATCGACCAAAGGAATGGATCGATCAACTTGACGGACAAACTATCCGACAAAATCATCTTTATGGATCACATGTTATTGGATACTTTGAACTGCCGCATGATTTCGAAAATGAAGATTCGCAATGGCATATTAATCGAATCATCAATGAAGCCATTAATCTCAGCCAGGGGTCACCTCCAGGACCGATCCATATCAACGTGCCTCTACGCGAACCTTTGTATCCAAACGCATCGGAGCAAATCATTTTTTCAAGAGATGTCAGAATAATAAGCGAAGAAAAGACATCAACCACTATCTCACCTGACAGACTTAGTGACCTGCGAAAATCCTTTGAGTCGTTACCGAAGGTCGTTATGGTTGTGGGGCAAAGTCGGCCGGATAGTGGACTAGCTGAAAAACTACAACACTTTTCGAAGGCCAATCACGTCCCCATCATCGCTGACATTGTATCAAATCAACATTGTATTGACGATGTGATTGCTCATTCTGATTTGATCCTTGCACATCGAAAACAAGATTTAAAAAAAGCATTGCAGCCTGACCTATTGATTACCATGGGGAAATCGGTGGTCTCTAAAAATCTAAAACTTTATCTACGCGAGTACGCACCCAAGCAACATTGGCACGTACAAGAGTCAGGTGAGGTGGCAGATACGTTCAAATCTCTGACTCAAATTATCCGTACAAGTCCCCTCGACTTTCTCGATCAGTTTGGTGCTATTGTTTCAAAAAGTCAGTTTGAATCGCAAAAGCGAGAGAACTTCTCCAGATTGTGGCAAGCTGAAGAACATCGCGTGCAAAGGAGCATCAACGAGTATTTTTCTAAAACGGAGTTGTCAGAGTTCCACCTCGTTAGAGAAGTTCTGACAAGAATCCCAGCGAACGCGCCTTTACATCTGGCTAACAGTATGGCAGTTCGTTATGCCAACTTTATTGGATTGAATAATCAACACCATAGCGCAAACATCTTCAGCAACCGCGGCACGAGCGGGATTGATGGATGTACAAGTACTGCTGTAGGTCATGCATTGTCAACTGACGATCTAACATTTCTAATCACAGGCGACATGGCATTCTTTTATGACAGAAATGCTTTTTGGCACAATTACAAACTTTCCAACCTAAGGATTGTTGTACTGAATAATCACGGTGGGGCAATCTTTAAGATGATTGACGGACCAGGAAATGTTGCCGAAGCAGATGAGTATTTCGTTACAAACCAAAAACTAACAGCAAAGACTTTAGCCCAGGAATTTGATTTCGATTACCTTAAACTTGATAGTTTAAAGAAAATAAAAAATCTTCTTAAAGATTTTATGGAAGCAGATGGACGAACAAAAATTTTGGAAATAGAAACTTCGCCCGAATCAGCAAAGAAAACAATTGAGGAATTTAAAGAACATATAAGAAAGAGTCATGAAGCTTAATAATGCGTGGAGTCCTGTAAAAGAGTACAAGGAAATTCTGTTTCATAAGTTTGAGGGAATAGCACGGATCAGTATCAACCGGCCACAGGTGCATAATGCGTTCACTCCACTTACTGTGGAAGAAATGATCGATGCGATGATGATTTGTCGCGAAGATCCAGAAGTAGGCGTAGTTGTTTTAACAGGCGAAGGTGGTAAAGCCTTCTGCAGTGGTGGTGACCAAAGCGTACGCGGGCATGGAGGATATGTAGGCGGTGACAAGGTCCCGAGACTGAATGTTCTTGATCTTCAAAAATTAATTCGTTCGATCCCGAAACCGGTAATCGCTGCTGTGGCGGGTTGGGCCATTGGCGGTGGCCATGTGCTGCATGTGGTATGCGATCTTACCATCGCGGCTGAAAATGCAAGATTCGGTCAAACCGGTCCTAAAGTGGGGAGCTTTGATGGTGGTTTCGGGGCCTCATACCTTGCGAGAATTGTTGGTCAAAAGAAGGCGAGAGAGATTTGGTACTTGTGTGATCAATACAACGCTGAGGAAGCACTTGAGATGGGGCTAGTAAACAAGGTAGTGCCCCTGGAAAAATTGGAAGAAACCTATATCGAGTGGGCCAAGAAAATCTTAAAGAAGAGCCCTTTGGCGATTCGCATGTTAAAATGCGCATTCAATGCAGAACTTGATGGTCAAGCTGGAATTCAGGAACTCGCAGGCAACGCAACTCTACTCTACTATCTGAGTGACGAGGCCAAAGAAGGCAAAAATGCATTCCTGGAAAAAAGAGAGCCCGACTTTTCAAAGTTCCCGAAGTTTCCCTAGCGGGCTATGAATTCAGGATTCATCATCAGAGGCACTAGGTTTTCTTATCAGCAACTGATCGATGGCGACTTTATTCCTCAATCAGACTTCGAAAAAAATGTTGTTGATTTCACCCGTCAATGGTGGAGTAACGAAAATTTATTCAGCCTGAAGACATCTGGCTCCACGGGTGAGCCGAAAATGATTCAGGTGACGCGCGAACAAATGATTGCAAGCGCCAGGAATACCATTAACTATCTTGGCCTTACATTAGGAGACAACGCTGTCATTTGTCTGGATCCAGCATACATTGCCGGTAAGATGATGCTGGTACGATGTTTCGAAGGAAAGTTAAACGCTATCCTTTCTGACCCGAAAGCAAATCCTTTGAAAGACATTCCGCCAGACATCAGAATTGATTTTGTGGCGCTGGTGCCTCTTCAATTCCTGCAACTTGTGAAGGAGTGCCGGGACCGTCTTAACAAAATAAGAGTGGTCATTGTTGGAGGCGCGTCAGTGGACAAAAATTTGGAGAGTCAAACTGCCGATCTCAATTGCGATATCTACTCCACTTATGGCATGACTGAAACCGTGTCCCACATAGCCTTACAGAAGCTAAATGGAAAAAACAAAAGCCAATACCTTGAGGCGCTACCAGGCGTA
>JBFWZR010000092.1:0-16708 GCA_050185175.1 Cyclobacteriaceae bacterium
GATGGTCGTTAACAAAGTCTTTATTATTGCATTGGTGTTCGTTTTTCAGCTCACCTCAGCGCCAAAAACTATTTTATTCTTTGGTGATAGTATTACGGCCGGCTATGGCCTTTCAATGGAGGAAGCCTATCCCTCACATGTTGAAAAAGCATTGAAAGACAAAGGGCTTGAGGTGAAGGTGGTGAATGCCGGTCTTAGTGGTGAAACTTCTGCTGGCGGTCTTAGCCGTATCGACTGGGTGCTTCGCCAACAGGTGGATGTTTTTGTGCTGGAGTTGGGCGCCAATGATGGGCTTAGAGGTTTGCCGCTTTCGCAAACGAGAAGCAACCTGCAATCGATTATTGATAAGGTAAAAGTTAAGAATCCCAATGTCAAAATTGTATTGGCTGGAATGATGGTGCCACCGAATATGGGAAAAGAGTACACATCGGAATTCCGCAACATCTACCCCGACCTGGCCAAAAAGAACAATGCAACGCTCATTCCTTTTCTGCTCGATGGCGTGGCAGGAGATGATAAGCTCAATATTGCTGATGGCATTCATCCTAATGTTGAGGGTCATAAAATCGTGGCTGGCAACGTTGTTAGGATAATAGAACCCCTTCTGAAATAAATCTGATTTGGGGTAAAATAAATTCAGGGCATTTTCGAGTATTAGAATAAACCAATCTTCAATTATACTCCTGCTTGAAACTGTTGAAGAAAATACTCAAAATGACACTTGCCTTGATCATCACTCTTATTGTGGTCGTTGTCGTGACTGCATTCTTATTCATCAAGTTTAGTCCGCAGTTTGGCGGCAAACCTTCGGCCGAACAAATTGATGCATTCAAACAGTCCGGGCACTACGCTGACGGTGTGTTTCAAAACGAGATACCCACCTCCATGGAAATGGGGTTTGGTAAGTTCATGTCAATTCTCAAAGACTACATTGTGGGTGTTCCAAACCAGACACCAAAAAGTCCTCTCCCCATTCTTCCAATCGACTCACTAGAAATTGTAAACAGACCTGACACCACAACGCGTCTCACCTGGTTCGGGCATTCAGCCTTCCTTTTGGAAATTCAGGGTAAAAATATTCTCATCGATCCCATGTTCGGCCCTACACCTTCGCCCCATCCGTGGTTGGGAAAGAAACGATTTACAGAAGGGTTGCCTATTGCGGTCGAGAAGCTTCCTCATATTGATGCAGTTATTTACTCACACGATCACTATGATCACCTCGACTATGAGTCTGTAATGAAACTGAAAGGAAAAGTGGGGGCCTTCTATACTCCACTAGGTGTTGGAATGCATCTGGCTGAGTGGGGCGTGCCCAAGGAAAACATTCACGAACTCAATTGGTGGGATGAGATTCGATACGAAGAGCTCACATTCAAATGTGCACCTGCCCGTCACTTTTCAGGACGAGCCTTTAGCGACAGGTTCTCCACGCTCTGGGCTTCATGGGTAATACAAAGCCCAACTCAGAACATTTTCTTCAGCGGTGATAGTGGATATGGGTCACACTTTAAAACCATTGGGGAAAAATTCGGGCCGTTTGATTTTGCAATGATGGAGTGCGGACAATACGATACTCGGTGGTCGGAAATCCATATGATGCCGGAAGAGACTGCACAAGCTGCTGTTGATATCAATGCCAAAATGATGATGCCCATTCACTGGGGTGCATTCGTATTGGCACTGCACACCTGGAAAGATCCTATCGAACGGGTAACTAAAAAAGCGAAGGAACTCAGTATGCCGATAGCTACGCCAAGAATTGGTGAACCCATTGTACTTGAGCGTTCTGAAAAACCAGTCTCCAGATGGTGGGAAGGAATTGAGTAGTTATTTTTTGTAGATAGGATCCAGGACCTCGGCTTTCCCGTCAATGCCCTTAGGCGGCTCCATACCTAATATTTTCGCGATCAAAGGGTAGATGTGAATATTTTGAAATGAGGGTATTGTAATTCCTTCCTTAATGTTTGGACCTTGAGCATAGAAAATGCCATGCACATCTGATTCGATCAGTGGATCATAACCATGCACTCCCATCTTACTTCCTATCCTTTCTTTGGTTAGGAATGTCTTCCTGCCCTTCTCCCGAATATAGTAACCTGGTTCAGCCATAATCATTAAGTCTCCTACTCTACCTGGATGATCGTAGTGCCACTTCGGATCATATTGTTCTTTTTTCAATACCACAAAATGATTCTGCTTTTGCGATAAGTTGGCATAGATCGAGTCGCGTCTGCTTGGATTGTCAATGTAGAGGTGGGCTTGCGTGCCACTACTCACAACTTTGATTGACTTATCGTTCACATCCATGATTTCATCCAGGAAAACAAAAGTGTTGTTGTCTAACGTAAGCTCTTTCATGCCATGATCTGAAACCAAAAACACATTAACGGGGAAGGTTAAATCATTTAATGAATCCATCAACAACTTCAGCAAACCATCCATACGCTGAGCGGCAGCCTTCGTCTCAGGAGATGTTGGGCCGTACTCGTGACCTTCGTGATCGGGAGATGAAAAGTAGAGCGTGATGAAATGTGGTCGCTCTGTGGGAGGAAGCTTCAACCATTCAGTCACTTTTTCAATTCTGCTCTCAAAGGGAACTGTCCCGTCATACGCATAGTAGTAGTCCGGGTGATAACCATCGAGTGGAATCTCAGAGCCCACCCAAAAATAGGAGGCTGACTTCATTCCATGTTGTTGAACGAGGGTCCACAAAGGTGTGCCTCCATAGAAGTAAGGATCAGTGACCAACTTCCGATTGCCCATGGAATAAGTCACGTTTCGTTCACGATCATAAAATGAATTGTCGATCAATCCATGATTTCCAGGATACAAACCGGTAACGATGGTATAGTGATTTGGAAACGTTTTGGATGGAAAGGAAGGAATCAATGACTCAGTTCTCGCTCCTTTCTTCTCGAAAGCTTTGAAGTTGGGCAGATCAAACTGCTCGACATAGTTATGTCGGAACCCATCGAATGAAACAAGCAAGACATAAGGCTGCTGACCGAAGCAGCCAAAGCTGGCCAGTACTAGAAATATTGTGTTAAATGTTTTCCACATCATGTTCCAATATGGTAAAAACCTGCTTTTCTGTTTCAATAGGCATATTATGAGAATAATAACTTATAGGAAGGTTGCTTTCACGACAATCTTTATGTTATTTACTTAACAAAATATAAGCATATATATGGCTATAGAATATTTGGGTGAGTTTGAGGAACTGGTACTGATCCTGGTAGCCGCGCTAGGAGACGATGCCTATGGGGCGATCATCGCGGAAGAAATAGAAAGTAGGCTAAAGCGTGATGTCAACCTCAGTGCCGTTCATGTTACCCTGTACCGGCTTGAGGACAAAGGTTTAATAAAGTCGTCTTTTGGAGGAGCTACCAAAGAGCGAGGCGGAAGAAGAAAAAGAATTTACACCGTCACCAGCGCAGGCATGGCTACCCTCCGATCCATGCAAGAATCTCGAATGACACTCTGGGATCTGGTTCCCCAACTAAAACTATCGTAAAAAATCAATGAAGCCGCTCGATCATTGGTCTGTCAGGTTGCTCCGCCTCTTCTGCCCTCCTCACCTTCTAGAAGAGATCGAAGGCGACTTGATACAACGGTATGAAAAAGATGTGGAAGCAGTTGGTGATGGGAAAGCAAATTGGAGATTGGCGTGGAATACTGTTCGGTATTTCAGGCCGGAGATTTTGTTGAGGAATAGGTTTCGCTCAACGCCATACTCAACGGCTATCATCGGTAGTCATATGTCAATTGCGTTCAGAAATATAACCCGACATAAAATATATGCTCTAGTCAATATCGGTGGGCTTGCTATTGGCATTTCAGTATGCCTGCTCATCGTAAAATACATTCAATTTGAAACCAGCTTTGATTCATTTCATCAAAAGGAAGAAAAGATTCTGAGAGTCGTATCATCCCTTTACACAGATGGGTCTAAGGACTCATACACAAGTTACGACCTGGGACCTGCTCTGATGAATGAATATCCTGAGATCGAGAAGTTTGCCCGCACACACGGAACCAGCAGTGTAGTGAAGGTTACCTCAAAATCCGGAAAAGAAACACGGTTTTACGAACCAGATATTTTAGTAGCCGATAGCACCTTACTAGAAATTTTTGACTTTGAATTCGTACATGGGGACAAAAAAGCTTTATATGAACCAAACTCCGTTGTACTAACAGAATCGCTAGCACAAAAATATTTTGGTGGCATAGATCCAACAGGATTATCAATCTTACTGTTAGATGACTGGTCCGGGCCATACCTCTACACTGTTGCTGCTGTCATTCGCGACCTACCACAAAATACCCATTTTAAATTTGAAATGATCATACCGATGCACAACCTTCTTCGATCTGAATTCTACTATCAAGTCAATTCGCGATGGGATAACTTTCAGACTTATGTCGAAGTGAACGAAAACGTAAACCCAGATCAGCTAAATGAACGAATTGAAAAATTCATAACAAACTACAGAGGTAATGATGAAGCAATAAACCCCCACGCACAGTTTGAATTTCAGCCGCTCGAAGACATACATTACTCCCCTGACTTAAATCGCCCCGGATCTGAACTCACAAAACTGATTTTGCTAAGTATGGTTGCTTTTGCCATACTAATAATTGCATGGATCAACTATGTAAATATCGCAACTGCCAGAGGAACTGAGCGAGCACGTGAGGTTGGCGTTAAGAAATCTTTGGGAGTACTTCGGACGCAGCTTATATTTCAATTCATTTTAGAATCGTTTACCATTCATCTGTTTAGTGTCGTTGCAGCCATTCTGGTAGTGCTTACATTGTCACCAATAGTTCAATCCATTGTCGGCATAAATTTGTCAATTAGCCTGACCCAGAAAGAACTATGGATTATAGTAGGCGCGTTGTATGTCGCAGGTTCTTTTTTTGCAGGAATTTATCCTGCTTTCGTGCTATCGTCTTTCAAAACGACAGAGGTCATTAAGGGAAAAATCATCACAAGAAAGTCAGAGCGTCTGCATTTGCGAAGTGCCCTTGTCGTCTTCCAGTTTGCATCATCATTGATCCTAATTATCGGAACGGTAATCATCTATTTGCAACTGTCTTTCATGCGACAGCAGGACAAAAAACTAATCACAGATCAAGTTCTGATTGTCAGAGGCCCTATGGTGACTAAGCATGAAAATCTAAGAAGTAGGATGGCAGCCCTTAGAAGTGAGCTATTACAGTATTCTCAAATTAAAAAAACAGCTACCTCTTATAACGTACCGGCCATGGAACCAAGTATAGGCACAGGGTGCAGGAAATTGGGGAGCCCCGAAAGCGCAAACAGAATTGGAGCTATCTATTGGGTTGATCCCTACTTTATGGATTTATTTCAAATAAAACTAGTATCTGGTAGGTTTTGGGATGAAGACCATCCGAGTGATCAGAAGAAAGTAATCATTAATGAGGAGGCTGTCAAGGCATTTCAATTGGGTAGTCAAGAACTTGCACTAGATGAGAAGCTTATCTTGCTGGGAGATACCCTGGCAATTATCGGTGTCGTGGAAAATCACCACTGGCACTCTTTGAAGCAGCCTTATACACCGATGATATTCAAAATCGAATCCACCTCAGATACGAACCTTTCAGTTCTTTTTAGCGGAAATCCGGAAAAGGTCATAGCCGACATAAATCAAGAGTTTAAAAAAACCTTTCCAGATGAAACCTTTGATTACTATTTTTTAAATGACTCCTATGACAACCAGTATCAAGCCGAACAACAGTTTGGAAAGTTGCTAGCAATGTTTTCCTATTTGGCAATACTGGTAGGATGCCTGGGCCTGTGGGGCCTTGCATCTTACACAGTTATACATCGAATGAAGGAGGTCAGTATCCGAAAAATATTGGGCGCATCCGTAAACTCTATTCTAGTACTTTTATCTGGCGAGTTCCTAAGACCAATACTAATAAGTAGCATGTTCGCCTTTCCCTTAATCTGGTTCGCCACCACAAAATGGCTTGGGCAGTTTCCGTATCGTATTAGTCTGTCACCAGAAATATTTCTTTTTCCATTGTTGTTTTTACTTGCCATCGCAGCGATAACAGTCGGAGCAAAAACGTTCCACAGCGCTAACGCCAACCCCATAGACTCACTTAGAGAATGAGTGCATCGCAATCTTGGTTATTTCGCCTCCTCCGCCTCTTCTGCCCTCCTCACCTGCTGGAAGAGATTGAAGGTGATTTGATGCAGAGGTATGAAAGGGATGTGCAAGCTATTGGTGAGAAGAGAGCCAATCGTAGATTGGGTTGGAATGCTGTGAGATACCTAAGACCTGGGATAGTACTTCGAAGGGCACCTCTTTTCTATTGGCGCCACCTGGGTATGATCAATCACTATGTTGTGGTGGGCTGGCGGCATTTATTTCGAAACAAGTTTTACACGTCTGTCAGTGTCTTTGGACTCACTCTCGGGTTGACGGCATTCATGCTAATTTCTGCTTACATCAATCGTGAATTAAGCTATGAAAATTTCCATGAAAACAAAGATTCGATCTACCGGATTGGACTTAAGCGATATAAAAACGGTGAACTCATTGAAACGTCTGCAAGAACATTCCCTGGAGTCCGGTTTTTGCTTAAAGAAAATTTTCCTGAGATAAAAAGTTTCACTGGTTTTTTTAAGACTCCTGCTAATACGGGCTTTTTATTTCGCCACAATGAAAAAAATTTTAACGAGCAAGGTGGAGTTCTGAATGCTGATTCTGCATTTTTTTCAGTTTTTCCTTCTCTTCTTAGTGCGGGTGATCCTTTGTCGGTTTTAAAGGAACCTAATAGTCTCATCTTATCTGAAACACTGGCAAAAAAACTATTTGGCGATAAACATCCGATCGGTCAAGTACTGGATCGAATCGATGATCATTCCGCAGAGTCAAATTTTGTGGTGCGTGGTGTTCTTAAAGACATTCCTGAAAACTCACATTTTCACGCCCAAGTAATTGAACAAATCAATGACCAATGGCCCGAGTCTAACGAAGATCTATGGGGGAGTGCCGCGATGTCAACCTACGTAGCTCTGCCCAAGTCGACAGATTTTCATAGCGTTGAGCTCAAACTTAATATACTTCTGAAAAAGATTGCCAATGAACATGCTCTAGTTAGGGATGCCGAGGTTTTCCTTCAGTCTATAAGCGCCATTCATCTTTCGTCCGATTTAAAAGACGAATTAGAGCCCAACGGGGATAAATCTCTTTTATACCTAATAGGCATAGTTGGCGTGATAATTATTCTGATTGCGTGGATTAATTATATTAATCTTGAAACAGCACGATTTACTTCCCGAATCAAGGAATATGGTATCAGGCGAATCAATGGATCACGAAAAATTGATTTGGCAATACAATTCTTAGTTCAGTTCACTATAGTGACTGGATTGGCCATCTGCTTCACCGCGATCATTTATTCAGTCTTAGTTCAAGAGATTAGTTTATTCTCAGGCGTCAACCTAAAGATTGACCCTGCGAATTTATGGTCGAGCGCTTTAATAATAGCAGCTTCATTTCTTGCACTAGGATCAATTGCGGTCGGTATTTCTCCTGCCTTGTTGATATATCGATTTAATCCTTCATTGGCTATCAAAGGAAAAATCTCAAATCAAAGGAGCGGATCATCATCGCGGCTCGTGTTAACTACAATTCAGTTCACTTCATCCGCTATCTTGATCGCCTTTGTACTGGCCATATTGGCGCAGCTTGACTTTATGAGAGCCAGCGACAAAGGGCTCGAAATTGACCATGTCATTGCTATTCGCAATCCCACTGCTTATTCAGGCCAAGGCTTCGCTGAAAATTTTAGCGAGTTTGACCGATTGCGTGAAAATCTCTTACGATATGCTCAAATCAAAACTATGGCCAGTTCATCAGCAATTCCAGGTACTCCAATCGGTTTTACCTTCGTCAATTTAATTAAGAAAAATCCTGGCGACCCCTACGATCCAACCATTTATAAAACCACATTTGTCAGTAATGACCACTTCCCCATTTACGGTATCAAGTTTCTAGCGGGAAAAAATTTTGCAGCTTTACCGCCTGATTTCAAAGGTATCGAGCCATGGAAACAAAAGAATTGGTATAGCATCATTCTCAATCAGCGCGCTGCTAAACAACTGGGGTTCGCAACTCCTGAAGAGGCGGTTAATCAGGAGGTGTACTTCCATCTATGGGATGGTTTAGTGCCCTACAAGATTGTCGGTATCGTTGATGACTATCACCATGAGGCAGTGAAAAAGGAAATCTATCCAACGATTTTTGTTCCCAATTACAGTTCGTATCAACAAGTATATTATTCAATCCGACTGGAGGCAGGTACGCAACCACAAACTGCTTTACAGAATATTGAAACGGTATGGAGAGAGGTTTTCCCCAATAGCCCCTTTGAATACTTTTTTTTAGACGACTATTACGACCAGCAGTATAAATCAGAAGTACATTTCGGCAATGTGTTCGGGCTTTTTTCAGGTGTTGCCATTCTAATTGCTTGCCTGGGTGTCCTAAGCATGAGTTTGTTTGAGGCCAACTCAAGGCTCAAGGAAATTAGCATTCGCAAAGTTCTTGGAGCAACAATTCTCCATCTTGTATTGCTGCTTAACAAGAGTCAGGTGAGAGTAGTTTCTATCTCTGCTCTTTTGGCTTGCCCAGTGGCGCTATTTGTAATCAACGCGTGGCTCTCGGAGTACCCTTCGAGGATCGACATTGAACCTAAATTCTTACTAGTGCCATTTATAGCCATATCAATATTGATGTTGGCTGTATCCAGTTTTCAAAGCGTCAAGGCGTCAATTTCAAATCCGGTCGATCATTTGAAGAATGAATAGTATGTCAAAGTCAAGAATGCTGAAACTCCTCCGCCTCTTCTGCCCTCCTCACCTTCTGGAAGAGATCGAGGGTGATTTGATGCAGCGCTATGAGAAGGATGTGCATGCAGTTGGCGAGAAGAGAGCAAATCGAAAATTGGCTTGGAATGCTATTCGGTATTTCAGGCCGGGTATTTTGTTGAGGCGAACTCTAAACATAGATATTAAACCTATTGATATGCTGTCAAATTATTTCAAAGTAATGCACCGCCACCTGATGAGGCACAAACTTCAGTCAGCCATTAATTTACTGGGGCTTACAGTTGGGATCGCATTCGCTCTATTTTCGGGCATCTATATAGCTAAAGAACTCAACGTCAATTCGGATCTAAAAGACTCTGATCGAATTTATCTTTTGGAGAGTCGCGGCAATACCATTGTGAAGAATGCCGAATTCTTTGTTCCATCTCTTCTAGCGCCAGAAGCAAAAGTGCAATATCCCCAGATGGTGGAAGAATTCTACAGATTCTTTGACCGTGAAATCACAGTTTCAAAAGAAGATAAGCACTTCAGAATTCAAAGTATGGTTGGTGACTCGACCTTCTTGCAAATTTTCGGATTTGAAGCGCTCTATGGTGACGCTCAAACTGCACTTACCCGACCCAATTCAATTGTAATCACCGAAAAAGTTGCCATGCAATTCTTCAATCGCTCTGATGTGGCCGGGCAAACACTGACCATTCATACTGAACGCAGCAGTCTCAAAGACTTTGAAGTAACTGCCGTCATCAAAACACCCACGGCTAAAAACGTGGTTTCCGATCTGGCAAACATGAACGCGCAGATTTTTCTACCCCTGGACAATATCACCGACTTTTCAATACCGGTGCTCAATGGTTGGTTCACCAATATCATCACCTATGTTAAGCTCACTCCAACCTGCGATTCAACCCAGGCACAGCAGATGTTTAATCAACTTTTACAAACTGACGCACCAAAAAACGTAAGTGAAAATATGACTGTGGGGATGAATTCCGTGAACGATTATTACCAAATCGCAAACCATTCGGCAGTTCAAAAACTACTGGCATCGCTGTCTGCAATCGTTGGCTTAATCTTATTGCTTGCGCTCGCCAACTTTGTAAACCTGTCTATTGCCAATTCTTTTTCAAGATTGAAGGAAATTGGTTTGCGACAAGCAATTGGTGGTGTGAGAAGTCAAATCAGGCTTCAATTTCTCTTTGAATCTTCTGCAGTTACGATTTGCAGTGGCTTGCTGGCAGTTGTACTCTACGAACTGACACGTGGCTACGGTGGAAGCATGTTAAATGTCAGCATGCCAACTTTCAGAGAGATACCGCTCACAGGATGGTCATTGTTTCTGACAGGGCTACTCCTAGTGGGTCTGTTGGCCGGTGCTTACCCGGCCCTCTACCTCTCCTCGAACAATGTCGTGGAGTCGCTAAAAAAGGAACTTGGCTCGTTGGGAAGTACCATTGGATTCACAAAGGGCGTCATCAGCTTTCAGTTCGCGATTACGTTCTTTGTAATCGTCTCAGCGGTAGTCATCAATCGGCAGGTTGACTATTTCTTGGAAACTGATTTGGGCTACAATAAAGAACACATCATCACAGTATCATCAACTCCCAGGCTTTGGAACACTGAAGGGTTTGCTCGAATGGAGACAGCTAAAACACAGTTTAAGAACACTCCGGAAATTGAAGCTGTTTGTCTTTCTTGGGGTACGCCCAACTGGAACTTCAGTCCTTACGATATCCGGATCAGCCCGAAAGGAAATCCTGATGAACAAATTGTAGTTGTTGCCGGCTCTGGCGATGACAACTATGCCAGTGTATTCGGAATAGAGTTGATTGAGGGAAATTTCTTCAACAAAGGCGATGGATACTCACCTGGTACCAATGAAGTAGTCCTCAACGAAACAGCAAAAAACATCCTCGGATATGAATTAGGAGACGTTATCAAATTCTTCAACAATCAATATACAATCGTAGGCATAGTGGAGGATTTTCATTTTGAATCATTACAAGAAAAAATAAAGCCAGTTGTCATCCTAAACAACCAGGATTTCGGAGCATTTAGACATTTCTCTTTTAAGATGAATGGAGAAAGCCCGGCAAAATCTATTCAAGTCCTCGAATCTTCCTGGAATAAAGTTTTCCCAGGTGAACCATTCGTTTTTTCATTCGCTGAAGATCGGCTGAGAACCGCATATCAGAGTGAACTGCAACTACAGAAGTCTGCAACGCTTGCGACAGTTCTCACATCAATCATCGTAGTCACTGGAATTCTTGGATTGGTATCACTAAGTCTGGCACGAAGGACGAAAGAGATTGGAATCAGACGAGTGCTGGGAGCTACGGTGACCGATATTCAAATGTTGATGACAAAAGAATATCTTCCTATCATCTTTATTGCCTTTGTTATCAGCATACCTCTTGCCTACTGGTTTATGACGCAGTGGCTTAACAGCTTCGCCTATCGTATTGAACTGACTGAGTGGATGTTTTTCATTCCGACACTCCTGTTGATTCTAACTATAATAGCCATCATACTTATCAAATCCTTTCGATCTGCATTGGTCGATCCGGTACAAACCCTGAAGTCCGAATAACATTTCCTACTAAATAGTAGAACAAATAGGGTTCATCGTTCGTATAACCTCTACAAATTAGTAACAAATAAGAGTAGAAATGAGCAACCTAAAGACGGTGGGTTTCGTCAAATACCGTAGGAATGAAAGAAATCAAGCCGCCAACATTGGCCCAAAAGGTGTTGTTTGTATTTCTACGGTCAGACCTGGCCGAAGAAGTAGAGGGCGACCTTAATGAAAGTTTCTACCAAAACGCAAGGCTTTCGGGTTCACTACGAGCCCGACTTGTCTATTGGTACCAGGTTGTCAACTATATCAGGCCATTTGCAATTCGTAAATCCAAACATTTCAACCCATTTCCTATGTTCCGCCACAATCTTCTAATCTCCTTTCGCAACTTCGCGCGCAACAAAACCACTTTTGCCATCAACCTTATCGGTCTTTCAACTGGCCTTGCGTGTGCTCTCTTTATCTATTTATGGGTAGCCGATGAACTCAGCATGGACAAATTCCATAAAAATGGAGACCGCTTAATGCAGGTGATGCAACGAATGGAAAATGCTGGCGGAGTTGGCGTGGTGCAATCAACTCCGTGGCTTCTTGCCGAGACCCTGAAAAACGAATTTCCAGAGGTAGAATATAGCGCAGTGGCTACTCCTACCGACTGGTTTGAAGATTTTACACTTTCCATCGATGACAAAATCATTAAAGCAACCGGACAATACGTTAGCAAAGATTACTTCTCAATTTTCAGTTACCCGCTGCTCAAGGGCAATCCTGGTTCTCTGCTGACAGATAACAACTCGATGGTTGTCACCAAAGAGCTCGCATTGAAGTTATTTAACACAGAAAATGCAGTAGGTAAAACAGTAGAATTTCAACACGAAAGAGAATTTAAAATCACGGGAGTTCTTGATGACATTCCTAACAATTCATCCGTTCAGTTTGATTTTGCCATGAATGTCCAAATCATGATTGACCAATATCCTCAAGTTACTTCGTGGAAAAATTCCGGTCCTGGTACCTATGTGCTTTTGAGGGAAGGAACAGATGTCACTTCATTCGAGCCAAAAATTGAAGGGATAATCAAGGCGAAATCGGATGATACGCATCGCACGATTTTTCTCAAACCTTATCACGACACCTACTTATACGATCATTATGAGGCAGGTGTGCAATCGGGTGGTCGAATAGAGTACGTGAGGTTATTTACCATCATTGCCATTTTCATTCTCATCATCGCCTGCATCAATTTTATGAATCTGGCCACAGCTGAAGCTACCAAAAGAGCAAAAGAAGTGGGTGTCAAAAAATCAATTGGTGCTAGCCGTCCAGCCTTGATCGGTCAGTACCTTTCAGAGTCGTCAATCATCACATTCCTTGCGGTGGTGATCGCCATTGGCCTGACCTATGTGCTGTTACCACAATTTAATTTGATCACCGGAAAAGATCTGGTACTGCGTTTTGACAATACGCTCTGGCTCTCCCTCGCATGCCTCACACTAGTAACAGGTGTTCTGTCAGGTAGTTATCCTGCTTTTTTTCTCTCCTCGTTTAAGCCCGCACAAATTCTAAAAGGGAAAATAACAAATAATCCAGGTGAAGTGTGGACACGCAAAGGATTGGTTGTATTCCAATTTATCCTCTCTATCGTTTTCATCGTTGCCGTGGTTATTGTTTATCAACAGGTCGACTTTATTCAAAGTAAGAATCTTGGATACGATAAAGACAATGTGATCTACTTTGAAATTGAGGGTGAGATCAAGAACAATACTCAGACCTTCATCAATGAGTTGGACAAAATCCCAGGTGTGGTAAAAGCCACAAGCATGGGCCAAAGTATGGTAGGCGGAGGCAACACCAGTGGAATTGAATGGGAAGGAAAGGATCCGTCTGAGCGGGTATCCTTCGCCTATCGACCGGTGAATTATGACGCCATGGAGATGCTGGGTCTGCAACTCCGAGAGGGAAGATTCTTCTCAAGAGACTTCAACGACACGTTATCCGTCATTTTTAATCAGGCCGCTATTGAAACCATGGGAATGACGGAACCGATCGGCAAAGCGATACAATTCGGCCCGTACAAATGCCCGATCATCGGAGTAATTGAAGACTTTCACTTTGAGTCGATGCACACTGACGTGAAACCTATGTTTTTTATCATGGCACCCGAGCACGTACGAAAAATTATGGTGAAGATTGAAAAAGGAAGTGAGCGCGAAACTTTGGCCAGACTACAAAACGTTTACAGTGATTTCAATCCTGGCTTTGCCTTCGACTTCACTTTTCTTGATCAGGACTACCAGGAACAATACAAATCCGAACTAAGGGTTTCCCTGTTGTCCCGATACTTTGCAGGACTTGCCATTGTGATTTCTTGCTTAGGGTTATTTGGCTTAACCACTTTCACCACAGAGCGAAGAAGAAAAGAGATCGGTATTCGTAAAGTGATGGGGTCCACAGAATGGCAAATTGTTCAACTTCTTTCAATGGACTTCACCCGTATAGTGGTTATCGCTATGCTGGTAGCCCTTCCGGTAAGTTACTTCCTTGCCAAGGACTGGCTCAATAGCTTCGCTTATCACATCGATCTTGATTTAATATACTTTGCTGGTGCAGGCCTGATCGTGTTGGCCATTACCTGGCTTACGGTGAGTTCTCAAGCATTCAAGGCTTCAAGAATCAACCCAGCTTCGTGTTTGAAAGATGAGTAAATTCGGCAATGAAAAGAGCTGAGTTTTTAAAAGTTGGGCTGGCACTTTCGCTCGCACCAATTCTTCACCATCAAAGTAACGCTGCAAAGATCAACGACTCCATTCGATTGCTTCGACATGCAACGCTGGTAGTAAGGCTGAGTGGTGTCAGGTTTCTGGTTGACCCCATGTTATCGCCAAAGGGTGCGATGGATCCTGTTCAAAACGCAAAAAGCAGCGAGAGGATTCCAATGGTTGACCTGCCAACAAGCAATCAAGAGCTTTCAGACATTCTCGCACAAGCGGATGCTGTTCTCATTACCCACACACATCGGGATCATTGGGATGCGATTGCTCAAAACTCAATTGAAAAGTCGAAGCCGATTTTTTGTCAACCCTCTGACTTGAACAAAATAAAAGAAAGCGGATTTACGAACGTGACCAGTATTTCGGATCAACACAAGTTTCAGGGAATCCGTATTGACCGAACGAATGGCAAACATGGAACCGGAGAACTGGGCCAGCGAATGGGCGAGGTATCGGGCTTTGTGCTAACAAAAGGTAACAAACGAATCTACATCGCGGGAGACACGATCTGGTGCGATGAAGTAAAAAGTGCACTTAACCAGTTCAAACCAACTTACACGATAGTAAATGCCGGAGGAGCGCAATTCAACACCGGTGATCCGATCACCATGACAGATTCGGATGTGACTGAAGTAGTCAATGCTCATCCCAAAGGGATGGTGGCAGCTGTTCATATGGACACCATTAATCACTGCATTGTAACCCGCGCGATTCTGAAGGAGAAACTGGTTGCCAAAGGCCTTGACAAAAAAGTTGCTATACCGGAAGACGGAGAACAATTCAGCATTTAGCAATTTCGGAGAAGGGCAATTTCACCTGTCAGCTATTTTTGTTTTAAAGCAAAGCCAAATGGAAAAGACAAATTCTATTGATGACTACATCGAGAACTCACCAAGAAAAGAGGAGTTGATTCGGCTGAGGCAAATTCTGCTTGACTGCAAGCTAACTGAAGAAATAAAGTGGGGAGCACCAACATACACTTATCAGGGAATGAATGTAGCAGGAATTGCCGCCTTCAAAAGCTACGTAGGGCTTTGGTTTCATCAAGGCGCTCTGTTAAAGGACAAAGAGAAAAAGTTGATCAATGCACAGGAAGGCAAAACCAAAGCATTGAGGCAGTGGCGCTTTGCATCTGCGAAGGAGATTCAACCTGGACTGATCAAAGCCTATGTCAATGAAGCCATTAAGGTGGTAAAAGAAGGCCGGTCTATTAAGCCATCCGCTAAGAAAAAAATTGAGCTACCTGCAGAACTTGGCAACGCATTAAAGGCGAAAAAAGTGGCCACAATCTTCCAAACCCTGACGCCCTTCAAACAGCGGGAGTACATAGAATACGTGGCGGAAGCTGCCAGACCAGAAACGAGGCAGAGGCGAGTGGAGAAAATCTTACCCATGATCCTAAAAGGAATCGGTCTTAACGACAAATACCGAAGTTAAAGTCGCCTGCCCCTTTCGAATTTTGTATCTTCGGAGTAACTGATCATCTAAAAAGGCTCCGTTATGAAATGGATGTATGGTATACCGCATAAAAAAAGAGTAGCAGTATGGGCAACTCTTATCATGACCATTTTCTTTGCTATCAATTGGGTGGATAAAAGAAATGCAAATGCACTGGACTCTACTTTTGATTCTGTGTACGAAGACCGACTATTAGTTGAGAGTTACATCTTTCTGCTCTCGGAAAATTTGTATCAGAAAAAAATCACAATGTCCACATGCAGCAACTATATCGATCAATCGGTGCTTGCAGAAAAAATCAGTAATCACAACAAATCAATAAATGAATTGGTAGTTGCATTTGGCAAGACGAAGTTGACCCGCGAGGAGTCTTCATATTTTGCTCAGCTTAAAAACGGGTTGAAAGAAATTGAGACACTTGAGGGTGAGTTCATAACATCAAAAAGCGAGGAATCCAGGTTGCCGATCATGTCCCAGATAGAAGATCAGTTCGAAACCACCATTGGAGATCTTAATCAACTTTCCAAAATTCAGATTACTGAAGGGAAAGTACTGAAGGATCAATCCAAAAAAATACTGGCCGGCTCTACCCTCCTCACTCAATTTGAACTGGTGATTATAATCGGAATAGGCATACTTATTCAGGTCCTCATTTTCGCCTCTCGAACTTCAATACCCAAAAAGCCGCAGAATTATCAGCTGAACTAGCCTGCCAAGGTTAACTCCAGATTAATTCCTCTCAAATTCGGTCCTGCCTTTGGAGAGTTTGATTCCGTTGCTATTTTTGTTATTTAGAATTAATCTAATTTAAAATATCAATAAAATGACATCCAAGACCGTTTCGGCCACGCTTGCAGCCCTGCTCCTGATTGTGCCCCTGGCAATTCTAACCAGCTGTGGATCAAAAGAAAAGACAACCGACAATCTGCTTGCAAATAGTGATCAAAAGATCGGGTTGCTTCTCGTCAACCATGGGTCAAGGTCAGAGACCTGGAGAAATGCCCTTTTTAACCTGGAGAAAAACGTAAC
>JBFWZR010000093.1:0-16517 GCA_050185175.1 Cyclobacteriaceae bacterium
TCCAATCTCCATTCTATAACCTTACCTGATACCGGAATAAAATCTTCTACGGCCTGGCTTACACGGAAATAAGTAATAACACCGACCCCAATCACCACGAGTGCCAACATGGCCAGTCCCTTCATGGGGAAGCCAACCCACGGTGCTTTCAAGAATTGCAGCATTTAATATTTAAATAATAAGAAAGTTACTCTTTTAGCCAATGCTAAGAATGAAGGGCAAAAATGATTTGACATCACATCTTAACCTGAGGCCGCTTCAGTTTTTGATAGGCTTTAAGTTGCGCGGCCATAGCAATTATTGGAATTATTAGTTCGGCACCGAGGTAGCTAAGCCATAGTGCGTGCGGTTCCGGCATACCTAGAACACTGATTGACACCATCCTTCCGATGCCGCCCATCATTGCACCTAATGAAATTAAGAAAACAAGTGTGTCGTGCTTGCGAATCGTCCACCCCGTCCAGAAACAGATGATACCCATCCCCAAATAAATGCCAGCCAGGAAGCGATGTATATTGTCTAATCTCGGGGTCGTGTCAGGCTGACTAACCAACATTTGCATAGATCCCCCAAAAAGGGCGATGGCAGCAAACAAAAACATACAAATCTGCGCTATCCTCTGACTGACAAGTAGAGGTCGGTCGCTCTCTTCATGCATCATGATGATGTTAGTTAATTCGAAAATTTGATTTCTTAATATCGTGTTACACAATCGGTCGGTTTAACAAACGAACGCGAGTACTTCGATAAATTGGCTTAACGGTGGACTAAAAATGATAGGGAGTATCTGACAAAGCGCATTGTAGGTGGCTCTGGAAATGTTGAAGTCTGATGCAAAACCCTAAGAATTGTAACTTAGTGCTGAAACAAACGTCTTATTGACAGCATGAAAGCGGCTGTGTACACACAATACGGTGGGCCTGAAAATCTTTCACTTCTGGATATACCAAATCCAGTCCCTTCAGACCGGGAAGTACTTATAAAAGTACAGGCCACAAGTATCAACTCCTGGGATTATGATTTGCTTACTGGCGCATTCATGGCGCGGCTGATAGGTGGCATGCGAAAACCAAGACAAACAATCATTGGATGCGATGTAGCAGGGATGGTGGAGTCTGTGGGACCAAACGTTACCCGATGGAAAAAGGATGATCGTGTCTTTGGTGACCTTTCTGGTGGAAAATGGGGTGGCTTTGCAGAATATGCACTGGGTAATGAGAATGTGTTGGCTAAAATACCTGATAAGCTTTCGTATGATCAAGCTAGCGCAATTCCACAAGCCGGACTTTTGGCATTACAAGGCTTGCGCAAAGGCGGGCTAGATAAAGGTATGAACGTGCTGATCAACGGAGCCGGTGGTGGAGTAGGTATGTTTGCTATTCAGTTGGCAAATGCAGTAGGAGCAGTGGTGACTGCAGTAGATAAGCTTTCCAAATTTGATCAAATGAAGGTATGGGGAGCTGATCATGTGATAGATTTCAAGACCCACGACTACACACGACAAAATCAACAATACGACTTAATTCTCGACAACATCGCCACCCGATCTGTTTCAGACTATCGAAGAGCTCTTACATCCAGGGGCAAATTCATAATGACTGGTGGTACGCCTGGCACCATACTAAGAATAGCGACCTGGGGTCAATTGTCGTCAGCGTTTACTTCAAAAAAAGTAACGATGGTAGGTCTGAAATATAGTCCTGATGATCTTAGCGAGATGGCAAATCTTACGGTTTCTGGAAATCTCATTATCGGAGTCGACAAAATATTTCCATTTGACCAAATACAGGATGCTTTCAACTATTTTGGAAAAGGGGAGTATTTGGGGAAAGTGATCATCGTCCCTTAGTTTCATTCAAGACAAGTCAATCTTTAATTTATTCGGGATATCCGCAACCATCTGTTGCAACTCTCGTTCTATTAGTTATAATTTTGTATATATACTAATCTTCCATATGAAGAACAAAGGTCTCGGTGAGTTCGAGGAGTTGATCCTATTGGCCGTGTGCATCCTTGGAGAGAATGCCTATGGTATCTCTGTAAAAGAAGAAGTAGAAAAGCACAGTGAACGATCGGTGCTGCTTGGTGCGGTACACATCACGCTCTACCGACTTCAGGATAAAGGCCTGCTTAAGTCAAAGCTGGGCGGTCAAAGTGACAAACGTGGAGACAGAAGAAAACGATTATTCAATGTTACTGATCTCGGCATGAAGCAGCTGAAAGCTTCCCAGGAAGTCCGTCAACAGATGTGGAAACTCATTCCTCAACTAAGCTTCCGTGGTATATGACGATAAAAAATGAAAAGCCACCGAAGCTAGCAACTTGGCTGGTAACTAAATTCCTCGGTGATAAATTCGAAGAGGAGATGCTAGGTGATCTGCAAGAAATCTATGAAGCCAGAGTTCAGGAGCGTGGTAGATTCTTTGCTTCTTTGATGTATTGGCTCGATGCTATTCATTTGCTTGGCGGATTTTCATCAAGAAGAGTAGCTCGAAGTGGGCAGGCCATTATGCTCGGCAACATGACAAAGGTTGCCTGGAGAAATGCCGCCCGGCAAAAACAATTTTCGGTACTGAATGTCATTGGACTTTCATTGGGCATCTCTGTCTCGCTGATCATTGCTCTATTTGTTTATAATGAAATGAGCTACGACACATTTCATTCAAAAAGTGATCGGATATACCGAATTAATCAGCCTTTGATTTGGGATGATTGGGATGTTCAGTTTGCTTCCACCGGTCCCAACGTAGCAATTGCCCTCAGGCAGGACGCACCAGAATTCGAGCAGGTGACGCGTCTTCTGGCACTGGGTGAGCAAACTATCAATGCAAATACCGATGGAGACAAAGAGTACAACCTGATGACAGAGGATCGGTGTTTTGCCGCTGATGACAATTTCTTCGAAGTGTTCAGCTTCAAATTCATCATTGGTAATCCTTCAACTGCACTGATCAAACCCAATAGTATTGTGGTCACGGCATCAACAGCCAAACGATACTTCGGTGACAGCGATCCAATTGGTAAGACTATCTCTATCAAATCAAAGAAAGGAGAGTGGGACTCTTATACAGTCACAGGTCTGCTCGAAGATGTACCAAGTCAATCGCATATTCAGTTTGACATGCTGATCTCGATGTCTACGCTTAAGCCCATTTTAGATCGTGACGATTGGAAGTGGATTTGGACTGCTTTTTCAACTTATGGTCTGGTGAAAGAGGGGACTGACGTGCGTGCACTTGAACATAAAATTCAATCGATACCACCGCGATGGGCACCACTAACTACAGAAAGAATTTTCAACCAGACTTTTGAAGAGTACACCCGCGGCAAAGCCTGGGCGCTATACATGCAACCACTGGAAAAAATCTATCTCGCGGACCAGCCTGGGAACCATCGTTTTGGTCCTTCAGGAAATCCACAAACCATTAAGATATTTGGCGTGGTTGGTGTTTTAGTATTGGTACTGAGTTGCATCAATTTTATGAATCTATCTACAGCACGTTCATCGAATCGTGCTAAAGAGGTAGGGATTAGAAAAGTGATGGGATCAGAAAGGGCTAGCTTAATAAGGCAGTTCATTTTCGAATCAATACTCTTCGTGTTGGTGAGTACTCTGATTGCATTGTTAATTACTAAGGTGTCATTGCCGACATTTAATATTTTGGCCATGAAGCACTTATCATTCACACCGTACTTGTCAAATGTATGGGTATTAGGAGGAGTTATTCTATTTGTAATCATCTTGGGAACATTGGCCGGAGTTTACCCTGCGTGGTACTTGTCAGCGTTCAGGCCTATTGAAACGTTGAAGGGGAAGGCAAGTGCTGGGTTTAAAGGCAAGGGAATTCGAAACGGGCTTGTTGTCTTCCAGTTTACCATTTCCATTACACTCATCATTTGCACATTCTTTGTCCAGAGGCAATTGACCTATGTTACCACCCTAGATCTGGGAATTGAAAAGTCTAACGTTCTGCAAATTCACAATATCGAGCAACTAGGTTTCGACACCGAAGTGCTGAAAAATGAACTCAAGTCGAACAGGGCCTTCAGTCATGTAGGCAAATCATTTGCCATTCCTCCTAATTTTTGGGATGGAGAAAGATATCGCGCAGACAGACCGGAGAATCCCGCAATTGATATCAACAATGTGCGCGCTGATGGTGAGTACATGGAACTGTTAGGAGTTACGTTTCTGGCTGGAAGAAACTTTGATGAATCCAGGGCAACCGACAAATATGGAATCATTCTCAATGAAGAAGCTGTGAAAGCACTGGGCTGGGGCTCAAAGGAAACATATTCATCGGATTCTCCCATCGGAAAGTTTGTTGTACAGGCGTTTGATCGCGAAGAGAAACTTGAAGTGATTGGCGTGGTCAAGAACTTTAACTATAGAAGCCTGAAACAAGGTATAGACCCGCTGATGATTATACATCCAGGTAATGATAAGTTTTGGAATTATGGACTTGGTAGCTCGTTTCTGTCTATGAGGCTTAACCCAAATGTTATTACAAATACTCAACAACTACAGTCAGTAATCAGCGATGTAAAGGAGACTATCGCTAAGCTTGATGATTCGGTTCCATTCAAGTACAGTTTCCTGGATGAAGATTTCGACAAGACCTTCAAGAGCGACAGCCGCGTGAGCAGTATCCTGAATATCTTCACAGGAATGGCTCTTACTATTGCGTGTCTTGGTCTTTTTGGGCTTGCTGCTTTTTCTGCAGAGCAGCGCACGAAGGAATTAGGGATTCGAAAAGTACTGGGAGCAAAAACGTCACAGCTTGTTGTTCTGTTCTCATCTGAGTTCGCACGCCTGGTTGTGATTGCCATCTTCATTGCAGCTCCCTTGGCCTACCTGCTGGTGGATAATTGGCTGGAGGAGTTTGCATACAGGACACCAATCGAACCTGCTGTTTTCGTGGCAGCGATTTTTAGTTCATTAATTATTGCCATTGCAACGATAAGTACGCAGTCACTAATGGCAGCTTCAAAAAATCCGGTAGAGACTCTTAAAGAGCAATAGCGACTATGGTTTTGGCGACCGCCTGAAACTTTTCTCAAGTCTGTTATCTTCGCGCCTTGAAATTGATAAAAATGAAGGGAGTGATATTTGATCTCGATGGCACGATGGTGGACAATATGATGGTTCATCATCAGGCCTGGCAGAGGCTATTGAAGGATCTTGGACTTGATCTTACATTGCCACAGGTGAAAGAACAGGTACATGGCGTCAATGATGAAATCTTCCTCCGGTTATTTGGAGACAGGTTTACCTCAGAGGACAGACAGGCATTGGGTGCCAGGAAAGAAGCTGAGTATCGCGAAATCTTCAAACCGCATCTTTCACTGATCGATGGGCTGTCCGTATTTCTCGAAGAACTAAAACGCCACGGTATTAGTATGGGTATTGGTTCAGCAGCACCGAAGGAAAACGTGGACTTTGTGCTGGACAACTTAAATATCCGGCATTACTTTAAAGCGGTACTTCACGCAGGGGACGTGCAGCGTGGCAAGCCAGATCCAGAGATATATCGCAAAGTCGCGGAGGGCTTAGGCATCAGCACAGCTGAGTGTGTCATTTTTGAAGATAGCCCAACAGGAGCGGAAGCTGCCTGGAGAGCTGGAAGTAAAGCAGTGATCGTTACGACCACGCACTACGAAGAGGAGTTTACCCGCTTTCCCAACATCATGAAGTTCATGAAAGACTACCATGATGCTAAAGAAATTATCATACCTAATTAGAGGTATAGTGCTTACAATTTTACCTTATAATATGTTATCTAATATTCTGTATATTAGTAATTTATAGTATGAATGTTTTATCGTTCATATAATTGAAATATTCCAGCTTAGTTAGCAAATACTAAATATATTAGTATATCTTTGAGGTGTGATTCTAACCGAGTTAAGCGCCATGAAGATTATCAAATCATCGTTTTTAGGAGCCCGATGTGTAAGGGCAAATGATCCCAACATTCAGCTATTTCAGATCAGAACGATCTTGAACATGCATCGTGATGCATTGGTCGACCGGATGCTGACTGACTTGCCAACGTATATTGAATACAAGTTCCACTACAGAGCGTCACGCCCCGAACTAGCCGGGATTTTTGACGGACTGCTTCAACTCAAGCAGCGAGATATCGATCTTGAATTTTACGAGCCGGTATTCAGATCACTAAAGAGGAAAGATGAACTTAAGCTCGAAAATGAGTACTTCTTCCTGGAACTGGATGAGTTTATCAGAAGCAGGCTCAGCCGACAACTCAATTTTGCTGCGTAGTTAATGACTTTCATCATTTTCAGTGGGTTGTACCTATCGTACCTTGGGTACAACCAATTAGAATGTCATGAAATCTGCAGCATCAAAGTGGATGAGAATCGCGCTCGGAGTAGTTCTTGTCATTTACGCTCTTAATCAATTCTTTCACTTTCTTCCTTCCGGGTATGGAAAGATGCCTGATGAGGCTCGGTATTTCATTGACGCTGTGTATATGTACTTGCCTTTGCTATACATGCTCGAAATTATCATCGGGTTGCTATTAATCGTCAACAAGTGGACTGCCTTTATCCTTATTGTGCTGTTCCCGCTCTCAGTTTCTTTCCTGATTTTCACTTATGCCAACCAGGATCTTGCTGAAACCTGGCCAGCATTGGTAGTCGCTCTCTTGAATGTCGCTCTCTTATTCGGCTACAGGGACAAGTATATGCCTCTATTTGAGTGAGTACTTTGGCCTCACTATTGATGGCTTTACGGAAGTCATTGTTTATTTTTAGTGGAAACATTCAAAGCATGAGAACAATAACTTTCCTGACGCTATTTCTTGTAGGCACATCATTGCACGCTCAATATGAGGATCGAAATTCCATAGATCCTAAAGCAACAGAGATATATGAACCAAAAGCACCTAAGATAACGCCAGGTGAGGCTGCAGGTGCCGCACCGAGTGATGCTATCATTTTATTTAATGGGAAAGACTTTAGTGAGTGGGTTGGAAAAGATGGCACCACACCAAAGTGGGAGCTTAAAGATGGTGCGATGACTGTGGTAAAAGGCACAGGAGATATCAAAACAAAACGCACCTTTGGAGATGTTCAGCTTCATATTGAATGGAGAAGTCCATCGGTAGTCGTAGGCGATGGCCAAGGGAGAGGTAACAGCGGAATCTTTTTACAGGAACGATACGAATTGCAGGTGCTCGACAGCTATGAAAGTCAGACCTATTCCAATGGGCAGGCTGGATCGATCTATAAGCAACATATTCCATTAGTCAATGCTACCAGAAAACCTGGAGAGTGGCAGACTTATGATGTGATCTATACCGCGCCTCGATTCAGCAACAATGGTAGGTTAGTATCACCTGCTTATATCACCGTTTTGCATAATGGCGTGTTGGTTCAAAATCATTCGCAAATCTGGGGACCTACCGAGTACAAAGGGTTGCCTGTTTATATGAGTCACGACAAAGGCTCAATCATTCTTCAGGATCATAGCAATCCCGTAAGTTATCGGAACATCTGGATTCGCGAACTCTAAAAGTTCAGCGCATTTGGGAACTAGCTTGCCTGCTCCAATTGAAAGGCGAGAGGAGTGATGTCAAAGTTTTTTTTGAATAGGCGGATGAAAGAAGATGAGTCTTTCCATCCGATAGATCGGCAAACCTCTGAAACCTTCATTTTTTTTGATAGAAGAATTCTGGCTTCATCAAGCCGCAGCTGAATTATGCGTTGGTAGGGAGTTGTTTTGAAGTATGATTTATAAAGATGCTTGAAATGAAATGACGACAAGCATGCCTGATGCGCAATCTGTTCAACGGTGATGTCTTCATGAAAGTGATTGTGGATGTATTCGTTTGCCCAATGTAGTCTTTTATAAATCTCTCTTCGTGTGGCAATCTTTACCTTGTCGATGGACATGATTTCATGGCGTGTTGTTTCATTCATCTCCAGCCACATACCAAGAAGCGTATTGAGCTGGCTATCCAGCAATTCTAAATTGTCATGCCCCTGCGCAACCAACCCTTTCATCAGTTGCGCCATCTTATTTGGCAACGGATACGTTCTTTCAATGAACTCGGTTGGATTTTGATTTTCAGTTTCATCGGAAAGAACATCAGTTGCATTCATCATTCTCCTGGCAAGACCCACCTGAAAGGCAAACGTAGCCGTTAAGTTTGGCTTGTCTGATTTCAACTTAGTGCGGAAGTGTTGTCCCTCATTAATAAGCAGAAAATTGCCGGGCTTCACCACAAACTCACGATCACCCACCCAGTACGTTTGAGGTCCGGAGAAGTTCACATTCAGGGCCAGTCTGGTGATGTGGTTATCGCACTCCTGAATGTCCTTTGATTCTATAATAAAAACGCCACTCCTGTACCTCGGCATGTCGGTGTCATGGCGCGAACAGTAGAGCTCACCTCTTTTCTGTGCTTGGGAACAATAGGAGCAAACCTCAACCATAGGAATCAACTATGTAAAACGGCAATGAAAAGGCGATGGTTACCACTTTCCAGCGAATAAAGGCCTGCGTCATATGCATCTGGTAGCACAATTAGCACTTTTCGCATATTAAACTCTTAAAAGAGACACTAAACACCTTTAACATATCCGACCTTCCTCATTGATTCGTAAGACTGATAAACATTTAAAGCTTATGAAATTTTTGACGCTACTCATTTTTTGTATCTCAATGATGCCCTCGTGCCGAGCGCAGGACAATAAGGTGAGGAACGTTGCCATCTTTGTTCATGAAGGTGTGCAGCTACTTGATTTTGCAGGGCCGGGAGAGGTGTTTGCGGCAGCCGGTTCTGGCTATAAGGTTTATACTGTAGCCTCATCGAAGGATCTGGTATTAAGTGATCGTTTCGTATCTATCAAGCCGCAGTACACCCTTGAAGATTGCCCCAAGCCGGATATCATTGTATTTCCGGGTGGGGCAACAGAAATACCCTTGAGAGATGAAAAGGTGATTCAATGGGTGAAGTCTGCCGGAAAAGACTCAGAGTATCTACTGTCGGTTTGTACCGGTGTTTTTCTACTTGCAAAGGGAGGATTTCTGGATGGCAAGACGGCAACAACACACTACTGCTGTCAAGATGGACTGGCAAATGACTATCCCAAAATAAATGTAGTGAAGGGAAAAAGATTTATCGACAACGGTCACATCATCACCACCGAGGGTATTTCCGCAGGTATCGATGGTTCACTATATCTCATCTCCAAAATATCGGGAAAGGAACACGCGGACAAGATTGCCAAATACATCATGTACAACTGGGCACTTGATCAATTGGATTACACAGTAGTGGCCAACTAAAAAAATAAAACCCCTACACCATGTGGTCAAATTACTTTCGCATTGCCTACAGGCAATTTGTTAAATACCGGCTCTATTCTCTTATAAACCTGTCCGGGCTTACAATCGGACTGCTCGTCAGTCTGGTAATACTGCTCTACATCGTTGATGAGAACTCCTTTGACCAGTTTCATTCCAAAAAGGAATCCATATACCGAATTAAGCACACAAGAAATACTGGTAACTCAATCACAGCGAGTGCAGGCACGCCTCTGGCCTTAGCACCAATTGCAAAATCAGAGATTGCCGGAATAAGTAATGCTGCCCGGATATTACGCGACAGATATGGGCTCGTTCAAATTGGAGAAAAGCGATTTAATGAACCTAATTTCGCATATGCGGATTCATCTGTGGTTGCGATGTTTGATTTTGAATGGCTATCTGGCCATCCCAAATCTGCGTTGACAAGGCCAGATGGTATCGTTATTACAAAAAGTCATGCCGCCAAATACTTTGGAGAAGAAAATCCAATTGGCCAACAGCTTCATTATCGAAATTGGGGGCAAGATGTCGTATACCAGGTGACCGCTGTCATCAACGACCTACCTTCTAACTCACATTTCCACTTTGATCTGATCGCACCTTTTGAATCGAACAATAATTTATGGTACGGGATGCACGGCAGTGACTGGTATTTTGCAGGCGCGTGGACGTACATCGAGATTCCAGTGGCCAGTGATATTACCAATGTCCGGAATAATCTGGCAGATTTAGTAACACGTCATTTACCGGATGACCTTAAGTCTGCAACTGAATTCGACTTGCAACCACTTACAGATATCCATCTCAGATCTTCGCTATCCAATGAAGTTGAGCCCAACGGGAATATTAACTACTTGTTTCTCCAGGCAACCATTGGTTTGTTAATTGTAATTATCGCGTGCGTCAATTTTGTTAACCTGACAACAGCTCGAGCCTCTTTGAGATTGAAAGAAGTGGCGATGCGAAAAAGCTTGGGAGGACGACATGCAGAGCTCGCTTTTCAATTTACCTGCGAAGCTTTTTTCTATGCAATTTTTGCTATGGCCCTGGCTCTGGTATTGATTCCATTTGGTCTCTCGATCTTTAGCTCCATTGTTGGCAGGCAAATACCGATTCAACACCTGGTGAATCCTACCGTAATTGCAGCTATTCTAGGATTGCTGGCAATGATTGTTATCCTTTCCGGAATATACCCGGCATTCTATATGGCGAAACTCAACCCGGCATTATACCTGAAGTCATCGGGTCGTGAGACGTCTCATAAAGGATCCTTGAGGGTTGTCCTGGTAGCAGGGCAGTTCATTGTACTTCTGATACTACTGACCGGATCGCTAATGATTCGCAAGCAGCTAACCTTCATGAAAAACAAGAATCTTGGCTTTGCTACAGAAGAGATTGCTTATGTGGATGGATTTGACAACGCTTCGTTCGAACAGCTCAAGGGAGAACTAAAAAATATTAATGGCATCATTGATGTAGCTGCTGCATCGGGCATACCCGGAAGTGTCAATGCCCAATTGGCTACCGGTCTGGCTCGCATGGAAGGGATGGAACAGTCAGAGCGGGCAGAAATATATCGCACACGTTGCGATAAGAAGTTCTTTAATCTCATGCAAATGAAGTTGGAGCTTGGTCATGATTTTGCAACCCTGTCGGAAGATTCCATCGCACCGGTAATCGTCAACAGAGCAATGATAGATCAGATGCCATGGAAAGATGACCCCATCGGAAGAAAAATTGAACTCTTCAATATGATAGGAAGATCTGAGGGTGAAAGGAGGATTGTCGGAGTTGTCAGTGACTTTCACATCGAATCCCTGAGAAGCCAGATTCGACCTGTAGCGTTCACCTTTGCTGATCGCAATCCAAATTTGGTAATCAGATTCAAATCAGCGGAGACTGATCAGCTACGGGATGAGGTGATCTCAACACTTAATAAGTACCGAGGTAATATGGCCGGTGATTTTTATTTTCTCCGCGAAGATCTAAACAGTCAATACCAGGCAGAGGACAGATTATCTAAAATCGGCTTCTGGCTTACATCTATATCAATTGCCATCGCAGTGATTGGTGTATTCGGACTTGCCTCCTTCTCTGCACAGCAGCGATTGAAGGAAATGAGCATACGAAAAGTGCTGGGCGCGCAAGTACCTGATGTCATTTTTGCATTTTCAAAATCATTCGTGTCTTTGGTATTTGCCGCATCAGTGATAGGATTACCGCTGGCCTATTTTCTGGTCACACAGTGGCTTGAAGATTTCGCTTACAAGGTTCCTATTTCATGGAGTGCAATTGGATTATCAGCAACCTCGTTACTAATTATTGTGGTGTTGATAACAACATTTCACGCCCTGAGAGTGTCGAGGCTCAATCCCGCACAAGTGCTTAGAAATGAGTAATCAGTTTATAGTAAGACTCAATCAGTTTGTCATCTGTCAACGCAGGTTGTAGACATCGCATTGTTTTAACATTTGATACCCTTCATTTCGCATCACGTTGGGATCATATGGGATAACAGGGCAAACTTGAATGTTGAAGGATCGTTAGATTTGGGAGACGTGAATACATTCATTAATCCGATCTTTCCATGACACCAACTACTCCCATTTCAAGACGCAAACTCATTAAAGGTGCCTTAATTGCCACTGCGGGTATTTCCGTTGTGCCAAATATTTTCGCTGGTGACTCTTCATTTCACCAAAAGGAAAAATTTAAAAATGACCTCGGATCCAAGCCATATTACGGATATCCCTCATTGCCCTACGAGCAATTAAATCAGGTAGTTGGTGCCTCACACGGTAATTTCGATCGCGTAAAAGAATTGGTGAGCAAACGCCCCGAACTGGCAAGAGCTTCATGGGACTGGAGGTTTGGAGACTTTGAGTCAGCGCTGGGTGCCGCCTCACATGTTGGCAGGAGGGATATTGCCATGTATCTCATGAACAACGGGGCGAGACCGAATATATTCACTTATGCGATGATGGGCGCTTATGATGCCGTCAGAAGCATGATCGAATTTTCTCCTGGCATCCAAAGGAACCTCGGCCCCCATGGCATCAGCTTGCTTCGTCATGCAAAAGCTGGCTTGCGTATGGAGGACACGATGTCGAAAGAGAACATAGCCAACTTAAAAAAACTAATCACGTACCTTGAATCGCTGGGTGATGCCAATGGAGATCAATATGAGGATTTGAGTGAAGACGAGAAAAATACATACCTCGGTGATTACCGATATGGTGAGGGCGAGGACGAAGGATTTAGCATCAAGTTGAATTCATTTGATGTAATCTCACTGGGACCGCTCGGTTCTTCCGGTGGTGCCCTCTACAAGATTGGAGACCACAACTTTTTTCACAATGGAACGCCATCTACTACGGTATCCTTCCAATTTGAAAAGGAAAAAGTAAAGTCACTAACAATCACAGATCCAGATCGAGTGCTGGTTGCCAGAAAGGTCTAGACAGTATTTAATTAAATGTTGAGTTTACTAATAGGGTTCAATGCCCAGGCTACCGCGCTTTATTGTATTTGATGTTGTTTTATTGCTCATCCTTATAAGGATTAAACCCTCTGATACTTCGATTGACTAGCATCGCAGAAAAGATTCAAAATCTATCTGTCATGAAAAAGTCGTCAATTATTACAAGCCTTCTTTTCGGCTTCGTCACGTTATGCATTTTAACAGGTTCGGCTCAAACATTTACCCTTATCTCAGAGGGCATTATTGCCACCGACACCACCAATACCAATGGAGCCAGTTTTGTCGACTATGATAGTGATGGGGACCTCGATATATTTCTCTCCAATGCCAATGGACCGTTAGGATTCAACACCCTTTACCGAAATGAAGGGAACGACTTGTTTACCAAAGTTGATGCGGGTGAAGTCACCCACATGCAAACTGCCACCTTCGGTCACTCATGGGGTGATTATGATAACGATGGTAAGGCCGACCTCTTTGTTGTAAATGCATTCACTAACATCGGATCACTTCTTTACCACAACGTTGGCAAGGGACGTTTTCAACGCAACGAAAACTATGATGTGACCAAAAGCGCTGCCAAAGGATTTGCCTCAGCGTGGCGCGATATTGACAATGATGGACTATTAGACTTGTTGATTATCCACCCAGCCGGTGGATTTGTTGGACTTCCCTCCACCAGCAATTTGCTTTTCAAAAATAATGGTGATGCGCAAGGTACTTTCGCACCGCTTGTTACCACACCGATCACGCGCCTAACCGCCCCATTCACTAACGCTACCTGGGCCGACTACGATCAGGATGGCGATTCAGATTTGTTTATTGGCGCAGGACCAGCCAACGGCACACTCGCACCAGATTATTTATATAAGAACATGCTGAAAGAAACCGGCAAGCTTGGATTTCAACAGCTAACCAAAGAGGTTTTTGCCAAGGATTCACTTGATGGACAGACATGGAATTGGGTCGACTATGATAACGATGGAGACCTGGATGCCTACGTAACCAACTGGGGTGGTGCTCAGGGGGGCCTGCGAAACAACTTATATAAGAACGAAGGTGATACGATCGTGCGTGTAAACGAAGGGGCAATTGCAACGGACGTTGGTATTTCACTAGCCAACATATGGGAAGACTTTGACAATGATGGAGACCTTGATTTATTTGTTGGTAACGGGGGAAGCCAGGCAAACCGTTATTATGAAAATCTCGGCAATGGAAAGTTTGAGAGTGTGACTAAGGGTCATTTCGTTGAAGTAAAAAAGAACACCTGGGGAGTGAGTGCTGGCGACTATAACAATGATGGGAGGATTGATCTATTTGTTTCTAACAAAACAGGCTATCTGGCCGGTGGCGATTTGAATCACCTATATCGAAACGACACCGACAATGACAACAATTGGGTGACGCTTAAATGCATCGGCACAAAATCAAACAAGGATGGGATGGGGGCAAGGGTAAAACTCACAGCAAAGATCAACGGAAAAAATGTTACGCAATATCGCGAGGTAGGATCAAATGCAACGTTTCTTGGCTCAAATGACTTACGTGCTCACTTTGGAATTGGAAAGTCAAAACAAATTGACTCAATCGAGATCATATGGCCCAGTGGGCAAACTGACAGCTACAAAAACATAAAGCCTAACCAATTCCTGGATTGTATTGAAGGCCAGTCGATGAATCCAAGAGTTCAATAACGGAAGCAAGTTCCTTTCATTATCAATTGCAGATGCCAACTGGCGATTCGCTGGTTGGCATTTATTATATTGGGCATCCATACATACCACATTTAGTAATGAAAGTCATTCTACCTGCATTTTTAATCGTCATTGTTTTCAGTATTCTATCTTGCGCTCCATCACAAGATAACAGAACAAAAATTGAATGGGACACCTGGGGCGTGCCTCATGTGACAGCTTCCAATATTGAAGATCTCTTCTATGCTCAGGGCTGGGCAGAGATGCACAACCATGCCAACATGATCACCGAGCTGTACGGAAGTGGGCGAGGAAAAGGTGCTGAGTACTGGGGGCAAAGCAGCTTACCCAATGATATACTCATTCATACACTTGGGTTACCGGAGCTGGCCGATCAATGGGAGAGAGATCAGGATGAAGAGACAAAGAAGATTTTTGCAGCATTCGTGAAAGGATTGAATGACTACGCTCAAACTCATCCAGAGGCAATAGAGGATAAGAACCAAGTTGTACTCCCATTTACTACAAAAGATGCGAACCTTCATGCGCTCTATGTCATATTCACCCGATTCATTGCTGGCGGTGATCTTGGTATGGTTCAACAATGGAAAGACATGGGCTCCAATACATACGCAGTCGGACCAACCCTCTCTGCTTCCGGCAATGCTATGTTGGTGCAAAATCCACACTTGCCCTGGTATCGTGAATTCTTGTTTTTCGAGTCCCAACTTAACCTCAATGGCAAAAGAATGTACGGTAGCACGTTGGTAGGCTTTCCCGGTATTGCCATTGGCTTCAACGAAAACATGGGATGGAGTCATACGAACAACACGATCGATAACACAGATACCTATGAATTGGAATTGAAGGATGGTGGCTATCTGCTGGATGGTGAAAGGAAAGACTTCACTTCAAATACAAAGACATTAAAAATCAAACAGGAAGATGGAACGTTTGCTGATCATGAAATTACAATCGAAAATACACTCCATGGACCCGTAGTAAAAAGGTCAGACAGCAAAGCACTTGCCATCCGCATGGCAGGCACCGACAGACCTAATATGTTTCAGCAGTGGTGGCGCATGATCAACAGCGGCAACTTCAACGAGTTTGAGTCAGCACTGAAGATGGCGCAGATTCCGTTCTGGAATGTGATGTACGCGGATAAAGAAAAAAACATTTTCTATTTGTTTAACGGACTCGTTCCCAAAAGAGCAGAGGGCGACTGGAATTACTGGAACAGGGTTATCCCTGGAGGTAAGTCGAGTGACATATGGAATGACGTGCATGCCTATGAAGACCTTCCTAAAGTGATGAACCCGGAAATTGGATGGTTGCAGAATGCAAACGATCCACCCTGGACCAGTACGATTCCTTTGAGTTTAAATCCAGATGACTTTCCCCCCTATATGGCTCCGCGAAATATGGCCTTCAGGCCACAGCGAGCTGCAAGAATGATGATGGAAGATTCGTCCATCACATATGATGAACTGGTTGACTACAAATTGTCCACTCGTTCTGAATTTGCAGATCGAATCTTGGACGACTTGTTTGCTGCTATCGATAAATCAAATGCAGCGAAAGCTAAAGAAGCGAAAGCCGTGTTAGAGAAATGGGATCGCGAGGCTGACGCAGATTCGAAAGGTACGGTGCTATTTTATTCCTGGGCTAGGAAATATAGAATTTCACCTCAGGAAAATTACACTACACCGTGGGACATCAATCGCCCGATTGAAACACCTGACGGACTTGCCGACCCTAAGAGAGCCGTTGACTTACTAGTCGAGGCCGCCAATGAAGTTGAGAAAACTTTTGGATCACTCGATGTGGCATGGGGTGATTACTATCGAATCGCCTATGCTGGCAAAGACCTTCCTGCCAATGGCATTGATGGCGCGATGGGTGTGTTCAGAGTAGCATGGCCGGGTGGCGGTGATGAGAAGCACAGCTATGTGGGTGGTGGTGACTCGTGGGTAGGTGTGATAGAGTTTGGTGAGACGCC
>JBFWZR010000094.1:0-16424 GCA_050185175.1 Cyclobacteriaceae bacterium
ATTAGAAATGACTTCTTCTGACTGGTCGGGGAGGAGAGGAATCAGTGAAGCCATTTGACGATAGCTAGCATTGATATCCATGATTCCTTCATATGGATTGCCGTACCATGTGATCCTGCTTCCTGGTTCTATATCAAATTCTTTATTAATGATATCATATAAGGTAAAGTTGTATGCGCCCTGAGTAAATTCCACGGCACCAAACATGAAGAAGTCTCCTTTTGTGTCTAGTTGTAATTTGATATCTCCATTGCCGCGTCCGCGAATAATGTCTCCGGATTTTATATCAAATATGATTTCGGTATATGCGTCAGGTGTAATATCAAGATTAATGTCCATCGATAGGCCACTGGATGTTGGATTTCGTTTTACCAGCCGTTTGTCGTTTTCTGCGAGGGCAACGGTGTCTGTGAAGTGCACAAAGTTGATGTAGTCTTTCTTTTCAACGCTTTCGGAACTGGTCATTGGGATAAATATCCTTGTGTTCCTTTCCGTTCTGGCTGTGGCAGAAATTTTCAGGTTGTCAGAGGGTCCAAACAGATTTGCGTTTCCAGAAGCATATCCCTGACCATAGAACAGAGAATTGTCGCGGCTGGTCGTGTTGAGAAGTTGAAAATTGTTGAAGGTCGCATCGAGATTTAATCTGAACTCATTGAAGTTTCGGTGTGCGATGAAGCCATTTAGGGTTCCCTTATTTTTCAATACATCGCTTAAAGAAAAGTTGTTAAACACGAGTTGAGATGGTGTCATTTCAAACTCACCGGTGAATGAGTAAAGTGTTTTGAGGTAATTGATCATGATTTGACCATTTTCGATATCTCCCTTGCCTTCGATTTTTGGTTGACCGAATGTGCCACTGATATTATAGGTGCCTGTAAGTTCACCACCCATTTGGGCGAAGAGATGTTGTAGTAATGGCTCCGCGATTTTTAGGTTGGCCTTATTTAGTTTGGCTTGCACATGCAAGGGGTCATCTTCCCTTGGATTATAAAAGCCCTTTAGTGCAACCGTCCTTGTGTTTAGTCGATCGATTGAAAAATCAATATCAAATCTTTGGTTCTGCTGATTCCAAACGTTGATCCCGGAAATATCTCCGATGAGAAAATCGTTTATCGTAAGAGCTTTAATACTTATATCATTTTGAATGTAGGGATTATTGTACAGGTCACGAGCCTCTGCTGATCCGTTCACCACTCCGGTAAATTTTTCGCCACTCACCGTGTTCAAGAAGTCGAGATTCAAATTTTTGACCTGGAGCTCCAGGGTTTTGGCCGGGTCTTTAGAAATATCACCTTCCAAAATAATGGCCTGGTCTCCACTGTTCACAGCTAGCTGACGAATGTTCCATTCTTGATCGTGGAATAGCGTAAAGTTGTTTTGGCTAACGTTCCATATCTCATCCAGGGCCCGGAACCTTGATGGTAAAACTTTGATACGGGTGCTGTCGTTCAGAAAATCTACCGCTGCCTTTGCCCTCACATAGTTGTTGGTTTTAGTTTGGTCAAAATCTAATCCCAGTTCGATGTGATCGGAGTTCCAGATGGCTTCAGCAATCATGTTCTCACTGTTGAAAGCCTTTGACAATGATTGCTTATCTGATATCACTGTTAACATTGCCAGAATATCTGTACTGTCGCGTACCTTTGATCCGCTGAATTCAATGGTGTTGTGAACAAATTCCTTTCCCCGATAATAAACTGTATCAATTTCGCTGTAGGTGCTAAAAATCGAAGTTATACCATTTGAAAACTCACCCTCTATCAACGTATTTTTTGAGAGTTTAAGATCAAAACCCGCTACTTCAATCGCGGGGTTGATATCCCTTAGGATGATATTAAAATTCGCATTGTAATCTTGAGCCCGTTTTGTTTTGTTTTCATAATGCCTGGCGAGAGCTTCTTTATCATTCTTGATGGTGAGGTAGAATTCCTTAAATAGGTTGTTGACATCGTTGAAAAGAGAGGAGTAGTAATATTCGCCATGAAGGTTTATATCTGCCAACGTACTTTTCAATAAGAGACTCCTACCGTTATCCAGCTTACTCGAAATAAGATAAACAGAATCAACACTGAGTGACTGATCTTTGTAGCTGACCAATGTATTTGTAAATGATGCCTGGCCGAACAGGCTGTCAATCTTTAATCCGCGCGAGTCGATGTTGATATCAGATCGAATAAAAAGCAAATCTTTTGAAAGCCCCAGATTATGCAGGAGGGCTGTATCGAGATTCATTTTTACCTTGACCAGTTTTTCAGGATTACTGAAGTCAATTGATCCTTCTGCGTTTAGTTTCAGATTGGGGTCATCAATGGTCACTGTTCCATTGAAGAACTGAGAGCGGAAACGCGCATCGGTAACGATATTTTTGTAGTCGTAATTTTTGATAGCGAGATGGGATATCTCACCATTCAGTTTGAAATCTGCAGCGTCTTCTGTGAATCCTCGCCCATCAATATGTCCTTTCAGCGACACACTCTTGAATAGCGTAGTGTCTTTTAGGTAAGTGTTAAGTCTGAAGTTGGTGAGTTCGATATTGCCACGATATTGCGATAGTTCCGGGTTGCTGCTGTTGATTTTAAGGTTTACGTCAGAAGATATTTTTCCGAAATTTCCATTGAACACTCCGTTGGCAACGAAGTCGTTAATGAAACCTGTGAAATTGCCAGAAAGTTGAAATTCGCCCAGCGGTTTGATGCCTTTGAAAGTCCTTGGTGGAAAAGCAAAGGCAAGATCATTGATATTTACCGTGGAAGGTAGAAGTGACAAATTGATAAATGTTTCATTGATATAAGGCAACCCATCCATATCCACTTTGCCATTGAAACGAGTATCTCCAATCGCAAGCCGAAGGTCTCTTGCATATAACCTGCTCACCTTTCCGGAAATTTCCCCCGTGATGTTTATTGGGTCGCGAATTTTCTCTACTCCAGGCGCGAAATAGGCCAGGTCCTCAGGGTATATAGTAGTGTTCTTAAGATTCGCATTGATATTCACCTTATTGTTGAAGTCGTTTAGCGCAAGTTGAGTCGGGTAGGTGAAAACAACGCTATCTTCGATGTGACTACTGCCCGCATCAAGCTTGAGGTCAACAAACTCCATTGACCGTTGCGATATGCGAAACGATGTACTTATATTTTTGATGTCGAATTGTGTTTGTTCATCTACAGCGGCCAGAGAATTCACCTTGAACTGAATCGTATCACCAATCACTTTAAAGTTGTTGAGTTCTCCATCATCCAACGCCAGACGAAAGTGATTGTAATCAAATTTTGGTGCGAGTGAATCTTTCCACGGGTCGTTATAGCTGAACTTCGATTTGGAAAGGATGATCTCCCCGATATTTACCTTGGCGCTACCTTGCTGTCCATTCGATGGTCTTTTACTTAGTCGGCTAATGAAAATATTTATATTAAGATCTTTAGTTGAATCGTTCTCCTGCAACTTCACGAGGTTAACGTCTGCACCATCAACAGTGGCAGCATCGATGTTGACGTCCTGATCATCAAACAAATAGCTAATTCTAAAATTGATCGCCAATTTTTTAGCAGCGATCATCGTATTTCCCTCAGGGTCACTTATCGACAATCCTTCGATCATAAGCCGATCATACCAAACCAGATAAAATGATTCGAATGTTGTAGTGAAGCCAGAGGCTACAGAAAGGCGATCAGTGAAGTACTTGGCAGCTGTTCTTTGTACCGCAGGAATTTGAAAAACCCCAAAGCTTAACAGGAAGAAAGCAAGGGTGAAGTATAGGGTATACAAGAACACCCTCTTCAACCAAGAAAGAATCCGAATTTTGATAACTTGCAGGTTCATTTACACTAAAATGCATCCCAAAATCCTTGCCATAGAGTCATCATGTGACGAGACTTCAGCTTCTGTTATAAGCAACGGCAAGGTACTTAATAATGTTATAGCCTCGCAATCGGTTCATAGCAAATATGGGGGAGTGGTACCCGAGCTTGCATCTCGCGCTCATCAACAGAATATCGTCCACGTAGTAAACGAAGCATTGACCTCTTCTGGTATAAAAGTGAATGAGCTTGACGCTGTTGCATTTACGAAAGGCCCTGGATTGCTGGGATCGCTGTTGGTAGGCGTCTCTTTCGCAAAATCGATCGCGATTGCAGAAAACATTCCGCTGATTGAGGTGAACCATCTACAAGCTCACGTGCTTTCCCATTTTATTGACGAGCCAAAGCCGTCATTTCCATTCCTGTGTCTCACCGTGAGCGGTGGCCACACGCAAATCCTGTTGGTGGAGGACTATATGTCGATGAAGGTAATTGGAGAAACGCAAGATGATGCCGCGGGGGAAGCTTTTGACAAAGCAGCCAAGATCATGGGCCTGCCTTATCCTGGAGGGCCACTGATAGATAAGTACGCAAAAGAGGGTGATGAAAATGCTTTCTCTTTTCCGGCCACCTCAATGCCCGGGCTCGACTTTTCTTTTAGCGGTATCAAGACAGCTTTTCTGTATTTTATTCGCGACCAATTGGCGGTTGATGTTGACTTTATTGAAAAAAGGAGAAATGATATTTGTGCGTCTTTGCAAAAGCATCTTGTGGAGATGTTAATGAGTCGCTTGCGGAAAGCGAGTGAAGACTTGAATATCAAAGAGATTGCTATTGCCGGTGGTGTATCTGCCAACTCGGGATTGCGCAAGGCTGTAAACGAACATGGAGAGAAATTTGGCTGGCGCACTTACATTCCCGAATTTCAGTACTGTACTGACAACGCTGCAATGATTGCCATTGCTGGCCATTATAAATTTCTCAACGGGGATTTTGCGACACTTGAAGTCTCACCCTTGGCCCGAATGCCTCTGTCATGAAAAGTATTTTTAAGATCGGTGATCAGAAAAGATATGAGCGCAGGATTGTGCCGGAAGATCAGGCGATCTTTCATGGAGAAGTGCTTCATGCTGTCTGTTCTACCTTTGCGCTCGCGCGTGATATGGAGTGGTCATCCCGGTTATTTTTTATTGAGATGAAGGACGATGATGAAGAGGGAGTTGGAACGCATTTGAGTATTGATCATTTTAGCCCAGCTTTTGTAGGTGAGAAGCTGAGTGTGGTAGCGACTGTGGCGGCCATCAGCGGAAATGAATTGATGTGTGATATTGAAGTTAAAGTTGATAATCGAATAATAGCAAAGGGCAAGACCGGCCAACGGATGTTGAAAAAGGAACGACTAAAAAAGATATTTGAAAAACCGAAATAGCGGGAGAAGTGAAGAAAGAACGATTTTCTAACGATGTAAATATCAAAAACCGACAAGCTACTTTTCAGTATGAGCTGCTGGATAAGTTTGTGGGGGGAATGGTTTTGAAAGGAACCGAAATCAAATCTATTCGAGAAGGAAAAGTTAACCTTCAGGATGGCCATTGTTACTTCAATAATGGTGAATTGTTTGTAAAAGGAATTAACATCACGCCCTATGATCAGGGAACTCACTACAATCACGAAGCTGCTCGTGAGAGAAAGCTCTTGTTAAAGCGTGCCGAGCTCAGACGACTTGAAACAAAATCGGAAGAGAAGGGACTGACAATAGTGCCTCTACGACTTTTTATAAATGACAGAGGCTATGCAAAATTGGAAATAGCACTTGCCAGAGGAAAGAAAGTACATGACAAGCGACAAACCATAAAAGAGCGAGATGTGAAACGTGAACTTAATAGAATAAAAATCAGGTAGGATGGATATCGTAGATTATGGCGTTTGTCGTTTAGCAGTGGTGCCTGTGCGAGAAGATCCGGATGATCGATCGGAGCAGGTAACTCAACTCCTTTTTGGAGACCATTATGAGGTATTGTCTTTTTCCAAAAATGAGAAATGGGCAAACATCAAAATATTTACCGATCACTACGAAGGGTGGATTGATCGCAAACAACATCACGTGATTACCGCTGAGTACTTCGATCAAATCAACAATGCCAATTTTAAAATCACGACCGACATTGCCTCCAATATTCTTTACAAAAAGAGTCCGTTGACGATCGTGATGGGGAGTGTTGTTCCAATTTCGGGATCTGAACTATTCAAAATGGAAGAGCAGTTTGCCTTTAATGGCGAATCAAAAAGCCTCGGTCAAAAACGCGACTTTGAGTTTCTAAAAGCAGTTGCTCAAAAGTATTTGCACGCACCATATCAGTGGGGAGGAAAAAGTCCCTTTGGAATTGATTGCTCCGGGTTCGTACAAATGGTATTTAAGATCAGTGGATATTTTATTCCGAGAGATTCTTCGCAGCAAGCACAGGCTGGGCGAAGGGTGGAGAGATTGGAAGATGCTGAACCTGGTGATCTTGCGTACTTTTCCAAGGACGGAACAATTACCCACGTGGGTATCGTTCTTGAAGATCGGAAAATCATTCATGCTTCGGGACAGGTTCGGGTTGATATGATAATCGAAGAAGGGATAATTGATCCCGAGACAAAGGTGATTTCTCACTATCTGGGTGGAATCAGACGAATTTTGTCTGAAAATTAGCTTCAAACTGTGCCTGCCGTGACTCCTCTATCTTGTGTAAAACGAGGATTGGAGCTATCTTTCATACCGTGAACAATAGGGTATTGGTATTAAATCAGGATTTTAGCCCTCTCATGGTGTGTTCTGTGCAGCGGGCTTTCATACTTGTTTACCTCAACAAGAGTGAAATGATTCGTCCCGCCAATGGCCATAAACTTAGAACGGTTACTGCGAGTTTTGCCATGCCCTCCGTCATTAGACTCAACCGTTACGTTCGTGCTCCCTATAAAGGTGTCAACCTTACCCGCCAGAATATTTTCAGGCGCGACAATAATGAATGTCAATATTGTGGTACTCATAAAGACCTCACGCTGGACCATGTGATACCAAGCTCAAAGGGCGGGCCCCACTCTTGGTTGAACCTGGTAACAGCGTGTAAAAAATGCAACGCTAAAAAAGGTGACTTCAGCCCTGAGGCAGCTGGTATGCTGCTCAAGCGCAAGCCGTATAAGCCGTCTTATGCATTGTTCCTCCGCGACAATAGCGGGTATGGAAATGACTGGGACGAGTATCTCGTCAAGTAATCTCCTATGTTATTTAACCTTTGCCCCGCAGCTTAGTCAAGTTGCAAGTGTTCCTTATTTGCGTATTCACCAACTATCAATCATATGAACAAGATGCTGAAAAACACAATCGCGATCGGATTGCTCGTTATAGCCGCAGTTTCATGTGGCGAAAAGACAGGAGTCTGCACAGCCTGCTGTGGCCCGTCTGGAAATACGTATTGTAAAGACGGATGGACCAAGGATGAATGTAAAGAATGGAGCGATCAAATGGTAAATGGACTAGAATGGCATTGGCACGAAGGGCAGACTTGTGCCGATAGGGGAACTCCTGCAACGCCTTAATTCTCTTAGAACTTCAACGTAAATACTGTCTTCACGTTTGGCACAGAGTCAACCGAAAGACTACCATTGTGTAGTTGCAGGATTTGTCGTGACAAGCTCAAACCAATTCCAGAACCTGTGGCCTTCGTGGAAAAGAAAGGAACGAAAACTTTGTCAAGTGCTTCTCTGATAATGCCTGGCCCATTGTCAACTACCTGGATTACCACGTTTTCATCTATGTGGCCTGCATGTAATTCGACTTTAGGATCTTTTGTTTCCTGGCAAGCCTCGAGTGCATTCTTCACAAGGTTAATTAAGACTTGTTCGATCATCTCCTCGTCAGCTTCGATGGTTAAAAAATCCTCAACCATGTTTACTCTAAAAGTCACCTTGGTTTTTCTGATTTCGTTTCTCATCAGGCTTTCTACCTTGTTGAGCAGGTCTTTCACCTTAATTACTTTGAAATTTGGCTGCGGAAGAGAAGTGTACTCCCGATAAGCATCAATAAATTTGATGAGACCCCGGCTCCGACTTTCGATTGTGTTCAGCCCTTCACGCAAGTCATCAGCTCCTTCATTTTTCAGTTCATAGTGTTCGTTTACCCTTGTGAGGTCGTGATCAAGAATTTCTCGTAGTGTGCTGGTAAGTGAAGAAATAGGAGTGATGGAGTTCATGATCTCGTGGCGAAGCACACGCGTCAGGTTTTGCCAGGCTTCCAATTCCTGTCTTTGTAATTCAGTTTGGATGTTTTGCAAGGTCACCAGCTTTACTGTATCTCCCCGCATTCTCATTTCCGTTGCCTGAATAGTCAAAAGGAGATCGCTACTACCTTTATACAAGGTGCTTTTACCCGGCTCCGTGTCGTAAATCGCTTTGTAAAGTCGTGGGTTGATGTCAATCAACTCCTCCAGGTTAGTGATGGTAGAGACTCCCATAAATTTTTTTGCATTGGCGTTAATAAGTTGCACCTCGCCTTCAGCATCAAAAGAGAGAATACCGGTCCTCACCTGTTGCACCACGGTGTTCAGATATTGCCAATGTTCTTCCTTTTCGGATCGTGCTTTCCGAAACGCCTCCAACACTTCGTTAAAAGCCTCGTTCAATTCTTTGAAATTTTTACCTAGCTGGTTGTCGCTGGTAAAACCAGAAATGAAGTCAGAATATTTTATTGACTCAAGGAAGCGGGTAAGCTTGCGGTTGGTTTGGGAGGTGAATCGATAGAGCTCAACGAATTGAATCGCCAGCACCACAAAGGTAAGCAGTGCTGCGAAAATCATGTTGGGCCTTGAAAGCATGAAAACGATCAAGGCCATTACAAGGCCAATCAGGGTAATCCGGAATGCAACCCGGAACCTGAAATCACTAAAGCCCATATTTTTCGAGCCTGCGATAGAGCGATGATCGGGTGAGCCCCAATTCGCCCGCGGCTTGCGTTATGTTGCCGTTATACTTTTTCAACACTTTGCGAATCAATATTTTCTCAACTTCCTCAAGATTGAATTGCTCGAGGTTGAGTTGTTGCTCTGCCTCTTTTGTATTGGAAACATTAAAGTTAAAATCTTCTGGCTGAAGAACCGATGAATTGCTAAGAATCACTGCTCTTTCCAAAGCGTGTTGAAGTTCCCGAATGTTGCCTGGCCAGTTGTGTTTGTTTAGCCTTGTCATGGCTGCATCGCTCAGTTTATTCAGGCTTTTGCCATACTTTGAGGCATAGTGTTTTAGGAAGTGATTGGCCAGCAAAGGAATGTCTTCGAAACGATCGCGAAGCGGTGGAATCTCAACTTCGATCGTGTTGATTCGATACAATAGGTCCTGGCGAAATCTGTTCTCTTTCACCATTTCATACAACGGCATATTCGTTGCGCAGATCAGCCTGATGTCCACAGGTGTTTCCTTATTTGATCCTACACGGCTTACCCTCCGATTTTGAAGTACTGTCAACAGTTTAGCCTGCAACGGCATCGACAAGTTTCCGATTTCATCAAGGAAAAGTGTCCCCCTGTTCGCCAGTTCAAATCGCCCGGCCCTATCTTCCTTAGCATCGGTGAACGCACCCTTTTTATGACCAAAGAGTTCGCTTTCGAAAAGTGTTTCAGTGATTGACCCTAGATCTACAGACACAAACGACTCGTGTTTTCTCGATGAATTTCTATGGATAGCACGTGCGATCAGTTCCTTCCCTGTTCCATTTTCTCCAAGGATCAACACATTGGCGTCTGTATGAGCAACTCGCTCTATGGTTTGAAAAATCCGCTGCATCGGTTGGCTCTGACCGATGATGTCGCTGAATTTTTCATTTAGCGCTTTATTGATCTCTTTATTCTTAATTCTCAGGCTTTCAATTTCATTTCTGGATTCGCGAAGTCGGAGGGAGGAATAAAGTGTAGCCAGCAATTTCTCATTTTCCCATGGCTTCAAAACAAAGTCTGTTGCTCCTGCCTTGATCGCGCGAACAGCCATTTGCACATCTCCATATGCTGTGATCAGCACAACCACTGACGAAGGGTCTATTTCCAGGATTTTTTCCAGCCAATAATAGCCTTCGCTTCCGCTGCTTACATCTTTAGTGAAGTTCATGTCAAGCATGATGACATCGTAGCTTTCATTACCCATCAGGTTGGGAATGGCTTCAGGATTCTTTTCGATGTCAACCTGCGCGAAGTGGCGTTTGAGGTACATTTTTGCCGCTTTGAGCAGATCTTCGTTATCGTCAACGATGAGTAATTTCCCGGTTTTTGTGTCTGTCATAACTTCTGAGTCAATCAAATCGGAATGGGTTGTTCTCATAGGTTTTACTTCCCAGTACCGAATATTCCTGTCCGGCAATGGGCAATATTGATACCGAATTGTGAAATCGCACGAAACGACAAATAAGCCGCATAAAGGTAGCTAAATCCGTCCGCAATCGAACATATGCGTTCACATGTGAACGTGAAATCAGCGGAATTTGCCCAATAGATAAGGCTTTTAGCATGTTTTGGGCCTTGGCACGTTTGTTGGCAAATAGCTACCCGAACTCTAAAAATTTCGCCCTTTTCATGGACAAACAATTAAAGAAGAAGAAGTGGACAGTGAAGAAGATAGCTACCTATGGTGGTATCGCGTTGTTGGTATTTTTTATATCCTACCAGTTCCTGTTTGCCGACAGGCGTTCGAAGCTAAAAATTGAAAAAGAGAAGATTACCATCTCTACCGTTCAAAGAGGTGTATTTCAGGAGTTTATTCCTCAAACAGGAACCGTTGAACCTGCGCGTACAGTTTATTTGGATGCGATAGAAGGTGGAAATATTAAGAGGATCGTTAAAGAAAGCGGTGCGATGGTGAAAAAGGGAGAACTCATTATCGAGCTCACCAACCTGAACCGCGAAATTGCTGTGTTGCAACAGGAGGCCTCTCAGGTAGAAAGTATTAACCGATCGCGAGATACACGACTGTCTATTAACAATACTGATCTTTCGCAGCGCCAATCGCTGGCGGAGATTGATAACCAGTTGGCAATACTAGGGCCACAATACCAACGACAGAAACAACTTTTCGCTAAGAAGCTCATTTCTCAACAGGAATTTGAGCAGACAGAAGCCAACTATCGATACAATCTGAAACGAAGACAAATTACCTACGAAGTTTATAAGAAAGACTCTCTAAACCGCATTGAGCAGTTGCGAGACATTGATATTTCTGAAAACCGGATGCGTGCCAATCTTGAAGGCGTGCGAAGAATTCTTGATAACCTAAACATCAAAGCACCTATCGATGGCCAGTTGTCAACTCCGCACTGGGAAATAGGGCAGGCTGTTACTACAGGACAAAGACTTGGGCAAATAGATATCGTTGGTGCATACAAGGTTCGAGTTCCAATTGATGAATTGTATCTTCCAAGAATTTCTACCGGACTTCATGCTACAACTCCTTTTGCAGGAAAAGATTATTCACTTGTGATCACTTACATCTATCCAACAATCACCAACGGTCGATTTGAAGTGGATATGGATTTTGATGGTGAAACACCTGACGGAATAAGGAGAGGTCAGTCCATGAGGTTGAGGATTGAATTGGGACAATCATCTGAGGAATTGTTGCTGCCTGTGGGTGGCTTCTACAAGGATACTGGTGGAAACTGGGTGTTCGTTCTTGAAGATGGTGATAACAGGGCTGTCCGCAGAGATATTAAGCTTGGAAGGAAGAATACCGAGAATTTCGAGGTGCTGGAAGGTTTGCAGCCAGGCGATCGAGTAATTACTTCTTCCTATGAGAATTTTGGAAACAACGAAGTATTAATACTTGATTGATGCAACTATTTGCGTAATCAAGCGTCTAATGAGATGAAAATTATTAATCGGAGTAACTTTTAAGGAAAATCGGAGTAAACTGACAGAAGAACTAAATCAAAAACCATAAATTAACTAATTGTAAACAATCACGATTATGATCAAACTTAAGAACCTGGAAAAAGTGTATTCTACTGAAGAAGTAGAAACCACCGCCCTTAACAATATCAATCTTGAGATTAAGGAGGGTGAATTTGTGGCCATCATGGGTCCTTCAGGATGTGGTAAGTCAACATTGCTTAACATCCTCGGCTTGTTGGATAACCCTACCAATGGCGAATATCATTTTGGCGAACATGAAGTCGCCAAATACTCTGAGCGTCAGCGAGCACAATTGAGAAAAGGCTCAATCGGATTCGTATTCCAGAGCTTTAACCTGATTGACGAGCTAACTGTATTTGAAAATGTAGAACTTCCTCTTTTGTATTTGAAAGTTCCGTCAAGTGAAAGAAAGACGAGAGTAGAGGAAGTATTGGAAAGAATGAACATCATGCATCGCAGAAATCACTTCCCTCAGCAGTTGTCTGGTGGACAGCAACAAAGGGTGGCGATATCACGTGCGATCGTTGCAAAGCCTAAGGTGATCCTGGCTGACGAACCTACAGGTAACCTTGATTCTGCAAATGGTGAAGAAGTAATGAAATTATTGTCTCAGTTGAATGAGGAGGGAACAACCATCGTAATGGTAACTCACTCTCCTTATGATGCGAACTATGCCCATCGTGTGGTGAACTTGTTCGATGGTAAGGTAGTAACTGAAAACATTAAAGAGCGTTTCCACGTATAGTGGAGAAACTGTTAACCACAGTTTTTAAGGCTTCAGGATCTGATCCTGATTCGTTCTCTTAGTAGTTTAGGTTTAGGTTTAGAATAAGGCCCCTTTCTTCTCTTTGGGGCCTTATTTTAGCTTATTTACTATGTATTGCAAGGTACTATAAGGACACAAGCAACCATTTGAGAATAACCACAGTCTATCACCCAAATCCACAGTTATGTTTAAAAACTACCTCCTGATTACAATTCGCAGTATGATGAAGAATAAGCTGTATATCTTCATCAATATTTTCGGAATGGCCATCTCTATTGCGGCTTGCATCGTGGCTTACTTCCATTATGATTTCAATGCCACGTTCGATCATAACCATGAGAACAAGAATGTGGTGTACCGGATAAACACAACACGCGAATTTCAGGGCGAGTCTACTACATATGGTTATGTGCCGATGGGTTTGGGAAATTCAATCAAAGAGAATATTGCAGATGTTGATAAGGTGATCAGGTACTCACCAGCGGGGGCAGATTTCAGAATCAAGGATGAGTTATTTAATGGCGGATTGCAATACGTTGATCCCGAGTTTTTCGATGCCTTTAGCTTTGACTTCCTTGATGGCAATGCTGAATCAATTGAAGAGAAGGGTACTATTTTGCTTAGCGAGAAGACGGCACGTAAATATTTCAATGACGTAAAAGTTGCAGGCCAGCCGCTAACGCAGCTGCTGGATAGTGGCAGGACCAAGGAGTACATAGTGGGTGGTGTATTTAAAGATCAACCCTCTAACTCCAGCTTCGGGTTTGAGTTGGCCTTCGCCAATTTCTCCAATCAGTTTACTCCCGGAGACCTTGACTACAATGAAAATAGCTGGAAGTATCGCAACACTACTTTTGTGATGATTTCGGACCAGTCAAGGGTGAAGGCGATAGAAGAGCAAATCCAACCATACAAAGAGAACAACAACAAAATTAGGGAGGATTTTATCATCAAGAGCTTCTCGCTTGATCCGTTTGACGGTATGGCCGTAAGGGACAGCTATCAAAACAGACCGGGTACCTGGACGCGTGAAGGGTCTCCGATTGCCGCTGTCATTGGTTTGAGTATGATGGGAATACTTATTCTCCTGTTGTCATGTTTCAACCTTACCAATACATCGATCGCGATTTCTTCCGGTAGACTGAAAGAGATTGGAGTAAGAAAGGTTATGGGCAGCGAAAGGAAGCATCTGATTATACAGTTTCTGGGTGAGACCATTTTCGTCTGCTTCATTGCATTGATTTTGGGTGTAATCATGGCAGAACTGTTTCTCATTCCGGCATTTAACAATATGTGGGTAGGTGATATTGAGATTATTACCAACTACTTCGGTAATCTCGACTTCACCTTTTTTATGATTGGTCTGTTGTTGATCGTGGGTATTTTAGCCGGATCTTATCCTGCGTTTTACATTAGCAAGTTTCAGTCTGTGTCTATTCTGAAGGGAAAACTGAAATTTGGAGGTACGAATCTATTCATGCGTGTACTCCTTACCATGCAATTCGCAATTTCTTTAATAGGTATCGTCTGCAGCTTTGCGTTCATCAAGAATGCGGAGTACCAAAATAATTTTGATCTAGGGTTCAATAAGAGCGGAGTAATATATACTCGCGTAGAAAATCGTTCTGACTTTGAGACCTATAGAAATGCATTGCAGAGGAACCCTGAGATAAGCTCGATTTCCGGTAGCGCCCATCATTTCTTTTCAAACTATTACAACGATCCAATCAAAAGTGGAGAAAGCCAGATTGAGTCCGACATCCTTGATGTAGACGAGAACTACATTAACACCGTAGGACTTACTTTGATCGAGGGCAGAAATTTCAACAAAGACTCGGAAACTGATCGCAACGAATCGGTGATTGTGACGGAGGAGTTTGTGAAGAAATTCGGTTGGGATAAGCCCATTGGCAAAGAGATAATCTGGATGGATACCGTGCGATTATATGTGATCGGTGTTACTAAAAACGTCTATACAAGTGGACTGTGGGAGCCACTTGAACCAACGATGTTGCGATATGGCAAAGAAGACCCAATACAATATATCCAGGTTAGTGCACCAGCTGAGAAGATCGTGGAGATCAACAAGTATATGGAATCTACATGGAAGGAGATATTTCCAAACAAAATGTACAATGCAATGTATATGGACGAGGAAGTAGTAGAGGCAACAACCGTAAACGTCAACATTGTTAAGATGTTTGTTTTCCTTGGTGTTGTTGCACTATTCCTTTCTGCAACCGGATTGTTTACCATGGTGTCACTTAATATTATCAAGCGGATGAAGGAAATTGGTGTTCGTAAAGTACTTGGCGCATCGATTGCAAATATTTCGAAGGTGATTAACCTTGAGTTCATCATTATTCTTTCAATTGCCTGCGTGTTGGGTGCATTTGCCGGAGCGTTCATGGCTGAGGCACTAATGGGTAGTATCTGGAACTACTTCCAGAAAACGACAACCGAGACGATGCTCATTTCGGCCTTCATCATGATATTCGTCTCCTTTGCCTCCATTGGTTACAAAACTTACAACACTGCACGAATGAACCCGGCAAAAACGCTAAGAGACGAGTAAAAATAAATAGGATATAGACTGCAACATCTGAAGTACGCAAAGCGTCTTAGGGCCAGGAACCTTCCTTCGAATAAATAACCCCTATTGGCATGCTGACAAACTATCTTAAAGTTGCGGTCCGAAATATTCTCAAATACAAATTCTTTTCAGCGATCAATGTCCTTGGTTTGTCAATCGGGATGGCGTGCTGCCTGTTTATTTTCATCTACGTTAGTGATGAATTAAGCTACGACCAGTTTCATAAGGACGCTGATAAGATTTATCGGATTGGATTGCTGGGCAGAATGGCTGGCCAGGAGTTCAACACCTCCAACTCGAGTTGGCCCGTCACCAATGCCATGCAAGAGGAGATTACCGGAGTAGAGTCAGGTGTTCGCATATGGCATCGGTCGGCTGCCTTGCTTTTCAAAAACGGAGATAAAATTTTTAGCGAGCGTGATTTCGTTTATGCTGATTCAAACTTTTTCGAATTCTTCAGCTTTAAGCTGCTGGAGGGGGACCCGAAGACTGCACTGAAGGAGCCAAACACCGTAGTACTTACACCTGAGGTTGCTAAAAAGTATTTTGCATCTGCAGACCCAATGGGTCAGATTATCACAATTGGAAACGATGAGGTGGCCTACAAAGTCACCGGCATTGTGGAACCAGCACCAGGTAACTCTCATTTTCACTATAGTGCAATAGGATCATTCGCTTCAACCAAGGGTGTGTTATTCGAAGGTTGGACGGGTAACTCGTTACACTCTTATGTTAAGCTCAATCCAAACACTACAGTTACGCAAGTTAATTCGAGATTGGAGGAGCTTGTAGCCAAGTATGTGAGTAAAGAAGTAGAGGAGGGGCTGGGTATCTCTTATGATGACTTCAAGAAAAACGGTGGTGAGTACAAATACTATCTGTATCCATTGGTTGATACTCATCTGAAATCTCCAACCCAGGATGACATTGAACCAAATGGTGAGATGAAGTATGTATACATCTTCTCGATGGTGGGTGTATTTATATTGGTAATAGCTTGTATCAATTTCATGAACCTATCAACGGCTCGTTCTGCGAGTCGCGCCAAGGAGGTGGGATTGAGAAAGACTTTGGGTTCTGCCCGTTCGCAGATGATTTGGCAATTTCTTTCTGAGTCGGTGATTTATAGTCTCGTGGGTGTGGTTATCGCTTTAGGGATCACTTATTTGTTAATGCCATACTTTAATACTCTTGCAGGCAAACAATTGGCATTTGATTCATTGATCAACTGGCAATTCGGAGCAGGCGTTTTCACTTTGATATTGGTCGTTGGCTTTATAGCGGGAAGTTATCCCGCATTTTATCTGACAGCATTCAATGCTGTGGAGGTGTTGAAA
>JBFWZR010000095.1:0-16390 GCA_050185175.1 Cyclobacteriaceae bacterium
TGGTGCTGAGAATCACTGTACCGTCATCGCTATTGCGCCAAGCAAAAAAGAAAAAGGTGTGCTTTGGGTTGGTACAGATGACGGACAGGTACAACTTTCACGCGATGGTGGAAAGACCTGGACTAATGTCACGTCCCGAATTGCCGGAATGCCAAAGAATGCATGGGTTCCTCAAATTCAGGCTTCTAGTTACAATGCGGGTGAAGCCTTTGTGGTTGTGAACAACTATCGTCAGTTCGATTTCAAACCCTACTTGTTCAGAACGAAAGACTATGGACAAACCTGGGAGACGATGGTAAGTGGAAGCCAGGTTGGAGAAAATAGCTACACACTTTCCGTTATTCAGGATCCGGTGGAACCTAAACTGATCTTTCTCGGGACTGAGAACGGATTATTTGTAAGTATTGATGAAGGTAAGAACTACACTAGATGGACAAATGGTTATCCAGCCGGTGTGCCAAGTATGGACCTAGTAATTCATCCACGTGAGCACGATCTGGTAGTGGGTACGTTTGGTCGGGCTGTTTATGTGCTTGATGATATACGCCCTCTTCGGGCAATGGCGAAAAATGGAGCAAGTATTTTAGATAAGAAGCTTCACTTGTTTACTCCTCCGGATGCTTATGATGTCGAAACTTTACCAGCGGAAGGAGCCCTCTTTCCTGGTTCTGGAATGTTCACAGGTGAGAACAGACCTTTGGGTGCGATGATTTCTTATTCAATCAATAAACCAGCCGAAAAGAAAGAGGAACCAAAGAAGGAAGAACCGAAAGCTACTGACAAATCGAAGCGTGGAAAGTCAACCCAACCGGAACCAGCGCCAGCAACAACTGAGAAGAAGGATGAGAAGTCAAAGGTGAAATATGATTCAGTGACATTGGAAATCTTTAATGCATCCAATGAGAAAGTAAGAACGCTGAAGCAAAAGGCTCCGGAGGACAACGGACTCAGTCGGTGGACATGGAATCTCTCAGAAAAAGGAGTGAGACAACCTTCGCGTGAGAAGGCAAGGCCAAACGCACCAGAGCCGGGAGGTGGAAATGTACTTCCGGGAACCTACAAACTGCGTATGACTTTTGGCGATCAGAAGGATTCTACCATGATTAACGTAAAGGGCGATCCTCGATTCACAAACGATGCATCTTACATTCAAGCGAGGTATGCGCTGAACAAAGAGTTGGACAAGATTACGAGCCTAGTATCTACAGCAACAGAACGATTGAGAGAATCGCGCGATGTTGCTGATGAATTCGAGAAACGCATGAAGGAGGCCAAACGTGATGACCTGAAGGAAGCGATGGATAAGACCAAGGCAATAAAGGATTCAATCAACAAAGTATTTGATTTCATACTTGGCGCTGAAGACACTCGACAGGGTATTACAGCCACGGAGTTTCCAAGCAATGTGTCCTATTTGGGAACTGCAAGGTTCTATGTAAATACATCGAGAGAGGCTGTAACAGATCGCGAAAACCGGGTAATGAAAAATGCCAATGATAAGACGCAGTTGATTTTGGATAAAGTCAATTCATTCTATAAAGATCAATGGCCTGCCTATCGTGAGATGATGGAAAAGGTGAGCATCTCACCATTTAAAGATTATCAACCATTGAATAAGAATTAGTCTAAATTTCGATAGCGATAAAAAGTCCCGTGTTTACGGGACTTTTTATTTTGCCTAGATTCGTAAATGGTAAAGCCATTATATTGTCTATATGAGCTGGCTGCAAAAGTACATTGAGCGTTGGGGTGAGATGATCACCACTTACCGTTTGCGTAGCTTTCTGATAGCTCTCGCTTTCATGATTGGTGTTGCGCTATTGATGCGACCGTCATCTTCATGTCTGATAACACCATATACCCCTCTGGCAATAGTTGATCTTGAACTGGCATTTAATCCAACCAGGGCTCAACTCGTTACTCGTGTTTGGGAGCAATCGGCTTGTCAAAACAGTTTGGCATTATCTGATACAGCATTGGAGGCAGCCATCATCAACATCATCATTGACTTCGCTTTTTTGAAAACCTACACGTGGTTTTTTATTGTTCTTGTTTTTTTATCTGGCTCTGCTGAGAAAAAGAATTTTACTTATGCACTGGTGTATGTTGCTCTGGTGGCAGGACTAATGGATGTGATAGAAAATATTGCCATGTTGATTTTCATCGCTGACCCTTCCGACTTTACTTATGGATTCGCAGTGCCCGCTTCGATCAAGTTTGGCTTGATCTTGGTGATTATCCTGCTAGTGATCCTTCGAACCATACTTCGTCTTGTTCGATCTTTTTCTAGTCGGCCTTCTTCTTAGCAACCTGAAGCATTGGTATTTTTTCTCCCTTCTGACAGCAGTTGATGAAAATCCGAAGTCGTTTTAATCGCGTTTCTTCGCGCTTGGCGCTAATCACCCACCAAATGGATGCCTTTTTGTAGGAGGCCGCGAAACTCTGATAAAAAGCCCATGCCTTTTTGTTTGCCTTAACTTTATCCAGATACTTCTTATCAAGCACAACCTCCTTTTGCTCGAATGAGGCACGCGCGGTGTTCTTTTTGTCCATCTGTTTGAACGCGGCTTCCCCTGCAGGTTGAATGAGATTTAGTTTCTTGAGTTGCTTGTATCGTTTGATGTTGATTAGGCTCCAGTGACTTTTTTGTTTTCTTGGGGTAAACCGGATCGTGTAACTCTCATCATCGATTGATTTGCGAATGCCATCGATCCATCCAAAGCATAATGCTTGGTCAACTGACTCGGGCCAGGTGATGCTGGGTTTGCCGCTTTGCTTCTTATAAAACCCGACTAACAGTTCTTTTTCTTTGTCGTGATTTTTCTCTAACCACTTTCTGAAATGTTCGGGTGTTGGAAAGAATTTTGGCGAGGACACTTTCTAAAAGTAGTAATCTGTAAAATAAGAATCCTCGTGTGAACCGCGATTTCTTGCCTTTTCATCGCAACAAAATTTTGGACTTTGTCGCATGTTGTCACAATCCCCAAATAAGTGTTAACACCCGGATGTTGGTCACTTGACCCTGTTTAGGACAATTTTTCCACCCGTGTGTGGACCTTCGCAATCATTGCCTGAGAAGTTAATTTCAAGTTTAACAAAGTCGACAATTTCTCCAGAGCCAGTGTACTGACCGGGGCATCCACCCATAAAAGTCAACAGGTTTTGGTCATAAATGAATTGAATACTACTCTGCTCAGTGGCAGTCAGAGTTACTATTCCGTCATCGGATCCACCGCAACAGGGCTTGAATTCTCGACTATAATAAAATGATCCTGAGACCGAGTTCTCCGCCAAGGGCTTTAGATCAGCCGAAATTCCGAAGTTGGTGTAAATGTTGTCGCTCCATAATCCCCTATACCTACCTATCAGTGGACTTTGATCCTTAAGAATGAAGGTGGTCATGGTTGTAGCAAATCTGGCTTCACCATTGCTAATGAGGACAAATCGTACCTCGTAATCCAAATTTGGTTCGATCGCATTTCCCAGAAGGTCTCGCATTTCCGGATTTAGCTGCAATCCTAAATTTGCTTCGCCACCATTGTGAGTGAATGTTTTAAACATGGTGTCGTCAAGTGAGTTGAGCTCGATTTCTCGCAAAAATTCCACATCACTGCTTTTAATTAACGTGACTCTGATTTCTAAGGGGGAGGAAGACGCTGCGGTCTTGAGTGATACGTAAATGTCACTGGCATCACCGACATTACCAATGTCGAAAACCGCAGCTTCTTCAATAGCTCCCACTGGAAAGGTATCTTCTTCGCTACAGCCGACTAGGTATGTGATTATTGTCGCTGTCGTGATCGTTTTGATAATAAGCTTATGCATTTTTTTAAGGTTGAATTGCTTTTCAGCAAACATAGTCCTAGCAAAAAGCCCACTTTTCACCCCAAATGGTGTATAAAAAAAGAAAAAGGTATGAGAAAAAATTTAGTTTAACCGTGCGCTTGTTTTTGAGCAGCCTTGGTCCGGTATAGTTGAGGTGTTGTTGATGTTGCCTTCTTGAAGTTTTGAATGAAAGTGACCTTGTTGGAAAATCCGCTTTCAAGAGCAACAGCTAAAATTTTGAGATTGGTTGATTTTAGAAGCGCTTTCGCGTGCTCAATTCTAAGGCTATTAACCAAGTCCTTAAAGCTAGAATAGCCAGCAGATCTAATGAATGCGTGTGTTTCTTTTAATGAAATATTAATTTCCTTTGAAAGGTCTTCTAGTCTATAGTTAGCCTGTAGATAGCCCTTTTTGGTTCTAACAACCTCGATTAGCTGTGAGTTGTCGAAATTTTCTGCTAGCTCAGGTTTGCTACCACGATTTTTTGATGAATACGGCTTGTACGCAACAAAGTAAAAATATCCTGCAGAATAAAAGTTCCCCACCACAAAAAGTGCAATAAGGTAGTCCGCAAGGCTTGTTAGATTTCCATTAATACTTAGCAAATGCGAAATGGCTTGACCTAAAGTAAAAAGGAGCAGAGTGGCAGCTATCCATAAGTTTTCACGCGATTTGGCCTTGCCAAAGGTCAGGATGGTGTAAAAAATCAACGAGATGTAAATTACGACCTCCAAATTTCCATAAACAACCTCAAAGAGCGGTTGAAGAAAAAACAACACATCAATTGAAAAGAAAATATCAATCCAATGGTTAACGAGCAGCGGGAATAACAGTAAAGGCACCAATAAATGTGGCCAGACAGATTTCGGGGGTCGAGCATGTACGCTAAAGTAAGCCATGGGTCCCAACAACAGCAGAAAGGGCAAATGAAAGGTGAACTGAATGATCTTGTGATTTTCCGCAACCCAGAAGATATCCCAATAAAGCAGTATAATGCTGAAGGCCAGAACATAAAGACTTATCCATGGGTTGCTTTTAATTTTCTTGTTCCTTGATAGCAAAAACGACAGGAAAAAACCCTGGCCAGAGAGAAGCAGAAAGAAACTATTAACAAAAGACATGGAGTAGATTCGATGAGAAATTAGCAAAAAAGAGAATACCAAAAGATTCTCAATAATTCTTCTGAAGAAAATTACCCCAAAAATTCTCTATTGACAGAGTCATTATTGGCTGCCTCAGAACTTGATTTCAAATTCTGTTGCGTAATTGCCATTTGTTGATCCAACCAATTTGGAAAAATAAAAAACCCCGCGAGGGCGGGGTTTTGTTTGGATTCATTTCAGCTATCTCGTTGCGCCAAGATAGATTGAGTTGAATATCAATTTGTATGTGTTCCTCGCCTGGCCGCGGAATTGAGGCCTGAATCCGAACAGGATCACATTTCCTTTTCCGTGCCCCACATTCATCATAGCGCCTTTATTCTTAATGTATTTATCAGCATTAAGTCCCCATCCACTCATCAGGATGTCCCTTGAGGCATAAGTTGCCACTGGAGTAACATCTGGACGTGGAGCTGGTTTCATCACCTCGTTCCCTCCTTCCGCTTTGCGTGAAGGAACAATTGTTTCAAATGCCCGACTTCGTGAGAATGAGGCGGCAGCTTCAGGTTGCATTCCAAATGCCAGGGGATTGTTGATGTTTACATTCATCCTTACGATTGAACCTGGAATGAAAAATGTGCTTGAGGAAAGACCACGAGTTACGTTATCAACCGGCAAACCAAATTCATCGATCGCGAGATCACAGGCCTGATCGAAAGTCAGCAGTGTGCCTCCATTTTGCACATAGTTGTTAAGGGCGATTGTTCCTTCCAATCCAATTCCGCCCACATAAGGTTCAGGCATTGTACCTGGTCGGTGCCCGATTAGAATTTCTTCTGGGGACTGAGAAGGAATAATGATGGCAGTGTACGCACTGAGGTCTTTAGTTTTGATGTCTGTGTTGTGGAGTGTGTCCAGATCAAATTCAAATTGCTCCAGTACCCAACGGGTCCAGCCTTCATCAATATTAGCATCCCAGGACTTGTATAATCCCACCTTGATCTTCTTCATCGCCTTTGCATTGGAAGGTTTGGCACTTATGCCAGAGAAGGATACACCTAATTCTTTCGATAGATTGTTGATCGCACTCTGTGTATTACTTCCCTTTTCAATTAGGAATGTTCCAGCTGGAAATGAAACTTTTCCATCCGAGAACGAAGCTTGAGCAATAGACACCTTCTCTCCAGCTTTTAATAATCTATTAACAACGGTTGCGGAAAGATTCTCTCGGTTGTCAAGCGCATAGCCAAAGCCCGTTGAACCAGTGACTGAACCCGCAGCAAGTTTTATTTCCGATTGTACTTTCTTGGTTTTGGCAGTGAATGAACTTGTCACCCTGTCCACTTTCACACCAAATGACATTGGCAATGTCCATCCTGTAAGATCGTATGGAGCGATCGGAGGACCGCCTGGATAAAGATATAGATCAGGGTATTCCTGCTTTTCCATTAAGTCAGACAAATAAGGTCTGAATGGCTGTGATCCATACATGATGTAAGTACCTGCATCGTATTCAGTGTCACCGATTTTGAACTTGCTGGTCGCTTCTTCTACCTCAATACCGCCTCTCATCAACACATTCACTAAATTGACTGCTTCAGTATGATCCCATTGTGATTTGGGTATCACATATGCGGTTGCTCCTTTTGTATCTTCAATGGCATCACGTCCCATAGAGTAAATATTGTAAAGCAGCTCATCCCGCTTTTCTGCCGCGAGGTCAAGCACGGCCATTGAAGCTTCGAGCATGTAATCAACTGCATCGCGGAAATGTGACTCACCACCACGCCATGGATAGGGGTAAAATATTTCAGTAGCATCCGTTTTTTTTGACGCGCCATCTCTTGCAGAAGCATTGCCAATAATTTTCGGAATAGAGTCTGGTGGATAGAAACGAGGTGTAGGAGAGGTGTGAGCGGTTTCGGTAAGAATACCAATCATGTTGTGGTAGTAAGGAGCAGTTCGCATTCCACCGTTCCACCACATTTCAAATGTTGTCATAGAGACAGCGCCTGGCATTTTTTTCATGGCGAAGCGATTGCCCATTGCAGTACCCACCAGGTTCACTCCCGTAGTTACGCCAGGGTGAATTTTGGAATTGACGGGGCTTCTGAATGGAGGAATGAAAATTCTAGCCCAGGCTGGTGACGATTGATGATGGTTGTGAATGATTTGAGGATACCATTGATTGTACAGTACATTCATTACCGCTTTGGTCTCAGGCATGTTGCCCATGAACCAGTCCCGGTTGTTGTCATGACCCACATATTCCTGGTAAAGGATAGGAGGGCCAGATGTTTCATAGATGGTCCCAAGGTTTTTGCGGTACCATGCTCCTTCAATGTCTAACCCGTCAGGATTAATAACAGGTACAACGAGCGTAATGACATTATCACGAATCTTTTTCATCTCGTCAGACTCCTCAGCTGCAATGCGATACAAAAGTTCTGGAGTCATTTGAGCATGGGCTTTCTCGGAAGCGTGCATTCCACCATCAAACCAGATGATAGCCTTTCCATCCTTTGCCAGCTGTTGCGCTTCTTTTTCAGTTATCCTGGCTCTTGCAAGTTTCTCACTGATATCCCCCCACTTGTCAAGAGACTTCATATTTTCTTCACTTGAAATGAAAATCAACTTCATGGGTCTTCCACGCACCGACTTTCCAATCTCCGTTACCTTAACACGGTCTGTTGCCGCGTCTAGTTTTTCATAGTACGAAAGCATTTGATCGTAGGTCGCCATTTTATAGTCGGCTCCCGGCTCGAAGCCGAAGGTTTCTGACGGTTTTGGAATTTGCCCAACGGCCTGAATACAAATCAGCGCCAGCGCAATGATCCAGTATGTTAGCTTCACTTTCATCTCGTTTTTATGATTTGAGGTTTACGTTCAATTATAAGGGACTTGACTTATCCCTGAACTCGAAATATAAATAATGTGCATTCCCGAACTTGGGAAAATTTGATAACTAGGTTATTTGATGGCTGAGTGGAGAAAACTAGCGTTGATGCTTATTTCTTAAGCACTGCTATACATTCGATTTCCACTCTGGCATTAAGTGCAAGGCCGTTTGTCGCAAAGGCACTGCGTGCGGGTTTATCACCTGGAAAGTACTTAATATATTCTTTATTAAATTCTCCCCATTCACTGATGTCAGCAAGCATGACTGTACACTTAACAATATTTTCCATTGATGAACCATTTTTTTCAAGTACCTGCTTTATGTTTTCAAGAGCTTGTTTTGCTTCTTCTTTGATACCTCCATCCACCAATTTCATCGGGTTGTCCGCAGAGCTACCTACCTGACCGGATAAGTACATCATATTTCCCACGATCACAACTTCAGAAAAAGGTAGCCCGGCTTTTTTGAACTCCTCTGATGCGTTATAAGAAACTTTGGTAGAGTCGGATGGAGTACAAGCTGAGAGAACTACAGTAAAGACAGTTAACCAAATGGATGATCTCATATTATTTCTTTTTAGGTTTTGATTTAGGTGATTTTTTAGCGGAGACCAGTTCATAGGAAATCGTCAGCAGCGCTTTTACAATTTCGCTTTTTACTTTGGTGAGGTCGACTATTGTCCAACCCTGTTTTCCCCAGGTGCCTTTCGCAGGATAAATAAAGTCTGGATGATGTTCGCAGAATAACGACTGATCTTCTTCTGCAAGCTTGAAAACTCCTTTTTTCTTAGTGGCATCCAGGGTGGCAAGAATTTTCTTATTTACACGAAACGATGTTTTTTCAAAATGGGGTTGTTCTACCACCTCTGGAAAAGACAATGCGAGTTTTCGGAATGTGGCAATTGAGATCATTTGCAAAAATTTAAAGTGGTGTTGTAGAGTATTCTTGACAGCTCAACTACAGAATCGAGTTCAACCCATTCTATTGCTTGATGAATGCCACCACCACGGGGCCCGATGATTACCGTTTCGATTCCGGCCTCACCAAAAAGGCCAGAGTCTTCCCACCAGGTATGTCCAATAAAATCGTTGGCGGAATTTGTGGGCATTTGACGTTGCAGCGATTTGACAATTGATGAATCCGGTTTGACTTCGTAAGGATTCCTCCAGATTAAATTTTTTAGAGAAGCACTAAACTTCGAGTCTTCGTTCGAAAGATGATCGAGAATTTGCTGCAGTTCCGCATGAACACCATCCTTAGATTCTCCTGGAATCGTTCTGCGCTCCACATTTATTTTACACTCGCCTGAGTAAATAAAAAGACTTTGGCCGCCTTTAATAATTGGAACGTGAAGAGAAGCTTCCCCGCACAGAGGATTGGTTTTAGTTTTTGAGAGGTCTAATGATAACTTGTCAAGCGCATGAAGCACTCTTCCCATCATCATGTTGGCATCAACACCCTCGCGATGTAGTCCGCCATGTGCCACTTTGCCAAAAGTTGTTATCTCATAAACGCCAAAACCCCGGTGCCCGAGACATATTGTTAAATCGGTAGGTTCTGTGACGATGCAAGCATCGGCTTTGAAATTTTTAAGAAGCTCTTGCGTACCGATAGATTCGTATTCCTCATCAGCCACAAAAGTTAAAATGAGATCACCAGTGATGGATGGTTTATTAGCGGCAAATTCTTTTGCAACACCGAGAATGGCTGCAATACTACCTTTCATGTCATAAGCACCACGACCGAAAAGTTTGTTTCCTTCGATTCGCGCAGCAAACGGTTCGCTCATACCTTCTACACCCACGGTATCCATGTGGGCGTTCATAGCAAGCGTTTTTCCATTGCCAGTTCCTCTCCATCTACCGACAACATTGACTTGATTTTTACCTAAGTCGATAATTTTAGAATCAAAACCGAGGCTCAGCAGGCAAGTGTGAATGTAGTTTCCTATTTCCCTTTCGCCTTTTCCGAAAGGCTCAAGAAACGGGTTTACAGAGTTGATCCTGACAAGATCCTGAAGCGATTGGATAACAAATCCAGAGTCGGCCATTCATTGAGTTTGAGATAGTAAATAACAAACTCTTCCTCAAAGCTCAAATCTCTATGCTGCGATTGGTGTTCTTTTCTTTGCCATCCACCTCGCCACTACAATGCCCTGAATAACAATAACAGGTAGCGTCACAAGAAGCATCAATTCCCAACCCAATGCATAAACAATCCAACCTGCGGATAGCGAGGCAATGGCTTGTGTGCCGAATACGATGAATTCATTGAATGCCTGAACTTTGAACCTCTCCGATGGGAGATAGCTCTGCGGGAGGAGCGTAGTGCCACCGATAAACAAAAAATTCCAGCCAATACCAAGCAGGATCAGAGATACCCAGTAGTTACCCAATTCATGGCCTGAATAAGCGATCGCAATACAAATAAGGTAAGCCACTAAACCAAGGATCATCATTCTGGCAATGCCTATCCTATTTACAATCCACGCTGTGATCAGCGATGGCAAATACATCGCCATGATGTGACTTTGAATAACCCATTTGGTATGTTGAAGCGAGTGCCCATCCATATGGTGCATACTTACCGGAGTAGCTGTCATAATAAACGTCATGACAGCATAGCCAACTGCAGCTCCTAGAATTGCAACCCAAAATATCATTTGTCGAGAGATCACTTTCATTGGTCTTGCACCTTCCGTAATCTGCCCGGTGTCTATCGTTGGGTTTTTGAAGAACAGCAACACGATTAGGGCTAAACCGAACAAACCCGCCAGCATCAGAAATGATCCTAAAAATTCTGTAGGAAGCAAATCCTTGCCAAATACTGCCGTCTCGGGCCCAATGAATGCAGCTGCAATTCCACCAAGAAGAACACTTGAGGCAGCATTTGGTATCAGTTCAGCAGTTACGCTTTCCATGGCAGCAAATCGAAATTGCATAACGCACGCACTGGTAACTCCAAACAGGAATGTGCTGACACAGAAAAAAGAGAACGAGGAAATCGTTAGTGTGTACGATGCAAAAAACGCATTGATGATAGAATAGCAAAGAATAAGAATGAACGACTTTCTCCTTCCTAATTTCTTCATCATCATGGTGACCGGCACGACCGATAATGCGGTACCTATAACCATACAGGCCACGGGCAATGTGGCCAATTTCTCAACGGGAGCTAATCTTGTTCCAATGAGTCCGCCCGCAAAAACGACAAGGCTGGTCACAGACATAATCAAAGACTGGGCGGCAACCAACAACCAGACGTTGCGAGGAAGAGATTTCATAATATGGAGAAAGAAATTTAAACGTACTTCATCAAGTGACGATACAACTCCAGGCATACCCATGCATCGGTGGCAGCGTAGCTAAGCTGTTTATCAGTAAAATTTGTTGCTTCCCAGTTACTGGTCTGCGCACTTTTGGAAATTCTAAAACCGAGAATAAGACCCGCAAGTTTTTTTACACTCTCCACTTCAATGCCAGCATTCTTGGCAATGGTTGCCAATTCTACGAACCCATCGGGGCTAAAATCATTAAGTTTCTGAAGGGCCTTGATATCATCGCGTATTCCAACACCCGCCTTCAGTATCTCATCATTTTCAAGCAACGATTTCAGTTCATCAGTAAGACCAGTGTGGTTGAGGCGAATTAAAAAGACCTTTTTTGGAATCGCCATCTGCAAGAGGGATACACTGTAGCGCTGTCCTTTAGTAAAACTCGGTCGCGTTTCAGTGTCGAAGCCAATGATTTCATGATCGCCCAACTCACTAACTGCGTTGCGAAGTTTTTTGATGTCGGTGATCAAATGAATATCGCCCTCGAAAGAAGAGAGGGGAAGGGAATTTAATTCATCATTACTAATGGTCGTCCCAAATTCACTATGCCTGTTGCGGGCTGACATCATCTATGCGTCTTATTTTGTAATTCAGGTAAGCCTGCAAAACTGTCATAAATGGACTAATAAGGCAAAAAAATGTGTAGGGAGCGTAAGCCATGGTTGCCACGCCTAATACACCTGCTTGGGTAGCACCGCATGTATTCCACGGCACTAGAACGGAAGTGACGGTTCCTGAATCTTCCAGTGTTCGACTTAATAATTCCGGTTTATAGCCACGCTCGCGATACGTGTTGGAAAACATTCTGCCGGGTACAGCGATGGCCATGTATTGGTCAGATGCAGTGACGTTGAAGAACACGCATGTGGCTGCAGTTGACGCCACAAGCGATCCGGTACTGTGCGCAAATCGAATGATCTCTTCTGCTATCCTATGTAACAAACCACATGATTCCATTACACCTCCAAAGATCATTGCTGTCAAAATTAACCAGATGGTGTTGAGCATACCGGCCATCCCGCGCCCGGTAAGCAAATCTGTGATCATTTGGTTATCCGTTTGCACATTGATAGTTGTAGTTAGTGCTCTCATTACAGCGGTAAATGATGACTCAAGATAGTTGCCGTCTATTCCGGAGATTTGGTTCACCACATCGGGTTGAAAAATTACTGCAAAGACTCCCCCAAGTATGGAGCCGATAAGTAAGGCAGGCAGTGCGGGCATCTTTTTTACAATCAAATAAACAACGACCGCGGGAACAATGAACAGCAGAGGATTTAGATTGAATGAATTTTCAATAGTTCGCAGTACCGATTCAGTGTTTGTAGTGACTGCTGCTGTGTCCTGGACAAATCCCCAAACCAAAAAAATGATGAGTGTTATTGTCATGGTTGGCACTGTTGTCACTACCATGTATTTAATGTGGGTAAATAAGTCGGTGCCTGCCATGGCTGGTGCAAGGTTCGTTGTGTCGGATAATGGAGACATCTTATCTCCGAAATAAGCTCCCGACACAATCGCGCCAGCAATCACGCCTTCATGCAGCCCAAGTGCTTTTCCAATTCCGAGTAATGCAATTCCAATTGTGGCGACTGTTGTCCACGAGCTCCCGGTTGCCAACGAAACGACAGCGCATGCAATACAGGCTGCAAATAGAAAAATCGTTGGGTTGAGAATTTTCAGTCCATAATAAATCATGGCCGGAACAATTCCACTAAGTAACCAAGTGCCAGAAAGTGAACCAATCATCAACAATATGAGCATGGCGCCCATCGCAGAGCTGATGCTCTTGAGCATACTCTTTTCAATATCGTCCCAAGAGTAACCCAGTTTGATAGATACAATTCCAGCTACTGCCGCTGCCAACAGTAGTCCAATTTGATTGGCTCCATTGGTGGCATCCGTACCAAGCACGATCACGTTGGTTGATAGCAGGGCGATAAGAACAACAATGGGGATGAGAGCTTGAAGAAGCGAAGGTCTCTTCTTGTCAGGAGTCATGCGCGAGCGATTGAGTTCAAAATCGATTCAGTCTAAAACTTGAAGATAGTAATAATTGGTGATTAGCTCAGGATGGGTTAGTGACTCTATAAACCACACCTCTTTCCTTAAGGTAATTTACCATGAACTCGAAGTGCGAAGCCTCTTCTCCGAGGAATTCAGGTGGATTGATTCCTTTCCTCGTGAACTTGTTGTCAATCACAAGACGCAGGGCCCCTGTGCAGGTATATCCGGTTGTTCTGGCCATCGATAGAATTCCGTTCTTGTCCGTTTTGTCGTACAAGTAATATTGGTACGTCTTTGACTTTCCTTCTTCCTTTCCGTCGATGACAATTCGCATCACCGTGAATTCCTCTTCTCCTGGTTTTAATTTCCATTTTGGAAACAGCAGTTTGGCTGTCACATCCACAGGTCTGACCTTCGCACCTTTAACCTCTACCTCATCGTAGGAAAAGAATCCGGTATCTCGTAGCACGCGCAGGTATTCAATACATCCAGGATATCTAAGTGTCTTCTCGATCATATTTGGAATGTTTGGCATCGTCTTGATCAGCGACCTCAATCCATCAGAATTCCAAGACTCCAGCGTGCCCACTCCATCGAAATGAATTAGTTCAGGATCTGACAGCGCTTCTTTGGTCACAATCGCACCGTTTTGCACATAGCGTGCAGGGCGGATATACTCTTCAATTACATCGATAGGAGAAAAAACAGCTTTGTATTCATACGGCCATTCACGCACTACTGGTAGCCCGCCAACAAGACATTCATATGTATCGATTTGCATGCGATTGTTGTGAAAGCCCAAAATGATGTTTCCCATTCCTGGAGCGACACCGCAGTCTGTCACGATGGTGACGTTATTCTTCTTAGCCAGATCATCCAACAAGAATGGATCTTCCGGAAAGAATGAAATGTCCACCATATTTTTGCCGGATTCGATCACGGCTTTCGCTGTCTGAAAACCCATAAATCCTGGAACAGCGCCAACAACCAGATCAAAACCTGATATGGTACTTTTTAAAGTATCAAGGTTTGAGAAGTCAAGTTTTTGAGTTTTCACTCCGCTTGATGAGAGAGATGCAAGTGCCTCTTCATTTATGTCTACTGATGTTACATCAAAATCTTTCGCGAGGTCCAATGCCATCGCTTTTCCAACCAGACCGGCACCGAGAACAATAATTTTCTTCTTCATTTGTAGGGATCGTTTATTCTTTTGTTCACTAACGTTGCAATTCCTAATTTCATAGCAAATAGTTGCAACATGTTTGAGCCCGCCAAGATACTTGAAAAAGCAAAAAAGTCATCCTTTTACCTATGGCTTCTCAATTTCTCTTTGGATAGAATGATTCCATTTAATAAGCCGCATGGTTTTGAAGTAGTGGAGATCGGAGATTTTTCACTTACTACAAAGATTCCGTTTAAGCGAGGCAATTGGAATCATATAAGAGGATTGCACGCATGTGCGCTTGCCACTTTATCTGAGTTCACCACGGGCTTTTTGCTCGTCACAAAACTCGACAGCAAAAAATACAGACTGATCATGCAAAAACTGGAAATGAACTATCACTATCAGGGAAAGATGGATGCCTACGCAAAATTTGAAATCAGTGATTCATGGCTACAGGATCAGGTTTATTCCCGACTTACAGATTCGGAAGCAGTAGTTGTAGTTTGTGAAGTGAAAATTTTTGACGAGAAGAATAACCACCTTACTACAGGGTATGTGCATTGGCAAATTAAAGATTGGAACAAGGTAAAGACAAAGGTTGCTGCTTAACGAACTAGAGTTGTGGGGAAGAAATTTCGGTTGTCAACGGAGTGGAAGAACATCGAGTTTGTGGAGGGCCATCTCTCGTCTACTTACGTAACTGACTATCATCCATCGCTATTTAATACGCAAGCCCATCGATCGCTACAGGCCAAAGGAATATGGATTGAATTTCATTTGATTCGTACGGACAAGAAAAAAGTTTTAGCCTCTATTTTTTTCTGTCTGGAGGGTAACATCGCTTCAAGCCCGTCAAGCGCTCCTTTTGGTTCTTTCGAACTCTCAGAGTCAATAAGTACAGAGCACTTGTTTGGATTCATTGAGTTTGTTGAGATGGGATTGAAGAAACGAGGAACAAAACAAATTCGACTCAAAAACTATCTGGAAGCTTATCATTCTAAGCTTCACAATCTTGTGACAGTATTGTTGTTTAATCATGGCTACCAGATTGACAATGCCGAGCTTGGCGCCTGCATAGAAGTTGAGGATAGCAGTCTTGAGCCAAAAATGGATCAGTGGGAAAGGAGAAAATTGAAACAGGCAAAGAAAGCCGGTTTGTCATTCAAGGCTCTTCCAGTTAGTCAATTTGATGACGTTTATGATTTCATTTTGGGTTGTCGCGAAGAGCGCGGCCAATCGTTGAGCATGACCAAGATTCAGTTGAAGAAGGTGGTAAAAAAACTTCCGAAGGAGTTTTCCTTGTTTGGCGTTTATGAAATAAATGCGCTCGTAGCGGCCTCCATATGTATTCGCGTGAGTCGCGATGTCGTTTACAACTTCTATTCAGCACATTCAAAATCTTCCGATCATCTAAGTCCGGTGGTCTTCCTTATTTCAAATCTTTATGGCTGGTCTTACGATCATAAATTTAAGTTGATTGATCTGGGTACTTCCGCACTGGGAGGAGTACCTAATTTTCCTCTAATCGATTTCAAATTGCGGCTAGGTGCATCACCTTCGATGAAGTTAACTTTTGAAAAGAACTTGAAGTGATGGATCACCCATTGGTTTCGGTCATCTGTCTTTGTTACAATCATGAGAAGTTTGTTGAGGAAGCTATCGAGTCAGTTTTAGCACAAACCTATCCCAATGTAGAGTTGATTGTGGTTGATGATGCAAGCGAAGACGGGAGTGTCAATGTATTGGAATCTTTGATTAGTCGTCAGCCTCATATTCAGTTCATTAAAAACAGGGAAAACCTCGGTAATTGTAAATCGTTCAATCTTGCTTTTGCGAAATCCAAGGGAGAATTTGTAATTGATTTTTCGGCAGACGATGTTTTGCTCCCTAATAGAATAGAGGAGGGGGTAAAAAAATTTATTTTGTCTGGCGATGAATATGGTGTTCAATTTTCCGATGCGATTTTAATCAATGAGTCAGGAAAAAAAATTGGCTTGCATTCTGATCGATTTCCACACCGTACGATACCTAATGGCGATATTTACCTTGATGGAGTAAGT
>JBFWZR010000096.1:0-16327 GCA_050185175.1 Cyclobacteriaceae bacterium
GTTAAAAATTATGCAATTATTTATGGAAATCGGCTAGACGTGCATCTCAGTTAAGAGCAAGATGATTCTTAAGCAGTCTGAGTGCCAAAAATGGATTAACGTTGACGAGATTCTTGAACTAGCAAACACTCAAAAGCCGGGACAAAGTGGGATATCTCAAGGAGTTCATAAATCTGATGAAGGCTCAGAAACTAATGCACAGACTCTAGAATTGCCTTTTTCTTAGCAAAAAGACCGTCAAATGGTCTTTTTGCGCTTTTTATATCTTGTTTTGTGTCTCGCCAAACAGGAAATTTGTATTCTCACTTCTATGGCAAATAAGATCAGTGCGGTAATCATCACCTACAACGAAGAAGCCAACATCGGTCGTTGTATTGACTCTTTGCGGCCTATTGCGGATGAAATCATTGTAGTCGACTGTTTTTCTACCGACTACACCAAGGAGATCTGCTTGTCAAAGGGAGTCACTTTTGTTCAGAATGAATTTTTAGGTTTTGCCAATCAGAAAAACTACGCGGCATCCCTTGCATCCCACGACTATATACTTTCACTTGATGCGGATGAGTATTTATCACTGGATCTGAGAGAATCAATACGTTCGGCAAAAGATGACATGAGATTTGATGGGTACGTGATGAACCGGTTGTCAAGCTATGCCGGTGAATGGATTCGTACTTGTGGATGGTATCCTGATACGAAGCTGAGACTGTGGAGAAAAGGTAAGGGGAGTTGGCGTGGGCAGGGTATTCACGAAAGGGTGGAGTTAGATGGAGATTACTCGGTTCGCCATTTGGATGGGGATTTACTACATCATGCCTATGACAATATCACCCAGTTTCTCGAGAAGATTCAACGCTATTCTGATATATACGCAAGAGAGCATAGGTTCAAGCTGAAGTCCTCCGGTTTTAAAATATTTTATAAGACAACGTTCGCATTTATCAAAAGCTTTTTCCTCAAGCGAGGAATAATGGACGGATATAAAGGACTTCTTATCTCGGTTTGCAACGCCAACTTCGTTTTTTATAAATATTCAAAACTTAGAGAGGCGAATACCCAACTCAGCACTAGTTTGATCATATCAACGTATAATCGTGAGGATGCGCTGGAATTGACCTTGTTGGGAGTTTTACAGCAATCTGAATTGCCCGATGAAGTGATCATTGCAGACGATGGTTCGGGAAATGCTACCAGAGAACTTATTGATCAATACCGGAGCAAGTTTCCAGTGCCGATCGTTCACTGTTGGCATGAAGATCAAGGATTCCGTTTATCAACAATCAGGAACAAAGCAATTGCGCGAGCCCGGGGCGAGTACCTGATAATGATTGATGGTGACATTATCATGCACAAGCATTTCATCAAAAGCCATAAGCGAAATGCTAAAATGAATCAGTTTATTCAGGGGTCTAGAGTACTCTTGCAGCAGAACCTTACGCAAAACACACTGGCCAATAAGCGTGTGACGTTTAATTTTTTTACACCTGGAATGCGCAATCGCTTCAACACCATATACTCTGACTATTTATCAAGAATTGTGTCATTCTACAGTAATAAGCCTAACCGAATTCGAGGCGCGAACCTATCCTTTTGGAAACATGATGTTGTCAGAGTAAATGGATTTAACGAGGATTTTGTTGGGTGGGGAAGAGAGGACTCTGAGTTTGCTGTACGTATGAATAATATGGGCATTAAGCGCAAGCATCTGAAGTTTGCTGGATTTGGTTATCATCTTTATCACAAAGAAAGTTCTCGCGAGGCATTGCGTAAAAATGATCTCATCCTTGAACAAGCCATTCTTGAACAACTCACAAGTTGTCAAAATGGAATCGGCAAGTATATTGCCGCATGAAAGTAAGCGGCTTCTCCTTTGTAAGAAATGCAATAAAATTTGATTATCCGGTGGTGGAGGCCATAACCTCTGTCCTTCCTCTCTGCGATGAATTCGTGATTGCCGTGGGAAATTCCGATGATGATACTCGGCAACTTATCCAGACGATCGGGTCGCCAAAGATCAAAATAATTGATACTATCTGGGATGAGTCTCTACGCACCGGAGGACGGACATTTGCGCTGGAAACCAATAAAGCATTTAATGAAATCTCAGCAGATTCAGATTGGGCCTTTTATATTCAGGCAGATGAGGTTGTTCACGAGCAGTATCATGATCGCATAAGAGAAGGAATGCTCCAATACAAAGACGATCCTAAAGTAGATGGATTAATTTTTAACTATTTACATTTTTATGGATCTTATGATTACGTAGGGGATGCGTATCGATGGTACAGGAGAGAAGTGCGGGTAATTAAGAATGACAAGTCGATTGTCTCATATAGGGATGCGCAAGGGTTTCGCAGAACGCCTGACATTAAGTTGTGTGGAAAGCTGATTGATGCATATGTATATCACTATGGATGGGTGCGCGATCCCAGAGCAATGCAAGGAAAACAAAGATCATTCAATCACTTTTATTTTGATGATGAATGGATTGAAAAACACATTGGGAGCGCAGAAGCATTTGATTATTCAGGAATTGATGCATTAAAAAGATTTGAGGGTACCCATCCAAAAGTAATGCAGCCGAGAATTGATGCTTTGAATTGGAAATTCGACCACGATCTATCAAAAAATAATTTACGTTTAAAGGACAGATTTAAACGCCTTGTCGAGAGACTCACAGGATGGCGAATTGGTGAGTTTCGCAATTATAAAATCGTCTGACAATTCTCTGGTTTTCTTTCGTATTTTTGGCCCTTTATGGAAGGTTCCTCCAGGTCTCACTATTCAGAAAAAGAGAAGCTCAGCGTTTTCAATAATGAGTTTTTACCCCACATCAACTCGATGTACAACTTTGGGTATAGGCTCACGCTGGACGAGGATGACGCGAAAGACCTCGTGCAGGACACCTACATGAAGGCTTATCGCTTTATAGAATCGTTCCAAAAAGGAACTAATGCAAAGGCATGGCTGTTCCGGATTTTGAAAAACAGCTTCATTAACGATTATCGCAAAAAAAGTAAGGAGCCGAATAAAGTAGATTACCAGGAAGTAGAAAGCTATTACAACTCCGATGATGTCGATCGACAGATTACGACCGATCTCAGAGTTGAGGCCTTACAGAACATGATCGGAGATGAGATTTCCAATGCATTGAATGCGTTGGATGTCGATTTCAGGACGGTGATCATACTAGCCGACCTGGAAGGATTTAAGTATGATGAAATGGCCAAGATTCTCGACATTCCAATAGGAACAGTGAGAAGTAGGTTGCACAGAGCTAGAAACTTATTGAAAGATAAATTGAGCGAATACGCAAAAAAAATGGGTTACAAAAATGCTTAGCCTATGAGCCATCTCGACAATCCTTTTTCTAAACCGTCAGGTAAAAAAATCACGTGCCTGGAAATGCTCCAGGTTATTTTGGACGGTGAGGCCACAGAAGAGCAGCATCATTATTTCAAGAAACACATGGATGACTGCATGCCGTGTTACAAGTCCTTTGAGTTGGACATGCAAATCAGACAATTGATCAAATCAAAGTGCTGCGGGGGCCAAGTGCCTGACGACCTTGTTGACCGAATCAAGAGTCAGGTGAACTCCATCTCTTGAATGGCTGGAAAAGCTATCATTTTTTCGGCTCCCTCCGGTTCCGGCAAAACTACGCTGGTTAAATATCTGCTTGAAAATAATTCTGATTTGGGATTCTCCATTTCGGCATCTACACGCGATAAACGTGGCCGGAGCGAACAAGATGGAAAGGATTATTATTTCCTCACTCCATCAGAATTCAAAAAGAAAATAGATAACGATGAATTTATTGAGTGGGAAGAGGTGTATGAGGGAAATTTTTACGGAACTCTGAAGTCTGAAATCCAACGTCTGTGGGACTCCGGTAAAAATGTGATCTTCGATGTAGATGTTAAGGGCGGAATCAATCTCAAGAAATACTTTGGTGATAAAGCCATTTCTATTTTTGTTAAAGTGCCCTCACTTGAAATACTGGAACAACGCCTGCGCGACAGAGGCACCGAATCTCAGGAAAGCCTCTCAAGAAGATTGTTTAAGGTAAAGTTTGAGATGAGCTTTGAGGATAAATTTGATGTCGTGTTGGTTAACGACAATCTTGAAGAGTCAAAGGAAAAAGCGCAGCGTTTATACGAGGATTTCTGTAAAAAGAGCTAACCAAAGATGGACTCAAAAAAAACTATTGGCCTTTTTTTTGGATCCTTTAACCCCATTCATGTCGGGCATTTGATTATTGCCAACAGTATGTTAGAAAACGGACCACTGGACAAAGTGTGGTTCGTGGTGACGCCACAGAATCCACTGAAACCAAGCAAAGGTTTGCTGCATGAGTTCGATCGGTTTGATATGGTGAAGGCAGCCATCGCAGACAACTACAAATTTGAAGTGTCTGATGTCGAGTTTCATTTACCCAAACCTAGTTACACAACTTACACGCTTGCACACTTGTCCGAGAAGAATCCTGATAAGAATTTCGTTTTGATTATAGGTGAAGACAATTTGGCCAACTTTAGCCGATGGAAAAACCATGAACATATTCTTGATACTTACCAGCTCTTTGTTTACCCGCGCCCGCGCGTAACAAATTCGGACTTAAAACGTCATGCCAGTGTGAAAATGGTTGACGCGCCTGTTCTGGATATATCTGCAACCTTTATTAGAAATCAGATAAAGGGCAACAAGTCCATAAAGTACCTCGTTCCAGAGTCAGTAGAGCACTTGATCCAATCAAGGGGTTTCTACCTTTAGATTTCTTCGAATGTCAGTTTTCAAGATTTTTACAATTACTGGCCTGCTGGCCCTCTGCTCCTCAACATTTGCTGGGGGGATAAGAGGAAAAGTGACGACAGAGGATGGCTCTCCTTTGGCTTACGCAACAATTTTCGTTAAACAGACCGGGTCAGGTGCAGTTACGGGTTTGGAGGGTGACTACGAAATATCACTACCCTCCGGAAGTTACGAACTCGTATTCCAATACCTGGGTTATGAGTCGGTATCAAAGGAAGTTGCTGTGAGTGAATCATGGACAAGCCTTGACATTGTACTGAAGAGTCAGGCCATAGTATTGCAAAATGTGACAATCACAGCCGCTGACGAAGATCCGGCTTACACCATCATGCGGAAGGCCATAGCCAAGGCCAAGTTTCACACACAAGAGATCGACACCTATTCCGCGAAAGTATACATCAAAGGGAAAGGTAGACTTAAAGACTATCCATGGATCGCAAAAAAGGCGCTTGAAAAAGAAGGTGTAACTAAAGACCGACTCTTTATTTCAGAGTCGGTAAGTGAGGTCATCTACACACGGCCAAACAAGTTCGAAGAGAAAGTGATTGCGGTGTATAGCAGTGGCAATGATAATGAAACGTCACCCAATGAATACGTTTTCGGAAGTTTCTACGAGCCAGAGATAGCAGAGACCATTTCGCCATTGTCTCCGAAAGCTTTCTCTTATTATCGATTTGAATATCAGGGCACATTTAAAGACAGGACCTACGATGTTAGCAAAATAAAAGTGACTCCACGGTCCAGAGGTGACAATGTATTTGAAGGAACATTATTTATTGTTGAGGATTGGTGGAGTATTCATAGTCTAGATTTTAAAGTGACAAAACTAGGTATAGACTTTCAGGTTAAACAGATTTACAATCCTGTGGAGGAAAAGGCGTGGCTTCCGGTTTCTCAGCAGTTTCAGGTGGAAGGGAAGGTTTTTGGATTTGAATTTGAGTATGAATATCTGGCAACGGTTAAGGATTATAAGATCACGCTTAATCCGGACTTGCAGCTCGATATGAAGGTGATTGATGAGAAGTTGGAGAAAGAATATTCAGAACGAATAAAAACTCAGTTCAGTAAAAAGGATCAGGATTTGAAAGAACGTTTGGAAAGCGGTAAGGAGATTACGAACAAAGAACTTCGAAAACTGGTAAAGGAATACGAAAAGGAGGAGATCAAGAAATCTGACGAACCGGAAGTTGTTTCAGAAAGGGTCTTTAAAGTCGATTCGCTAGCTCACAAAAAGGATTCAACATTCTGGATGGAAATGCGACCAACATCGCTGACCGCGGAAGAGATCAAGGGTTATCACAAAGCAGACAGTCTGGCTGAAGTGGAAAGAAAAAAACAAGAGGGAGATACACTGAAAGCTTCCAAGCATAAAGGATTTCAGCCTTGGGATATTTTGATTGGAGATAATTACAAGCTGTCAAAGACATCCACCTTTATGATTCATACACCCGGAGGTGGTTTCAATACGGTTGAGGGATTTAACCTTATTTATAAAATTGGGTATGTCAAGCGCTGGGTAGATCGGGATTCTGTGAACTCACATTTACGCCCTAAAGTATCGAGATTAGAACTCACGCCAATTGCCCGGTATGCTTTTTCGCGAGAGAAGTTGTCGGGGAAATTAAATATCAACTACCGATCTGCAAACACTCAACTTGTGGTTGAAGGCGGCAGGTATGTGCAGCAGTTTAACGGGGATGAACCCATTCACCCACTTGTAAATACTTTTACTACGCTACTACTCGAAAAGAATCTGATGAAGTTGTACGAGCGCGACTTCATAGACATCAACTATCGCCAAAGAATCAACCCAAAGTTGACCATGACAGCATCGTTGGATATTGCCAAACGAACAGAATTATTTAATACTTCAGATTTTCAATTAGTCAACAGAAGCAAAGAAGCGTATACTTCGAATGAGCCAGTGAACCAATTGCTCTCTACAACTACATTTCCAACTCACAATGCGGTAGTTGGTTCACTTGGGTTTGAAGCAAGGCCATGGCAGAAGTATAGAATGCGAAATGGACGGAAATACCGGGTAGAGAATTCGTCACCGTTGTTCACCATTGATTTTACTCACGGCTTCAACAATGTGTTGAACAGTGATGTTGACTACGATTTGATTGAAGTTGGAGCAAAACATTCGCTACGCTTGGGCATACGAGGAAAACTCGATGTGGCATTGAAGGGTGGCAAGTTTGTGAACGATCGGAAGATGTACTTCATGGATTACGCCCATTTTCTCGGTAACCAAACTCCAATTATCACCACTGATCCTGTGGGAAGCTTTCGGCTTTTGGATTATTATATTTACAGCACGCGCGACAAATATTTTACAGCCAACGTTCATTATCATTTTAGAAAGTTTTTGGTTACCCGAATACCCATCGTTCGTCTGACTGGCATCACGGAAAATGTATTTGTCAACTACCTCGCAACGCCATTGTCTGCAGATTACACTGAGGTTGGTTATTCTTTGGATGGAATTTTGAGAATATTCAGGCTTGAGGGCGCAGTCTCGTTTACTAACGGTGCCTATCAGGATTATGGATTTAGAATCGGTGTTGCCACCAGCGTCAATCTTGGATTTGACTAACACATCTTTCGCACTTTCGATACTTTTGCGTTGTGCCTAACACCATGATCAAACCGATCGATTGCCGTCAGCTATTTGAACTTAGAGAGAGCGTTCCCTTGATTGATGTTCGCTCTGAGTCAGAATTCAGCGCAGGGCATATCCCTGGTGCGACTAATATTCCGCTATTGCGAGATGAGGAGAGGAAAATAGTGGGGACAGATTACAAACAGCGTGGCAGGGCAGAGGCAATTCGTTCCGGTTTCCGATTGGTAGGGCCTCGGCTGGGAGACATGGTGGACGAAGCAGTTGTCATGTCTCAAAAAAAGGAACTGATAATCCATTGCTGGAGAGGCGGCATGCGTTCCTCAAACTTTGCACAGTTTGTGGGAATGGCTGGTGTAAAAAGCTGGGTTCTTACGGGTGGATACAAAGTCTATCGACAAGAGGCCCAAAATTATTTTCAAAAGCCATTCAAACTTATTCTTCTCTCTGGATGCACAGGTAGTGGTAAGAGTGAAGTGTTGCGTGCGCTTAGTAAAAAGGGTGAACAGATATTAGATCTTGAAAAGCTCGCCAATCATAAAGGCTCTGCTTTTGGTGGTCTGATGATGCCACCACAACCAACCACTGAACAATTCGAGAATCTGCTTTTCGAGGAGATCAGAACTTTAGACGTTGAAAAACCGGTGTGGGTGGAGGATGAGTCGATCGCAGTTGGAAGAGTTTTTATTCCTCCGTCTTTTTGGACAACGATGCGGAATAGTCCTGTGGTGATGTTGAATCTTGATAAGAACGCACGAATTCAGCGATTGGTGGATGAGTACGGCCCGGCAGACAGAGACGAATTTCTTGAAGCAATGACAAAGATTACTAAGAAACTGGGAGGACAGCACTTCAAAGCGGCAAAAGAAAAACTGGAGCAAAACCAAATGCCGGAAGTAATGGAGATATTGCTTACCTATTACGACAAAGCGTATACAAACAGCATGGAAAGGAGAAACCCGGAGAACAGAGGCGCTGTTGATTGGGATGGCAAGAATGTCGATCGGGCTGCAGAAGACTTAATTCAACTTTCTAAACAAACGACATTACTTTGATTTATGGATATTAAGCTTACACAATTCAGTCACGGAGCAGGATGCGGATGTAAAATTTCGCCAGCTGTTTTGGAGACAATGCTTCATTCAGAGCAAACGAAAACAATTTTCCCCTCTTTACTCGTGGGCAATGAGTCGAAGGATGATGCTGCGGTTTATGATCTTGGAGATGGAACATGCATTGTCAGTACTACTGATTTTTTTATGCCCATTGTTGACGATCCATTTTTGTTTGGGAGCATCGCCTCCGTGAATGCAATCAGTGATGTGTATGCGATGGGCGGAGAACCTTTGATGGCAATTGCGATTTTGGGTTGGCCAATAAATAAAATCCCAGCAGAGGTCGCGCGCGAAGTCCTTGAAGGTTCACGAGACGTTTGTAAAAGAGCAGGGATACCTTTGGCTGGCGGTCACAGCATCGATTGTCCTGAACCAGTGTTTGGATTAGCTGTTACCGGCAAGGTTAGAAAGGAACATCTCAAACAGAATAATCAGGCAAAGGCTGGATCAAAATTGTATCTAACCAAATCACTTGGTATTGGAATAATTACTACGGCACAAAAGAAAGGAATCGTGAAAGAGGAGCACCTGAATAAAGCGGTTGAAAGTATGTTGACGCTAAACAGTTTTGGAGCGGTATTGGGGGAACTACCTTATGTCAACGCGCTAACCGATGTTACTGGCTTTGGTTTATTAGGGCATTTGAGTGAGGTGTGTGAAGGAAGTAATCTCTCAGCCGAGATTGAGTTTAGCAAAGTTCCTACGTTCGATTTTCTGGATGACTATATTCAACAAAAAAGTATGCCCGGTGGCACACAAAGAAATTGGGACAGCTACGGTCACAAGATCAGCCCCATCACAGATGCACAGCGTGTTATACTAGCCGATCCACAAACCAGTGGCGGACTGCTAGTATCTGTGGATGCAGAAAGGGCCCGTGAATTTGAGTCTCTTGCTAAAGAGAATGAAATGAACATTCAACCTTTTGGCCAACTAGTGGCAAATTCATCTTATGTAGTGAAAGTGACTTAGAAGCTTAGTTAGTCTTCACCCTCTCAACCTTTGTTACGAAATATTTGGTGTCTCCTCTCCAAGGAAACCTCATATAGCGTTTCACAAAATACAGATTGACACGCTCTCCACTGAGTGATGCTTCCTGGAGATTTTTCAAAACTTCAGTCTGATCAGATTCTATTGAAAAGTCAAATGTTTCAGCAACAGGACTAACACCTTTCAGCGCACCAAAGGAGTCGAGGCTTATCTTTCCTTCATGAGTTTTGAAAAGAATGCCCTTCTCCGTTACCCTCAACACTTTTCCTGCCATCACTCCATTTTCATATTCGCCCCAATAGGCAAAACTCAAAACCGCAATTCCTAATATCAACGCAATCAGCAAAATGCGTTTTACGATTTTCATTGTTGCCCTGCCGGCCCGTTTGAAAATATTATCTTCTTCCATGGTTTTGAGGGTTGGACTTAAGCAATTTACCTTTTCTGTTCAATTTAACATAGAAGTAAATCGACACTGCAATCACTATAATAGCTATGAATTGTGAATGAGAAATCCATTCTTCGATTATAAACCCACGCGCAATGTCGCCTCGCAATACCTCAAGAAAAGATCGGCCAATGGAATATACTATCAGATAGATAAGAAACATTTGGCCATCGAACTTCTTGTTTGACTTAAATATGAGCAGGAACGTCATGATCAAAAAAATCATTCCAGCTTCATAAAGCTGCGTGGGGTGCAGTGGCGTGTTCAAAGGCTCTGCCTGACAAACGGGATTGGTGAAAACCACACTTAAAAAGCTTTCAGTCGGTTTGCCGTGGCAACAACCGGCCATGAAGCATCCTATCCTGCCAAATCCGTGGACAATGCACGTAACCACTGCCATCACATCCAACATTGGCAACACGGGTATTCTATTCCTGCCAAAAAACCACAACATGGTTGGAATGGCAAATAAAAGAGATCCGAAGAAAACAAAGCCTCCGCCACCGAGCAGCTTGGCGGGATGACTGAGGTAATAGGAGGGGTTTTCAAACAGAAAGAAAAATTTACCGCCTACAAATGCGGCAATAACTATGTAGAGAAAAAGAGAATTACTTTGATCGTAGGTTACACCGAATTGCTTTTTCGCAGAGCGAGCCATATAGGTTAAACCACCAATGGCACCAATGGCGATAAAAAACCCGTAAGAATAAATAGTGATGGGCCCTATTTCGAAAAGTATGGGATGCATCGTGTAAGTCGCTGATTATTGCAGAGCCCGATTGGAGAATTATACAGTCATGATCTCAGCCTCTTTTCTCTTCATCAGGCTGTCGATCTTCTCAATATGTTCATCAGTTAGTTTTTGAACAGAGCCCTCAGCGTTCTTAATGTCATCTTCAGATACTCCCTTGATTTTCTTAAGATGTTCATTAATGTCTTTCCGAACGTTGCGAACGCTGACACGACCATGTTCGCACTCCTGTCCAACTTGCTTTACCAATTGCTTTCTTCTCTCTTCAGTAAGCATCGGTACATTGATGATTACCTGCTGTCCGTCATTTTGTGGAGTGAGGCCAAGATTAGCCGCTAAAATTGCTTTTTCAATTTCAGGGATCAGATTTTTTTCCCAGGGCTTAATGAAAATACTGCGTGCATCGGGGGTAGTCACAGATGAAACCTGGTTGAGAGGACTCATTGCTCCGTAGTAACTCACTTGCAATCCATCGAGCATCGAAGGACTTGCTTTGCCCGCACGGATTTTTGTAAGCTCGTGAGAAACGTGACTCACCGCTTTATCCATCAAATCTTTCGCTTCCTGTAGATACAATTCAATTTCTTCCATGACAAATCGGGTTCAAATCGTATGACAAAAAAAAATTCTAACTAATTAAAGTACCTGTTTCTTCACCCTTGGCTATTCTCAGTAGGTTACCCTGTTTATTCATGTCAAATACCACAATGGGTAACTTGTTTTCCATGCACAGGGTAAATGCTGTCATATCCATAATATTCAGATTCTTTTCATAAGCTTCTTGGAAGGACAACTTATCGTAGCGTACAGCATCACTGAATTTTTCTGGGTCCTTCGAATACACTCCGTCAACTCTGGTACCCTTGAGTACCACATCCGCCTGCACTTCAATCGCTCTCAAGCTTGCCGTAGAGTCCGTAGTGAAGTAGGGGTTGCCGATACCAGCACCAAATATTACGATACGGCCTTTCTCGAGATGGCGTATCGCCCTTCTACGAATAAAAGGTTCGCATACTTGCTCCATTTTTATTCCGGACATCAGCCGAGTGTACATTCCGTGTCGTTCCAGTGCACTTTGAAGTGCCATGCCATTCACCACGGTGGCGAGCATCCCCATATAATCGCCTTGTACGCGATCGATGCCCAGCACGTCAGCCTGACCTCCTCTGAATATATTTCCACCTCCGATAACAATTGCGATTTCTACTCCCTGCTCTCTTACTGTCTGAATTTCTGCCGCATACTGCTCAAGTACAGCCGGATCGATATTCGTGTTCTTATTGCCACCCTGGAGAGATTCGCCACTTAGCTTAAGAAGAATGCGCTTATATTTCATGAGATCAGTTTAGAGCTAAAACCGTGCAAATATATCGGTTTTGGGTGAAAAGTTGCTTTTGGAATCGGACTCAGAACTCGATGAGCACTTGCCCCTTCTCCACGCTATTTCCCTTTTCCACCTTCACGTTTTTTACGGTCCCATCGCCCGGAGACTTCAGTATGTTTTCCATTTTCATGGCTTCAAGAATCAGCAATGGATCACCAGTCTTGACGTTATCTCCCGCCTTTACTTTCAGGTCGATGATTAATCCTGGCATCGGAGCTTTAATTGAATTGACTTTACTCGAAGCGCCAGCGGTCATACCCATTTTCTCAAGTAACAATTCGAACTTGTCCTTAACGGAGATGGGATAAATTTTTCCATTGACCTTGATGTGAAAAGATTTTGTCGCCAAATCCAGCTTCACAATCTCGGCCCGATAACTTTTGTTTTTATAAATGATGTGGAAATAACCCTCAGAAACTTTGGCAAAGTCCCAGTCCAGTAGGTTGCCATTGACAATCAGGCCTTCGTTGGAAGAAAGCACTTCGAACTCCTTATCCTTTACTTTGACCTTGTACATCATCCAAAAATAGTTGTCTTACCGACATCGCCCAATTCAACGCCAAAAATTGTGAATTGTGGTCATGGCCGTTACCTTTGTGTCATCAATTAGGGGTGCCAATAATACGGGCTGAGATTATACCCATAGAACCTGATGCCGATAATGCGGCCGAAGGGAGGCAAGGATTAAACGTACGTGCTGCATTCCCCTGTGCGACACAGGTTTAAACCAAAAATAAAATGTTAAGATTAGTACTCACGGCAATTGGCTGTGTAAGTTTTGTGTTCAGCAAAGCTCAGTTTTCTATTTCTGGAACGGTAAAAGATGCAAAAGCTGAGCCCCTGATTGGGGCGACAGTTCAAACTGATGCGGGTGGCTATTATTCGATTAGCAATGATTTGGGAGAGTTTGTGATCAGCGATGTTTCCTCTGGGGAATATGTTATCACTGTTCGCTTTCTCGGATTTGAAGAAGTGCAAAGAAATGTGGTCGTAAACAGCAACCTCGATTTGGATTTTGTTCTGCAGGAAGATGTGAGAATCACAGAAGAAGTTATCGTTCTGGCTACTCGCGCTTCAGAGGTGAGCCCGACTACTTACACGAATCTGAATAGAGCAGAAATTCGTAAGCAAAATTTCGGGCAAGATCTTCCATACATGCTCAACTGGACGCCCTCGCTGGTGACTACCTCCGATGCCGGAGCAGGCGTTGGCTATACAGGGCTTCGAATTCGCGGAAGCGATGCCACAAGGATCAATGTCACCATCAATGGCATTCCCTACAATGACAGCGAATCACAGGGTGTGTTCTGGGTTGACATTCCTGACATTGCCACCTCTACTCAGAGTATTCAGTTGCAGCGTGGCGTTGGCACATCTACAAACGGAGCAGGTGCGTTTGGTGCCACGATCAACTTGCAGACAACGAATAGAAATGACTCACCGTATTCTGAAGTGATCACCTCTGCGGGATCATTTAATACCAGACGATTTACAACTGGATTTGGAAGTGGATTGATCAACGATCGGTTTATTTTCGATGGGCGTGTTTCGTTGATTCACTCAGATGGATATATTGATCGGGCCTCTTCAGATTTAAAGTCATATTATTTTTCCGGTGGCTACTATAGCGAGAAAACCATAGTGAAGGCTATTGCCTTTGGTGGAAAAGAAACGACCTATCAGAGCTGGTGGGGCGTGCCAGAGTCAAGACTCAATAACGATGTGGCTGCAATGCAAATCACCGCAGCAACAGAAGGATGGGACGCTGAGCAGACTGCCAATCTGCTCAACTCCGGACGCACGTTTAATATCTATGATTACAAAAATCAGGTAGATGATTACTCGCAAAGCCATTTTCAGCTCCATCTGTCCAATCGATTCAGCGAAAGCATCACCGGAAATATTTCATTTCATTATACACCCGGTAAAGGCTACTATGAGGAATACAAAAGAGATCAGGCGTTTTCTGATTACGGGTTACCGGATTTCACGATCGGAGCGGAAACTATTTCTACAACGGATTTGATCAGGAGGAGATGGTTAGATAATGATTTTTATGGAGTCACATTTTCGACAAACTACGAGTTGGGAAAGCTAGATGGTGTAGCAGGCGGAGCATGGAACAGATACGAGGGTGATCATTTTGGTGAGATCATTTGGGCTGAGATTGCCGCTAATACTCCAAAGGATTACAGATACTACTTCAACAAGGGCGATAAAAAAGATTTCAATATCTACTGGAAGAACAGCTATGAAATAACAAACCGACTCAATGGTTTCGTTGACCTGCAGTATAGACGAGTCGACTACGATGCAGCGGGTGTTGAAAATGATCTCAACCCGTTCAATGTTCTGACAAAACATGATTTCTTCAATCCTAAGGTTGGACTTGTTTATGATCTAAAAAGCAACAGACAATTGTATGCATCGTACAGTATCGGAAGGAGAGAGCCTGTAAGAGATGATTTTATTAATGCTAACCCTGGCCAAGCCCCTAAGTCTGAAAAGCTGAAGAACATTGAAGCCGGAATCCGGATTAAGAAATCCAACTATTTCTTTAATGCCAATTATTACCTGATGGACTACGATAACCAGTTGGTGCTCACAGGCGCTCTCAATGATGTGGGTGCCGCAATCAGAACCAACGTGGACAAAAGTTATCGAACAGGAATTGAGTTGGAAGGCGCAGTTCGACTGAATCGAAAACTTACCTGGGGCGCAAATGCTACATTAAGTGAAAGCAAGATCAAAAATTTCACTGAGGTTCTTTACGACTACGGTGTGAACTTCGATGAGTATAATGAAGTCCAGAACTACCTCACTGATGTGGACATTGCCTTCTCCCCCTCGTTGATTGTAGGATCCACATTTACATTCAATCCTATTAAAGGATTTGAGACAACTTTGCTTTCGAAATATGTTGGCGATCAGTTTTTGGATAACACCTCAAACGAAAACAGAAAGATTGATGCCTATTTTATCAATGACCTGAGATTTGGATATGAGACCTCCGTTGGTGTGTTCAAAGAATTGAAGTTCAGCTTTTTGATAAACAACGTTTTTGACGTTGCCTTTGAATCCAATGGATACACATACGGATTTATTGGAGGCGGAGAAATCAACCGTCAGAATTACTACTATCCACAGGCTGGTCGCAATTTTATGGTCATGGCGTCTTTCCGTATTTAATAGCCTGATTGTCCGGCAGCGCTTTTGTTTACCTTTACGTCATGGCGTCATTTGCGATGCAGATTTACGGCCTTGCAAAAGCGCTGTTTCGGCTCACCCGGTTTTGGAATCTGGTCATCATTGGGTTTGCTCAATTGTTTGCGGCTTATTTTCTCATTGGGCCTCACACCATTCACGATTGGCAATTGTATTTGCTGGCGGCTTCCACCATGATGATCGCTGCTGGCGGCTATATCATCAATGATTATTATGATATTAAAATTGACCTGATTAATAAACCAGAAAGAGTGGTGATCGGGAAAGGGATTACTCGCAGATATGCAATTTTTTTCCACACGGCACTTTCAGTTACGGGTTCGTTTGCGGGGTTGCTTCTAAGTTGGCAAATAGCACTTATCAATTTCCTGTCAGCATTTCTGTTGTGGCTCTACTCCAATAATCTGAAGAGGCAGCCCTTTGTTGGAAATTTGAGCATCGGTATTTTAACTGGAGTTTCAATTTGGGTAGTTAATATTCTATACCCTCCATTCAATCCTTATATTTTGATCTATGCTGTTTTCGCTTTGGCCATGACCGTTATCAGAGAAGTAATCAAAGATATGGAGGACTGGAAAGGTGATAATACATTTGGATGCAAGACGTTGCCGATTGTTTGGGGAGTTAGAAAGACCAAGATATTTCTTTACGCGCTGCTGACTCTATTCATATTGTTGGTGTTACTGATTAATTTTCTCTACGTGGGTCTGCCTATTATCTATTTCATTCTTTTCTTGTTTGTGCCATGTGGCTATCTCGTTGCTCGTCTCATCCGCGCAGATACTATTCGTGATTTTGCTCATTTAAGCACATTCACCAAAATGATCTTGTTGTTGGGCATCTTGAGCATGCCTTTGGTTTAACATACCAAAACGATTTAGCTTTACGACCAATGAGTAAAAAATTCAGGATAGCGGTTTTTGTGAGTGGTAGCGGCACCAATGCCGAGCGAATTTTTGAGCATTTCAAAAACCATGAT
>JBFWZR010000097.1:0-15977 GCA_050185175.1 Cyclobacteriaceae bacterium
TCAATGATTTTAGCGGGAAACATCTCGGTTTGTTTAATAATAATATGGCGTGGATCGCCATGGTGTTAATTACCATCCTGGTGGGTTTGCTCGCAGGTAGTTATCCCTCATTTTTTCTGTCGGCTTTTCGCCCTGTTGAAACATTGAAAGGAAATTTCAGAACAGGCACTAAAGGCAATATTCTCAGAAAGTCTCTTGTAGTTTTCCAATTCACCATCTCGATCTTTTTGATTTCAGGAACATTGATTGTCTTTCAACACCTGAAGTACATCAGGTCAATGGACCTTGGTTTTGACAAGGAACGTATCGTCACTTTGCCCACACGATTTGCAAACAATGCTCAGCGTGACTACACCACACTTAAATACGAATTGGAAAAGGTGGCTGGTATTTCGAGCGTAGCGCTGTCATCGGAAGTGCCGGGAGTAGAGTTGGGCAACAACGTAGTTCGTCTGGGATGGGACAAAGATGCAGCGTGGAGTGATATGAGATTTTTGAGCGTGGACGAAGACTATGTTGGGTTGTATGGAATTGAGATCATTGAAGGTCGCGGATTTAGCAAAGACTTTCCGTCCGATGCCGAGCAATCTTTTATGCTGAACGAGTCGGGGATGAGAAGATTGGGTTGGACCGATCCCAAAGAGGCAATTGGTCAGCCACTGGCGTGGCAGGATAGAAAAGGAAGAGTGATTGGAATTGTAAAAGACTTCCACTTTATGTCTGCCAATGTTGAGATAGAGCCATTCATTATCGTAATGAACAAGCCGTGGTCGGTAGGATATCTTTCAGCAAAGCTCACCGGCAACGTTTCTCAAACTCTCGACAAGATCGAATCGGTTTTTAACAACACATTGCGCGACAAGATTTTCGAGTACAGTTTTCTGGATGTAGACTTTGATCAGCAATACAAATCAGAGGAGCGATTCATGTCAATCTTCACTGCATTCTCTTCCATTGCCATCGCTATTGCTTGCCTTGGTCTTTACGGATTGGCAATGTTTACGGCTGAAATTAAGTTCAAGGAAATTGGGATCAGAAAGGTGCTGGGAGCAACAACTCCAAGTCTCATCCTATTGTTAATAAAGGAGTTCTCAGTTCTGATTTCAGTGGCATTCCTTCTCGCTATTCCGCTATCATATTTTGGAATGACGGAGTGGTTGAGTTCCTTTCCTTACCGGGAGAATATCAATCCGCTGCTATTCGCGCTAGCGGGCATTATATCGATTGCTATTGCAGTGCTAACAGTGAGTTATCAATCACTCAAAGCTGCGAGAATCAATCCGGTACAGTCGTTAGCGAATCAATGAGTTAAATTCGATTCTGTCGATGGCTCTCTTAAGGAGGCCTGTTGAGGGAGCGAGGCTAGTCTTGGGCTCTATCGAATTGCTGGTGGTTTTTGGCGGAGTTGAAGCATCGTCCTGAAATACAAGCACGGTCAGGCTGATGATCACAGCCACCACGATGCCAAGGAGAAGAAGGACGTCTTTATTTGAAAACTTCATTTTCACGCTAATCAAATATCCAAACCCGATGCCACAGTTGAAATCGACCATCTTACGGCATTTTAGGGGGTTAGCCCTTGCCGCATGTTCAAATCTGAACAATCTGTGGCTTTCAATCGTACAATTAGTACACGCTACCCTGCGTTTGGTTACAATTGGACCCGAATTTGTTATTGAGGTTTAAGGCAGGTCTGCCGTGAGGGTTGTTTTGGCGGAACTTTTATTGAATACGGACCTGTTTTCTGGTAAATTTGTGAATATGCAAAAGATGAAAATTTCTGTCTTGGCACTTTCCCTAATCGCGATGCTGATTGCAAACAATGCTTTAGCTCAAGCTCAGCAGGTTGCTTACAGCGAAGACTCAGAAAGCCCTGTGACCTGGATGACGTTTGAGGAGGCGGTAGAGCGCTCGAAGACTGAAAAACGCAAGATTTTCATCGATGTGTATACGGATTGGTGCGGATGGTGCAAGGTGATGGATAAGAATACTTTCAGTGAACCTATGATTGCCAAAATCCTCAATGAGGAGTTTTACCCCGTGAAGTTCGATGCAGAGCAAAAGGAAGACATCGTATTTAACGGCACCACCTTCAAGTTTGTGCCCTCAGGAAATAAAGGGTACCATCAATTGGCGGCAGCATTGCTGAACAATCAGCTGGCCTATCCTACGGTTGTATTTCTGGATGAAGAGTTCCGGATGATCCAGCCATTACAAGGCTATCAAAAGGCACCTGAATTCCATAAGATCATTCAATTCATTGGTGGCGATTACTATAAAAGCACAAAATGGGACGAGTGGCAGAATATCTATAAGTCGCCCTACACCGGATCAGAATAAAGATTAATTGAAGACACAATAAAAAAGCCCAACGATTATCGATGGGCTTTCTTTTTATCGCTGGGGCACAACCTTAGTGCTCTTTCTTTTCTTCTTTTTTCGTCTTTTGGAAATCCACATAGCCCAGAGCGGAAGCGAATCCGATCAGAACAGCCACGATAAGGATAAACAAATTGGCACCATCGCCTACTACTTGCTCGAACATAGTTCTATTGATTTTATAACCTCAAATTTAGTTGGAAACTTCGAATCTTTGAAGGCCACAACGGTTAATTTTCTGTAAACGGGAGATAATTTTCAAATTCCAAGCTCTTCTTTATTCGCCTTCAACACCTCAATGATAAAGGCGATATGATCTTTCAGTTCAACCCCCATCATTTCCACTCCCTTGTACACCTCGTCCCGCTCTACCTTAGCGGCAAAACCTTTGTCCTTGAGTTTTTTGATCACCGATTTTGGCTCAAGTGTGGCTACACCTTCGGGCCGAACCTGGCAACACGCAACAATGAAACCTGTCAACTCATCACTGGCTAGCAGTACCTTGTCGAGTAGGCTATTATAGGGCACGTTCCATTTGGTGTAATGAGCTGCAATGGCGTGAGCTATTTTGTCTTCGCCCATTTCTCTCAGCTTGCCCACAATCACGTTGGGATGCTGATCAGGGTAGGCCTCGTAGTCAGCATCATGTAGCATGCCGGCAATGGCCCACTCATTTTCATCTTCGCTGTACTTTTTGGCATAGGCCTCCATGACGAGCTCCAGCGTACGCATGTGGCGTAGCAGGCTTGCACTTTCGGTCATGGATTCGAGTAAAGCCCGGGCTTCTTTTCTATCCATTCGATATACTGGTCTTCTTGGGTTTCTTCTTGAAGAAAAAGAGATTGACGAAGGCAACAACCATGATAATCCCCAGCACGACAAGTGAGATTACCATGCGGGTATTGTGTAATTGCAAAGATTTAATTTCATCATCCTTTCTCAGGGCTTCCACTTCTTTTTCTTTTTCTGAAAGGTCAAGAGCGATTTCCATCTGCGCGATTTTGCGACTGCTTTCCTCTCCATAAATTTTTTCGCGTGTGGCATCGTACTTCAGCATCATCTCATACGCTTCCCTCATTTTTCCTTGTTTGGCATAGTTTGTCGCCATGCTCTTTAGAATCTGTGGTTCGAAGATGTACGCCTGAAGGCTTTTGCTCAGCGCCATCGCCTCATCAAGGTAGCGCTGTGCGTTGACAGCCTGACCTGCCTGAACGTATACTTCACCAAGGTTGGCTGTAATGTTCAAGGCTCCAATCTGATTATTGCTGCTTTTGGCCATCGCCAATGCACGTTCATAATAATCCACCGCCCGCTGAAGGTTACCCTGCCTGAAGTAAATGTTGCCGATGTTGCTCAGCGGATCTGAAAATTGCTTGCCATCTTGTTCAGCTAACTGAAAAGCTTGGGAATAATATTTCAGAGCTTGTTCATACAATTGGAGATCACTGTGCAGGTTACCCAGGTTGTTCATGGTACCGATGATGCGCTGCTTATCGTTGAGCTCACTAAACATGTCGTGGGCTTCTTCAAAATACTTCATCGCCTGACCGTAATCTTTCTTTAGAGAATAAATGGTGCCGATGTTATTTCTGGAGGTGGCAATGCCTTCCTTGTTATCCAACTGGGTGTAAAGGCTTAGTGAGGTCAGGTAGTATTCAAGCGCTTTGTCAAGAGCGCCCTGATTGCGATAGGAAACACCCAGGTTGTTATAAGAGGCGGCCATACCCTTGGTGTCGTCAATTTCAGTCGCCAAGGCCAACGCCTCTCGGGTATACCCAATGGCTTTGACGGGATCAGAGTTGATGTAGGCACGAAAGAGTTCGTTGAGGGTCTTTACCTTGAGGTCGCCCTCAGCCGTAGCCAACACACTCTCCAGACTATCGACCGTATTTCCCATCGATTGCAATGACAGGCCAACAGTCAATAGAACCAGGCAAAGCCTTTTCATAGCGGTCTAATTTTGTGACCCTAAAATTAAGATTATATATTGAAACGCCTATCAGACCCCGCTGGCCCAGTATTTGCGCTGAAGCCACGGAAAGAAGATGAGAAACCATCTTTTCGGGGTTTCGTAGGAGTATCAATAAACTTATGAATGCATGAAGATTATCACCTTTTCCCTTTTGTTATCCTGTCTATCTTTTTTGTCAATGGCCCAAGGCGAGGAAGTAGCCGTGATGGAGCCGATCAATAACCTCTTTAATGGAATGAACAAGGGCGACAGCGCATTGGTCCACAAGGCTTTTCGAGATGACGTGACTTTTGCGACCATCGGCCTCGACAAAGAGGGAAATCCCCGGTTCAAACGAGGCGATCTCAAAAGTTTTTTGGTTGCCATGGGTACACCACGTACGGATGTGTACAGCGAACCTATTTGGGATGTGAAAATTGATATCGATGGAAACATGGCACAGGTGTGGGCCAAATATGCTTTTTACCTGAACAAAGATTTTCACCACTGCGGTGTAGATGCGTTTCAGTTGTTTAAGGGTAGTGATGGTTGGAAGATATTTCAACTTTCCGACACCCGACAGACAGAAGGTTGTAATGTTCCCGCAGCAATACAGAATCAATTCAAATGAAAAAGACTTTAATAATATTCGCACTTGCACTATCGAGTGCTACTGCCTGGGCGCAGAGTCAGGTAACTACTTTGATACTGGTGCGCCATGCGGAGCGTCAGGATGATGGAAGTAAAGATCCCGGGCTTTCACCAGCGGGGCAGGAGAGAGTAGCTGCCTTGACGCAACTGCTCGGTGCTGCTGATATCGATGCGATCTACAGTACTGCTTTTAAAAGAACAAGAAATACCGTTCAGCCATTAGCCACGAAAAAGGGACTGGAGCTGATTGACTACAACCCGATGAACAGTGAAGACCTGGATAATATTTTACAAAAACATAAGGGCAAGACCGTGGTAGTTTGTGGTCATTCCAATACAACACCGCAGGTGGCCAATTATTTTCTGGGAGAAAAAAAGTATTCAGACTTTAAGGATTCAGATTATGACAACTTGTTGATCCTTTCAGTCATCGACAAAGGAAACGCATCGCTCACGTGGCTCAATTTTGGTGCGCCTACTGAATAAGTCGTCTGGATTCGAAAAGTGACGATTTCTTAATCCGCTTTTCCTTTTTCTTCGTTAAATTGAAATATGCTTCGCTTGCTACTCATCGGGCTTGCTTTGGCATGTTTCTCTCCCTCGTTTGCCCAGCAAGATGAAATACGAAAGAGCATCTACTTTCGTGGAGGCAGCTACTATGTAGACGAATTCCAGGCCAGCGACCTTTCCGACTGGCTCGATTCCATTCCCAATTTGCTGGAGAAATACCAGATTCAGCTTACCAGCCATACCGACCCCATTGGGGGAAAGGAATTCAATGAGTGGCTTTCGCGAATGAGGAGCGAGGCGGTTTTCCAGATTTTGCTGGACAAAAGCATACCGGAACATTTCATTCACATCAAAGACTGGGACTACGAAAATGCGGTCTATCGCAACGACAGCTACTACGGTCGAATGCTCAACAGGAGGGTCGATGTCATCCTCCACCCCATCGTTTTTTGACCCGTCCGCTATAGGACACCTTTTTTCGCAAGCGGACGATTAATCATGTAACTTGGGCGTTTTATTATCGTCTAAATGCCAAAAAGGCCATTGGCACTATTGTTGGCTAATTGTCACACGAAAATTATCATGCATGATTCAGCTAAAGGACATCGATAAGTATGTCGATTCACGATTTCAGCGCACGTTTATTCTTAAGGGTGTTGATCTTACGGTAGAGCAGGGAGAGTTTCTAACCATTATGGGCCCTAGCGGAGCGGGCAAATCTTCGCTAATGAACATCATCGGAATGCTGGACGAACCATCAGCCGGTGAATACTACTTCTTCGATGAGCCCGTCCACAAGATGAAGGAGCGCAAGAAGTCGGACATGCATAAAAACTATATCGGATTCATTTTTCAGGCCTATCACCTGATCGATGAACTCACGGTGTATGAAAACATTGAGACTCCACTTTTATATAAGGGAGTAAGCGGCAGCCAGCGGAAGAGTATGGTTGCTGAATTGTTGGACCGCTTCAATATGGTGGCCAAAAAAGATTTGTTTCCTGAACAGCTCTCAGGTGGACAGCAACAGTTGGTAGGCGTGGCGCGTGCCATCATCGGTCAGCCGAAGCTATTGTTGGCAGACGAACCGACAGGAAATTTGCATTCTGAGCAAGGCAAACAAATCATGGACATCTTCGAACAGCTCAACAATGAAGGTATGACCATCATACAGGTAACGCACGCGGAAGAAAATGCTCAACGAGGTAAGAGGATTGTGAGGGTCGTGGATGGGGCTGTGGAGTCAGACGAACAAGTAAAAAAGAACTAAAAGTAAATATGAAGGAAAGATTAATCGTTGCAGGGATTGCATTGGTATTGACCACTACGGTTTGGGCTCAGGAATCAAGAACCTTGACTTTCAAGGAGGCAGTAAAGTTAGGCCTTGACAAAAACCTTAACCTCAATCAGCAGGAGAATCTCCTCATCTCGTCACAGGTGAATAAGACGGCAGGCGTGTTGGGGATGGCTCCGCAGGTTAATATCACAGGAAACGCAGGACGCAACGATGGTAACTCTTTTAACCAACAGCAAGGACAGGTAGTAAATGGTGTGGTTGACTTCATAGGAGCTAACGTAAACGCCACCATGCCACTGTTCAATGGACTAAACAGCTTCAACGCGTTTCGTCAGGCCTCGAATCAATACGAGGCGCAACTTGAGTTTGTAAAACGCACCAATCAGGATGTGATTCGCGATGTAGCCAATCAATTCCTGACCTGCCTTCTCGATCAGGAACTACATCAGATTCAGCTACAAAATGTGGAAACCCAAAAGCAAACCTATGAGCAGATCAAGGAACAGGTAGCTGCGGGCAGCAGGGCGGAGGTCGATCTGGTGAATCAAGAATATCAGGTAAAGAACGCTGAGCTATTGGCAGTAAGAGCCTCAATCACGTTGCGCAATGACCTGACCACACTCTCACAGACTTTGCAACTTGATCCGTTGACACGACTTCAATTGGAACAGCCCGACTGGGATGTGAACCTCGAGGACATATCAGTGGATGACGTAGACGCGATCAGTGCACGTGCATTGGAGAGTAGGAGTGATCTGGCAAGAGCCCGCTACACAGAGAAAGCAAATCAGTTTGGCTATCAATCCACAAAGGGAACTTATTTCCCCAACGTAGGCCTTTTTGTGCAGTACGGCTCCAGATACAACTACATTCATCCAACCGAAACGTTTTCCCCCACTAACAGAACCTTTGAACAACAGTTCAGAGACGACAACACACAGTTCACCTATGGACTACAATTTACTATTCCGATCTTCGGTAGCTTCCAGACCAGGAATAATGCGGTAAGAACTCGCGTACAGTACGAGAACGCAAAGCTGCAAACTGAGAATACAGAAATTCAGGTCAAAAGTGATGTGATTCGGGCGCATCAGAATTACCGCGATGCGAGAACCAACTACGAAGCAACCGATACACAGCTTCGTGCTGCAAGCTTGTCATATAGTTTGGAGAAGGAAAGGTATGACTTGGGTGTGTCGGACATTGTAGCCCTTTCGCAGTCAAACCAAAACTACGTAAGAGCTCTTGGGGACTTCGCCAACGCGCGCTACACCCTGATGTTCCAGAAGCTCCTGATCTCCTATGCTGAGGGTACACTCAATTTTGAGGACATACCTTAGTCGATCGAATAGCGTAATACTCTGTCTGAAAAATTGACTTTTCCATAATTTGGAATATCTTAGTTCATAGGCTTATGGACGAACGGGAAAAATTTTATATTGAGCAGAAGGTTCGACTTAATACTGAGTTGCTTAAAATCCTGTCGATAATTGATGTGGCAACTATAACAGGCATTATTTCGTTGATAATTGCGGAAGACTTAATTAAACCGGTGAATACAATACTTTTGGTATTTGGGGCTATAATTATCGTTGTTCTTACTAATTTGGTGATACTGGTATATCGGGATAATGTAACTTTGCTGAACAATGCAAGAATTGGCAACTAACTTGGCGCTGATCTCCATATTGGGGTTGATTACGGGCTATTTAATTTCCTTTGTCGTCCATTTTAAAGGCGAAATCAATAAAGACAGATTTATAGGTAAGAAGAAAACCTACACCTACTCTGATCGTTAATCCAAACCCGACTCATTCTCGATACATTTAAAGAGGCATAAAGCCTTCTTTTTCATCAATTTTCATACATTTGCAGCCCCGCTGAGTAGCTGGGGCTCTTTTTTTGACCAAAAAGGGCATGTAATACTAAAAATGAAGCAGTTCGCCCACCTGTTTCATGTAATCAGGGCAAAACAACAAATGACAAAACCGAAATCAGATTCAAAGGCCAAATCTCCTAAGAAAACGGACGATGAGGTAGCAAAACCGGTTGCCAAAAAAATATCTAAAGAAGAAGGTGACGAGGACATCGAAATTGATGAGCTGGATGAACTCACCAAATTCAAAAGAGAGCGCAAGGCAGAGGAAGGTGACGACACCGCCCGCATCATCAGCAACGTAGCTGATCGCAAAGCCGCAACAGCATCTCCTGCATCTTTGGACAACTTCGACTGGGATGCATTCGACCGCAAAGGATTTGGCGAAGGCTATTCTCAGAATGAGCGCGAACAACTGACCGACATGTATTCAGGCACAGTCACTTCAGTTACTGAAAGTGAAGTAGTGCAAGGTACCGTTGTAGGTATCAACGACCGTGACGTAATCCTTAATATCGGATTCAAGTCAGACGGTTTGGTACCAGTAGCAGAATTTAAAGATATGCCCGACCTTAAAATCGGGGACAAAATAGATCTGTTCATCGAAGAGCGTGAAAACGCGATGGGACAATTGATCCTGTCTCGCAGAAAAGCGAAACTGGTGAAAGGCTGGGAAAATGTGCAGAAAGCTCTCGACAACGACTCGGTGATCGAAGGCTTTGTGAAGCGCAGAACCAAAGGTGGTTTGATCGTAGATGTATATGGTATCGAGGCCTTCTTGCCTGGATCACAAATCGATGTGAAACCTATCCGCGACTTTGATATCTATGTGAATAAGACCATCGAGGTGAAAGTAGTGAAGATCAACTACTCAAACGACAACGTGGTAGTATCTCACAAGGTGCTTATCGAGAAAGACCTCGAGCAACAAAAGGCAGTTATCCTCAACAACCTGGAAAAAGGACAGGTGTTGGAAGGTGTGATCAAGAACATGACCAACTTCGGTGTGTTCATCGACCTGGGTGGCGTGGACGGACTGTTACACATCACCGATATTTCATGGGGCCGTATCAACCATCCGGACGAGCTGCTTAAGCTCGACCAGGTAGTGAAAGTGGTTGTGCTCGACTTCGATGAAGACAAGAAGAGAATCTCTTTGGGTATGAAGCAGCTTACGCCTCATCCTTGGGATTCATTGCCTGCTGATATCAATGTAGGTTCTAAAGTGAAAGGTAAGATTGTGAACGTAGCCGACTACGGTGCGTTCCTTGAAATACAACCCGGTGTGGAAGGTTTGATCCACGTATCAGAAATGAGCTGGTCACAGCACCTTCGCAACCCTCAGGACTTCATCAAAGTAGGTGAAGAATTGGAGGCTGTGGTATTGACCATCGACCGCGAAGAGCGCAAGATGTCTTTGGGTATCAAACAACTTACTGAAGATCCATGGACCCGTCAGGATATCCTTACCAAGTATGCCATCGGCACCCGTCACAAGGGTATCGTACGCAACCTGACTAACTTCGGTTTGTTTATCGAGTTAGAAGAAGGTATCGATGGGCTGGTACACGTATCAGACCTGAGCTGGACGCGCAAAATCAAGCACCCTTCAGAGTTTATTAAAGTAGGGGATACCATGGAGGTAGTGGTGCTGGAACTGGACGCGACTAACCGCAGACTGGCCCTTAGCCACAAGCACCTGGAAGAAAACCCTTGGGATACTTTCGAGTCAGTATTCGAAATTGGATCGGTACACAAGTGTACAGTGATCAACAAGAATGACAAAGGAGGTATCCTGGAGTTGCCTTACGGAATTGAAGGCTTCTGCTCAGCGAAAAACCTCGTGCGTGAAGATGGATCGAAGATCGAGAATGGCGAGGCGCTTGACTTTAAGGTGACTGAATTCTCTAAAGACGACCGCAGAATTGTGTTAAGTCATAAGGCGATGTGGTCAGATGAAGAGGACAAGGCGCCTGCGAAGAAGCAACGCCCTGCACCTTCGAAAGGTAAGGCCATCGACAAGATCAACAAGGAGACTGAAAAGTCTACCCTGGGAGACCTTGAGGCTTTGAGTGCGCTGAAAGAGAAGATGAATGCCGACAAAGGCAAAGGAGAAGACGCGAACTAGTGCTATAGCGATAAAGGAAGAAAAGAAGGTGGCTTTAGGGTCACCTTCTTTTTTAGAATAATGATTCAATTTCCTAATTTCGCAACGTTCAAATAATAATAAAGGGTGCTGTGGCCGCCTGTCTGCCTCGGGCAGAAGTGGCGATCAGAGTGAACCTAATTAATTAAGGAATTATGGTGCTGTGGCCGAGTGGCTACCTGCCTGCCGGCAGGCAGGGGCAAGCTCAGCGAAAGCTGTTTTGCAGCTTTTGACCAGTACCTCAGACAGCCGGCAAGTTTTAATAAAAAGGTGCTGTGGCCGAGTGGCTAGGCAGAGCTCTGCAAAAGCTCGTACAGCGGTTCGAATCCGCTCAGCACCTCAAGCAAACCAGGCAGCGCCTCCGACATAGTCGGAGGCGTTTTTGTTTTGAGAAGGATGGGCAAAATCAATTTTGAAATATCCGGATCAAAACAAAATCTGGCTGGCTGTGCCAGCCGCTGCCTGGTTTGCTTGTTGGACCACCCCAGTCCGGATCAGCGTAGCTAATCCGCTACTGTAAAACAAAAACGTGCTGGCTGCGCCAGCCGCTGCCTGTTTGCTTATGTGTCCAACCAATTACGGATCAGCGTAGCCAATCTGCGACAGGCAAAACGATAATATCACTGGGCCAACGGCTGATTTTGCTTGTTGAACCACTCAACCAGCTTCGGTTAATCTGAATTGTTTCAAGCCAATTAATTATTTGATGTCGTGGGTATTCCTTAAAAAAAAACATCAAAATAGAATGCCCTGTTGGGAAATCACCTAATATGATAAAACTAATTTTGGGCTAGGCAACTCCTTATATTTATTAGGAATTATTATCTTGCTTACCATGATCCTCAAATCGATCCTGAGCCTCCTCCTGATCCTAGGAGGGCAGTTTGTGTTTTCACAACGAAATGAGAGAGAGTTTAAGTTTGGCGACATAGAACCCTGGGAGTGGGAGATGCAGGCTTACAGCGGAGATTCCACCGCTGCTGCCGTTGTACTCTTTGATCGGGGAGAGAATATTCTGGAGTTCAATAATTTCAGATACAAAAGGCATGTTCGTATCAAAGTGTTTAAACCGACCGGGTACTTTATGGCCGACTCCTACGTGCCCATTTATAAGTATGGGTACCAAAAACTAACGCGCTTCCGCGCTACCACTTACAATAACGTGGAGGGGAAAGTAGTAGAGACCAAACTCACTTCTGAAGGATTCTTTTCCGAGGATTTCAACGACTATTTTGACGTGATGCGCTTCTCCATGCCCGCGGTGAAAGAGGGATCTATCTTTGAATACTCCTACGAAATCGATGGGGTGGGTCTTCGAGGATGGGATTTCCAATCCACAGTACCCATTATGTGGAGTGAGTACAATGTGCGAATTATCAACCAAATCACCTACCATAAACTCTACAGCGGACACCTTGCTCCACATATTTTTTTAGAAGAGGATGGCAACTGCGTGGGAGAACCTTGTAAGAAGATCCGAGTAGTATTGAAGGACGTTCCTGCATTCAAGGCAGAACCTCATATTTCTTCCTCCGAGAACTACAAATCGAAAATCTCCTTTGAAATTGCCGCAATTAAGTTCAGGTACAACTACCCTCCGCAGGGTATTCTGGGAAACTGGGATGCTCTGGCCTTCAGGTACTATGAAGATGAGTTTTTTGGGGATAATGTGAAAAATTCAGGATCTCTGCGCGAGATATCTGAAAAACTGGTAAAAGGAAAAGTGTTTCCCGAGGAAAAAATGATGGCAGTCTATGACTATGTAAAAGACCACATGGAGTGGAACAAGAGACATCGTGTTTATTCCTATGAAGGATTAAAAAAGCCTCATGAGAATGGTGTTGGATCGTCAGCTGAAATCAATTTGATGTTGCTAAGTATGCTTCGGTATGCCGGACTGCCGGCTGACCCAGTTCTCATCAGCACTCGCGACAATGGAATGGTAAGGCAAGAGGTGCCTATAGGCACACAATTCAATAACGTACTGGTCTTAACCCAACTGGGAGGTAAAGACATACTACTGGATGCCACCGACAAGCATCTTGGCTTTGACTTCATCCCAGAGGATTGCCTTAATGGAGTCGGCTACCTTGCCGTTAGAGAAAACTGGAGGTGGATTGATTTAAAAAGTCTTGCTAAAACAAGAGTGGTATACAAAGGTGAATTCTCTATTGATGAATCAGGCTTGCTAAAGGGTAAGTTGGCAACCACCAAAAACGGATATGAAGCCCAAAAAACAAAAACCGGAGTGGCTCACCATGGTGATGAAAAGTACTGGAATGATCAGTTTATGGAAACAAGAATAAAGTTTGAGCATTCCACTATCCGGACGAAAGGTACCCACAATGAAATGCTCGAAGAAGATCATGAAATTTCCCTTGACGCTTTTGCTGAGTCGGGTGGAGACGTGATTTATTTTTCCCCCGTGGTGTTTAACCAGCTAAAAGAAAATCCATTTAAGCAGGAAGAAAGAAGATACCCTGTTGATTTTGCCTATCCCAGAGAGATGATTTATATGGCAACGTTTGATATTCCTGAGGGTTATGTAGTCGATGAAATCCCACAGCCACGTTTGGCTATCTTGCCAGACAACACGGGTCGGTTTTCTTATAATGCCACGATGAATAATGGCAAGCTCACGGTCATGAACCAGTTTGTAATGAACAGAACCTTGTTCGATGTAGACGAATATCCAGACGTGAGAGAATTTTTTAAAGTAATCGCAGCCAAGCAGGCAGAACAAATAGTGTTGGTAAAGGATAAAAATAAATGATGAAGTTAGCGACCCTTATCTTGATGTCACTATTTGTGCATGAGGTTTTCCCCTCTGGGCCCATTGACTACTCTGCCTCCAATATCCCTGATTCACTAAAAAGCGGGGCCAATGTGGTGGTGCGCAAAGACGAAACCACCTTCTCCATCCTGAACGAAAAGTCTGCCGTGCAAAAGGGGCATGAAGTCTACACAATCCTCAATGTCCAGGGAAGCGACTGGGCCGAAAAAGTGCTTTTCTATAGTAAGCTCATAAAGGTGAAGTCTTTTAATGCTAACCTCTACAACAAAGACGGAGAGCTGGTCAAGAAAATAAAGCAATCGGAGATATACGACCAGAGCGCAGTTTCTGGCTATTCGCTGTATGAAGACAACCGCCTCAAGGTAGCCGACCTCAAATACGGGTCATACCCCTACACCGTGGAGTTTACCTATGAGCTGGAATACGATTTTCTCTTTTACATCCCTACATTCCAGGTGCAACCTCAACCCAAGGTGGCTGTGGAGAACTCGTCTTTCGTCATCGAGTGGGATGGCAAGCTTACGCCACCCCGGTATAAGGAAATCAATATGCCCGAGCTGGCCAGAACAGTGTCGAACATGGGGAACAAACCAAGCATGGCCTGGAAGATTGCCAATCTGCCTGCCTATAAGCAAGAGCCGTTTGGTCCCATGGCCTATGAGATCTCTCCACAGGTATTGTTGGCACCTTCAAGTTTTGAGTTTGAAGGATATTATGGACGCATGGACGACTGGGATCGTTTTGGGTTGTGGATTAACTCTTTGGGAAAAAACCGCCTGAACCTGAGCCAGGAGACGGTGGCGAAAGCCCGTGAGCTAACCGCCTCAGCTACGTCCATTACAGAGAAGATCGACATCCTCTACAAATACATGCAGTCGCGAACGCGCTATGTAAGCATTCAAATAGGCATCGGTGGCTACCAGCCCTTTGACGCTGCCACGGTAGACCGCGTAGGCTATGGCGATTGCAAGGCTTTGTCCAACTACATGGTGGCCTTGCTGGAGGCTGTAGGCATTCCATCCAACTATACGCTCATTCGCGCTGGGCAGCATGCACCCAAAATGGTTACGGATTTCCCCAGCACGCAGTTCAACCATGCGGTGGTGATGGTGCCCATCGAGCAGGACACCGTTTGGCTTGAGTGTACCAGTCAGGTAAATCCCTTTGGCTACAGTGGTAGCTTTACAGGAGACCGCGAGGCGCTGGCGGTGACAAAGGAGGGGGCCAAAGTGGTGCCCACCCCGGTGTATCCCAAAGAGGTGAACTTGCAAAAAAGGGAGGCCATCGTAAGCCTGGAGGACAATGGTGATGCCATTGCCGTAGTGAAAACCACCTATGCAGGGCTTCAATACGAGAACAACGGGCTCTACTACATACAGCACACGGGCAAGGACAAGCTGCAGAAGTGGGTAACGGAAAATACCGACATAGGTCATTTTGCGGTAAAGTCAGTGGAGGTGGCGGATCATCCTGACCGTATACCATCTCTCGACCTTACCCTCGAGCTGGAGCTGAAAGCCTATGCTACCCGTTCAGGCAAGCGTATGTTCATCACCCCCAACTTGATGAACCGCTCGAAGACGGTAGTGCCTACCAACGATAAGCGCAAGCATGACATCTACATCCGCGACACGTGGACGGATGTGGACTCGGTGGTGTACCTGGTGCCCGAGGGCATGTATCCCGAGTTTTTGCCCGAGCCGGTTACGGTTACCTCTCCGTTTGGCACCTACCAATCGCAGGTGAAAATGGACGATCAGGGAAACCTGATCTACGTGCGCAGGCTCGATGCCAACAAAGGCGTGTTCCCCGCAGCCAGCTACCCTGAGCTAAAGCAGTTCTTCGACCAGGTGCAGAAGCACGATTCCAGGAAACTGGTGTTTTTGGGAAAGACGTAGCGATTGTTAACTAGTTGTTACCAAATCTGGCGATGTAAGAATTCCCCACATTATGATTTTTCGCGATCATCTGCACCTATTACCTTGATCCTCCGTTTGATATTGTCACCCATTTCAGGTGAGGATATTGCCTAAATTAACAGTTACCTATTGCTATGGAATCTATCAAAGTGGGCCTGGCTGATGATCACAGGCTGTTCAGAAAGCTAACTGTCTCCTTTTTATCTACCGTTTCGCGGATCAACCCGTCAGTCGTAGAAGCTGAAAATGGAAGGGATTTGCTTAGAAAACTCCGTTCTGAGCGGGTGGACGTGGTCTTGATGGATATCAGCATGCCGGGGATGGGCGGAGATGAAGCGGCCGCAGTCATTTTGAGGCGTTATCCTGAGACAAAAGTGGTTATTCTTTCCGTCAATGACTCACCCTCGAAGGTGAAGGAGATGATGGACCTTGGGGTGCACGGGTATTTGCTGAA
>JBFWZR010000098.1:0-15859 GCA_050185175.1 Cyclobacteriaceae bacterium
CATCATACTCCTTGAGAATACTGAAAATCTGGGCTTCGGTAAATCTGGTTTTCTTCATAGTCAACAGTTTAAATTTAAGACTTTCGTCTAATTATAAACCGTACTATTTTCGGGGGAGCTTACAATTGCTGCTTGGCAAAAGGAAGAAGTGAGATGATCCAGAGATTTTTCATGAGTTTGTTGATTTGTTTTTTATCACTAAACCGCTTTTACACACTATGTTGGTGGCAGCTACAGTGCTACTGTTTTGGCCTTAGTTTCTCAATAACCTTTGCATCCACCCAATAAGGGCTTCCTACCCAAAAAGAACTTCCATCTTCTTCAACCCTTTCGTATCCCCTCCAGAAGAATAAATATTTGCCATCGGGAGTCACCTTTGGACCACTTTCCGCATGCACAGTGTTTATCTTATCTCCCATGTTAATTGCAGGCGTCCATGAACCATCGTTGTCTTGAAAACTAACATAAATGTCAGAATCACCGTATCCATCCTCTCTTTCAACATTCCATAGCAAATAGGATTCATCCGGAGCAATGTAAGGATGGGCAATCCACGCGCCTGTATTAATCTCCTCACCAAGCTTTTGACGAGGTTGATATTCACCATTCACTCTACGTGAATAGCTGATAGCCCCGACTGTATCAGGCTTCTCGAATTCATCAAATGCGAATTCATCAAAGAAAAAAGTCCCACTATCAGAAACCGTTATTCCCATGATGTACTTGTCGGTAAAAGGCGATCCCATACTTTCGAATTCCGACCAACCGGAGTCGGTTCTAACTTTGTATTTATTGCCACGGTAAATAGTGTTTCCGTCCTTTGAGAAAACGGGATATTTAAGGTCCGTCTCAGCTTCATCCCCCCAACTTCCATTTTCATATCGAATAACCCTGGATGTGTGTTTTTCATATTTTCCTCCATGCCTGACGAAATAGTATTCCTTCAAATCGGGTGAAAAAGTGTTGCCATCTTCGAAATACTCATCTGTGGATACAATCCCCGGAGCGAACGGTATAGGCGTTAAGCCTGGTGGTTTTTGGCCAAGGTAGCGATCGGATATAGGTAGTAAATTAGAATCTCCATCCTCTTTTGTTTTGGTTCCACACGCATCTAATAAAAGTGAACCGGCAAGTATGAATATCAAATAAATCTTCTTCATTACTTTCAAAAGGCTACAGTTTCTTTATTGTCTTGGTCTTATTTTCTCTATAACATCCGTGCTCACCCAATAAATGTTTGCAAGTCCGGGTTCAATATCCCTTTCGTCCCTTCCAAAAAATAAATACTTACCATCAGGACTTATACTCGGTGTTTTTTCATAAAAATTGCTATTTACTGTAGTTCCAAGATTAATGGGGTTTGACCAGGTTCCATCTTGATTCCTGAAATAGGCATATATATCATTGTCTTTTCTATTTTCTTCTTCGTTACTCCGTGCAGTCGCCAATAAATAATCCTCATTTGGAGAAATAAAAGCATGATGACCAAACTCAATTTCAACCCGTTGTGGTTCTATAAATTCACCATTTATCTCAGGAGTGTAATAAGTTTTAAATTTTGACAAACTGAAATAATAGAGGCCTCCATTTTTTGACTGATTGGGAAAAAATACCTTATCATCATTCACTGGGGAATCTAGTTTAATGGCATCACTCCATGAATTTTCCAACCGATTGACGTACCATATGCGCTCATCTAAAAAAATAGAGTCAGACGCCATAAAATAAATCCGTTTACCATCATGACTTGCAAAAGGGTGCATTTCTTCCCTTTTATTTCCTTTAGTAAGATTTGCTTTTTTAATGGGAGTCCAAGTACCATTGACAAGTTTGGAAAAATAGATTTGTGACGCCTCGTCTTCATATTTGGCGTCAAAGTATAGTTCTTTTAAATCTGGAGAAAACGAAATCGTGCTTTCAAATCTTCCGTTGATAGACACTACATCAGGAGCAAAGACTTCTGGAATTAATCCAGGTGGTTTTTGGCCAAGATAAAAACTTTCTTTGGCTGAAGAATCATCATCTTTCGTATTCGATTTATCTGCTTTGCAAGCACTTAGAAACATTGCAAAAACCAATACTGAGAATTTAATTATGTAATTTTTCAATGTTGCGTTTATTTAACTCGGTACAAGTTGAATCGGCTTTTGATGAAAGGTTAAGTCTGATAAAAAGGCACAATTGTGCGGGCTAACATTAGAAATACTGGATCACGCATACAATATTGCCCTCTGTGTCTTGAAACTTGATTATCCAACCTACGTGTGGAATTTCCGTTTTGGGCATTAATATTTTGCCCCCCGCTGAAAGTATCGCTTTTTCCGTCTGATCTATGTCGCTCACCTCAATGGAACATTCAAACCCTTTGACTTTTTCGGGAATTAAAGAATATTTAGAATGCTGTAATGCTCCAATGGGATTTTGCTCTTCGTTATCTGTCAACCTGATTTGAAGGAAGTCCGGTGCGCCATAGCCAGAAAACTCCCATTCGAAAATAGAACCGTAAAATTTTGCTGCCCGCTCCATGTTTTCAATATAGATGGCGAAGTGTGTAAGGTTGTTTTTCATGATCTTATTTTTTGACTTCAATCCATTTAAGAGGTTTTTTGTCTCCGCACTTATGCATAAGTCCTGTTCGGATAGAGAAAAAACTGTTTGAAGTGCAGGAAACTATTTTAATGCTGTCTTCATACTTTATTATATCACCGGGGTTAACCCCTAGCAAGGACTTATAAGATTTATTCATATGCGACACATCCCAAAATCCATTGGAATGCGCTGCATCGCTCAGCTTTTTGCCTTTAAGCACCATACTGAGAGAGTCAACCACCTTCATCCATAAAATGAAATTTTGGATGGGTTGACCTACCTGCTCTTTAAAAATATGCCTCAATCGACTTTCGGATAGGCAGACATGATCGGCCACCATTTTGATTCTCAAATTTTTGTCAGATGCTTTCGTGATAAAGGCGATGGCCCTCTCGATACGATCATCTCTCTTTTTAGGGAAATCAACTTCTGCTAATTCCTCAAGAATGGCGTGGCATTTTTTAAAAAGTTGATCGCAATTTTGTGTGGTAATTAAACTCTTAAAAAAATCATTCCTCAAAGCCCTGGTTTTTGAGGTATTGATTTCACTGATATTGGTACCGGTTAGATATTTTTCCGTAAGTTTTTTTGTATAATCCGAGTCCTTATCCAGGTAAAAAAACAACTGCAAACTTCCATTGCTATTCAATTGATGCGGGTGAGAAGCTTTGATGATAGCCGCAGAATAGGATGTCCAATCTGATTTCTCATCCTTAACAAGAAAACTCTTATCAATATCAAAAGTGAGTTGCAGTGTATCGTGTTGGTGAGGGCTGGTGCTAAAGGAGGAGCCCCAGAATACACTGAATCCATTCCAAACATAAAGTGCTGATGTATCTCCTCTATCTCCTCTTTTCATAACAATTTCCTGCATGAAGCAAGGTATAGATATACAGCTAATTTGCCTTGTAAAATGTGGCTATCCTAAACAGCCATATTTTACATGCTTTCCACTTCATTTATTGTTTAATTGGGCGGTAAAATCAGAATAACTTTAATCTTATGGAGAATGTATGCCACACCATTACCATCCTGGTCCTCTCATCATTACTTGCAATAGGATGCACTGAGAATGTATCAAAGGAGAATTTTGATTCTATACAGATTGAATCTGAGGTTGAGAGCGTATTTGAGGCATATGTAAACCATGTAAACTTGAATGGGCTTGAAGCTGTGGATACCTTTTTTTTGGATGATGACCGGTTTTATTGGGTGGAAGACGGGCTAATCCAATATCCAACTAAAGCCTCGTTAGTGATTGGATTAAAGGAATTCATACCTCAGGTAGATTCCGTAAAAATGGAAATATTAGATACCGAGACCGATGCCATCAGTGAGCGACATGCATCATTCTTCGTAAGATTCAAGGAAGACATTATTCTGAAATCGGGATATAAATTTACCCTCGATGGTGCGATCACTATTTTAATGGAAAAAAAGGATGGCTCCTGGAAATTCCTGAACGGCCACAGTTCGACAAAAAAACCAAGAGGTGGTTGACAAAATTGATCGGGCAAATGCATTTATTTACTCAAACCTCAAATGGTTGATTTTTAGGGCACTTCACGGAGTTACCGTGCAAATTCTTTAAAAAGTTGTCATATTGTGTAACGCTAGAGGACAAATGACAACATACTAAAAACGGATGCACACAAGCCTGAGTTTTGGATAGAACAGAACTGGAAAAACAATTCACCGATAAGGTGAGAAATTCACAAGGTATTGTGCATAAAGTATGCCGAATGTACGGTCAAAATGAAGATCATCGCAAAGATCTGTTTCAGGAAATCATGGTTCAGTTGTGGCGTTCGTTCCCATCATTCAGGGGTGAGAGCCAGTTTTCCACCTGGATGTACAGGGTGGCATTGAACGTGGCCATTCAGGATTTTAGGAAGGTCAATAGACGGGCTCTCATTTTTTTCAGGTCCCGTGAATTTATGGATGTTGAGGATGTAGCCTATGATTTTGCACAAGATGAGCAGCTACGTACGCTTCATCAGGCAATTGGTCATTTGGATAAATTAGACAAGGCCATTATTATGCTGCACCTGGACGGGAACAGCAATGAAGTAATCGGAGATATTGTAGGCATCACCCCTAACTACGTCAGGGTAAAGATGAACCGGATTAAGAAGAAGATCTCTGAAAAAGTTAAAAACTAAGAAATGGAACTAATAGAGTTAAAATCCATATGGCACCTGATAAATGCCGACATCAGTAAAGACGATTTTGTAGAGGATAAAATCCTCATTGAAACTATTCACATGAAATCCGAAACCGAAATCGGGAAGATTCGAAGGGCTCTATTATTAAAGTTGGTTATTGGAGGGTCGGCTACGCTCTTAGGAGTAGCTTTATTAGTAGGTCTTTTCATATCACCTGAAAAATTCAATGCGCTGGATTTCATCTTCAATAGAACAGAGACTATTCTATTCTATTGCACGTTAATTGTGTCGCTCACAGCAATGTTGCTATTCAACTATGGCGCCTATCAAAAGGTTGACACTATAGAAACGCGGGCATTACCTCTCAAAAAGTCATTGGATACGGTTATATGTGCAATGAAAAAGACAATTAGTTTCAATGTTTATTCAGATGCATTTATGTCTCCTATTATCATAACATGGCTTTTATATGGTTATGCTTATCGAAGAGATGGCTTCAACTGGGATTGGCGCATTCTGTTGGTGGCCATAAGCCCGTTGGTTATTGGGGTGTTTGCCTATTATTTGCAGCGTTATTTTCAAAGGCTCAAATTTGGAAACTATGTAAAGAAACTGGAATCTTATCGTGATGAGTTGGAGGAAAAACAATCTCGAAAACTGTAATGCTAACCAGCAACGGGCAACATACTGTATGGAATTAGAATATGAACAAAAGTCTTGGAAATGAAAAAGTCACCCTTACAAAGAATAATGCTGGTTACAGGAGTAGTCATCATGCTTGTTGCATTTGCGGTCGTGCCAGATGGATATCCATGGTATTGTGAGCTCTTACTCTTTAATATAGGTATGTTCATGTGGCTAGTTTCAAAGCGAAAATCTCTTAACAAAGTTTAGAATCTGTGTTTTTCGTCAAGGACTAAGGGATTGCTTCGGTTTTGAGGATTCAAGATTCACCTTGGACTACTCACCCAGAGCGAGGAACTGAAAAGTTTTGTGAATAAGAATATGCCTCACATTTAATCGCGAGTAAGGCACATTTAGGTAGCAAAATGATTTTCAATGAAACTTCCGATTGTCCTCCGACCTGACCAACTGAGGTTGATTAGCATGCACGGAACTAAGCTCCGCATTGTGAGAATTGAGTGGGCTTGTGTTACAACACCATCTGCACCAATTGCGCCACAACCAATCCCATATAATTGCCAACGGCATAGCCCAAAAGGCCAACGGCAATACCGGGTAGGATAAGCTTAGGTAGACCCCGTGCGCTTGCCAACGCCAATGCACTGGATGAACCGCCCACGTTAGCCTGTGATGCTACCGCCAGCGTCCCTCCATCAATCTTCATGAGCCAGCCCACACCAAAGATGAAAATCCCGTGAAGGAAGATGGTACCCGTGGCGAAATAGAATACAGCAGGACCTACACTAACAATATTCGCGACAAGCGATTTGGCTCCGTTGCTGGCCAGGAACAATAGCAAAAGATAATTGCCGAGCATCGCTCCGCAGGAGATGTTCTTTACATACGGTATCTGTGCAAACAGCAACACCACCGTGGTCAGCCATAGTATCTCTGGAAAGAAGGAGAACTGAACGGCCAGTTGTTGCGCCAGGAACATGGCAGCAAAAACTATAGTGATTAACACCGCCACGTGCGCCACGGGTACATCACCATCACTCTGGTACAGCGACTTCTCCAGGGTGTAGGTGTTTTGGTTTCCAGAACTGGCAACCGGAGTGGGGGTGGTCTTGTCGATGAGGGCGGGTGCTGCCAGACACACCAACAACCAAACTGCCGTGATGATGACATCCGCAGCTATGCCAGCCGTGAAAAGATCAGAGCTGGTTTCAAAGGCTCTGCCGAGTGCTGCGAAGTTCATGCCGCCACCGATGTACGTGCCTGTAAACTGACCCGCCAGCTTCCAGGTCTCCGGGCCGAGTGACTTGTGCAAGATGATGGCCATCACAAAAGAACCTAATGCCGAACCGATGGCACCCAAAGCAAAAGCCTTGAGCATGGTTGGTCCCGCATCGCGGATGGATTTGATATCTACACTTAATAATATGAGGATGATGGCCGCACTCACACCTTGCGACATGAGGAAGTCGTAGGTAGGAGAGTCGTCAGTCACCAGACCCGAGTTGGACAGGATGATTCCGATAAGAATAGCCAACCCACCGGCACCGAGCTTGCGAAAGGTTTTATGCGTCTTCTCCAGCCACAGCGAGAGGATGACCGCAGCGGCCATCAGAGTGAGGATTGCCAGATCGTTGGTGATCATAATCCTAATAATACACTTTTCCCCGGCTAATGCCTCACATTATTATGATGAGTGCCGGATGCGTTGTTTTTGTAGATTTATAGAATGGCTAATCCTATCGTAGCGCGAATTGAGAAACTTGGTGGCTTGACTGACCGGCTGTCGCTCAAGCGTCACGACTTTCTGATCAGACCTGGCACCGTGGAGAAAAACATCTACTATGTGGATGAAGGGACGCTGAGAGTGATCATGGAGGATAAAGGAGAGGAGCACACGATACGATTTGGTTACAAGGGTACGTTGTTCACCGCCCTCGACTCTTTTATATCCGGCAGGCCAACGGTGTACGGTATTCAGGCCATCAAGAAGTCTGAGTTGCTGGTGATGAAGAAGAAAGACTTTCTGGAGATTATCGCTGCGGACAAAGAGCTGGCCGATGTCTATCGCGTGCAGATGGAGCAACTGGTGCTGCAGCAGATGGAGAGGGAAACGGATTTGCTTACAGCTTCCCCACAGGACCGCTACGACCGGGTGATGAAGCGCAGTCCACATTTGTTTCAGGAGATACCGAGCAAGTATATCGCTTCGTACCTTCGTATGACGCCCGAAACCCTTAGCCGGTTGAAGAAGTCTTGATTTGAATCAATGTTTGGGTTGCTACAGTCTCCGACCTTTGTCAAAAAATCATGGCGATGAGAGATGAATTATTAGCTGATCTGATAGATAGAACCAAGCAGGTTATCAGGGAGTTAGAGCAGTTCAGTTTACTGTCTGGTGAAGAGCTTAACTACCGCGTTTCCGATCGGAGCTGGAGTATTTTGGAGTGTATTGAGCACCTGGCACTCTATGGCGACTTCTACATCCCTGAGATCAGAGATCGAATTGCCAATGCCAAGGCGTCTGATAATAATGAGTTTAAGAGTGGTTGGTTGGGTAACTACTTTGCTTTAAGCATGCTGCCGGGAGAGAATGGGAAGTTGAACAAGATGAAGACTTTCAAGGAGATGAACCCGATCAATAAGCCACTGAATGCCAGTGTGCTTGAGAGATTCAGGAAACAGCAGTTGGAGATGCTGGAGCTATTGATGGCGGCCAGTGGGGTAGACCTCGGCCGGACCAAAACATCGATCAGTATCAGCAAGTGGATCAAGCTCAAATTGGGTGATACGTTTCGAGTGGTGGTGTATCACAACCAGCGACACATGGCACAGGCGCTGCGCGTGCAGAAGGAGTTGTTGGCTGTGGCCAATTAATTTATAGAAGGCGGGAATTTTTCGTCTAAAATTCCGTTATTCACAGTGATAGTTGTCTCTATCGGCTGAGCGAGGAGTTCATAATTTGTTTGGACAGATCTGCGAGGCTTATGTTTCACTAAAAGAAAGGAGGTACCATGTCTAGTCCCAGTAAGATTTTATCAAATTCTATTACACTACAATTCACAGGTGTGAAGGTTTGAGTGATGGGTTTGTGCCTCGTGACATTTTAGTGTATTGATAAAATTGAATGAGGATTTGAAAACCTGATGGTTTTCGTACCCGGCTAGTATCTAAGCCGGGTATTTTTTTGTTCTTCCGTACTGTCGCATTTCTGAGCGTAGCGAAGAATCTGTATTATAGTTTTTCATTTTTCTGAAGGAAACGAAGTATCTGTGGTTAACGACTTGAGATTCTTCGGTCGTACCTCCCTCAGAAAGACGGCTCGATCGTTCCGCATGTCTTAGCGAAGCGAAGAGCCTGAGTTGAGGTTTTTTGCTTTTCTGAGTGCAGCGAAGAATCTGTAGGAGGTGATTAAGGATTCTTCCATGCCTTCACTTTGTTCCGGCAGGCAGGCGGTCGTTCCTCCCTCAGAAAGGCGTCTCAATCATTCGTTTTTCTGAGTGCAACGAAGAATCTGTAGTTAACGACTTGAAATTCTTCGTGCCTTCACTTTGTTCCTCAGGCTGGCAGTCGCTGTTCCGTCAGAAAGGCGTCCTAGTCTTTTCGCTTTTCTGAGCGCAGCGAAGAATCTGTGGATCGTGACTAGAGATTCTTCAGTCGTGCCTCCCTCTGAAAGGCGTCACTGGCCGCATCTCTGATCGATAGCGAAGAGGCTGGGTTGAGGTTTTCGTTTTTCTGAGTGCAGCAAAGAATCTGTAGGAGGTGATTAGAGATTCTTCCATGCCTTCACTTTGTTCCGGCAGGCAGGCGGTCGTTCCTCCCTCAGAAAGGCGCCTCGATCGTTCCGCATCTCTGAACGCAGCGAAGGGTCTGAGTTGAGGTTTTTCGCTTTTCTGAGCGCAGCGAAGAATCTTTAGGAGGTGACTAGGGATTCTTCCATTCCTTCACTTTGTTCCGGCAGGCAGGCGGTCGTTCCTCACTCAGAAAGGCGTTGCCCTCTACCACTTCATTATTTCTTTCGACAAATCGGACCAGGTTGGGTTTAAACTTTCAATGAGTTGCTCTTTCCATTTTCTGGTCTTGCCTTTGATGTATCGTTCTCTTTCGATGGCCTCTTCGATGTTATGGAAGTGCTCGTAATAGACGAGTAGGTTTAAATTATATCTTGCGCTGAAACTTGCAGGGTTTGATTTATCCCTGTGCTCAGCTAACCTTGTTTGAAGATCAGCGGTCGATCCCGTGTAGATAGTAGTTCGGTTCTTGTTTGTAATTATATAAACACTGCCTCCTTTAACCATTCTTAGTTGCTCAAATTAACCCCTGAAAATAGGGTTTTTATTTGTCATTGATTAGAGATTCTTCCATGCCTTCACTTTGTTCCGGCAGGCAGGCGGTCGTTCCTCCCTCAGAAAGGCTCATCGATCGTTCCGCATCTCTTGGCGAAGCGAAGAGTATTAGCTGAGGTTTTTCGCTTTTCTGAGCGCAGTGAAGAATCTTTAGTTAATGACTAGAGATTCTTCGGTCGTTCCTCCCTCAGAAAAGCGTTTCAACTTTTCGCTTTTCTGAGTGAAGCAAGAGTCCCCTGCGCATTCGCGTCCTTCGCGGTAAAATTCTAAAGTATCGATATCCTATACACATCAGACTCATTGCGTCTGATGCCGCGGACTTCGAAGCCACCTGGTTGAGGGATTTGTTCCACAAGATCAAAGACCTTGCAGGTGCTGGGCAGTGAGCCGAAAACAAGAAGGAAGTTGTGGGTCGAATTCTTCGGCACGATTGTCCACTGTGGAGCAAGTGTAATGTTCTCTGCGTGGATCAATTCACTCTTGTCGGAGGATGTCTGATCAATCAGGTAAGTAGTTCTCCAAATCCTTACCAGCAAGTCATCACCGGCATTATGGCAGCGACAGTGAACATACACATAACTGTCCTCCAATGAACCCGGTTGAATCTTCTCCAGTATATCAATGTCAACCTCTGGCTTGGCTTTTACCGGTGGTTCAACGATGATGGTTTCCTTGTCGGAATTGAATATCATACCTTCTTGGGCGGCAAGTCGAAGGCTTTTGCATCGTGCTCAAAGTGACCTTTGTGGGAGCCGTCACAGAAGGGCTTGTTGTTTGATTTTCCACATCGACAGAGCGAAACAAGTTCTCTGCCCTGAAGTCCATACACATTCCCTTCCTTATCTACGATCTCAAATTCGCCTTCTATTCTTAGAGAGCCGTTGCTGTTTACCGTAATCTTTGTCTTAGTCATAGTCGTTTAGTTGCTTAAAGTTACGACCATCACAGTTTGAAATCAACCTCACTCTCGCCTGGGAGCGAACGGGATCTCAACCATCGTGATATCCCAGATCAGTTGGATCTTTGCATTCACATCATTTCCGGAAAACTGAATGGTGAACTGCTCAGCGTCTCCTTTAAAAGTCTGAGCGGGTAACTTCACCTTAGCTACATCCAATGCATAGTTAGGTTCGGTAGAGCCTGATTGGCCAAGCTCGCTGTTCAGGGAAACTTCCCACACGTATTCACCCGGCACGGCATACATCCTGTAGGTACCTGCGGGCACGAGTGTACCCACAAACACTATTGGTTTAGAGAAAGTGATTTCAGTTGCTTCATTAGCTCCAAGCCTCCAATATTTTCCAAACGGCACTAGGGCGGTGTGTTCCTCTTTTCCGAATATCAATCTGTTCTTTCGGTAAGGCCTGCTATACACTAGGTGTACATTGAGGTCTTTATATTGAAAATCCACTTCTTCCTTCGGGCTCAATGGTTTCGCAAAGAAAGTGGTGTAGGTAAAATAACCTCCTACAGCCAGAACAACAATCGCGACAGTGGAGACGATAACTCGTTTCATGGATGTAATTATTCTATTCCTCAATAAAGAGTTGCGTGTCTATTCCAGGAATAACATTCAACGCATTCTGGTAGTAAATCTTTTTCAATACAGAGTCGGGGAGGTGTAAACCGTACATCTTCCAATGCGCATGTCGCTTCCTGTAGTAATCAAAATACTCATCTGAAGTTTCCAGCACTCTGAAGTAGGTGTGGTATTCCTTCTGATTATAAGTATCCTTACCCATCATCACTCGGTCTTGATATTTGATCAACCACTCACGTGCCGTGATTGGTTGTCGACCTAACTCAGCCAGCACTGCACCCAACTCTGTGTACATGTTGGGAATCTCATCCATGAGCTGACCCAGTCTTGCAAGATCATTGCCATACCATCCCAGATGTGCATTAATGAATTTTGTTTCTGGATGTCGCCTGAACACTCGATGTTGTTCTTCCATCAATGAGTCGAAGGAGGGATTATTCTTCGGGCCTTTGTAGCGACTTGGGAATTGTTTTAGCTCAAGCCAACGCTCGTTGTGTTTGTCCTTGGGACTCCAAAAGGCCACTGGCTCTCCTGTATGTATTAAAACGGGTATACCCAGTTCTCCGCATTTATGCCAGATGGGATCCAGTCGCGGGTCGTCAACACGAATACGTTGCCCGTTGTTGTCTCTATCTGTAAGTCCAAGGCTCTTGTACACTTTCAAACCCTTCACACCTTTTTTTACAGCATCTTCCATGATGGCAAGCGTATTGCCGGGCCATCCTTCATCGTCCAGTTCTTCAAAGTCAATGTTGAGAAACAAGACAAAACGATTGCCATACTTCTCATTCACGTTGTCAAGTGCCCATTGTAAATACTTCCCACGAAAACCGCTGAGGTTGACCATCACCTTCATGTTCAGTTCATCCATCTCACCAACCAGCTTGTCGAGGTTTTGGATAGGCATCATGAACTGGTGGTTATGCACGTCAATGAACGGAAACTTGGCGTGCGTCAGTTCGTGCTCCGGAACTACAAGAGTAGAAGTGGGTTCATACTCCTCAATGTCCATAACATTGAGCCGGTATTGGATCTTACCGATGAGCCAATAGGTAAGCCCAAGGAATACAAGCAACAGTGGAAAAGCAATCCACCATCTCTTCTTGAAGAACGCCAGCACCAGGTTACTGCGGTGTGATAGGTACCGTAACCTTAGAAGTGTCCCACATAAAGTTCATGTTCACGCCTGTCGAGTCGGGCTCGAAGCTGATCGTGAACTGCTCGAGTTCAGGAGCGCTTTGAACAGGTACTTTTGCTTTTAAGACGTCAAGCTCGTAGTTGGGTTCGGCTGCACCGAAGAAGACCCCGGTTTCGCTATTAAGTGACACTTCCCATTCATTGGCACCGGGCACTGTATACATTCTGTAAGTTCCTGCTTTCACAGACTCACCTGCAAATGATACATCTTTATTAAATGTGATTTCTGTGGCTGCATTGGCACCCAGTCTCCAGTATTGACCATAAGGTTGAAGTGCACCCGCACTTTCTTCACCAAAGATCAACCTACCTTTTTTGTAAGGTCTGCTGTAGGTAACATTTACACTCAGGTCGCCACTGGTGATTTCAGCTGTGCCTTTAGGACTGGCTGGTGGTGCAAGAAACAATCCGTACAAGCTCCATCCAACGAAGAAGATAACTACTACACCGATGCCTATTAATATTTTCTTTTTCATTTAATTGATGTTTGAGGTTGAGGAAAACAAAGGTACAAGATTTATCGAATCACAAGTGGAGTGCATTGAATGTCAGTTGTGTAAAATCAAATCTTCTTTGCTAAATTAGGGAGCATAGATGCATCCAGTAGGAAATACAATGCTGAGATACCTGTTCGTTTGTTCAGTTCTCTTTGCGTGCAGTGAACAAAAGCCAGTTGAATCGATGTCAACTGACGAAACTTCTATCCGTGACGTCAGAATGAGATCCAACCAGGCTATAGCTGATCATGATACCCTGGCTGTCGCCACAGCATGGACCGAAGATTTTCTTGTTATTTCATCGACCAATAGCCTGGCTGTTGGTAAAGAAGAGAACCGAAAACTATTTGTTAGCATTTTCTCCGCCAGACCCGATGTGATTTACATTAGAAAGACACAAAAAATTGATGTGATGGAAGAGTGGGGTATGGCTTCTGAAGAAGGCACCTGGGAAGGCCGGTGGACGGATGGTGCCGATAAAATCGAAATAGAAGGAACTTACTATGCGAAGTGGCACAAGATAGAAGGGCAATGGTTGATTCGTACTGAAGTATTCTCACCAACGCAATGCAAGGGTGGAAGTTATTGTAATAACCAACCTCAATTAACACCTTAATGGACGAACAAAAACACTGGGACAACATCGCTGAAAAATACCAGGACGAGGTACTCAATGCATTTGAATCGGATCGCAAACAAAAATTAGCACGCTACTTTAAGAAACACGGAAACAAAAAGCACACCGCAATAGACTTTGGTTGCGGTATCGGTAATGGCTTTGACTACTTGTCACCCAATTTCAAAGAAGTACTCGCAGTAGACATCTCACAAAACTGCCTTGATATTGCGAAGGAGAAAGGGTATGACAATATCATTTTTAAACAGAAGGATCTCACCCTTGATCGGATATCATTACCTCCCGCTGAATTTGTGCTCTGTAGTAATGTAGCCATCTTCGCTGAGGTAGAGATGAACTATGCCATCTTCAAGAATGTGAGCAAGGTGATGAAGCCGGGTGCACATGCATTGTTTGTTATTCCTTCTATGGAGTCAACGTTGTTTTATGCATGGCGCATGATCGACTGGCATAGGAGAGACGGAGTGAAGCCGGAAGACATTCCAGACTCTGAATTTGCTTACTATAAAGGAAGCAAAAGAGACTTGCTTCAGGGCATCGTGTCCATAGATGGTCGACCAACCAAGCACTACTATCATTCGGAGCTTCAGGTAGTCTTACGTGAAGCAGGAATGGAAGTCCTGAACATTGATAGACTCGAATATGAGTGGACGACAGAATTCCTAGAGCCACCCAAGTGGATGAAAGATCCGTATCCGTGGGATTGGGTGGTCGAGTGTAGGAAGTAGTTTTGCCCACTTTTGGACTTGCTACATTAGGTCTTTCTCCGTCTACATTTCAGTAAAACATTTCCTGAAAATTGTATGCATCATGCAACCATGCACTGTAACCAATGTCCATGGTAGCAATTAACAATTTGAAAGGATGCGTCAATTAGGTGTGATTGAGAAAGTACTCGGTGTAGGTAGCTCAAGAGTGATCGTGATTTTATTTGTCTTCATCGGCAGTTACTGTAATGCTCAGACTATGGTTAGCAGTAAGGTTGCAGTGGGTGAAGAGATAACATTTTTAGCAGGTGACGGTGCACGTTTGTCTGGCAGTCTATTACTTCCAAAAAGTGACGGTCCGCATCCTGCAGTTGTTGTCGTTATCGGGTCAGGCAGTGATTCCTACAGAAGATACTGGGATCCTGAAAGAGACTCTTTAGATTTTCCCTTTTTCAGAGAGATCTCGCGGATATTTTTAGATCATGGATTTGCTGTGCTGTTCATGGAAAAGAGAGGAATCAATAAATCAGAGGGGAGTTGGCGAAAGAATAGCTTAAGTGGCAGGGCCGAGGATGTGTTTTATGCCATCCTATATTTGAAGACGCGTCAGGAAATTTCACCCGAGCGGATTGGTATATGTGGCCACAGCCAGGGTGGATGGGTAGCTCAAACTGCAGGTGCCAGGTATTCGGATGATGTTTCATTCATTGTTAATCTTTGTGGAGCCGTTTCTACTCCGAAACAGCAGGAAGTCGACAATCTTATACAAAAGCAACGGTGCGCGGGTAAAAGTGAAAGGGCGTTGAGAAGACAATCCGGCTGGAAAAAAATCGGCCTTAGTATGTTCGGAGTAATTTCAAGATTGATTAAAATCAATCACTTCTCATATGTCATTAATGACTACAAGCCGGAGAAGGTTTTGCCTTACATCAAATGTCCCTTTCTCGCAATCTATGGCGAGACGGACGACCTTGTCCCAATAGAGCCTAATAAGGCAATTTTAGTTTCTCAATTTGCCAGGTCTGACAAGACCAATTACGAATTGGTGACAATGGACCAAGCGACTCACGGTCTGTTCAGAGCACCACACTGTTGCAAATGGAGCGAAGTCCGGGATCGTAATTTGGTTCCGGAATTTGAACCAACGCTCAGTGACTGGCTGAAAAAATTGTACTTGTGATGAGGCTACTGCTGCAGAATCGTAAACTCTGTTCTTCTGTTGAGTCTTCTTCCTTCTTGAGAATCATTGCCCGCAACTGGTCGTGACTCGCCATAACCAACTGCTGAAATCCGGCTCGGATCAACACCAAGACGCTCAAGATATTTTTTAACAGCATCGGCTCTGCGTTGACTGAGTATCTGATTGTACTCATCTGGTCCAAGCGCATCGGTATGGCCTCCAATTTCTACTTTCATTGTTGGTGATTTCTCCATCATGGAAATGAAGTCCTGAATTCCATTGGAAGACAAAGGCTCGTCACTGTCGTGACCAAAGTATATATCAATTAGTGAAGGTACGTTCACCGCCAACTTTTGAAGGCG
>JBFWZR010000099.1:0-15830 GCA_050185175.1 Cyclobacteriaceae bacterium
CGTTGTACTTGATGAGTTCATTAGGAATGATCTCCAAATATTCTCCACCAAATGAGTGGCCATTTCCTGTGGTGAAGTTGATGAACGACATCTTGTAAGTCCCTCCCACTTTCGCATTCATCTCATGCATCTTGGCAACGAAGCCATACGGTGGTAACCATGACGCTAGTGCGTCAGGATTGGTGAAAGCTCTGAACACCTTTTCAGGAGGTGCAGTAAGCACGCGGTGTAATTTTACGTTGTTGGTTGACATATCTTTTAAGTTTTTATGGTTGATTAATTCTATTTCTTTAAGCCTGGGTTCTCAGCTTCGGATTGTACACATACGAAACAGCAAGGATCGCCAGGATCACAACCGGTAGTGCAATATATCCTATGTTGCCGTCCACTACGCTATGGCTAATGATTGCGAAGATCAGGTTGAATGTCAATCCTGCATAGGCCCACTCCTTTAATTTCACGGGCACGGATGGCAAGGTGATCGCAATTACGCCCAAACCTTTGCACACAATCAACGCATAGGCGAAGTAGTCTGGATAACCCAAGGGCTTGGTGCCAGCGGTGGCATACTCGATTGCGAAGGCAAGTGTGGCTACCGGCATCACACCCTCCCACAACAAAATGATGGTCGTGGCAATCCAAAAAAATGTCTTTTCCTTTTTCATAGTTATTTAATTTTTGGTCCGATTTATTTTCTGCTTACGATACAAAGATGGGGGAAGAATCCCGTCAATGTGGGTGGCGGATATGACAGTTTGGGGGAGTTTTGCGTCAGCTGATTCTCTTATATTTGAAATATGAAGAAAGTATCAATTCTGGTACCTGAATCATCGGTGATGCAGGCCATTGCCGACCCACAGTACCTGTTTACTACAGCTAATCAATTTCTGCTGGCCGCTGGAAAATCACCTCTCTTTGATGTGGAACTGGTGGGCGCGAAACGAGAAGTGAAGCTTAACAATGGAAGCTACTCCATCCACACCGATCGTTTGCTTAAAGAGGTAAAGAAAACAGACCTTGTATTTGTGCCTGCTCTGTTTGGCGACATGACCGAAGCCATTGCCAAAAACAAAAGCGCCATACCATGGATCACAGAACAATACAACAAAGGTGCTGAAGTAGCTTCGCTTTGTGTTGGGGCGTTCTTATTAGCTTCAACCGGACTGCTTGATGGAAAGAAATGCTCTACACACTGGGGGTTTCAAACTGAGTTCCGCGAAAAGTTTCCAGAGGTGACTGTCGTAGAAGGAAATATAGTCACTGAAGAAAAGAGAATCTACTCCAGCGGTGGTGCCAATTCGTATTGGAATCTATTGCTTCACCTGCTGGAAAAATATACCAATCGTGAGACAGCTATTCTTGCTTCGAAGTATTTCGCCATCGACTTAGACCGTAACAGCCAGGCCGTGTTTTCGATGTTCAAAGGACAGAAAAGTCACAACGATGCGGAAATCCTGAAGGCGCAGACCTACATTGAAGAAAACGTACACGAAAAAATCACCATTGACGAGCTGGCGGAAAGAACATCCATTAGCAGGCGCACTTTCGAAAGACGTTTCAAACAGGCTACCAATAACTCCGTGCTGGAATACATCAATCGGGTCAAGATCGAGACGGCAAAGCGCAGTTTTGAAACCAGTCGTAAAAACATCAATGAGGTGATGTTTGATGTAGGCTATGCCGACACCAAAGCATTCAGGACCATGTTCAAAAAGGTGACAGGTCTCTCCCCCATCGAGTATCGCAACAAATACAACCGCATGGCTGTACCTCAGAATGCGTAAATAGGATCAGAACAACGACTTGAAACTATTGTCCTTCGCGATTGATTTGAGACGTGACTCCATATCAGCATAGGTTGTGCCGTGAATAAAATTGCCACTGCTGATGCGCTTCACACCAAGGCTGGCCAGTGTTGCAAAATCAGGAAGGTCCGGCATACACATCACATTTATCGGCAGCGTTGACTTGGCAACCACAGCTTTGATGTCCTCGCTCGTAACAATACATGGAAGGAAAATACCATGCACTCCCGTCTCCTGATAAAGTCGTAGTCTATCTACCGCCTCTTCAACGGGGTTTTCGTGACCGAGAATAAAAGGATCACAGCGCACGTTAATAAACATATCTATTGAGTCCGACTTCAGTCTACTGCAAATGTCCAAAAGGAGATCTCTAAAAACTGCTCCTTCACGCAAGGCTCTCTTACCGTCTCTTTCTTTGGAATCTTCAATATTGATTCCCACCACTCCGACCTTTGCCAGGCGTGAGATGTTTTTGGCAACCTCCTCAGCCGTATCTCCGAACCCTGCTTCCATATCTACCGACAGCGGCAATGAAGTTGACTTTGCTATCCGCTCAGCCATGAACAGATACTCATCAAACGGTATCTCTTCTCCATCCTTGTATCCCAGCGTTTGCGCCAGAGCCGCACTTGATGTGCCTATCGCCTTGTAGCCATTCTTCTCGTATACTTTTGCGCTGGGTACATCCCACACGTTCCCTAACATCAATGGAGTCTTTTGATGATGCAGGCCTAAAAACTCTTGAAATCTGCTTGCCATACTTAGTTCTGTTTGTCGATTGCCCGATTACTGCTAAAGGAGTCTCTGTACATCTTCCACCCTTTTGCCGTTTTTTTCCAAAGTACAAGAAATTTACCATCATCATACAATACTCCATGCTCATCGAAGGACTGCCACAGTCCAACCTCGGTGACAAACTCCTTACCATCCCCGTAAACTTCCTGGGTGATAAACTTCCCATTTCGAAGTCCAAATTCTTCATACGCCATCCGGAAAAATTCGCGAGGTGCACTCGAACCACACATGGCAGGCATGCCCGGAGCCATAATACAGCAATCTTCGGCATAACGTTCGATGAATATGTTCCGGTCATTCTTTACAAAGGCCTTAAAATAAACCGCATTGCTCGCCTCGATGGCGAGTTTCGCTTCTGCAAGGTTATCCGGTTGCGCAAGGCCGTTGAAGGTGATGCAAAACAGCGCACACGCGATCGCTGTGAGGAATATTTGTGTTCTCATGATATATGTTTTTTACAAAGATGTCGCCAGTCGCATCTCAAAAAATTGACATACATCACTAATTTCACTTCAACTCCGGGTGAATCGGCTCAAGGTTTCGCGGGTCACACCCAGGTATGCAGCGAGTCGCTTTTTGGATATTCGCTGGATTAGTGTAGGATATTCTTCACACAGCAGTTCGAAACGCTGCTGAGCATCTGATGTTAAGTAAGTAAGCAACCGCCCCTGCAACTTCACAAAGCTATCATTTGCTTTTCTTCTGAAGAACTCTGAGAGTTCACTGAATTCAGCGCAAAGTCGTTCTCTTGCCTCATAGGATAGTGCAAACACTTCGGCATCTTCGAGACATGTAATGCGAAATCTCGACCTTGCCTGATTATAGTACGCTTGTTGATCTGTGATCCAACAACTTTCAATTGCGAATTGGATGATATGTTCTCTTCCATCATCTTGAGTAAAGGTAGATATGAGCAGGCCCTTATTTACCCAATAGGTATTGTCAACCAGTTGATTTTCCTGAACCAGCACATCATGTTTTCTGAGCTTCATTATCTTGATGTGATCCATCACAATTCGGAATTGATAATCGCCAAGGGTGCAGAATTGGTTCAGATGCTCCCTGAATCGGGCGAGATTTGATGATATTGCTTGCATAGACTCGCAAATTAGACAGATAGCAGGTACAAGCAGCAGACTAAATTGCCATACTTTTAATGGCCACCCTGAATGTGGTTCCCTTGCCCACCTCACTCTCAGCGGAGATGGATCCGCCAAGCAATTCCAGCAATTGTTTTACGATCGACATGCCTAGTCCGGATGAGGATTCATCACCTGTGGGCTTGTTGCTAAGTTTGGTAAATGGCAGGAACAGCTTTGGCATCTCCTCCGCCTGAATACCCTGGCCCTGGTCAACCACTTCCACCACGAATTGATTGCCAGAATGTCGGAGGCGAACATCCACGGTAGTGCCTGACCTTGAAAACTTTAATGCATTGGATATCAGATTGTCGAACACCTGATCAAGGAGCTCAGGATCAGACGCCAACCATGCAGAATTGTCACCAACGTTTGATGACAGTTGGAGTTTGATCTCCTTGCGTTTTGATTGCATACGGAATGCTTCTATTCTTTTCGTCAGCAATTCAAGCAGGTTCATCTCCTTAGGATTGGCTTCCGTCTTGCCCTGTTCAATGCGATTATAATCCAGAAGCCTAGAGATGAGGTCGCGCATGCGATTGGATGATTTCTCGATCATCGTGATCAGGTCGCGACCATCAGGAGAAAGCCCTGGTTCGCGTCTAAGAAGTGCGGTCAAACCTGAAATAGCATTGAGTGGGTTTTTCAGATCATGAGTGGCCATCGCCATGAAGCTATTCTTCTCAATATTCAATTGCCTGAACTTTTCATTCGCGTTCAGGATTTCATTCTGCAGCCTCTTTCGTTCTGTGTTGTCAAACACCGTTGATCGGTTTCGATTGATCGTTCCGTCCTCATTAAATACAGCGGCAGTATTTAAGATTACCTCCATGATACTTCCATCCTTTCTGATAAATTCGACTTCGACATTGTCGACATGACCCTCCTGCGTTATCCGCTCCATTGTTCTTTCACGCAGTACCAGCCCGTTGGAGGTCAACAAATCTCTGACATGTAGCTTATTCACTACTTCCTCCGACTTATACCCCAGCCATCGAAGCTCTGTCTCGTTCATCCGTGTAATGATCCCTTCACCGTTTACGGTATGATATCCGCAAGGCGCATTATTGTATAAATCCTCAGCCTCCTTTAGTGTAGCTTCGAGCTTAGTCGATATTTTCTTACGTTCAGTGATGTCAATGCTAACACCAACCAAACCAGTTATCTGACCACCTTCTTCACGAAGTGGTACTTTAGAAATAAGAAACCATTTTTCTGTTCCATCTGTCTTGATGTTCAAAGTTTCCCGGGCGATAATGGCGCTACCATTAAGTACCTCCTTGTCTTCAGCAACAGACACCTCAGCTGAGGCACCTGGGAAAAGATCATGGTCACTCCTTCCCAACACTTCCGCTTCACTCTTCGCGCCAATGTAAGTCCACTCTTGTTTATTAGCGAGTGTCTTCCTGGAATTCCTGTCCTTAGCGTAGATATTGATGGGAATGTTATCGATGATTGTCCGCATAAGGATCTTCTGCCTCGACAAGCTGTCTCTGACCTCTCTCAGCACCTTGTTCTGATTCTCAAGCCTTCGAAGTACAGGGAGGAACAGAATGATAAACAAGAATACAATCACTACAACGAGTGCTATCGAGAACACCTGGTCGGTCCTCCTAACAAGATTTAGTTCTTCAACTGACTTCCTCTCAAACTGTTTGGTAGTTTGTTCCATAAGTGGAAGAAAGTGAACTTCCGCATCAGCGATTTCTGAAATGATGGAGTCCCTGTTTGGACCATCGCTTTGTACGATGAGTGACCGCGACCCATTGGCAAGTGTGTAGACAAACGGATCAGCTAACTTAAGTAGCGAATCTATTTCTTTGCTCTTAACGGCTTTCAGGTTTTGTTGCAGCAATTCTGCATGTACCTCTTCAAGAACTGAAGTATATTTCAGCAGGCTGTCGGCTACGCTAAAGCCTCGAACACCGGGCTTGATTCCCTGCTGAAAATAAAGCGTCAACTTCGTAACGCGCTGACCGATCATCCCCTGCCGTCCGGATTTATTGATTAATGCCGGATCAACCGTTTGATCGAAGGAATGTTGTAACGCAATTTGGATTACGATGATGAGAGCAAGAATGACACCGAATCCAAATGCAAACAGTCGGAATGGTTTGGTGGACGGTATCTTGCTAATGCCTATCATTTAAGTACATCAGGTAAATCAATGTACAAACGAAAGGCTCTTTTATTTTTAGAATGTAAGTTTTTTGATGTTAATAAATATTATGACTTCCGTCTCCAAACGTAGGAGCCTTGAACCTCCCATTTGCCGTCTTTTTTCTCGTATGACACGTTGCGGTGTGTGTTCTCTGACACAATAAAGTTCTCATCTTTCAGCTCTTTGAAATGACCGTCTGGCTGAAATAACTTGTCTGTTGTAATAAATGTCGTATCGTTTGTTATTCGTGTAATACCCGAGATCAAACGTCCTTCTGGTCCGTGTGAAGTATACTCCACTTCTCTTATGCCGGGGTGCCATCTCCACGTGCTGACCATGAAAGATAGTCCAGGCCTTTGAAACGAACCGTAACGGAATCCCACAGCATGAGTCGCTCTGTGTCCCAAAAGAAATTCATCTCAAACTCATAGGCCGAATACTTTTGTGTAGAGTCATAATTGGGGTTTGTGGCCACCCACTTACCACCATCTCTTCCCAGGTACTCAGCCAATTTCGCATAATTCTCAAAAGAGGGCATTAGGTCTTGGGCTCGTGCCTCTGCAAAAGACACAATCAAGATGACGAAGACCAGATGAAGCTTCATATTATTGATGTGTTGGCGAGGAATTAACAGACTTTGAAAAATTTCTTACCCTCCTGAACAGGTGCGTTTTCCTGCTGTGCCAGCATGGCCTCAATCTTTTTTGCTGTCTTAGTGATCGCCAACCCTCCGAGGCCAGTGCATCGCAGGGTATTAGGTATGGCGTCACCGACTTTCTTCATCGTTTCAATCACTTCATCCAAAGGAATGAGGTGGTCATAATCAGCGAGCGCCATATTTGCACAAGACAGTGCAGTTGACGCGGCCATTACATTTCTGTTGAGGCATGGCGCCTCTACCCTGTCGGCAATCATATCGCAAACCATGCCGAGTGAAGTCTGTAAAGTCATGGAAGCAGCAGCCAGCGATTGATCCAATGTACCTTTTTTCAGCTCTACAATACCTGCAGCAGCCATGCCGGAGCCGGAGCCACACTCAGCCATGCAACCACCAACCTCAGCAGCGAACGTGGCGTGCGCAGCAATGAACACTCCGATGATGCCCGCGGCAAGCATTGCCTTCACCACTTCTTCGTGTGGTATCTTCAATGCTCTTGCAGTTCCTATTAGCGCACCGGGTAGTGCACCACAGGAGCCAGCTGTAGGCGCAGCGACAATCACGCCCATCGAGCTCTTTACTTCCATCATTGCTGAGGTGAACATCGTGACGTGATTCATCACATCACCCTCCACCAACGCACCTTCATCTAATCTCTTCTTGAAGTTCAGCGACTGCGGACCGAGGATCCGGTCTTTGTATGACGTTCCTTTCAAACCCAGGTCGATAGCATTCTCCATGATGCCAACGATAGCACTCATCTTGTCAACTACCTCCTTATGGGAAATATTTCCACGCTGTGACTCGTAGTGAACCGCAAGCTCCCACAACGAAAGATTTTTCCCTTCATTGTACTGTAGCATCTCCTCACAGGTGATAAAGGGTACCTTGAGGTCCTTACGCGCGAGCACAGGAAGCACTGGGTTAAGCTGTTTTACAAAGAGTACTTCTTCGAAATTGGATAGCTCATCAAGCATATCCTCCCCCAAAAACTTATTTGACTTGATCTCAATAAAAGTAAGATCACCATGATGAACTTCAATAGCATCACACTCAATAGAGCGCGTAAGGAAATCGACTACACGGTCAGCAGACTTCACGTACACGAGTGTCTCGTAGTAGTCACCCGCCATATCAACGGTAGCTCCATCAATGGAGATCACTTGTATCATTCCCCCACCAGTCGATAGCGCAATCATCTTCCGCTCTTCTTTGTCATTCTTCAAAGTGATCTGATATGTATTCGGATGCGAAGCTCCGATAGGACGAATCTTGATTTCGATCTTGATACCAGCAGACTCAATGGCTTGCAGATAATCCGGAAGACGTTCATCATACGCTTCCCATCCCAAAAAGCCACTGAACAATCCCATATCCGAGCCCTGGCCTTTATGTGTAGTAGCCAACGATCCATTCGGATCGAATTCAATAAATGCTTCTTGAATATCACCGTCCATCAGGTTACGACATAACCGACCGATGCGCAGTGATGCCGCACAATGAGAACTGGAAGGTCCCCTCATCACAGGACCGATGACATCATTAAAAATACTGGGATAGCTCATGTGCATGAAGTGTTAGCCATGCCTAAGTTAGGGAATTATTAAACACCCGCGAAGTGAAATTCAATAAAGGCTAGGTGTGCTTTAGGACTTCAGTAGGATTAACAGCAGCATTCTTCATTGCGTGATAACCTGACATCGCGACTACTGAGATTGTAGCAAAGACAGCGGGTATTGCAAAGTGTTCAATTTGCAAATCAATGTGATATGCGAATCCCCCCAACCAATGAACTCCCCAGTAGTATATTATCGGTAGTGCAACCAGAATGCAGATCGAAACTAGTATTAGAAATGTCCTCAAATGCAATAATAGTAGGTTTAGCATATCTGCACCCAAAACTTTTCGGATGCCCAGTTCTCTCATCCTGGCAGATGCTAACAAGGCCGAGAAGCTAAATATTCCAAGACAAGAAACGACCAGAGAAATAATAAACCCAATTTCGAAGATGTTCTTTATCTGTCGGTCTTTCTCATAAAAACTCAGATACTTCGTATCAAGGTATTGCCAATTGAAAGGGAAGTCTGGCCAAAACGCATCAAAACTTCTCTGGATTTTTCCAACGACCTCAGACGTCATGTTGGAATTTGCACGGAGATACACGAATTGATCAGACCATCCGTCATCGGACATAAATATGATGAGAGGCTCAATTTTAGAGTGCAGTGATGCAAAATTGAAATCCTTAACAACGCCAATAACCTCTCCCTCTCGCAGTACAAAATTTCCTGTCCCCTCAATCGGGCCTTTGATTGACTTGCCTACAGCATTACGCCATCCAAACTCCTTAGCGGCCGTTTCATTTACTAAAAATGAATAGTACTGATCACCGCTATGTTCGGGATCGAAACCGCGGCCCTGAGTAGTCGAAACCTCGATGGTCTTCAGATAGTCATATCCGCAGTGGATCATTGGCAAAAGCAGCTCCTTAGTACCCTCACTTGTCTCGACTCCAAACACATAGCGGGTTTCAACTATGCCAGGAGAGTAAGAACTCCCTCCAACGGAGACGACACCCTCAATATCACGTACGGTAGCATTGAATAACTCTATTTTTGATTGCGAACCGGTTGGAACTTCTATCAGAATTGTGTTTTCATCATTGAAACCCTTGTCCGTATTTTGTATGAAGTAAAATTGGTCAATGATCAAAAGGATTATTGCCATAATGGCAATCGAAAATGTGAATTGAATCCCAACCAATGCTTTCCTGAATGGGGTTGCTCCAGAATACGACCCTAATTTGTCTTTAAGTGTTTGAGTAATATCCGAAATGCGTATGGCAATAAAATTTCCTTGTGAGGACAGCAATATCAGGAGCAGACATCCGACCACAATCGCGATAAACGAATAACTAGTTACAACCGACTTATCAATTTGAATCGAAAAATAGTTCGCACCAAAATGCCAGCCAAAATAGGTCAGTAGCAATACCACTGGTGAGATTATCAGCAGAGTAAATAACGTTCCCGACAGAAGCATCTTCCGATGACTGGTTGAGATTCCTCCGAAAATCTGAATGATGCCCAATTGCTTAAGATTGGCCGCAACCTCTGCCAAACTTATATTAACGTAGTTGATCAGGCCGGTGATAAGAAATAAGATGGCGACATGAGTCAAGATCAGTACGTTGATGTTACTCTGCTTTTCAGCAATGTCCTCATCGACTATGGCAGAAAAATGTATTTCAGTCAATTTTTCAAAGAACGGGCGATAGACTCCGTCATAATTACGTGCCACCAATTCATTCAGATCGTCTAGTGACGGATCAATTTTTTGAGTGAGGAATTGGACGTCAGCACCCGGCCTGAGGAGTATATACGTATAAGCATTGATGTTACTCCAATCATCATCGTGCTGAAAAGTGTCCCAGGAAATCAGCAAGTCAAATTTGAGGTGGGAATTCTTAGGCACATCTTGGAGAATTGCAGTCACCTCAGCAAATATTGATTGTCCAATTGCTATTCGCTGTCCAAGTGGTTCTGTCCTTCCAAATAATTTCTTTGCGAGGGAGTGGGTAAGCACAACTTTATTCGGACCATCTAAAGGATTGCTACCTCCCTTTTCCATCGGAAAGAAGAACAAATCAAGAAAATTGCTGTCGACCGTCAAGGCAACTTCACTGTTAATTTCAATATCGTCAACAGTAATAAGGGGTTTGCCATTGTAAATAAGTCTCGTGTAATTTTCGACCTCTGGGATCTCTTCCGTTAGCATTGGACCAATGGGTAATGGACTAACTGCATACCGGGTAATCTGATCATGAAAGTCAACCTCAGACCCAATCCTCACGAGGCGTTGAGCATTGACATGAAATTTATCGAAGCTAAGCTCATTGATAATGAAAGATGAAAGAAGTAGCGTAAACGCAAGACATAGAGAAAGACTTAAAACCTTTATGGTAAAAATCAATTTGTGCCTACGTGCCTGACGTGCTGCCAGTTTGAAGTTAAAGCTCCATGTAATACTCGCAATATTAGTTCCCCATTCACGATTCAAGTTGGACCACCGCATAAATCTGATTACATCATATACATAAAGTAGATCTGCAGTTTGCTTGCTGAAGTTTCCTAATCTTTCGTGATACAATTCGTATGCATCCCCTTGGATTTCCTCGAGTCGCTCGGGATCGCAATACCAAGCCAGAAATCGATCGGCCCAATGTGGAGGTTTTATCTTATTCACGATATTTTAAAGGAAAGATTAGGCACCTGCCTGTACAAATGGAGTTTCACCTTCATTGTTTCCTCCAGAATTCTTTTGCCACCCGCAGTGAGTGTGAAGAACCGCTTTCTTCTGCCTCCCCTTTCGTCAGTGGCACCTCCCATAGCTGATTTGAGGTATCCTTTCCTTTGCAGTCGGTTAAGTACCTCGTGAACCGCACTGATATGTACGTTTCTCGCTGTCTCCTCATCTATATACCTCTTGATAGTCACACCATACGCGGTGCTTGGATGAGAGGCAACAGACAGCAGTACCAGTTCTTCGAACTCGCCTAGGTAATTTCCCTTGGTAATCATATTTGTTATACAAAACCAAATATAATAATATTATATCTATATTTGTATAACATATAAAAAAAATCATATGAGAATTCTCTCGCTACTGCTCTTATCTACTATTTGTAGCGCACAGACGCGACTGGTAGTCGTTGGCAATGTATTTAACGCTCGAACAAAGGAACCGTTATCGTACGCCACAATAAGCGTAGTTGGGAAACCAGAACATACCATTTCCACATCTGATGGCAGTTTTAGATTGCTGGTGCCCACCTCTCACATCAACGACACGCTTAGCGTAAGCTTTCTCGGCTTCAAACCATTTTTTAAGAAAATTTCTTCGCTTGAATCCGTTCAAAAGGTATTTCTCGAGGAAGCCTATACAGTTTTGGATGAGGTAGTTATTAGTCACGCTGAGCTGGACGTTCGAGAACTGGAAAGGAAAATCAGGAAGGTAGGTGGAAATTTATGCGCCATGTCAACGGAGGTCACAAATGAACAATACAACCTTTTTCTGACTGCTTTGGATGAACTTGGTAAAGCCGAACTTAGGAAAAAATGTGAATATGACCTGTCGGGCTATGATGAGTCTGCGCGGCTTTTCTTTAAGAATTATGTAACCAAGTTCCAAGTCAATGAAAAGTTTAGGGACTCTTTATCAATTCGCAAAGTAGATCCACAGCGATGGGATTTTCCTGCAGTCAATGTTTCTTACGAAGCTGCGCAGGAGTACTGTAAGTGGTTATCCGATGAATACAATAACTACAGCAAGAAAAAAAAATACAAGCAAGTTTTATTTCGGCTGCCGAGTCTACAGGAATGGCAAATAGCCGCACTAGGAGATAGCGATTTTCAAAGCTGGATACTAAATGATAACATGGTTGAGGTACGGGTAGCTGACAGCATGCAAATGCACCCTAAAAAAGGTGCACTAAGAACAATTTCGGCCAAAGACATACTCTATCCATGGTATGGATCATACTATTACAGAAAAAGTCCTCAAAACCATAAAGGGTGTTTTCTGGGTAACTTTCGGGTCGATTCCGTGCAGCGGGAATGTCCAGCAATCAAAGGCACGCCTCATGCTTATGATGGCTTTTCAATGATGGCCATCACGGCAGCATACTTCCCCAATGATATTGGATTGTATGATGTCGTTGGGAATGTTGCAGAAATGGTAGACGAAAAAGGCAAAGCCTGCGGAGGGAGTTGGGATGATCCTCCCTCCCAGTCAACTATTCACAGTGTTAAGACATACAACAGGCCGAACGCTACCGTAGGATTTAGGGTGTTTATGGAAGTGATCGAGGAATAGTCAATTGATCACAACATACCCGGGTCGATTCACAATGAACCGCACTGATCCGGAAAATGGGTTTCCATCGAAAGTGACGCCACTGACCGATATCTGCATTGGTCCAAGGTCATCAGTGAGTTTTACCTTTAGCGTAGCCAGGCCTTTGTAGCTGTTGCTAACAGAGGGATCCCAATGTAACGCTGCACGCAAGTTGGGTATTCGCAACCCAGCCCTCGCTAATTGTCCAGTGGAAAACCGGAGGGCCTGATTGACTCCTGGTAGTTCTATATACTTACTTTTCAGGCTCTCCTCGTTCACTTGTCGCTGCTGCGTGAGTGCGATGATAACTCCATTGCTACCAAATGCCCCAAAGCGGGATAACTTGGATTGATCATTGACGATTTTGAGATACACCATATTCTCAGGGACAAGGTTGAGAAACTCTTGTGTGTTGAGTGTGAACACGCCATTGACAATGTACAGCGGGTCACCGGTTGGAATCTTGGTGTAGCCCTGCGAAAAGACAGGCACGCGAATACTTGAATTTCCTCCCGCTTTTCTTACTTGGACTCCTGACACCACCTCGTGAATCAAATCTTCCATAGTTTCGAACACGACAAAATCACCAACAGCGACATTAACGTCTTCTCCAGATAAAGCAGTTAGGTAGGGCGCATTGGGATCTTCTGCCTTCTGCTGCCCTGAAACACTCCTGTTCAAATACACACGATACGAGTGGTCAATTATTCTCTTGTTGTGAATGTATTCACCATAAGCATCAATGGATTCACTTAAAGAAACATCCGAAGGCACGACTTGAGGCACGGCCATATCGGATTGCAAATAATAGTCACCAATTTTCGCGCGAGGGTTTACTGGTTCAACTTTATAATAGAAGCGATCATTATTCGAATAGTCGTTGATAAGTGGCAACTCAAACTCTCCCCTACTGTTGCAATACGTGGAATAAACGATTTTTCTTTTATCCTGGTAGAAGGACACCAGCGATGAATCCTGCAGCGGCTGGCCCGTTTCTGTTAATAAAATTTTTCCCTTGAAGCTCAGTGATGGTTTAAAGGGGATCATCTTCCGGTTACCCATCTCCGCATTTAAAATCTCATCCCACTGACAGCGTTTCCAGGTTTGAGACACTAAACGTTTGTTGACATCTTTCATCCATACTTCTTCCGACAATCCACTTGCTTCATATTGAAGTTGCAAATCCGGTAAGTCGTTGAAAAGATATAATGAGTTTCGCAATGAGGCTTCAGATTTCTCATCAGCATCAAATAGTTTTTGGTTAGTAATGGAAACAGAGAATTCGCCTTTGATCGGATTACCAAAGAAATCCGAAAGAGACACTTCGATCTCTACGGAGTCGCGAGGATGCAGAAGCTCTGTTTCCTTGGTTTTGATCTCGACTTGTGAGTACATCGGTGACATGAACCACAATCGCTCTGTGATTACCTCTCCACTGGTGTTCAACAAATACAATTGGTTCAATCCATCGTGCAAACTCCTGTAAGGCACCAGTACAGGTGTTGTCTCGGTATCGGCTAACGTGAATGCTTTCGAGTAGGTAACCTTTCCATAAGCTGTAGCCACGAGATACAATTCCTTTTTGCGAAATGGTGAAGTTTCAGGTGCGCTAATCTGCAGTTGAAGAGGACTACACTCACCAAGCGACACCACCTGCAAAGCCAATCCATCTTCACTTGAAGCTGTTACGGCATAAAGAGAATCCTCACCAGCCATTTTCATGAAGTACTTCTTGCCTACTTCTGGCTTAAATCGAATAGACGCGAATCCATCCAGTGATGCATCAAAGGAAGAGATCTCATCTCCAGCTTCATCACGCAGCGAGCCATAAGCCTTGCGCGAGCTAACAATTGAAACTGTATTCTCTACACCTGACACCAACCTCCCCCCTTCGGGATAGAAAGCCACACTGTTTGTTCGTGCTTTCACATCCGAAACTCTTCGTCTTCCAGTAATCTCAAGCTCTCTGTGAAAGAAAAACTGGCGATCAAAATTCTTCATCCAATCGTTGTAAGCTTCAAGCCGATAGTTGCCTGGAGGCAACTGCCCTGGAAAGATGATTTGATTGTGTACCTTACCATCATCCACTTTTACATTTTGTGTGTGCACTTTTTGCCCGAGTGAATTCAGCAAGTCAATCGTGATGAAGTGATTGCCTTTGATGGGCTGAAATTGATAGTTGAGAAAATAGGCTTTAAAGAAAGCTGTATCACCAGGTGCATACTTCGGCTGGTTGAGCTCAAGATGAACTCTCACCTGCTGGTATCGGTCATTGAACTCGTTGTACTGGTTGGTGATTTCTCCTATCTCGCGCTGCGCCAAAGATTCACACCATACAAGGAAGAAGAAAAGTAGAAAGCGTAGTTTTCTCATCTCAGCAAATTAGGCATGAGATAAAAATACCAATTGTACGATTCAGACATCGATATACAGTCCGAAACAGGTCAGTCCGTACCCGAACGCACACAAAAAGAAAAAGGTACCCTAATTTAAGGTACCTTTTCCAAGAGAATATCTTCTATTCAACCTACATATTTGGCTGCATGATCACCCCACAAGCCACTCGTCCACCAGCTGCACCTGTTGGCTGCGTCATAAAATCATCTTGCCCATCGTGAATGATGACTGCGTGATTAAGAATATTGGTACTGTCAGCCCCTCCTATTGTCCATCCTGATATCTCATCGCTCCAGGATACATTACCATTCTCATCGGCAGTAAGATTGATCACGTCACCAGCATGGTATTGTCCTTCACCTCTTTTGCCATGATCCATTCCACCCGGATTCCAGTGACCACCTGCTGATGTAGCGTCAGGCGCGCTGCAGTCACCTTTCTCATGAAGATGCAATGCATGTTCTCCCGGTGTAAGACCTTGTACTTCCAAAGACATTCTCACCATCATGTCTCCGGTTTGTGTGAAGTTAGCAGTACCTGTTACCGAACTGCCGCTCGCACTGTTGAGCACAGCAGACGCTGTTACCTCTTCAGTTGTTGGTTGTTCTTCTGTCGTTGTTTCATCTGTTGCTTCTTCTTTCTGTGCTGGTGTACAGGCCACCAGCAATGAAATAAAAATAGCAATCATACTTACGTTTTGCGCTTTCATAGTTTTTCAGGGCTTTAAATTCAAAGAAGGCTGTTATGCCGATTGATTACGCCAAAACTACAAAAACCCATAGGCTATCACAACACAAAAAGCCACCAATGCACATGTATAATGGCAGTTGGTGGCTTATGGCGATAAGAGGTATTTATTAAAGCGAGATAGGTAATTCCCTGATGCGCTTACCTGTCGCCTTATACACTGCGTTACAAAGTGCAGGTGCAAATGGAGGCACCGGTGGTTCACCTACTCCCGTTGGCTTCTCGTTACTTGG
>JBFWZR010000100.1:0-15579 GCA_050185175.1 Cyclobacteriaceae bacterium
AGCTGAAATCACCGATCGTGCAATCATGCCCCACTGTGGTGTTACTATTTATTAGCACAAAACTACCAACAATAATGTCGGTTGTAAGTATCGATCCAGCGCCAACAACTGCCCCTATCCCCAGCTTCACAGACCTTTTATTCATGATAATGGCAGATGGGTGAATGATACTAGGAAATTTTATAAAATCAAGATGACACAATTTTTCAACAACTGACCTTTTTGTATTTGGATTGCCAATCGCGATAACAACATTTAGCTGGTCTTTCGCATTTGCCAGTACTTCAAATCCACCCAAAACAGGTAAACCTTGAATAATTGTGCCCTTTGGAATATAGTCATCGCAAAAACCTTTGATTTCAGGAAGTCCCATTGCATTAACCACAGGTGCAATTTCTTTACCAAGTCCGCCAGCACCGTAAATGACTAGTGGTGTCATCTATTTACTGTTTGATGAATCCTCGCAGGATTACCCCACGCGATAGAATGATCGGGGATATCATGCGTCACAACAGATCCGGCACCCACAGTACTCCATCTTCCTATACTTATGCCCGGCAAAACTACCGCACCGGCTCCAATCAGTGAACCTTCACCCACTTTTACAGTCCCACACAATGTAGCACCCGGTGCTACATGAACAAACGATTCAATGATACAATCATGATCCACTCTGCTGCCTGTATTCAGTATTACATGATCACCTATTACACAATGCGCCTGCACAATCGTCCCTTGTAATACCATACATCCCAAACCGAACACTGCCCTTTTCGACACGATCGCAGTCTGATCAATCAGATTCACAAACTTATGCTTCGTGTTTCGACATACTTCTTTTCGAACTGTATTATCCCCTATTGCTACTAGCGCTTTTGCTTCCGGCTCGAAATTTGAATCATAAGCCCCCAATTGAGGGACGCCAAACAGCTCACCTTTATACTTCGGATCAAATAGTGCTGCAACTTCAATACCGTGAGACAGTAAACTGTCCAGCACAACCCTTGCATGTTCTCCTCCACCTTGCAATATAATCTTAGCCATTACCCTTAAATTTCTCCATTGTCACAGAAGTTCTGCTACTTACGCCCTCGGCTTTGAAAACTTTTATTAAGGTCAAAAATAATATTTTAAGATCTAACGAAAAGCTCACGTTATCCACGTACCAAATGTCGTATTCAAATCTCTTGTTCCACTCCACTGTATTTCTTCCGTTAACCTGAGCCCAACCCGTTATACCTGGTTTCACCTCGTGCCTGCGGAATTGAAATTCATCATAGAGAGGCAGATATTCCATTAGCCAAGGTCGCGGACCAACAAAAGACATGTCACCTTTCACCACATTGATCAACTGAGGCAACTCATCAAGCGAGAGTTTTCGGACAATCTTGCCAACCTGTGTGAGTCGATTGGCATCAGGCAGAAGATTCCCATCCGAATCCTTCTCATCACTCATAGTTTTGAACTTGATTAGCTTAAAAGGCCTTGCCCCTTTTCCAGGACGCTCTTGTACATACCAAATTTTTCCCTGAACTGTAAACAATAAAATTGCTGTAATCAAAAGAATCGGAAATCCCACACCAAGCGCAGCCAAGGCTATCACAAAATCCGAGACTGGCTTGATGACGTTACGATACATGACTCAAGTGATAACGGTACTCTTTCAAAATCTCATTCCAAACATAAGACTGATCAAAATTGTCTGCAACAAAATTACGGGCATATCGGCCTGCCTCCTTGCACCACTTCTCATCGCACATAACGCTCTCCATCGCTTGTTGTAGAGCTTCAGGATCTTTAGTTGGGACTAGCCACCCAGTCTTTCCATCCAGAATGATTTCATTACAACCATTGATATTTGTTGCAATGCTAGGTTTCTCAAGTGCACCAGCCTGAAGCAGAACATTTGGAAAACCCTCTCGGTAACTTGGTAGGACAAGGGCATCAGAAGCTAATATCCAAGGTCTAACGTCAGATTTAAACCCTGCCTTGAAGATATTGTTATGAGTATCAATTACTTCATGAATGTGCTTTGGTAAAGGGTCTAAACTATCCTCAAAATGACCTACCAGTAGTAATCTTACTTTTTTACCACTTTCACATATCTTGAGAAACGCCTGTATCAACTCAACCATCCCTTTATCACGGACCATTCTTCCCACAAAACAAAAGAGAAACTCCCCCGATTGGATACTTAGTTGACATCTAACATCCGTTGCTGCGAGCTCCAAATCCTGGGTTACGGAAAAGTATTCAAGGTCAATTCCATTGCTACTTCCATTGCCAATAGTTTTGAGTTTTAAGTTTTGAGCTTTGAATTCTGATTGGATAAAACTCACTAAGCTTTTGGAGTTTACATAAATTTCCGTTGAACAAAAGTACGTTGCCTTTTCTGTCAACTGAAGTACCCAGCGTTTGATGCCTGTAGCCTCCATGAGCGGCAAACCTGCTACAGTATGGAGACGTACAGGAACGCTGCACCACCAGGCAGCGAGCATTCCAATGAGTCCGGCCTTGGGTGTATGCGAGTGAACAATTTGAGGTTTAAAAATCCTAATCAATTGTATGAGTTTCAACAAGCATAAGAAATCTCGCACCGGAGTGATCGCTCTTGTAAAGGGGATGATAGCGTGAGGAATACCCGCTTCGGTTATAATCTGCACTTCTGGCCCTTCGGCACTTACAGCCATCACTTCCATTCCATGTTTTTGCATAAATGAAAGCTGGCCCCGCAAAAGGTATTGAAGGGATATAGGAACTGTAGTGATCCTAAGCAGCCTGATTCTTTCCATGAAGATGATGAATCAACTCGCTGGTCTCACGCATATTTAGAGAAACCATGCCATACTTTTCACGACATTGGTTGAAATGGCAAAGGATTTTTTCAAGCCCTATAAGACTCTGTTCCGGATAACCGCCAAAATTATGCGGATGCCACCAGAGGTGATATACCTCAGTATTTCTCGCAGCCCGGGTCATCTCTGACTTGATGCGGTTTATTTTGGCGTCATTGAGCACCCACTCTGAAGGGCGGTACGGTCTCAATAGTCTGCTTGCCGCCAGACAGATTGGTTTATCAGAGTAAACAGGGATGTCAGCCAACTTGTAGGTATTTTTCCTGCCCACAGGAAAGTAGGCATCAAGACCTCTGTTCAGTCTCTTCCAGGAAGATTCACGCTGTGTACTTTGTATATTCCAAAACCAATCCAGCGGGTTGGAGCGTACCGAAGTTATTCCCTCCTCAAAACAGACTTTAAGGTATGCATCATTAAATTGATTACGAGGAAACACCAAGGATTGTAGTTTCACAGCATAATTTGCCGCGTCCCTTTTTGCCGCTTTGAGGTCTTCACGAAATTGCTCTACTGTTTGACCAGGCTCATTGCAATAAAAATGAGCATAACTATGGGTACCCAATTCTTGATTCGGGGTGCCTAAAATTCTTCTCACCAACGATGGGGCATAATGAAAGGGATCTTCGTGTTCGTTTTCTCCTACCCCATGCATGTCGACAAAATGATACGCTGAAAGTTTCTGATTTTTATATGCAGGCTTATTGTTTGGTGTATTGCGAAACAACTCTTCTTTCGTTTCATTCAATAGCATTCCAACTGCTGCCCAGGTTACATGAACCTCATAATTCTTAAAAAGCTCAAGGATTTGTGGAATTACCTTCCGGGTATTCAAAAAATAATCATTATAAGTCTTTGAATTTGCAATGTTAAATCTTGAATCTTGAATCGAGATTGGCCACTTTTCAAATCCACCCCAGTGAAGTTCGAAGTCGAGGGATATAGTAAAGATCGGATTCATGACATCCAAGCTGTTTATTACTTTATTCCCTTCCAGAGAAAGGTTGAAACATAATGCCAAGCGGTTGGGTGATACCACAACTTGCCTTTTTCATCATTCCGTTCACTCCCATTATTATCTATTCCAGTATACAAAGCATTAATCAATAGGATAATCCCCTCCCCCAGTTGGAGCAAAGGATAAGTCACAAAATTATCGCTCTTGGTCGGACTAATTATTTTTTGGGAAATAATTTCCCCTGTGTCTATTCCTGAATCGATTAGGTGTAAGGTTACTCCGCTGCTTTTAAAGTCACCGTTGGAAAGTGCCCAGTACATACCATGAACACCGCGATACTGCGGGGTTATACCAGAGTGAATATTTACGAACCGACATCTAATGGCCGATAGTACTTGTTTTGAGATGATCCTTGTACCACTTACAACAACCACACTGGGGGAAGCTCGCTTCAGAAACTCAATGCAGTCAGGTGAATTGACGGAGTATACGATCGACACACAATGACTTGGGATTGGGTCTTCCCTGAGACGGTATTCCTCCTTTATCTGAGTTACTCGCCTAAGCGAACCTATCTTAAGAATGTTTACTATAATTACCTGAAAAAATAACTGGCCAATTACCGTCAACAGCCCCAACCTCCTGATTCTGCGAGTCAAAAGAGTAACCGCGCGTTCCCTCTTTTCAATGACAACCATGACCCCTTCAAATTGAGAAGCCAACGCATGATATATGGCTTTGGTAGATGGAGATTTCTTGCCTATTAATACGATTCCTCCTTCAACCATCTAGATTCGTTCCTCGTTAAAAACGTCACCTGTTTTGGCTGATCGTATCTTCCAATTCTTGAAACTCGCTCTATCCTTTTCTCCGATATTTAACAAATATACAGCGACCAAAACAAACATGAACATAATCATGTTTTTCTGCCGTAGAGCAAGCCCCAGATTACTCATTGTGCTGGAAAGAAAATACGAGGCAGTAATAAAAAGAAATATCGATGCCCTAAGGTGAGTCGGCAGACGAAATAATACCGGCCAATTTTTGGGATTTACAAAACAAGAAAGCAGGGCTAGGTAGAGTAGATTCTCGAAAGAAACCACAAAACCCAGCGCGTTCGGTGCATCGAAAAACAGAGGTCGAAATAGGAAAGTAATCATTCGAACTGGAACTGAATAACTGCTGATGTCAATGGCTGACCCGACCCCTTCACGAATCAGACCTTGAGCGCGGTTGGCTGATATCTCATCAATCAAAGCAATTTCAGCCTCATCCACCTTAATAAAATCGAGCACCACAGGAACTAAGATGACAAATAATGCAACTGAAGCTGTAAAAAATAAGGCGCGCCAGAATAGACCTAAGCCGCGCAAGCTTGTGATCATACTTAGGCCGAAGGCCACCACCATGAGCAGCGCTATATGTGGCCTTACGTAGAACGCTACAAAAAAACTAAAAATCAAACCTGGGATATTCTTTAGTGGAGAAGTGAGGGCAAATACGAACACGTTTAAAACGAGGAACATTATTGTATCCTTACCAACACCACCAGACCAAAAGTGCATGTTTGGCAGAAAGAGCACAGCAGGGAACAGGCCCACCCCAAAAATCACGGGGTTGTAGGAGACTGTCCTGGTTACTGTAAGGAAAAAGAAGATGAAACCCAGAAAACCCACTAAGGAGAATAGTGTACATCCGCTCCAAAAGGACAATCCCATCAGGTATGAAAAAGGGTAGGTTAAAAATCTAATAAAGAGGGTTCCACTTTTGAAAAGATTCCAAATGCTGAAATTGGAACTTTCATATTCTCGATGATTGGTCCAATATCCTACTGAATCCCCTCCGTTTACAACGACATAAACCCCGAAGAGAAGTGAAATGACCAGGTGATAATAGAACAAGCGAATCAAGAGTCTTCGATGAGGTCTTAGGCCAAATCTCAGGGTTGTAAAATCGACCACCCAATGGCCTGTCATTAATATCAAAACGGAGAATAGTATGTCAATTACTCCTATACTCACTTTGCTCCCTTAGTATGCATGTGTTAATAAGACGGCTGTTTTCTTAAATTTGCAATCATTTTTTTATGAAGCGAAAAACAACCACAAGAATTCTTTTTCTCGCTATCCATCCGCGTAATAGCGCGCCCTCCCACAGATTCAGATTTGAACAATACATACCATTCTTCGAATCAAACGGTTTTCGGTGTACTTATTCGACCATTCTCCCAACACACGATGCGCGTTTTTACTATGCCAAAAGTAGCACAATGATAAAAATTTGGATAGGTATAAAGGCCTTTCTCAGGCGGTTCAAAGACCTATTGTTGGTTCGGCAATACGACATAGTGTTCATTTCACGAAGGGCATTTCTTACAGAGCACATGTTTTTCGAGTGGTGTATTAGTAAACTTGGCGTCAAAATAATATTTGACCTCGATGATGCCGTTTGGATTGATGCATTATCCGACTACAACAAAAAACTTGGTTGGCTAAAAGGCAAACCAAATACGGCAAACATCATTAAATTATCAAATCTTGTAATTGCCGGAAATTCATTTCTGGCGAAGTATTCGTTACAGTACACAAACAAGGTGATAACAATCCCAACGGCCATTGATACAGAAATTTTTAGCCCATCTGAACCAAAGCATAAAAAAAAGATCATTATCGGATGGAGTGGAAGTTTCTCCACTACCTGGCACCTTAACCTTGTGACTCCCGCGCTAAAGAAGGTCAAGGAAAAATATGGCGATCGCATTGGCTTCAAAATCATAGGTGACCCCAACTATTACAACAAAGAACTTGAAGTTAAGGGAGTACCTTGGGTACTAAAGACAGAAGTTGAGGACCTGAGGGAATTGGATATTGGGATCATGCCACTTGTTGATTTTGACTTCGCATGGGGAAAATGCGGTCTAAAAGGTTTGACTTATATGGCATTGGAAATTCCAACACTCATGTCCCCAGTAGGCGTAAATTCTGAAATTATTAAACACGGAGAGAATGGCTTTCTATGTAATAACGAGGATGAGTGGGTCCATTATTTGTCAATATTAATAGACCAACCCGAAAAAAGGACCGAACTAGGCAAAGCAGGTCGTGAAACAGTCTTGTCAAGGTACTCCATACTAGCGAACCGTGACAAATACATTGATGCATTCAATCAGCTGCTAAATTGATAGGAACTCAAATGGTCTTGAGTGCAAGATCATAATCATCAACAGATCTACGCAGGCCAAAATGCTCAATCCCTGCTGATCTAATTGACTGTGAGTCAAATTGATCCCGAATTTTCAATATCCACTCTGATGCCCCAATAAGGGTTTCATCAGTAAAGTCGTCCATAACATGGCAGAAGCCATACCGTTTCAAAACCTGCTCGCTATCCCCAATTCCTCCTGAGGCTACTACTGGCAACCCCATAATTAAATATTCTCCTAGCTTAATTGGAGCAACTCCCTTCATTGAGTATGTAGCGTGTCGAAACGCCAAGCCCACGTTGGCTATTGCCATAAAGTGCGGCACTTCTTTAGCTGCCACCGAGCGAACAATTACATTTGGCAAATGGGCATATGCCTGCATTTTTTCAACATCGCCCGTAAGAACTAACCAATAAACATCGCTTCGTCTTTCAATAAGGTACTGATGCAATCTTGCCATCTCCGGCAGTCCATACTGAGGTGCTAAGCTTCCACAGTACACCGAAACCAACGCATGCTCTGGAATATCTAAATGCCTTCGAAAGCTCCTTTGATTTTTATCTTCAGGTAGGGCAAAGATCCTTTCATCTCGTCCGTTGCTGACCGTGTGAAACTTGGACTCATCAACATCTGTGTATTGTTCAGTCAGTATTCGTTTACCGTCTAAAGTTCGAGTTAGCACTATATCTGCTCGCCTTGTCATGTTCCGTTCAATCTGCTTGAGGCTACGGTACCGAAAACTACCAACGCGCAATTCAGCAAAATCCACTCGCTCCTCAATTTGAAGCCCATCCGCATCATATACAATTTTGTATCGCTCGTCATTTTGAGCAAACTGCAGGACAATTCTTGCGGGCATCAAACCTCTTGGCATAATAACATCCACTTTGTGACTCTGCGCATATTGCTTCACTTTTCTGCTTGCAGTAAATAAGGTTATAAGCTTACCAACAGCAAGCAATGGCTTAGTAAGTACTCTGTAATGGGCAAACGGTATTCCCATTTGTTCGCATTGTTGGGAGATTGCGTCAATCTTTTCTCGCTTTGCCCAAGAAAATTGAATGATGTGAAAATCGTAACCACGATTCTTCAGTTCGAAGAAAATGGGCGCGAATAAACTCTCCAGATAGCTGGTTGAGGGGCCGTCCCATGCGATAAACAGCACTTTTTTCCTAACAGTCAGAGTCATTTGTTAGCACGACTTTGTTCGTACATAAGCTGGACATTTTCCACGTATTTGCTTGAGTCAAATTCAGTCCTTGCCCGTCTGTAGCCTTCATCCCCCATTGAGCGCCTTAATTTTTCATCTTTACACAGGGTTGTTAGGGCGGATGAAATTTCATTGGGCGAATCTCTAGACACCAAAAAACCAGTAACTTTATCTACCACAATATCCTTGATTCCACCAACTCTCGTGGCGACCACTGGCAACTTAAAATTCATCGCCTCTAAAAGCACCAACCCAAATCCCTCCATGTGCGACACCAATGCAAAAACATCCATACACGCGTAGAATGGGTATGTATTCTTCTGAAAGCCAGCGAAAATAACACTCTGTTGCACTTTCAAGGTAGTGCTTAACTCCTCCAGCTTCCCTCTATCTTCACCGTCTCCAACAATTAAGAGTTTTACGTTGGGCTCAGCGTCTAACATACTGGGCAATGCCTTGATCAAATCGCTGAATCGCTTATGATAATCTCTCAATCTTCCAACACTGCCAATTACAAAATCTGAATGGTCTAAATCAAGAGTTTTTCGGACAAGTTCAATCTCATCCTCGCTTGGTGCGTTAGGTTCATCCACCGCATTCATGATAAGTCTGACTTTCCTTTTATCAACCTTGGCAGTCACAGTTAGATAGTCCGCAACTGAAGGAGAAATAGCAACAACAAACTTCGCGAAGTAGGAAAGGAACTTCAATAACCATGTTGCCCGAGCAGATCTATTGACGGGATCAGAGGTTTCTTCAATAATAATAACCGGAACACGGCACCACAAACCCCCAACCACAGCACTAATTACGCCTTCAAAAACTGCCCCGTGAATAATATCTGGTTTTATTTGTCGGATGAGTTTGAAGAGCTTTCGGTAATAGCTCAAGTCTAGCACATGACGCAACGATCCGATTTTGTCAACACTCATACCTTGCGAAATCAATTTTTGATCGAATGCGGCTTTGACGTGTGAACAGACAAGCGACTGCTGAAACCGACTCCTATCAAGGTATTTGGCCAATAATAGGCGTCTTTGTTCTACTCCACCCGATCCAATTGTCTCAACACAATGTAATACCTTGATCAAATCAATTAATCCATTGATGTTTTACGTCTTTTATAATTGCTCGCCAATGACCTAAGCAAATAAATCAGGTGAAATTTGGCAGGCCATTTCGTCATGTATTGAGGATGTCTGCCTAGAATGTGGATCAAGTTGGTAATGTTGCATGCTTTGTCACGAACTAGTTGTCGATACAAGAAGTGCCCTGATGCTTCCTGATAACCCCCTAAGTCAAACACCTCCGAGGGTTTTTCCTGAAATAAGAAACTCAACCATTCCAGCAAGGTTTGTAAATCAGACTTATTTAAGATAGGCTGCCGTAAAATCGCAAGATGTTTCTCCAACTGAGTGGCTATATAGGTCGAATCGGCTGCGGGAAATATCTTTTCAAGCATTTTTTGTTTGACCTTATATCCGATGCCTGCCTGCACAGTATTGTGAACACGAGAAACGCTGGACGACCGTATTCGACAACGAAATAGGACCTCCGGAATATTTGCAAAACGCGTATACTCGTACAACATTGACAGAAACGCAATGTCCCCCCCCGCTCTTACATCAGTGGGATAGCAGATGTTATGAAGATCCACCACCGACTTTCGAAACATGATCGTTGAATGGACGATGGGGCTGCCAAATAGAAAAAACGCGCCTATAGACTCATGCGTCTTGGGCAAAATTGAAGTTGAGTAGTTCCGGTGTTCATCAAAATAGTTGAGATAAGTTCCACACAAACCAATTTGGTTGTGCCTCTCCAAATAGTCAACTTGTGAGGCAAGCCTCTGCGGAAGTGAAATGTCGTCAGAGTCCATTCTGGCTATGTATTTACCTCGTGCCATCCCTAGTGCACGATTGGATTGGGCAATAAGACCTTTGTTTTCCCTACTCTTCACCACTATCAACCGGGGATCTGAAAACGAATCCAGTATTTCGGCACTCGTATCGCTTGATCCATCATCGATGATTATAAATTCAAAGTCCTGGTATGTCTGATTCAAGATACTGTTAACGGCCTGCGCTAAATACTTTTCAGTATTGTATACAGTCATAATTACTGAAACGGTAGGGACTCTGCGCATTGCCGCCTTAAGCTTCGGGTTTATACAAAGACTCCAATGCAGAGAGGTATCTCGTGGGCGAAAAAAGTGTGTTAATTGTACTCACCGCACTTGCGCTAAACCGCTGTCGCTCGTCATCACTTTGATTAAGTGCCAGCAAAACCTTTGAATAAAAGTCGGAGGTTGAAGAAGGGTCGATAAGGAAACCGTTGATTCCATCAGCAATAAATTCGTTCATTCCGCCATTATATGATACTACCACAATGAGGCCAGACTGAATTGCCTCAACACATGCCAGGCCAAATCCTTCATTCCAGGAAGGCAGCAAGAAAATGTGGCACTGTCCAAGGACTTCCCCCGGCTCAGCCACATATCCCCAAAATTTCACTCTTTCAGTAAGACCATTGTCTCGTACTAGGTTTTCAAGTGCTGGCCTCTGTCCCCCATCCCCTATTATCCACAAAACCACATCGCGACTGTCGCTCTTTACCAGGGTTGCCATCAGGTTGATAAGTGCTTCACAATTCTTGATGGGTTCAAGCCTTCCTAAAAAACAAAACCTGATTTGACCATGCATTAATTTTGGTTTCTGTACTGGATTCTTTTCTTCAATCGGATTATAAACTACCCGGACTTTGTCTTTCGACACTTCATGTGCGGCTAGATAATTGGCCACCGCGTTGGAAATGGCAATCACCTTATCCGCCAAGAGGTAAGTAACTCTAAACACAAGGTTTGCAATAATAGAATGAGCTGGTATTCCAATTTCCTCAGCAACCCGAATTCGAACTCCAGTAATAAAGCCAGCCCAAAGTCCATGGAAGTTTGCTTCGGCACCACAGGTGTGCACCACGTCAGGCTTTTCAGCTTTGAACAGCTTAATCAATGCTATGAGAGCGCTAAAAGATGGGATACGCCCGGGGCGGCCTAACTCAAAAGTCCGGTATCCCAGCGAGCTTAGAATCTGTGCAGTTCGCCCTCCACGATGCAGTGCCACGAACGCCAATTCATAATTGCCATTTTGGTGATAGCGCGCATGCAGTTCAAATACTTTTTCAATTCCACCAAAGTCGAGCGACTTGGTTATTCTAAGAACTTTGTACGTCATCTAAAATTGTTGCAAGGTCGCTTACGCGATACAGTACAAGTGATTTGTCATAGGATTTTCCATTTCCTTCCGTGCACTTCTCGTTGATTACCAACATTGGCTCCGGAAGATTGAAGGGCGAAATCTGCAAATTAATAGGTCGCCAGTCACCGGTGTCAATGTCAAAATTTAGCCTTCGCTTAGTAAAAGAAGTTGTTAAAAAATATTTACTTCTACTTTGAACAACTCTCCGTAATGCTTTCTGGATGTGCTCAAATGAAAAATGCACCAAGCAATCCCTGCAAAAGATCAGGTCAACTGTTGGCAAATGATCTTCCAAAAGATTTAGTGATCTAAACTGAGTATCGGCATTCGCATACTTTGATTGATTAGATGTTATCAGATCTGGTACGATATCTCCACCGATATAAGCAACACCTCGTAAATCTACCTTCCGCATCCAGTAAAAATCTCCGCAAGGGATGTCGAGCATCGTTTCAATCTTGAAGTCCCTGATCAATTTGGGCAGCACTTTTCGAATCTCGTCTGTCTGCTTCAGATCAGATCCTGTTCCAGAGAAGCTCTCGCTGCTTTTCCAAAAATTTGTTAGATAAATGGAGCCAAACGTGTTTTTCACATCGGCAGATGCTCTCCTTGCCTTGTTTCTCCTGTATTTATAATAACGATGGTGGTCCCAGATGATATCAGGGATCATTCTTATCACCAGTCTCTTTATTTTTTGAATCAACGATTGATTGAATTAGCTGCTCCTATTCTACTTTTAACAAAATCCAGATCTTTCGTGTAAAGCGTATTGTGTGATTCGTAGTCCTTTCGTTCCATCAGAGATTGTTTATACCCATTGTAGTAGAAGGGGTGGAAGCCAAAGGAACGAAGAAATAGATCAACATCGTCATGGGAGGCTTCATACCGTTTTTCCATTCCATTTATCTCAATAATAATTACTTTAAGCTGTTCGCTTTGCAGCATCCTCTCGGCACCACGCAAAACCTCCAACTCAAAGCCTTCCACATCAATCTTCATCATGGTTGGGTTTCCGTTCACCACTTCGTCAAGAGGCCTGACCTCCACGGTAATCAAACCTTCATCATTGCCTTGTTCCCCCATTACCGCATGGTTTCGTCCATCCAAATGAGATGTAAACTTCAAATGAGAACATATGCTGGCCAATCCCAGGTTGAAGCATTCTACACTGTCCTCTAGGCCATTGATGACAACATTTTTCCTGAGCGAATGAAAAGTTGAAGGAACAGGTTCAAAAGAAATGCAGCGTACTTTACAGTTGGATGCAAGAAGAACGGTGTACGATCCGATATTGGCACCCACGTCAATAAAGAAATCCGTTGGCCGCAAGAACCTGAGTGCGAAATGCATATCATGAGGTTCGAGCAGACCAAAGTAATAATTGCCGATTGCATTGTAGGTATGCCTGCCTAGCACCAATCTCGCATTGCCATGATAGCCAACAATCAGCTCCCCCTTTGGGAAAAGCCCAAAGAAGAGTTTCAGTTTCAACACTCTGAAAATGACTGATATTTTCTCCGCGAGCGAAACCTTGCTCTTTCGCAGATAATAAAATGTATAACTCATCAGTAGAATACTACTCCAAACGCTTCAACAACCTTAGATGCATGGAAACAGCAGGCCTGAAATAGAGATACCGAATACTTAACAAGAGGGTATGGACATAGGCACGAAGAAAGACAATGTACTTTGCAGTTTTAAATGCCGTACTGGCAAGATGGCCCCATTTCCGCACCAGTGCTTTGATCACGATACGTTTGTATTTTGGTTGAATTACTTCCTGCAGAACCCCGAAGGTGTGGATTGCACTTTCAAATCTATAAAGCCGATCCGTGCCGCTCCATACACCTCCGCTATGTTGTCTATACACAGCCGGTTCAATGTCGTGATGGTAGTGTGCTTTTCCGAATTGGCCAAGAATCGCAAACAAGAAGGTATCCCCATTTTTAACCCTCGCGATCTCCATAAGAACTTGTCCCAACTCAGGGAGAACCCTAAACATGACACCCAAGGTTGGAATGGAGAGTCCTTGAACGAGCTCGGTTTGATAGATATCCCGTTTCAGGTCTGCACTAATTTTACTGGCTTTGGTGGTATCCCCGTTAGAATTTATAATTCTACAATCAGTGAAACTTAATGAAAAGTCTGGATTTGCCTCTAGAAATTCTACCTGCTTTCGAAGCTTGGTTGAATCAGTCCAAAAATCATCACCCTCAAGCATGGCGATGTACTTTGCCCCACTACTTAGACAAGCATTGTAAATACCAAGTCCGTTCGCTATATGATCATTTGATTTGTTTAGGTACAATCGTATATGGCGAGGGTACTTTTCCGCATAATCAATACAAATGGCCCTAGTATTATCTAAGGAGCAATCTTCACCCAAATACACCATGAATTCAAAGTCAGTGGACTGAAAGAGAACGCTGTCCAAAGCTTTGCTTATATATCCCTCATGATTATAAGTGATCATCCAAACTGCCACTAGCGGACGCGACATCCCGTGTTACTTAACTTGAAATCTTAAATATCACTCCTTTACAGCATATGCGCATGGCATCCAACCAAATGGAAATTGCTTCCACTTGACGTGAGGCAGCACATCTCTAATTGCTCTCATTTCACCTGGCGCCAATTCAAATGAATAGTGATCTAACAATATGATGCCACCGGGCGTGAGTCGATCCCAAAAATGTTTAAGACATTCTGAAACGACATCATAAATTCCACAATCGATAAAAACCAATTTAAATTGTAAATGAACGTGGTTGTCAAAAAAGGCAGGAAAGTCCTTTGACGCATCAAGACTATGTAAGTGAAGGATATTTCCTAGGTTCTGGGCTGTTACAAGCTGTCTCACCTTCTCTTCCGGGGTATGGTAAGAGCCTTTCTTGATTACATGACTTTCTTCGTCTGTAGGCTGAGACCCTTGGTACCAGTCAAATCCGTGAACCAGCGTCAGGGAATTCGGCTCGAAGATTTGAGTTAATTTCGCAAACAAGATTGAGCCAAATCCCAAGTTCACGCCAACCTCCGCAATATGACCGGCAACATTTAACGTCATTTTATACGCTTCATATAAAGTTAATTGCCGTGCCATGGTTTGATGGCCCACAAAAGCTGGGAAATGGTGGATCAAGTCCTGCTTACTAATATCCATTTCCAGTATTGACTTTAACCCTGATTCGTATCCGGGCCGCAAGCCATCATGTTTCATGTATTCATATTTGGTCTTACTACGGTCATGCTGCATTGTATTATCTGTTTTCTATTTCTCTAATTCCGCAAATCCTATTCCCGATTGACCGAAGCCGTTGCCGTTGTAAAACATCAGATACCGGCCGCCCACGTCAATAATATTCGGATAGCATATCATTTCTGAATCCCAACCCTCATCAGAAACTTCGATTCCCGCCTGGGAATCATCACGCGACCAATTGACTAAGTCATTTGATGTTGCAAAGCCAAGTGCGTATGCTCCATGTCCTTTTTGCCTGTAGTTGATGATTTGACGCTTACTAAAATACATGATGAATTTATCATTCAATCTGAAGATAGATGGTTTTGCATAAGCTGCGTGTTGATCTTCCTGAGGAAAAATTACCTGCCCGGTAGGACTCCAATCAATTCCATTTTTCGAAAATGAATATTTAAGTGTGTATGATATTTCTGTCGACATGCCAATGCTTGACCATTTTGTGCCAGACGTGTATATCATGTGCCAAATACCTTTGTGGAGGACAATATCTGCAGAGCCTATCAAAAATGGATCGATCCTTGATATCGGTAATACAGGGCCCTCGCTGAGTTTAGAAAATGTTTTGCAATTGTCATCACTAATCGCCAAACCCATCATGCAGAAGTGAGTACCTGACAGCTTGGAAAATCCTCCATAGTAGAGGAAGTATCTATCATCAGCTTTCTTGACACAAACAGGTAAGACCCCATCCTGATCGAAACACCCAGTGGTTCCACGACTTAAAACAGGAGTCTTTTGGAAATGTAGGATGTCAGCTGGATGGTTTGGATCGACATCCATGAAGTGGATATCGGCAGGCCCACCTGATTTTTCTCTTGCTCCGAAGACTACTCTTATTTTT
>JBFWZR010000101.1:0-15530 GCA_050185175.1 Cyclobacteriaceae bacterium
CCTCTCCCTGGCTTGCCTGCCGAAGTCAAAAAGACGTAGGCATGGGGAGAGGGGCAAGGGGTGAGGGATTTCCAAGCCACAGGCATGCGACCCCACCAAAACCCTAGCAGATTCAACTCCGTTATCGCCATATACCTCTTCATCCACACTCATAACTTCTTTGTAGTCCACTGCGAAAAAGACAAATCATAAATATTAATTTTACCCATGCCGACACAAACCCGTGGCCTTATCTTCATCCCCGACATCTCCGGCTTCACCCGCTTTGTCACCGAAGTGGAGATAGACCACAGCCAACTCATCATCCGCGAACTGCTCGAGATCCTCATCGATGCCAACAACACCAACCTGATCGTGTCGGAGGTAGAGGGCGATGCCATCCTCTTCTATAAATTCTGTGACAAGCCATCACTGAGCGAAGTCTACCAGCAGGTGGAGCGCATGTTCACCGCCTTTCACAAAAACCTGATGACCTATGAACGAAGAAAGTACTGCCAGTGCGAAGCATGTCTCTCCGCCATCAACCTCACGCTAAAAGTAGTGACGCACTATGGTGAGTTTGCCGAATACAGCGTAAAGAACTTCAACAAGCTGATAGGCAAGGACGTGATCGTAGCCCATCAACTTTTGAAAAACGATATCAACCTTCATGAATATTGGATCGCCACACCCTCACTACTACACGATGATGCACTTCCAGCGGAGTCGCTAGCGTGGGAGCAGGGGAGCAAGTCAACGGACCAAGGGGATATCTCTTTTCACTTTGCACAACTAGGATTTCTGAAGAACCAGATTTCCGTAGAACCCCCGGCCAAACCCGACCTTGACGCCCGGCTGAAGGTGATGACGTTTGCACGCGAGTATGATACTGATATTATTACCCTGCTTCACGCCACGGCCGACTTCACCAACCGCGACAAGTGGATGCACGGAGTGGAGAAAGTAGAAATACAAAATCACTTCCTTCCCCGCATTGGCAATCGCAGCATTATGTTCGTAGAGAACAAAAAGACCACGGTGATCGCCAACTTCTACAGCTTCAACGAGGCACACATTGAGTTCAGCGAGATGGAAGAAGAATCGGGAGACCTGCTTTATTATGTGTTGGAACCGCAGGGGGAATTGCGCACCAAACTTACCCTCAACTATTACATCAACAAAAAAACCTTTGCAGCCATCCGATTCAATCTCACAAAGAAGTCTGCGCTTACAAAGAAGCTGGACAAGTCTTTTGAAAATCTGGGACAGTTTGTACAGCGTCTGGGCGACACCGTACGCGCCCGGTCAGCACCCGCGCAAGCATGATGACCTTTGAAGCCAAAATAAAAATCATAGGCATCAACCCGTTTGTCTTCGTACCGGCCAAGATACTCACTGCCTTATTCAAAGCCCACGGCAAGGACAAAGGACCCATTCCCATCAAAGGAAAAATCAATGGAGTAGGGTACAAGCAGACGCTGGTGAAGTACTGTGGCGACTGGAGGCTATACATCAACACTACCATGCTGAAGAACTCTCCCGATCGCATCGGTGAAGGGGTGAAGATATCAATAGACTATGACCGGGCAGACCGCACGATTAGCCCCCATCCTAAATTGCTCCAGGCACTCAACAACAATCCAAAAGCAAAGAAGAAATTTGACTCGCTGCCACCATCGCTGCAGAAGGAAATCATCCGTTATATCTCCTTCCTCAAAACCGAAGCCAGCATCGACCGCAACGTGACCAAAGCCATAAATTTCCTACTGGGGAAGGAGAGGTTTGTTGGAAGGGAGTTGTAGGGGTAGAGAATTTCGAGACACTAATCATCAACACATTCCTGGTGAAAAAGAACAGCCACCAAAAAGGGACGCCAAGGCTGTCAGGTGATATCCTGTTTGTCAGAGACAAGAAGAAATCCATTTTTAACTACTGGTGGAAGTCGATCTACTCAGGGATCAAGTCTGTGTACTGCGAACGGTGCGGGGAGGGTAAATAGGGGGTGGCTAGTCCCACGTCATAACGAGACGCTGCGACCAGTAGAAGGGAGGTAAAAGCGATTTGGCTAACCGAAGGGAAACTTATTTTGGCTGTTGCCATCAATTGACATCTTGGATTATTTACGGTGTCTATCTCTGAAGACCCCAACAGTTCTGGAAATTACTCATGTCAGCAGCAGTCTGATTGAGTGGCATAATTAGGATTTTCTATTAAATTGTAAGTTGGTAATCGTGAACCAAAATCCCGAACAAATCGCCCGTGACCAGATCGACCAACAATTGGCTGATTGTGGGTGGATTGTTCAGAAGAAAACGCAGGTCAATCTAAATGCAGGGCCAGGAGTAGCTGTGACAGAGTACATCACGGAGGCCGGTATAGCAGACTATATCTTGTTCGTGGATCAAAAGCCTGTTGGTGTGATCGAGGCCAAAAAGGCGGAAGAAGGGCATCGGCTTACATTAGTTGAAGAACAGTCTGAGGATTACGCTAAGAGCAAACTAAAGTACCTCGACAATGATCCACTGCCTTTTGTTTATGAAAGCACAGGCGAGCTCACACGCTTTCGCGATGACCGAGATCCTAAACCTCGGTCCCGGCCGGTCTTCACCTTTCACCGGCCCGAAGCGCTACGTGCCTGGCTGAAACAAAAGCCACTTCGGGAAGGTCTGTTGGATATTCCCGCATTGCCGGAAGAGGGTCTGCGGAATTGCCAGATCAAGGCCATTAATAAACTTGAAACTTCACTAAAAGAAAACCGTCCTCGAGCACTAGTTCAGATGGCTACTGGTTCAGGTAAGACGTTTACAGCCATCACTTCTATATATAGGTTACTGAAGTTTGCTAATGCAAAGAGGGTATTGTTCCTAGTGGATACCAAAAACCTGGGCGAACAAGCTGAGCAGGAGTTTCTGGCCTACACACCGAATGATGACAATCGAAAGTTCACGGAGCTATACAACGTACAGCGGCTAAAGTCAAGTTATGTGGCTACCGACTCTCAGGTTTGCATCAGCACGATTCAACGACTGTACTCCATACTAAAAGGAGAGGAGTTGGACGAGAGTGCAGAAGAGAATAATCCTGGTGAAACTAAGTGGGGACAACGAGAACCCGTACCCGTGGCATACAACCCAAAGTTGCCTATCGAGTTCTTTGACTTTATTGTCATTGACGAATGTCACCGTAGCATCTACAATCTGTGGAAGCAGGTGCTTGATTACTTTGACGGGTTTCTAATTGGGCTCACCGCCACACCTGATAATAGAACATTTGGTTTCTTCAATCAGAATGTGGTGAGTGAGTATGGCTACGAACAAGCTGTGACGGATGGCGTGTTGGTGCCGTACAATGTTTACCTGATAGAGACAGCGGTGTCCAAAAAAGGAGGGGCAGTGTGGAAAGGTGAGTATGTGGATCACCGCGAAAGATTGAGTAGAAAAAAACGTTGGGCGCAGGTAGACGAAGACAAGGTCTATTCTGCCAAGAAACTGGATGATGAGGTAGTTAATCCCAACCAGATCAGAACAGTTATTAAAGCGTTCAAGGATCATTTGCCTGAAATCTTTCCGGGTCGGGCTGAAGTGCCCAAGACATTGATCTTCGCCAAGACCGACAGCCATGCGGATGACATCATAGGTATTGTGAGAGAAGAGTTTGCTGAGGGCAATGCCTTTTGCAAAAAGATCACCTACAAGGCCGATGAAGATCCAAAGTCGGTACTGAATCAATTCCGCAATGACTATAATCCCCGTATTGCAGTTACGGTGGACATGATTGCCACGGGTACTGATGTACGACCCCTTGAGATACTACTATTTATGCGCGATGTGAAAAGCCGTAACTACTTTGAGCAGATGAAAGGTAGAGGTACGCGCACTGTTTTGTTAGATGACCTGAAAAAAGTAACACCCTCGGCAGCGTACACGAAAGATCACTTTGTGATAGTGGATGCTATAGGTGTAAGCAAGAGCCTGAAGACGGATAGCAGGCCACTGGAGAAGAAACCGGGTGTGGCTACCAAAGATTTATTGAATGCCATTGCAGTGGGAGCTCGAGATGAGGAGCTGTTTACTACCCTGGCCAACCGGTTGGTGCGACTGGAGAAGCAACTGACCAAGGATGAAAAGGAACAGTTCAAACAGAAGGCTAGTGGCAAAGAACTCACGGAGGTGATCAAGAACCTGCTCAAGGCCTACGATCCTGATGCTCTTGAAGATAAAATAAGGGAAAAGCATCCTCCTTCTATTGAAGGCTATCCTGATGAGATGCGGCATGAAGCACAGGAGGCTTTGATTAAGGAAGCGGCTTCCGTGTTCAATGGTTCGCTTAATACCTATATAGAGAACGTGCGAAGGCTGCACGAGCAGATCATCGATATCATTACACCGGATAGCGTGGAACTAGCAGGATGGCATGAGGACAACAAAGCTAAAGCAGAGGAATTGGTAAATGATTTTAAGACCTGGCTGGACGCCAATAAAAATGAGATCACTGCGCTGCAGATATTTTACAACCAACCTTACCGCAGGCGTGAACTAACCTACACCTTGATCAAAGAGGTGCTGGACAAACTAAAGCTGGATAAACCAGTGCTCGCTCCCATACGGGTGTGGCAGGCTTATGATCAATTATCCGGTAGCAATGGTTCTCCTAAAAATGAGCTGATTGCTCTGGTTTCCCTGATAAGAAACATAAGTGGGGTGGATAAGACATTAACGCCTTTTGATAAGACGGTAGACAAGAACTTTCAGGATTGGGTATTTAAGAAGCAGGCAGGTGCTTTGAAGTTTACAGAGGAACAGATGAGCTGGCTAAGGATGATCAAGGACCATATTGCTTCCAGCTTTCATGTGGAGATAGACGATCTGGATTATACTCCATTTGACAGAATAGGGGGGAGAGGTAAGGCATGGAAACTATTTGGTGATAATGCAGGAGGTATTATAGAGGAGCTTAACGAGGCACTGGTAGCATAAAATTGATATATTAGTCATATAACTAATATATACTCATTATTAGCCATATAACTAATAATTGACTATTATTGGTCATATAACTAATACCGCTAATATGGCACTAAAGGCAGTAATTACAGGGGATATCATCAACTCTACTCACTTAGATAGAAATAAACAGGAAGCTCTATTTAAGTTGATCTCGCTTACACTGAAAAGATTGGGTAATATATACTCTATGAGAAGTGAGATGTACCGAGGTGATAGCTTTCAATGTTTGGTGCACAAACCGGAAGATGCTCTTCGAATTGCATTACTCATAAAGACAGCGATTAGAAGCTGGAACCCGGCTGAAGAAAAAAAGCCGGCTAGTAGAAAGAAGAAGACAAAAGTTAGTAACACGCCTGCTGAAATGTTTGATGCTAGAATGGCTATTGGTATAGCAGAGATGGAAAACAGCCGAGGTAAGTTGGCATCAAACACTGAAATGCCTTTTATACTGTCCGGACATAAGCTAGACGAACTTAAAAATTCCAAGCAAACACTGGCAATAGATGCAATGGATGAGTTTGGCGATGAATTGGACACCGAGAGTATACTTCTCGACACTATACTTTCAAAAACAACTGCTCTGCAGTGTGAAGTGATCAATATGAAGCTTGACGATTACTCTGAGATTGAGATAGCCAAAAAACTTAAAATTGGTCAATCTGCAGTGAACCATCGCTCCAACCTGGGAAGTTGGAATGCGATTGATGCTATGGTAGACCGTTTTGAAACGATATATGGAGGAAAGTAGCATCTACAGGCTATTTACAGAGCAGGAGGGACTGCAACTGGTGAACCTGCTGCTGGCACAGTTCATTAGCGACTTTGTATTGCAGACAGATAAGATGGTACAGCAAAAGCGGTGGTTCTCCTCTTCCATGGGTCTCCATATTATAATAGTGTATGTCACTACAGCCTTGCTGAGCGGCTGGTGGATGTGGAGCGCGATCATTGCTATTTCACATTGGGTCATTGATGCGGTGAAGATGCAGATGGAGAGAAACAACAGATTTTCTTCCCTTGCGCTATTTGTGGCTGACCAGGTGTTGCATGTGGCAGTGATACTGCTGGTATGGGCACAAGAAAACGATAGATCGCCGCGGCTACTATCAGTAATCTCTATACCGCTGAGGGACAACCACTCAGGTCAAAACAATCTCGGTTACATGCTGGTGGTGTCGCCGGTGGGCTACCTGATCCGGTTTGCTACGCAAAACATAGTTAAGCGCACTAAACCAACAGAAACTCAAAATGAAAACGATGAAAAAGTAGAACATGGAGGCAAACTCATTGGCCAGTTTGAGCGCGTGATCATTTTAACGTTTGTGTTGCTCAACCAGTATGAGGCCATTGGCTTTCTGATTACGGGCAAGAGTATCATACGCTTTGCGCAAAAAGAGGAAAACCTGAGAAGTGAATACGTGCTGGTAGGTACTATGATGAGCTATGCATTCTCAATTATTGTGGGTGTGTTGATTAATTGGTTGTTAATGTTGGCTGGGTGAAGAAAGATGAACAAGCAAAACCAATGAGAGAGAGATCAAATTATGACGATTCAGATACAGCACTGGTTAACCGGCTAGATGTACAACCTCATGTTTCGAAAAAGGTGAAATTGGGCGAGATATGTGAGGTTACCACCGGAAAGTGGGATGCGAACCATTCCGTTTCTAATGGCAAATATCGTTTTTATACCTGTGCATATGATTATGCATTCTGTAACACAAAGAGATTCGGTGGTGAGTGTTTGATACTACCTGGAAATGGCGCCAATGTTGGGGAGGTATTTTATTATAATGGTGACTTTGATGCATATCAGAGAACCTATGTTATCTATAATATTAAAATCAACCCCAAATATCTCTTTTATCATCTTAAGCTACATTGGAAAAAGAGCACCGATTCAAAACAGTATGGTTCAGCAACCAATTATATTCGGATAGGAAATTTTAATGAGTACCAATTATCATGTCCACCTACTGCGACCCAACACCTCATCGTCACCAAACTCGAAGAGCTCTTCAGTGAGTTGGACAAAGGCGTGGAGCAACTCAAACTGGCGCAGCAACAATTGAAGGTGTACCGCCAGGCCGTGCTGAAGTGGGCGTTTGAGGGAAGGCTTACCAACAATAATGTAAAAGAAAGTGAGTTGCCGGAAGGGTGGAAGCTGGAGAGTTTGAAGAACATTGGGAAGTGGACTGGTGGAGGTACACCGTCAAAGCAGAACCCGGACTTTTGGACTAAAGGAACTGTATCGTGGGTGTCACCTAAGGATATGAAGGCTAGAATTATCCTTGAAACCATAGATAAAATTACTGAGGGGTCAATTACACAATCATCAGCTAAATGGATAAAAAAGGGCTCAATTCTTTTTGTGGTTCGAAGTGGTATCATACGCAGGATGCTTCCGATTGCTATTGCCGGAAAGGACTTAACGACTAACCAAGATTTGCAGTCATTAACTTTGAATAATGATTTAAATTCTGAGTTTGTTTATTGGTATTGTGTTTCAAATGAACAAAGTATACGCGAGGCATGTGCAAAGGACGGAACGACTGTTGATAACCTTGATGTTCCAAAGCTCAAAAATTATCCAATTGTGATTTGTCCTTTCAGAGAGCAAGAAAAAGTGATACAGGAAATCGAAAGCCGTCTGAGCGTTGCAGATAAAATGGAGGAATCAATCAATGATGCCCTTGCGCAAGCAGAGGTGCTAAGGCAAAGTATTTTGAAGAGGGCTTTTGAGGGGAGGTTGATTTAAGATGCAAGATTTGGTATTGAGAAGCTTTAAAAAGTCGATTTTGTAATAATGAGTTTATGTTTATAAAAGATATAAGAATTCGAAATTTCAGATCAATACTCAATGCTGATTTGCCACTTAGTGATTTGACAATTCTTGTTGGACTTAATGATGTAGGGAAGTCAAATGTTCTTAAAGCTTTGAACTTGTTTTTTAATTCAGAGACGGACTACGGGAAATCATTTAATTTTAATGATGATTATAGCAAGTATAGCCCCAAACGAAATAAGAAAGCTGAGGAAATAACGGTTGAATTAATACTCCATCGACCCGCCAACTATAAGGGTGCTAAAGATATCAGATGGGTGAAGGTTTGGAGAAAGGACGGGCTTCACTTAGAAGATATTAAGTTTTCAGACAACACCCTATTTCCTAAGAAATCCAAGTTATACTCTTGGGTTCATAGTATTCGCTATGCATATATTCCTGCAATTCGAGATAACGAATATTTCAAATCATTATTAGGTAGGTTACATGATTCGCTCGCAGAAACTATCGAAACAGAGTTGAGGGAGGCGGGCGATGATTTTATTGCTAAAGTTAGAAAGAATACTGCATCTTTGATTTCAGACATTGATGAGCGCCTGAGCATTAAAAGTGAAATTAGATTGCCCCCCAATCTTAGTTCATTATTTAAGACACTGGACTTCTTGACAACTCATGGCAACTTTCAAGTTTCGCTCACAAGTAGGGGGGATGGAATTAAAACTCGACATATTCCAATAATTCATAAATTCATTTCGGAGCAGGTAAACATTAACAGAACTAAAGGGTCACCAAATGTTAATACGATCTGGGGTTACGAAGAGCCAGAAAATAATCTTGAATTGTTGGCTTCATTTGACTTAGCTAAGGAATTCTGCAAATATTCAGAATCAATACAAACCTTAGTCACAACTCATTCACCTGCATTTTATATGTTACGGTCCGACAGATCTGACATAGTAAATTTATATAGCGTTATAAAGCAAAAAGGTAGTCCTTCGGAGTTAAGGCCAATTCAAGATATACAAGAGCTTCATGAAAATATGGGAGTAATGCCTCTCGTAGCTCCGGCAATCGAAAGCAAAGTAAGAGAAATTCAATCATTGAAAGACGATATAGAGGATTATAAGTTTAAGTTATCTCAGTCGGACAATGATGTGATTTTTGTAGAAGGGGGCGAAGAAATGATTGTTTTTTCTGCAATTCTTGAACACCAAAATGAGAAAAGAATAGCCATCAGTGAAGATTTATTTGGTTGCTCTGGTGTCCGAAATCAAATAATGGCCTGGTCTTGGGTTGCCGGGACTTCCTCATTAAAAGCGTGTGGTGTATTTGATAATGATGTGCCTGGCTGCCGCGAGCACGACAAGCTAACAAACGATAAGCAATATCAACACGCACACGGTAATGGAAAGGTTAATGCGTTAAAGTATAAGGTTCCTCATCATCTTAGAAATTTGAAGAATAGGGTGCCCTTGTTTCCAATTGAACTGGAGGAAATGTTTGGTCCGCAGTACTGGAGACACGCTGAAGAGAAAGGCTGGTTAGTGGAGAGAAAACCAGAATGTTTGATTGAAATGATAAAAGTTGATAGTGCGGATCAAACGATAAATGACAAGATCGACAAATTCGAACTGTCTGATGATGAATTGAGATATTTGAAGTACCAGATTGACGATCGACACAAGAAGAAGTTCGCGAATTTTTTTGCACGTAAGCTTGATCATAGTGATTACTCGTTGGCCTCAAAGCCATTGATTGACTTTGTTAGAAAGATTTCAGAATTCTTGCTGGGATGACAACTTCTACAATAGTTTCCAAAGTATGGTCCTTCTGTAACACACTGCGTGATGATGGCGTGAGCTACGGAGATTATCTGGAGCAGCTGACATATTTGCTCTTTCTTAAGATGGCTGAGGAGTATTCGCGCCCCCCATACAGTCGGAAGATTGGAATCCCCAAAGAATATAATTGGGAGTCGCTGGTAAGTAAGAAAGGTGCAGAACTGGAACTGCATTACTCCACGCTGCTTCGTGAGCTCGGTCGGCAAAAAGGCATTCTCGGTCAGATCTTTACCAAAAGCCAAAACAAGATTCAGGATCCCGCCAAGCTGTATCGCCTTGTACAGATGATCAACGAGGAGAACTGGGTGATGATGGATGCGGATGTAAAGGGAGATATCTATGAAGGCTTATTGGAAAAGAATGCAGAGGACACCAAGAGTGGTGCTGGTCAATATTTCACTCCGCGTGCGTTGATCAAGGCTATGGTAGAATGTGTCCGGCCAGAACCGGGCAAAACCATTTCCGATCCGGCTTGCGGAACTGGTGGATTCCTACTGGCAGCTTATGATTTCATCGTGCACAACCACGAGTTAGACAAACCACAAAAACAATTCCTTAAGCACAAGATGTTCTCCGGCAACGAGATCGTTGCCAGCACCAGGCGCCTGTGTCTTATGAACATGTTCCTGCACAACATCGGAGACATAGATAGCGACAGTTTTATTTCCTCTACAGACTCGCTGGTGGCAGATTCAGGGGAACGGTTTGATTATGTGCTGGCCAATCCACCGTTTGGCAAGAAGAGTTCCATGACCTTCACCAATGAAGAAGGCGAACAAGAGAAGGAAGATCTCACTTATAACCGTCAGGATTTCTGGGCGACCACCAGCAACAAGCAACTCAACTTCGTGCAGCAGATCAAAACCATGTTGAAGACTACCGGCAAGGCTGCAGTTGTGGTGCCGGACAATGTGTTGTTTGAAGGTGGTGCAGGGGAGACTGTCAGGAAGAAGTTATTAGAAAATACAGACCTGCACACCATCCTCCGTCTGCCCACAGGTATCTTTTATGCCCATGGAGTAAAAGCGAATGTGATCTTTTTTGATGGCAAGCCCGCATCTAAAGACCCTTGGACTAAAGAGATTTGGTATTATGATTATCGTACCAACATCCATCATACACTCAAGAAGAACCCTTTAAAATTCGATGACCTGAGTGAGTTCATCAAGTGTTACAACCCAAAGAACAGAAACAAAAGGAAGGAGACTTGGAACGAAGGGAACCCAGATGGCCGCTGGAGAAAGTTCACTTTCGATGAAATCATTGCCCGCGATAAAACCAGTTTGGATATCACATGGCTTAAGGATAAGTCATTAGCTGATCTGGACAACCTACCAGATCCTGATACACTGGCTGAAGAGATTGTGGAGAATCTGGAAGCGGGGTTGGAGAGTTTCAAAACTATAATTCAGTCCCTGAATAAGAAATCTTAGCATCGAACAATGAATTTAAAGTGAAGTCAACCCTTCCAACCTCTCTCAGCCAATCGCCCTCCAACCCCTTTGTAAACAACGGAATAATTCTAAACTTGAATAGACATATTCTGCTGTACTAAATTCCATCTCGCCCATGAACAACTTATTCCGAACCAGCCGCCAGATGCTCGTCCTCGCACTAATCATCTGCTGCGGCTGCTCGCCCAAGGAGCAAAACTATGCCAACGAACTGCCCATCAGCACACCCGAAGCGGAAGGCGTTTCTTCTGCTGGCGTTCTCCGGTTTGTAGACGCTCTCGACCAGGGTGAGAATGAGATACACAGCTTTGTGATCGTGCGGCATGGAAAAATAATTTCAGAAGGCTGGTGGAATCCCTATGGCAAGGAACTAAGACATGTGATGTTTTCCGTAAGCAAAAGTTTTACCTCCGTGGGCGTGGGGCTGGCCATAGCCGAGAATAAACTGGCACTCACCGATAAGGTAGCTTCCTTTTTTCCGGAGTCACTGCCCGATACCCTCAGTACTGATATGCAGGAGATGAACGTAGAAGATCTACTTAAAATGTCTACGGGCATGGATAACGATCCGCTCTTTCAGGCGATGGGTGGCGCGGCCGATTGGCCTAACGTATTTTTATCTACACCCGTGCAACAAGAGCCGGGCACAGTTTTCAAATACAACAACATGGCCACGTTCATGTTGTCGGCCATCGTGCAAAAGGCAACGGGAGAAAAGTTGTTCGACTTTCTGAAGCCTCGACTGTTCGAACCGCTGGGCATCACACAAGCTACGTGGGATGATGGGCCCGCGGGCGTGACAATGGGTGCCATCGGGTTGCGCATACCATCCAACGACATGGCCAAATTTGGTCAGTTGTTATTGCAAAAAGGAAAGTGGAACGGCAAACAGTTGATCCCCGAATCGTGGATCGAAGCCGCCACCTCCAAACACATCGACAGCAACGATCCGGGCAATACCAATCCCACAGAAAGCAACGACTGGGCCCAGGGCTATGGCTACCAGTTTTGGCGAAGCCGCCACAACTCTTACCGGGCCGATGGACTCGGGGGACAGTTTATCCTGGTGCTTCCCGAAAAAGATGCGGTGGTGGTGCTCACCGCTTCTTCGCGCATCACGCAAGATGAGCTGAACGTGGTGTGGGAAAACCTGTTGCCCGCCATGGAAGAGGAACCCCTGACAGAAGACGAGGCATCTGCCGCTGCATTGAAAGAGCGAATTGCTTCACTGGCCTTATCGAAAACCACCTCGACACCCGCAGACTCCACGCTGCTCTCGCGGGTTTCAGGAAAGAAGATAAGTTTGACTCAAAATGATTTAGGAATCACGGCACTACGTGTGGTCATGCAGGAAGCAGCTGCAACAGTTGAATTTGAGCGCGACAGCATGCAGTATGAAATCACTGCAGGCCTCGACAGCTGGAAGATGAGCGAGACACCACTCACTACCTTGAATGCAGCACCCAGAGCCGATCAGACGCAGCCAGTAAAGTTAGCCGCCACCAGCACATGGGTTGATGCCAACACCTTTCAACTGAGTGCACGGTTTGTGGAACAAGCCATCGGCAGCGAGGTATGGGTGTTCCGTTTTAACCCCACGCCAGCCGGAGCAGACGTGCAGATAGAAGTAAAACCCATCCCAGCCGACATGCCTTTTGGAAGACCCGTAGTAGTATTGCAAGGCAAGGTGGAGTAGGGGTGCCTTAACAAGCCGAGGAATTTAGTGCAGGTAAGCCCAGATTCTTCCTGCCTGCCGTAACAAAGTGAAGGCATGGAAGAGTCTAGTAGTAGGCAACCAGACTCTTCGGTCACTTCCGCTTTCGCGGAATCTCCCTCTGAGTGACGATCAACTAAAACGACAGTACTTATAGATACCCTCACCCCAAGAAACACGCAGTCTAAGTCGGAGTGCCGACTTCCCCTCACCCTGGCTTGCCTGCCGAAGTCAAAAAGACGTAGGCATGGGGAGAGGGGTAGGGGGTGAGGGATTTCAAGCGAACCTCCGTGACTTCCTTGTGGTTCTTTGCGGAACAGTTGATTATCCCAATCTCAACTATTTTAATTCTCCGCAGAGTCTCCCATGGGGGAGGTAGGCGGTGTGGCAGGGGACTCTGTCGGAATAGAATTGGGGTGGGAATAAACGCAGAGTCCTCCGCCACGCGCAGAGACTCTGCTGAGAAGGGAAGCCAGAGTCGGGATGAACTGCAGTTGAGTTAGGTCATAGAGAGACGCCACGACCAGTGGGGGAGAACCACCAACATGATAGGCTGACTTGAGTGTCGATGTATCACAATGTCGATGCAATTATAAGTTTGCCCGGCATTCATTTCTCATTTTCGATCCCGTCTTGCTTAAAACAAACCTGCCAAATTCACAGTTAGAGCAGTTTATTCGTTAGCTTACATACAAACACACCGCTGATGGAAAGTGCCGCCCTTGAGAATCAGCTCAGATATACCGGTATTGATGTTATCGGTAATGCTCCGTGGGGAACACATTTCTGCAATTTCTTTTATTCCAAGCAAGACCTGCTGGAAACATTGGTGCCTTACTTTAAGGCTGGTTTGGAAAACAATGAGTTTTGCCTTTGGATAACCAGTGATCCGGTGTCTGTAGATGACGCTCTGGAAAGCCTTCGGATAGGGATTCCCCTTCTTGACCAATATATTACCTCTAATGCCATAGAAGTGTTGCCGCATGCAGAATGGTATTTGAAAGATGGCGTGTTCGACCCCAAGCGCGTCATGGACGGATGGTATGAAAAACTAAATGCTGCTTTGGCAAGAGGACATGAAGGCATGCGCGTGAATGGTAACGAAGCCTGGCTCGAGCGCCATGTCTGGAAAGATTTCATTGACTATGAACGTGAACTTAACAATTCACTAACGGGTAAGCGAATGATTGTGCTGTGCGCATACCCACTTCACAAATGTACCGGTGAGGATGTGCTCGATGTTGCCCATGTACATGAGATGGCTGCTGCCCTGAAAAACGGGAAATGGGAAATCGTTGAGAAGCCAGAACTAAAGCGAAGCAAGGCTGAAATTAAAAAAATGAAAGATGAGGTGGAAAAACTTGCGCAAGAACGAAGCGTCCACCTCATGCAAGCCCTTCAGGATCTAAAGATTTCTGCTGAACGCTTTTCAAGGCTATTTCACCTCAATCCATTCGTCCCGATGGTTATCTCTGAATTAGATGATGGAAGGTACATCGAAGTAAATGAATCATTCACAAAACTTTTCGGGTTTACTCGTGATGAAGTGTTTGGCAAAACAGCTAGAGAACTAGATTTCTGGGTGAATCAAGTCCAAAGAGATACATTCGTGGAAAATGTTAAGCGAGGAGGAGTCGTAAAAAATGAGGAAGTCAAGGTTAAAGCTAAGAATGGAAGGATAGTAGACGTCCGGTTCTCAATGATAGCAATCCCAATGAAGAATGGTCCAGTAATGCTTTCCATGGCGCTAGACTATACGGAGCAAAAGGTTGCTGAAAGAAGGCTAAGGGAAAGCGAACAAAATTTAGATATTCTGATCAACAGCTCACCCGGAGAGATATGGCTGGCGAGTAAGGATCTAAAACTTGTAAAAGCAAATGAAGCATTCTTCAAAGGTGTAAGAAGATTTACCAACACTGAAATTACGGAGGGCGATCCCTTGATTGATCCTGGCTTGCCCGAAGAAATGAAAGGTCTTTGGGAGCGGCTTTATAGCCAGGCGCTAACGGGAGAGAATGTGGTACATATTTATCATGTAGTGGAGCCGGATGGCCCAGAATTTTATCGTGAAATAGGATTAAACCCGGTTAGAGGTGAGGATAATACCATCATCGGGATCGGATGTTTTTCAAATGACATTACGGAGTTAATCCAATTCAGGAAATCGCTTGAGCAAAAAGTGGCTCTTCGAACGCAGGAATTGCAGAAAGCCCTGGAAAAGGAGAAGGAGTTAACTGCCTGGAAAGCCAGGTTTGCTTCAATGGTGTCGCATGAATTCAGAATGCCATTAGCGACAATAAAAAATACGGCAAACTATGTTCGGAAGTATAAAAATCGAATAACACCTGAATCTTTAAGTAAGAGGATCGGAATTGTACTTGAGCAGGCCGACCTCATGAGTAAAATGGTGGATGATTTGTTGACGCTTGGGCGGGCGGATGAGAATAAGATTGCTGTAGTGAAGCGAAAAGTAGAAATCCGGTCCTTCTTTGAGTCTCTGAAAAATGACATGGAGGAAATCAATGATGGTTCACATACAATCGTGTGCCAATTTGGTTTTAGGCATAAGAACATTGATGCTGACGATGATTTGCTCCGCAATATATTCGTCAATCTCTTAAGCAATGCGATTAAGTTCTCGCCAGGCAAGTCACGGGTCTGGGTAGATGTTTATGACCTTGGAGAAAACGTGCGAGTTGAGATTAAAGATGAAGGCATAGGTATAAATGATGAGGATTTAGTAAAAATATT
>JBFWZR010000102.1:0-15467 GCA_050185175.1 Cyclobacteriaceae bacterium
GAAATGGGTAAGGTAGCGAATATGGTATTGCTTGAAAAAAATCCATTGGAGGCGATTGAGAATACACTTGCTATCAGTACGGTGATTAAGAATGGAGTTGTCCAAAAGCGGATTTATGAATAGTCACTTTTTGCTCCGCTGTATAACATTTTGTTCTCTCATTTTGTCGTCATGTGCTAGTCCAAGTGTTAACACCCGACAGGTCGTAGAGGACTATTGTAAGGTCTATCAAGCACACGATGATTTCGAGAAATTTATGGAGTTCTACGATGATAATATTGTATTGGAAGATATGATCAACGGAGACAAGATAGAAGGCAAGGAGGCTTTAAGAAGTTTCTTTAACTGGTCGAATCCTGATCTTCAGCAGATAGGTGAAGACTTTATGATCATCAGGGAAACCATCGTAGATGGTAGCAAGGCTGCAGTGAAAGGTTACTTTGCTCCATTCAGCTATGGTGAGTCGGAGTTTGAAGCGATGCAATTCACCACCATCCTCACGTTTAATGACGCAGGAAAAATTGTACGGCATGTAGATTGGATCAACTATCCCAACACACTGGTCGACTATAACAAGAGAAAGAATTCTAACGAATGGCTGAAGTAGCCAACCATGACACTGGACGAGCTCAAGTGTAAATCCTATCGCTGACTTCTCTATGATTTAGAAGAGCAGTACTCTTCAACAATTTCCCAACTTAATCTAGAACGCGCAAAGAACACCCATGCCTACAATAATCTTGGGGTTGCTTACTTTGAATTGGGTGATTTCGATAATGCCGTTCTGAATTTTGACCAGTCGGTTGAAAGAGATCGAAACAATTCAGTCGCATTTGTGAACAGGGGCGGCTTGTATCAGAAGTGGGATAAGCCAGGCCTCGCGGATAAAGACTATACTTGCGCTATTGAACTCGTTCCCACCAACGCAACCTTCTGGCGTTGTCGTGCCTATTTGAGAAAAGAGGTTGGCAGAATAAAAGACTCGCTGTCGGATTTTGAGAGAGCCCTTGCGCTCGAGCCAGATTTTGAAGCAACAAAGAAGGAAATAGCAGAACTCAAACGTCTCCTGTCAGAATAGTTTTGTCGTATTATATAATACCGCTCAGGTGCAGGCGTTAGAGAGTGATTACACCGATCTATGGCCTTCCCTAATAAGGTAAATCGATGAGATTTATCGTTTTATTGGTGATCGTCCTGATTGTTCTGCTGGCGGGAGGGTGTGCAGAGAGGCCGTGGAGACCAGTGAACGAAGGGCGTGAATACGGTAATCCCAAGACTCCGTGGGTTGTCTCGCATTTGCCGGAGGCTAATCAATGGGCGTTGAGGCGCAGTGGTCATCATCATGTCTTCAAGCGCATCTTGTGTTTCAGTTACCCTTGCCGGAAGATGATTGGCCGCAGAAAAGTATTGCGCGCCATTAGCTTTGATCGGCTGAAAAAGGAGATTAGGAAGAATGCTAAGAAAGGTGCATACGACAAATACCAACGCAGCCCTGTGAAGGAAACAAAACTTGATACACTCAAGTTGGTAACTCCAGTTGATACTGCGACTGTGGCCGAGGCAGTCAAAGCACCCGTAGTGAGTGCACCGATACTCAAAGCTGATAGCTTAATAATTCTTAGTGAATTCCTGTTCGAGACGGACAGCTATGAGCTGCGTGACGAGCACTATGCAGGGTTGGATTCGCTCGGCAAGTTTCTTCAGTTGCACCCTACGCTGGAAGTCCGTGTTTCCGGCCATACTGATAATACGGGAACAGAACGCCACAATGTGGCATTGTCAACTCGGAGGGCAGAGGTAGTTGCTGAATACCTGGTTGATCGTGGTGCCAATTATGATCGTGTATACTTTGAAGGGTTTGGCAGTTCACAGCCCATAGCACCTAACAGCACCAATGAAGGACGACAGGCAAATCGAAGAGTAGAAATATTGATCAGAAATCCACGCGATTAAGTCTGCATCGTTTGAGGGCCGCCATTCATCCAAGACCTATTTGGTTTAGTTTCCAGGTGTAGCGATATTTTAGGTAACCAAACCTTTGACCATGGAACACGATACCAACCTCACCAGACGACAGTTGCTCAAGAATGCTGGCGCAGCTATTGGAAGTAGTCTTTTGTTTACCAATGATCTTTTTGCCGGTGAGCCGTCTAGTACTCCACCCGGCAATACTGTAATCTTCACACACACCACTGTGGTGACAGGCGATGCTCATAAAGCTCCATTGAAAGATGTTGCCCTGGCTGTGAAAGATAATCTGATTGCGGCAATAGGCCCGACAGATGAGGTGTTGAAGCAGTTTCCTGGGTCGGAAGTAATCGATGGAAAATACAAGGCATTACTACCGGGATTGATCAACTGTCATGCGCATTTGTCTGCGGCAGTGGCTCGAGGATTTAATGAAGACTTTGGTTTTCCCAACAGGGCAGGACTCAATGTTTGGCCAGAGCGACTTGTTTCCGAAGAGGAGAGAGCCCTGATGTCGGTAATGGCCGCGCTGCACAGCATTCGCACTGGTACAACAACTGTGATGGAGTACACACGCAATATTGCCAGCGAAGCCAACGAGTTGGCGAAGACGGGAGTGCGTTGGGTGTTTGCAGAAGGAGTGAACGACAGAATCGATGCCGATGTGATGTCACCGGAGGTATTTGAAAAAAGCACCACACCAAAATTCTCATCACACAAGCGCGAAGAAGGTATGAAGAGGATTGATGACTTGTTCAGCAAGTGGCACAATAGGAACAATGGAAGGATACAGGTATTTCCAGCCGTGGTGCATACGGAGAACACCTCACCGGAATTGCTGAAGGCCGTGCGCGAATATGCGGAGAAACACAACGTGGGTTATACCATTCACCTGAATCAGACACATGCTGAGATTAACTACATGAAGAAGTTTCACAATGTGCGACCTGCAGAGTATCTCTACCGTCATGACTTCTTAGGACCAAAGTTGGTGGCCGCTCATGCGCGGTATGTGGATGCTGATGAAATCTCCATGTTGGGCAAGACAAAGACTATTATCAGTCACCAGGCAGCTATGGCAGCCAATAGGGGTGTGAGTCCACCTATCCCTGCGCTGAGAGATGCAGGTTGTCCGATCTGCTTGGGTACCGACAACAACAACAACGACATGTATGCTGTGATGAAGGTAGCTATGCTTAGCGAAAGAATTAAACGCAACGATGAGCATCCTGGTATGATGCCACAACCGGAAGATATTCTGAGTGAGACCACGCTTGGAGGTGCTCTTGCCGTTGGTCAAGCTGACATGCTGGGATCACTTGAAGTGGGAAAGAAGGCGGACATCATCGTGTTGAACACAAAACAACCTTACCTGATACCAAGCGGCAGAATTCTTTCAGCATGGATGCACAACGGAATGGCGTCCGATGTAGAATCGGTAATGATAGACGGTGAGTTTGTGATGCGCGACCATAAGATATTGACTGTGGATGAAGAGGCGCTGGTAATGGAGGCAGACAAGATAGGGAAGAGAGTGTGGGATACGGTGGAGAAGGCTAACAGGGTTATTCCGCCCGGAAGGAAGAGTTGGTAAGACTTTTCACAGTGCTACTAAATATTATGAGGCAAATATTTTGTTGAACTAAGACAGCAATTGCAAGCATTTTGAGAACTTAGGGATGAAAATATCTACTCATCATGCTCAAATCTTTTTTCAGCCCATCGCCAGTCTGGTATCCCCAGGGGTTGGCATTAATCCGAATCATTGTAGGTGCTCTTGTATTTTATCATGGTCTTGAGATATTTCAGCCAAGTATAATGGAGACCTACTTCACCTGGGAGATATTTGGCGCACCGGCTGCAAGATTCTGGGTGTATTTCGGGAAGACCTCCGAGTTCCTGGCGGGCATCTCACTTATGCTCGGATTGTTCACGAGGCTGGGAGCTCTCGCTATGATTGGAGTATTGAGTTACGTCACTTTCTTCGTTGGGCAAGGTCGGTTTTGGTATGAGGAGCAACATTCCTTTCTCTTTGTCCTGTTTGGTGTACTGTTCTTGTTCACCGGGCCTGGCACATGGTCGCTGGACAGTCGATTTTTCAAAAGGAAAGCTTAATTGTAACCATTCGGGCTAGGCAAGGTATCTACTGAGAAATTCAGATTGGTTAGCATTCCTAAGGGAAGCAACCATTTCATTGTTGACGCAGTCATTAGCAACAATCATTAACCACCATGCTCAAACACAGCCTCATCCTTATTTATCGTAATTTTCTCCGTGCTCAGGGATACTTCGGTATCAATCTCGTGGGGTTGTCTACCGGTCTTGCCTGTACACTGCTTATCTATTTGTGGGTGCAGGATGAATTGTCCGTAGACAAATTTCACGACAAGGACAGTCGCCTGTATGAGGTAATGGAGCACCAGCAATATGCTGACGAGTTGATGACTACAACTTCAACACCCGGGATACTCGCTGAAAATCTCAAGATAGACTATCCGGAAGTGGAGTATGCTGCTACCACCACCTGGATAGAGCCTTATACGATTTCCATTAAAGATCACAATGTAAAAGGCAAGGGATACTCCGTAGGTGCAGACTTCTTCAACATATTTTCCTTCCCTCTGATTCATGGCGATCCCAGCCTCGTGTTGCAGGACAAACTCTCGATTGTAATCTCCCGCGACCTCGCTGTTAAGCTTTTTGACACCTCCGATGATGTGGTTGGTAAAACAGTTGAGTTACAACATGAGAGAAGCCTGACAGTATCGGGCGTATTTGAAAACCTGCCTTCAAGTGCCTCAGATCAATTTGACTTCGTGATTTCCTTTGAAAGGTTTAAAGATGACAATGACTGGGTGACCGAGTGGGGAAACAACGGTCCTTCAACATTCCTGGTTTTGAAAGAAGGCGCAGATGCTTCTGCCTTCTCCAAAAAAATTGCTGACTATCTGAAAGACAAGGATGAAGACTCTAACATTACACTCTTTCTGCAACAGTTTTCAGAACGTTATCTGCATGGAAGGTTTGAAAATGGAGTGCAGTCCGGTGGAAGGATAGAATATGTAAGATTGTTTTCCATCATCGCTGTGTTCATTTTGGTAATAGCCTGCATCAACTTCATGAATCTTTCCACGGCACGGGCATCCCGCAAGGCAAAGGAGGTTGGAATCAGGAAGTCAGTAGGCGCGCAGCGTCAGTCTATTATTTTTCATCACATCAGCGAGTCGATGGTGATGACTTTGGTGTCGGTGGGACTTGCTTTGATCATGGTGAAGTTGTTCTTGCCTCAGTTTAATTTCATTACCGAAAAGAAAATTGTGCTAAATCTCCTGGATGGAGATTTGTTGCTGTGGATGGCAAGCATCACAATGATTACAGGTTTTCTGGCGGGAAGTTACCCTGCGCTGTATATCTCCCGATTCCGTCCTGCGGCTGTTTTGAAAGGTGAGATCAGAGGAACCTGGGGTGAACTGTGGGCACGTAAGGGACTCGTGGTTTTTCAATTCTTTCTTTCTGTAATTCTGATAGTTTCAGTGCTTGTTACTTACAAGCAGATCGAGTTCGTGCAAACACAAAACCTGGGATACACCAAAGAGCACCTGATCAAGTTTCCTAGAGAGGGAAGACTGGAGAAAGATCGTGACCTGTTTCTGCAAGAAGTGAGAAGAATACCCGGTGTGGTGAATGCGTCCAGTCTCGGTCACAACATGATCGGGAGAAACAATAACACCAGTGGCCTAAACTGGGAGGGCAAAAATCCAGATGACAGAATTTTGTTCGAGAATGTGGGAAGTAACTATCAATTGATCGAGACGATGGGAGTGGAGATGGCTGAGGGAAGGTCATTCTCTGAAGAATATGGTTCTGATTCCACAAAAGTTATTTTCAACGAAGCCGCTATTCGTGTGATGGGTTTTGAGAATCCAATCGGCCAAACTATTCGGCTTTGGGATCAATATGATCTTGAGATAATTGGCGTGGCAAAAGATTTCCATTTCCAATCATTACGCGATGTAGTCAATCCACTCTTCTTTCGACTGAAACCTTCCAATACGTGGAATATCATGATCAGGCTTGAAGCAGGACGAGAGAAAGAGACGCTGGACCGACTTGATGAGTTCTACACTGATTTCAATCCGGGATTTACCTTCGAGTATCAATTTCAGGATCAGGAGTACGCCAAACTCTATGCCGCAGAACAACGCGTGGCATCGTTGTCTTTTTACTTTGCCACCATGGCTATTCTAATTTCATGTCTTGGATTGTTTGGACTGGCTACATTCACCGCTGAAAGAAGAACAAAAGAAATAGGCATTCGCAAGGCACTGGGCTCTTCATCAACCAATATAGTTCTGTTGTTGTCAGGTGACTTTACCAAAATGGTATTGATCTCCATCTTGCTTGGACTACCCGTTAGCTATTATCTTTTATCAACATGGCTTGAGCGGTTCGCATTCCACATTGAGTTAGGTACGGGCTACTTCATAGTTGCCGGGCTCATCGCAATGATTACTGCATGGTTGACAGTAGCCTCGCAGGCAATTAAAGCAGCCAATATTAATCCCGTACAGTGTCTGAGAGACCAGTAGCTATTCCGATCTCAGGATGTGACTTGGATTTAGTTTGATTGTCTTGAAAACTTTGTAGCCAATGGTTAATGCTGCAGTGGCAATCATTATTCCACTAGCCGTGAATAATGTGACGATCGTAGTCTGCTGAAAGTAAGTCCAAATGGAATTCATCAGCATGCCAGCCATCCAACCACCAGCATAGCTGCCAAGTGCTGAAGCAATCAGCAGAATGATCATAAACTCAAGATTGATCACCTTGGTCAAGTTGGCTGCGCTCGCACCAAGCACTTTGCGCACACCAATTTCTTTCAGCTTCCTTACAATGCTCAAAGATACCATGGCAAATAATCCGGTTGCCGATAGCAGCAATGCAACTGCACCCAGGAAGACAAACATCTTGAGGATATTGTTGTTGATTTCATTTGATGCAACAACTTGTTCATCCATCAGTACGATATTGGGAACGCGTTCTGGAAACATGTCGCGGTAAATCTCTTCCATGTCATCCTGCACTTCCTTAATGTTGGTAATCGGAGCACTGGCGATGATATAATGCACATCTTCGGTGCCTTGATAGCGAAGCATCATGGGTTCTGCTGGACCCATAAGGCCGTAGGGGAGAATATCTTTCAATACCCCGACAACGCGGTAATGCACCGTATCTTTCCAGGTTATCTCTTTTCCAATAGGATCAGCCCAAGCTAATTGTGTTGCAAGCTTTTCAGTAATGAGGATTGACTCTTCCTTGTCAGTCTCCGAATCGAGGATGAAGTCACGTCCTTGAGAGATTGTAAAACCCAGTGTCTTGGCGTAGTTATCACCCACATCCATAATTATCACCTCGGTCTCCTGACCTTCGGACTTGATTGGATCTTTGAACGATGAGTTATTGACATGATGTTTTGATCCGGATACCGAAATTATGTTCCTGTTTTCCAGGAGGCGGTTTTTAAATGTCTCGTACTCACCTTTGCTATTCAGGTAGGTGTAGGTAACTCCATTTTTATTATAGCCCAAGTCGTAGTTCTTTTGAAATTCAGCATTATTAATAAAGGCAATGCTGCACACGATGCCGATGATTGAAATGCCAAACTGTACAGTCAACAAGACACGCGTAAAGAAATTATTACCACCTAATTTGAGCTTGTCTTTCAATATTGCCACGGGCTGAAACTTGCTTACATACAATGCTGGATAGCTTCCCGCTAGTAGCCCTGTGATTGCCAACGTAAATCCCATAAAAATGAGAAAGTTGGGTTTACCGAAATAATCTGGTGACAACTCCCAGTAAGTCCAAAGAGAGTTAAATGCCGGGATCAGGAACAACTCACCAACGATAATCCCCAATAAAAGTGAGAAAAGACAAATCAGCATCGTCTCTCCAATGAACTGCGCAATGAGATTCCTGCGTGTGCTACCCATCACCTTGCGGATTCCTATTTCCTTCAGGCGCTTTGACGATACGGCAACTGCTGTGTTTGTCAGGTTGAAACAAGCGATGAGTAAAATAAAGATGCTCATGATCGCAGTTCCGTAGATGGCCGCAATGTGCGCGCCATTCCTTGTCATGCTGCCTTGTACGTACTCATATCCATCACGAACAGCCATTCCGGCAAACGGCTCTATCTCAAACTGTTTAATGATGAAATCCTCGCGAGCTTTATTGTTATTCTCTTTATATATGTCAATCTGCTGCTCAATGGCATCTATGCGTGACGGATCGTTGATTTGAATGAATAAATTGGTCCGATCTGCCCAGCTGTTTTCAAATTCAGGGTTATTTATCAGCTGAGTGTCAAAACGAACATAAGCGTCCTCGCCAAAGCTGCTATTGGCAGGAGGCCTTTTGAATACGCCACTGATAACATAGGGTCTGGTCCGCCCGCTGTCTAGGGATTGGATCAACTCTCTTCCCAGCACATTACCTTTTCCAAAATGCTTTATAGCCAGATCTTCGCTAATGATGATCTGATTGTTGTTTGTCAGCTTTCCATTTCCCTCAATGAATTCGAAAGTGAAGAGGTTAAAAAAGTCATCGTCTGCATATCCAAGAACCTCGTTAAAGACATCATCATCCACCTTGAAATCGTGGAAACCCAGATTGTACCGCACGACCTTTTCAACCTCTGGCACATTATCTTTGATGGCATTACCTAACGCCAGTGGGGCATGAGCAAAGCGTTTCGTTTGGCCTTGAAATTCCCGGATGCTGCTGACACGATATGTGTTTGAAATATTTTTATGGTAATGATCAAAGCTGGCATTGAAGTCATACAGGAAGTAGGCTACAACGCAACAGGCTATAGACACAGCGAGGCCGAAAATATTGATGAAGATGAAGAGCCGATTCTTCATCATATTACGGATAGAGATCAGTAGGATGTTTTTAATCATAGCTGGATTAGACGTATTGAAGCTAATATACGTTACACGGCTGGCGAAAGGGCAATTGAGACCATTAAAAGCTGTAATAAATTGTCACAGGGGCTCCCATGGTTATAAAAATGACTTGAACTTTTGATGACTCTGGTGTGCACTGTGAGTGAGTGCAATTTGATTGCGACAACCAAATAATAACCGCCAAAGCAAAATGAGAATCGGCCTCAAAATATGAAGGTTTTCGAGAGGTTAGCAACTATGTACTATTCCATTTTCTCAAGAACTCTTCTCTTTGTGCTTTGGACTCTAAAAATTGTGGGGATGGCACAACATTTTATCCTTTCGCCATTGGGGCAGCATCGGTGTACAGCGGCTGTGTAAGTGACAGCCCAAATGATGTTCTTTAAAGTTCACTCTTGCACAATAATCGTTTGATTTAAATAGCCACAATGCTCAAGTACGTACTCTTTTGTATATCTGCTTTGCTAATTCTTCGACCAGGAATTGTGCAATCTCAGCATAATTCTATGGCAGATGGTTTGAGGAAATTTGTGCCTTACGTAGGAAAGTATAGGCACGAGACCTTACAAATCAGGTATGGAGGTTCCAGGTTGGAGGAGGAGGGAGAGGCACGCATTTACTTCGACCTTGATTCAACTTATGTAGTTATTGATGTAAGCCTGCAGAGTAGTGACAATCAAACAAGAAGTTATATCCAATACATTACTTACGATCAGAGGAGTAATGAATTTATTTCTAGATATTACTTTTCCGGCACTACCGTTACAATTGAGGAGAGAGGCCTTTTAATCCAACCAGCAACACACTGGAATTGAAAGGTATAAACCCATGGCAAAGCCAACGTGAGGATGGAATTAACATCAAGCCAACTTTTACCTTTAAGGACAATGCTATTGAGCTAAGAGTGATCGAATTGAGGCCAAACGGGTTATTGGAACTCGGATATCGTTCTGATTTTGTTAAGCTGCAAGACGCTGGAGATACTTAGCGAACACATCTTATTGCATAAGATTTCTATGCAATATTTTGCAATTGTAAGGGCAGCTTCCTGATTCTCTTTCCGGTCAGATCGAAAATCGCATTGGCAAGAGCAGGAGCTACCGTAGGAAGTCCAGCTTCGCCAGCACCATCCGGTGGAGCATCGCTGTCTAGAATATGAGTTTCTATTTCGGGACATTGTCCAATCCTGAGCAGGGGATAGGTGTGAAAGTTTTGTTCCACGATCGCTCCATTTTTTACGGTAAGTCCGGCATAGACCGCTCCGAGTCCCATCACGATAGACCCTTCCGTTTGTGCGCGCACCGTGTCGGGATTGATGCAAATGCCAAGGTCGATGACGGTGGTAATTTTAGTAGGTACAATTTGTTTTCCTTTTTGCTGCACTTCTACTACCATCGCAAAGTACGCACCTGACCTCTCAACGGCAGCAACACCTCGGCCTACGCCAGGCTTTTTATTGAACCAATCGGTTTTCTCAGCTACACTTTCAAGCACGCGTCTATACCTTGGATGATCCAACATATCCAAACGGAATTGAAGCGGATCCTTTCCTGCTTCATGAGCTAACTCGTCAATGAAACTTTCGTGAGCAAAGGGGTTAGTTGAATGATATACTGCGCGCCAGTAGGAGATAGGAATATGTCTCTTTTTCAACATCCCCTTTACAGAAAGGTTTGGAATCAGATAGTCTGTATTAATTCCTCCCATCAACTGACCACCAGCCTTCATCTCCGGACCGGTCTGATTTTGAATTTCCTGCGCCACAACTTTGTGCTCCAGACTTGTGGCCTTACCGTTTTCTACAACACCTCTGCAGATGTTTACACTACATGCTCTGAATGGACCTTGTGTTTGGTCATCTTCTCTTGTCCAAACAACTTTCACAGGTACACCAGATTGTTTAGAGAGATCAGCAGCTTCTTCTACCACATCCGTCATGGACCTGCGACCAAAGCCACCACCCATAAATGTGTAGTTTATCTTCACCGCATCTTCAGGCAGGTTATATTTCTTGGCGAGAAATGACTTGACCCCATTAGGATTTTGTGTTGAGCCCCAAAACTCAGCCTCTTTCTCTTTCACACCTACAATGGCATTCATCGGCTCCATCGGTACATGCGCCTGGTAAGGAGTCTCGTATGCTGCCTCAATTATTTTTTTTGCCTTCTTGAAACTGGTTTTTACATCTCCCTTACCAAACAACTCATCACCATCCGTCTTGCCCGCTTCATAAGAATCGTTTAAGATGGTCTCATCCGATATTTTTTCGAGCCCCATCGTATCCCACTCTATCTTCAAGGCCTTTCGAGCCTGCGATGCAAACCAGTAGTTGTCCGCCAGCACAGCCACACCTTCACGCGTTTGTCCGTATACTTCCCTCGATGTTTGTAACACGTGACGAACGCCTGGCAACTTCATTACCTCATCTTTATTGAAACTTTTCACTTTGCCGAGGAACTGAGGAGATCTTTCAATTGATGCGTATAACATTCCTGGCACTGAATAGTCGATACCAAACTTCGCAGAGCCATTGGTCTTAAGTGGAATGTCTCTACGTGGAATCTCCTTGCCGATCACCTTAAAATCACTCTTGGCTTTTAGAGGTGGACTATCTGAGGGTTTGAGTTTGCTGGCTTCTGTCACAAGTTCTGCATAGGTAAGCTTGTCACCTGACGAATTGGTAACCGCACCATCAGAAGCTGTACAAGCTGAAACATCAACTTTCCACTTGTTGGCCGCTGCCTGCTTCAACATCTCCCTGGCAGCCGCGCCCATTTTTCTTAGTTTTTCAAATTCAGTTTGAATGCTACGACTGCCCACCACCATTTGACTTCCATACAAGTCGCGGCTCGCAGCTGACTGCCTGATTTCTATTTTATTGATATCTACCTCCAGTTCTTCTGCAAGGATCATCGGGATAGACTGATAAGTACCCTGACCCATTTCCGGTCTGTGATTAAACAGAACAATACTTCCATCTGTACCGATTGAAATGAATTGATTCAAATCAATCTTGGAAGGATCATCAGTGAGACTTGATACCAATTTTTCTGAGCCCGAAACGTCAGGTACGCATCCGATCGCAAGAAATGCACCGGTAACTGAGGTAAGCTGTATAAATTTTCTTCGGCTAATTGCTTCCATGGCTTTAGAGTTTAGCAGCTTGTTTGATTGCTCTTTTTATTCTAGGGTAGGTACCACAGCGACAAAGTACTCCACTCATGGCTGAGTCAATTTGTTCATCGCTCGGGTTTGGATTCGTCTTGAGTAGCGCTGCCGCGGCCATGATTTGCCCCGACTGGCAATAACCACATTGCGGAACTTGTTCTGCGATCCACGCCAGCTGAACAGCGTGGTCGTTATTTTCGGAAAGACCTTCGATGGTGGTAATTTCTTTACCAACAGCTTGTGACACCGGTATCACACAAGATCTCACCGGAACGCCATCCATGTGTATCGTACACGCACCACATTGCGCTATTCCGCAGCCAAATTTTGTTCCTGTAAGACCAACAAAGTCACGAATTGCCCATAGTAGTGGCATCTGAGGATCGACATCGATTTGCTTTGCTTGGCCATTAACCTGAAGTGATAATGTTGCCATGACGAATGTTCGTTTTATCAGTCTAATGTAATCATTTCAAAAAGGGCATCCAATCTCGTTTCGACAACTGGCTTCTCAGTGTCAACATTCTATCTTTGCGGCAGTTTTTTCATGAAGAGGCGGCAGTTTTATTTTATTACTATTCTGATTCTTGGTGCATTGGCCACCATCAGTCCTTTTTCAATTGATATGTACTTGCCGGGTTTCACAGCAATTGCCAATGACCTTGGTACTACTATCGATAAGGTACAGCTTTCCCTTACGAGCTACGTATTCGGCATTGCGATCGGCCAGATGTTTTACGGCCCATTGCTCGATCGATTTGGAAGAAAGAAACCGTTGTACACTGGATTAGTCATTTATGTACTCGCATCTATTGGCTGTGCCTTTACGAATACAGTTGAATCACTTATCGCTATGAGACTGTTGCAAGCTCTTGGAGGATGTGTGGGAATGGTTGCTGCTCAAGCCTTAGTTCGTGATCTGTTTCCTGTCAGCAAGTCCGCACAGGTATTTTCGCTCATCATATTAGTGATCGCAGTTTCTCCAATGATTGCTCCAACGCTGGGAGGATACGTGACTGCAGCTTTTGGCTGGCATTGGGTCTTTATTATTCTTGCTGGAATTGCAGCGTTAGTGATAGTTGGCGTGTATTGGTTGTTGCCTTCAGGAAGCAAACCAGACTCGTCAGTTTCACTTAGACCACTTTCAGTTGCATCGAATTATTATACAGTTAGCAAGCAGCCTCAGTTTCTGATTTACACTGTAGCCGGTGGTTTTGCAATGGCAGGTCCATTTGCGTACATCGTGGGTTCGTCTGATGTGTACATGAACGTGTATCATCTTACAGAGCAGCAGTACGGCTGGGCTTTTGCCATCGTAGCGTTTGGCATGATCGGCACTACACAAGCCAATCATCTGTTGCTTCGCCACTATAAGAGTGAGTCGTTGGTTAAAGTTGCGTTGATCTATCAAACTGCTGTGGGCATATTGCTAGTAGCTGGGACTGTCTATGGCTGGTACGGGCTATATAGTTTTACAGCACTCGTTTTTCTTTTTGTTGCAGGGCATGGCATCATGACACCAAATGTCACAGCGCTTGCGATGGCACCGTTTTCACGGAACGCAGGAAGTGCGTCTGCTTTGCTCGGAAGTTTTAGATTAACAGCAGGGGCGATCGTTTCTGCATTAGTAAGCATACTTCATGATGGCACGAGCTTGCCGATGACGATAATGATGTTGGCTTGCGCATTGGTCGGACTTATTTTCCTTGGATCGGGAAGAGCAGTGGTAAAACACAGGTCTAGAAAAATTGAAAGACAAACTTCAACGATTATTGATCCCGTTTAAAGTCCCGAGCGCACAAAAGATGGTCGTTACGGTTAAATTGCGTATCTTGCAATATCAATGAAAGAGGTGGACAGCCCACCTCTTATTTTTTTTGTAGCGATGTCAATTGATGGGCGAGAAGAGAATTACTTTAGAGCAGTTACTTCAGTTTGATTTCAATTCTGTGATTTGGATTGCAGCGCCAATCATGTTTGCGCTGGTGGCATTGGAGTATTATCTGTCATTGAGAAGGAACATCAAAAACCTATATGACAAGAAGGATTTTTTTGCATCATTGTCTATAGGCCTTGGTAATTTGCTGGTCAATGCGGTGTCAAAGGTCGGGTTGTTCTATGTAATAGTTTTTTTCTACAATCTTACACCTTGGACAATACCAGCGACCTGGTGGTCGTATATTCTGTGCCTTATTGTGTTTGACTTCTTACGTTACTGGGCTCATCGGATTGCACACGAACAACGTTTCTGGTGGTCAACTCATGTAGTACATCATTCATCAGAACACTACAACTTCTCAGTTTCATTCAGGCTTTCATGGACACAGAATCTTAAGCTGATATTTTTTGTGCCCATTGCGCTGATGGGTTTTCATCCACTGGTCTTCTTTATTACACATCAGATTGAAGTACTCTATCAGTTTTGGATTCACACGGAATTGATCCGGAAACTTCCCCGCCCCATTGAATATATTTTCACAACTCCTTCTCATCATCGCGTTCACCATGCCGTTAATGAGAAGTATATTGATAAGAACTACGGTTCGACATTTATCATTTGGGATCGCATGTTTGGCACTTTTCAAGAAGAAGAAGAGCCCGCCCGCTACGGAATTACCAAACCAGTCAATTCATTTAATCCTTTCGTACTTGTATTCCATGCCTGGGGTGACTTGCTGGGCGACCTTGCCAAGCGCCCCAAAGAGGCCTGGAGAATACTATTCGGCAGCCCTACAAGCTGGGAGAGAAGCAAGATGAACGAGAGAAAACTTTCATCGAGGTCACTATCGAACAATACAGAAGATCGTGATGCTGCCTAGGCGGCTGTCTCAACCGGAACCTGAATAGCGGTTTTCCGTTTCATATCTTTAAGTAAGATTTAGAATTGAGGCTTGGTGACCTGATTCTTAAGCATCTTAAACCAGAATATGAAAACAACTCTAACAACTGCAATTCTCCTGTTGTCTTTAGTGGAGATTGTCGGTGCGCAACCCACAAAGTCTCAAGACGATTTAGCAACACAAGTAGACGCTTTGTTTGCCCCGTGGGCTAGGGAAGATAGCCCTGGAGCTGCGGTGGCCGTTGTTAGAGATGGTAAGGTTATTTATAAAAATGGATATGGCATGGCCAATCTGGAGTATGGGATACCGAATACGCCATCCACAATATTTCACATCGCTTCCGTATCCAAGCAATTCACAGTGTTCTCAGTGCTCCTGTTGGAAAAGGATGGGAAGCTCTCCCTTGAAGATGATGTGAGAAAATATATTCCAGAAGTTCCTGACTTCGGGAAAACTATCACACTCAGGCACCTTGCCTCCCACACAAGTGGAATGAGAGACCAATGGAATCTGCTTGTAA
>JBFWZR010000103.1:0-15264 GCA_050185175.1 Cyclobacteriaceae bacterium
TCTTCACGGGTGTTTCCGATAGGTGTTAAAGCGCCAATACCAGTAATTACTACTCGTCTAAAACTCATCTAAAAAATATTTGTGGAGCGAGATATGCCGATTACTTCTTCACGTTCTCCTCAAGATAAGAAATCGCCTGTCCAACAGTGGCAATGTTCTCAGCTTGATCATCCGGGATAGAAATGTTGAATTCCTTTTCAAATTCCATGATCAATTCAACGGTATCCAAAGAGTCGGCACCGAGGTCGTTAGTAAAGGAAGCCTCAGGGGTAACTTCAGATTCTTCTACGCCCAGTTTGTCAATAATGATCTGTTTTACTTTTTGTGCGATTTCAGACATGTTTTTTAAGTTTAGAGTATTCAAAAATCTGTGCAAAGAAAGAGATTTAGTGCAATATTGTCAAACTATTTACCTTCCAAAAGCAGGTGTCAAAACCGCTGAAAATGAAGAAAAAAAGGCTCGAAATTGACTATAGCTATGATTTTGAGTTGCTGGGAGTCATTTCATCTGCCAAGGGTTACAAGCTCGCCTGGGATATGAACAATCACCTGGGAATTCGCCTTATCAAACAGCAAGATTTGACTATTCAATTTGCTAATCAGATCACTGGCACTTACTCTCATTTTTCACATGATAGTCCTCTCAACAGGATCAAGCTTTTTAAGAACAAACCCAACGAGACCGACACGGTTAAAAACTTACTGATACAGGAATTTCCCCACTTTGACTACATCGTGATGTCACAAGGTGCCGATAAAATAGACAGCAATCGATTGCAAGAATACTTGCGCGCTATTCCTTCAGTTGAAATGGTTGCTTTTATACCTTTGGATGCGCTAAAAGCGAAAGACTACTTTATTTTCTGATATGGAACGTATTGCGTACAACCGCACAAAGATCGTGGCTACGATTGGCCCTGCATCAAACTCGAAAGAAATGCTTAGGGCATTGGTGAAAGAGGGGGTGGATGTATTCCGTTTGAATTTCTCTCACGGAAAACATGATGATAAAAAACAAATCATCGATTATGTACGCGAGATTAATGAAGAGATGGGTACGCACGTGGCCTTGCTCATCGACTTACAAGGTCCAAAGATTCGGGTGAATGAGGTGGAGAAAGGTGTGGTGCTCACACAAGGGCAAGAGCTGGTGATTACTACTCGTGAACTGGTGGGTAATCAAGAGATCGTAAGTACATCATACAAAGAATTGCCCAAGGATGTGAAGAATGGTGAGATGATCTTGATCGATGATGGTAAGATCGAGTTGAAAGTATTGGAGGTTCGCGATATTGACATCGTTACAAAAGTGATTTACGGTGGTCCATTATCTTCTCGAAAAGGTATAAATCTTCCGAATACTAGGGTGTCAGCTCCGTCACTTACAGAGAAGGATATCGAAGACCTGGAATTTGGTTTAAAGAATGATGTCAACTGGGTTGCACTTTCGTTTGTTAGAAAGGCCGAAGATATTCATGTGCTGAGGGGGATGCTGCAGAAGCACAATTCCACAGCTCGGATAATTGCAAAAATCGAGAAGCCGGAGGCGCTTGAAAATATTGACGCCATTATATCGGCAACTGATGCCGTGATGGTCGCGCGTGGAGACCTCGGTGTGGAGATGTGGATGGAGGAAGTGCCCATCATACAGAAGAAGCTTATCGAAAAATGTAACAAAGCCTCTAAGCCCGTCATTGTGGCAACGCAGATGATGGAGAGTATGATTGAGAATCCCAGACCTACACGTGCGGAAGCGAGTGACGTGGCGAATGCCGTGATGGATGGTGCTGATGCGTTGATGTTATCAGCAGAGACAGCCGCGGGAAAATATCCGATCGAGGTGATCAGAAGTATGGTGCGGACCATCACCTCCATTGAAAAGCAACCGAGCATCTATTACAAGTTCAGAGAGGTCGATCCGAATTCTCCGATCTTTATTCACGACAGTTTGATTCTGGCAGCTTGCAAGCTGGCCAAAGACGTGGGCGCGAAAGCCATTGTTGGTATGACTGTTTCCGGGTACACAGCATTTCAGTCGTCATCACACCGACCTGATACCAATATTTTCGTTTTCACTGGAAATAAGTCAATTCTCAACACGATGAATTTGGTGTGGGGAACGCGTGCTTACCATTATGACAAGCATACTACCACTGATGAGACCATTAAAGATGTTGGAGAGATTTTGAAACGTGATGGTCATGTGAAGTCGGGTGATATCTTCATCAGTCTGGCCAGCATGCCGATTCACGAGCGCAACCGCACAAACATGTTGAAGATCAACGTGGTTGACTAGAGTCTCGGTGTAACCATTATCACTTCTTCACGATCTACCATTACACTGCCTGCTGGGTCGCCTTTCCTTTTCCTTACGAATTTTTTTGGCGTGAAAATTACCGGGCAAAGGGTTTCTGTTTTTCTCTTTGAGTTATAAGCAGCAAGCTCGGCTGCTCTTTCGATTACTGGTTTTGGGAAAGGTTTGCCAGACTGGTGTTTTATAACCACATGTGATCCGGCAACATCTTTGGCGTGAAGCCACAGGTCATCTTTGTGTGCAAATTTTTGGGTTAACTCATCGTTGCTCGCAGCACTCTTGCCAACCCAAATCTGAAAACCCTGGAACTCAAAAACATGAAAAGGCACTGACGACTCCTTTGGCGTTTTTGTCTGGCGGATTGACTGAGATTGAATCTTTTTCAACTCTTTTATGGTGGTTGCTACTTCGACTGTCGCGAGATGCTGCGTCAGTACTTTTAGCTCAGCGTACTTTTGGTCTATTGAATCCTTTAATTTATTGATTTCAATTTCCTGGTTTTTACTCTTGCGATAGTAGTTCTCCGCATTTCTTTGAACGGACAACTCCGGCTTTAGCTTGATCGTCACCGGCTTTTGTTCGAAGTCTCTTAGGTCTACACTTTCTGCTCCCTTTTCGATCGAGTGCATGTTAGCCATCAGCAGGTCAGCCCAAAGTTTGAAGTGAGAATCGTATTGGACTTCTTGTAATTTCTTTGCATTCTTTTCGATGTATGATTCGCAGCCTTGTATTTTTTGTGATAATGAGTTTATTAAGTTTTGTTTTTCTCTGCTCAACGCTACGTTGCTGGTGTATTCATAAAAGAATGTAGTGATGGCCTCAATTGGGTCCGAGGGCAGGGGTTTGGTATGCTCTAGAGGCAAAAGGACAAGTCGCGGCTTTGCACCTTCTTGAATGAAGTATTTTGGTGTTTTAAGTTGGTTCAGTGTATTGTTAAACATCTCCCAACGTTTTTCACTAGTAGCGGTCTCAAATCCTATTTGTGCCAAATATTCCCATACTGGTCTCCCCAGGGTATAGTAGGTTTTGTGAAGGTCGCCCTGTTGTTGCATGAATGTGGACTTACTCCAATCAATTTGTTTGTCCAATGAAGAAAAGCCCAATGCCAGGTCATCAGAAAATTGGTTTTTGAAAATCTTGATAACATCATCGCCTCTGATCAGTAGGACATTGGAGCGATTTCCATGTAGTTTGAAGATCAACGAAAGATCACCTTTAAAGTGCAAGGCAAAACTTCTTTCGTTTTCGAATTGGCGGACACCCACGAATTCTTTCAGGATTATCTCGTCAAAAAGATCAGCGCTGTTTTTTTTGGCTCGGGCAAATTGCCCCGGAAAGGAAAGGCAACTGAATGCGGGAAGTAGATGAGCCTTTATGAAGAAGGAGTGTTGCCTATTATTAAACTCAACTACCAATTCGTCTTTGTTCTGACTGAAACATGATACCACCGCGTAACCTTTCAGTGTTGACTCCAGCCGGGTGCTTAGTTGTCGTAAGAAGTAATAATTGTTGTGCACGATCTACAAAGATACGGTCAGGCCGTCATAAGCCAGCTCAACATTCGTTGGCAGTTCTTTTGATATTTCTTTGTGCAATCCAAGTTTATGACTGATGTGTGTAAAGTAGGTTTTGGAAGCACCAATCTTCCCTGCCATTTCGATTGCCTCTTCCAGATTGAAGTGAGAAATATGCGGCTCCCGTTGTAGGGCATTTAACACCAGTACCTTCGTTCCTTCGAGTCGCTTCATTGTGTTTTCCGGAATGCTGTTGGCATCTGTGATGTAGCTGAAGTCATCAATTCTAAAACCGAACACTGGCATGTGGAGGTGCTGAACGGGTAATGGTGTTATTTCCAGACCGTGTACTCTAAACGGTGCATCATCAATCTCATTAAGTTGAAGTTGTGGTGTGCCGGGATACTTTTTTCCAAGGAAGGCGTAGTAGTATTCTGTTTTCAGTTGGTTCAACACCTGATCGACCCCATACAAGGGCATATCCATGTTTTGCTTGAAATTGAAAGCTCGTACATCATCTAGCCCCGCGGTGTGGTCTTTGTGGCTGTGTGTGAAAAGCACAAAATCGAGTTTTTGAACCCGCTCTCTGAGCATTTGCTGGCGAAAGTCCGGCCCCGTGTCTATCACGAAACTATGTTCATCAACCTCAATATGAACTGAAGTTCGCAACCTCTTATCCCGGTAGTCAAGAGACTGACAGACTTCGCAGTCACACCCAATTACGGGTACTCCTTGAGAAGTGCCTGTGCCAAGGAAGGTTACTTTCATCCGGTGTGGACGGCTAATTTTTAGCCATCAATATTGATTTCAGTTTGGGAAAGCTCTTCGTGAAGCTTTTTGCTTTTTTCTGAAAACCGGGTAGTGTCCAGGGTCACAAGTTTAAGGATGTCCAAAAGGGTATTGATCTTCCCTTCAGTGGTATAAAACTTGTTGATAATCATGATCTTTTGCTCCCGTAGCAGGCAATATCCCGACTTGAAATTTCCTTTTTCGTACCTGAGGATATAGTCAGACTCCGCGACCAGATCCTCAAGCCGTGATAGGAATTGATTAGTGTACTTGATCATTAGCAACTAAAGTAGTGGTTTTAAGTCCGCAAGGTAATTTGAAATCAGTACATGGGAAAATTAGCAAAGGAAAGATTGTAATTTGGCCCGATGTCTAAACCGGAAGGCAAGAGATTGATCGTTGTAGTCGGTCCGACAGCTGTCGGAAAAACGAAGGTGGGCGTTTCACTCGCCAAACACTTTCAGACGGAGGTGATTTCTGCCGATTCGCGCCAGTTTTTTAAGGAGATGACCATTGGAACCGCAAAGCCTGATGTAAAGGAGCAAGATGGTATAACTCACCATTTTGTAGATTTCTTGTCGGTAGCGGAGGATTACAGCGCTGGTAAATATGAGCGGGATAGTTTGGCGTTGTTAGACCAGCTTTTTCAGAAGTATGATAATGTAGTAATGGTTGGGGGCTCTGGAATGTATGTGAAGGCTCTGTGTGAGGGTTTCGATGAAATGCCGGAAGTGCCCGAAAACGTGAGAGCTGAAATTGTGAAAGATTACGAAGCCAATGGATTGCCCTGGCTTCAGCAAGAAGTGCTGGAGAATGATCCCGAGTATTTTGCTGTGGTGGACCAGATGAACCCCGCCAGATTGATGCGAGCACTTGAGATTGTAAGGGCAACTGGATTGCCTGCCAGCAACTTCAGAGCAAACAAACGAGTGGAGCGACCATTTTCAACAGCAAAAATTGGATTGGAGATGGATCGTGAAGAGTTATATAAAAGAATCGATGCGCGCGTGGATAGGATGATTGATGCAGGTCTTGTTGAAGAAGTGAGAGGCCTTCAGCAATTCAAGACAAGGAATGCTTTGCAGACTGTGGGATACCAGGAGCTCTTTGAATACTTTGACGGAAAGCACGGCTTGGAAGAAGCGATAAGACTGATCAAGCGAAATTCGCGAAGATATGCGAAACGCCAATTGACATGGTTCAAGCGTGACGAAGACATCCGGTGGTTTCATCCGGATCAACTTGATAAAATCATTACCAAACTTGATGGAGAATAAAAAGGTATTGATAGTCACATACTACTGGCCGCCTAGTGGAGGTAGTGGCGTTCAACGTTGGCTTAAGTTTGTGAAATATCTTCATCGTGAAGGGTGGGAACCATATGTATGCACACCTGAGAATCCGTTTTTCACAATTAAAGACAGCTCACTTGAGAAGGACATCCCTGAGTCAGTCGAAGTTTTCAAATTACCTATTTGGGAACCGTATCATCTATTCTTTTGGCTACAGCGTTTAACCGGCAACAAAAACATTCAGCAGACTGATTTCGTGTCAACAGGAAAGAAGAGTTTTTCTCAAAAAGCGAGCTCGTGGATTCGAGGCAATTTATTCATTCCTGATGCGAGAATTTTTTGGGTGAAGCCGACTGTCCGATTTTTGACCGACATAATTCAAACGAATGATATCCATCGGATAATAACCACGGGACCCCCGCATAGCATTCACCTGATTGGACTTCGCTTAAAAAGAAAATTTCCGAATACAACTTGGATTGCTGACTTCCGTGATCCGTGGAGTGAGTGGGATTTGCTTGATACACTTTCCCTTTCAAGCTGGGCAAAGTCTAGTCATCAGAAGTTGGAGAATGAAGTATTAACCGCTGCGGATCGTGTTGTCACTATTGCGCCATATCACGTTGCTCGATTGGAGGCGTTGGGAAATCGCAGAGTGGATTTGATCACCAATGGTTTTGATGAAGAAGATTTTCTGCCGACACAATCAGTCAGGAACATGAAGTTTACCATTCGACATATCGGAGTGGTGGATGAGCTGCGCGACCCGAGGCCTTTTATCGAGGCATTGAAAATTGCGGTCACTCAGAATCCTGACTTAGAGAAAAATGTGATTGTGGAATTTATTGGAAACGTGAACTCTCGTTTTCAGAAACTAATTAAGGATGATAGCGGGCTTTCACAAATTGTTTCGTTCACTCCAAATATTCCACATTCCAATCTCCTGGCAGTGTATAGTCAGACTGACTTGATGTTGTTGGTGCTTGCGCATACCACCATTGCATCTGGAAATCTTCCTGGTAAGTTCTTTGAATACCTTGCATCGGGCAAGCCAATTCTTGGCATTGGTCCATCTGAAGGAGATGCAGCTGAAATTTTGAGACAAACGAACGCAGGAATCATTCTGGAAAGAACCGATATTCAACAAATAGCTAATGCTATCACTGAGTATTACGAGCGATGGTCAAATGGTGAGGTAACTAACCCATCTGGTGTAAATAAATACACAAGGAGAGCCCTTACGGATCAGTTGATTAAGTTACTGAACTGATTTCGTTTTTAGGTTAGCCACTATTGTTGCGACAAAACCAAGGATGAGCAAAACACTGTATTCCATTCCATTTCCTCCGGCCCCTACAACAAACCAGCCGCTTTGCATGTGAACCAGGAAAATTCCGGTCAACAACTCCAGGCAAAACAAAATTGATAGTGGCACTACCCATCGATTGACAATGACAGAGATTGCAGCCAGAATTTCAAAAAAAGTGATTATCCATGCCGTGTAGGCTGGGAAACCAAGGGATGATAAGAATGTGTCAAAAGGATTAACTCCATCAATAACAATCCTGGCGATGCCATGAATGAGCATGTTGCCTGCAACGGCTATTCGAATGATAGAAAGTGCAATACTTTGTTTATTCATCGGATTTGAATTTCAGACCAACAAATACCAACGCACGCTGAAAAACTTTGTTGCCATCGGGCGATGCTTTAGAAAATATGACCAAGGCAGGGTAGATCAGTGTTATCACCATAGATCTGACAATGATGTCGATGAATACATTTTCCAATCGAGGAATCAGTGTGCTAATCCATGCAGTGACAACACCTATAATGAGAACATAAAGAGTTCCCTTGTTGAAGGGTTGCATCTTCAACTTGAAAGCGACAAAAGTGTATTTAAGTAAGTTAAAAAGCATCAGGGCAATAGCTGATCCAAAGGCAGCTCCATTAATGCCGTAAATTGGGATGAGAAGATTATTGGCTGCAACAATTGTGAAAGCAAGGATAAGAATGAGAATTATATTGAAGCTGTAGTATTTTGACAACACGATAATTTCGCTGTTGGGTCCGAACAACATGTCCACCAACTTACCAAGCCCGATGATGATGACTACCCATTCGCCAGCTTTATAGATATCCCCATTTGGCATTAGTGCGAACAGATTGTGAAGGTTGGCCCAAATACCAATCAGTATCAAGCCACCAACAATGAATTGATTGATAGAGGTTTTTTGGTAAATGGTTTTTATGTCTTGAGTATCGTTTTTTTCGAATGCCCTTGATATCAACGGCATTGCAATTTGTGTAAGAGCACGCTTGGGGATTTCGATGACCGTTGCCATATAAAATGCCGTTGTGTAAACCGCGTTGGCAGACAAGCCAAGCAAACCCGACACCATAATACTATCAACTTTTCCAATGATGATAAGCCCCGCCATACCTGCAAAGCTCAGCAGGCTGTACTTCAATAAGCCAGGGATTTCGGATCGATCCAGGTTTTGAGTGCTGGCATTCAATTTTAGTTGCCCTTGTGTGGCGAGATAGATTGCGAGAATCACCAGACAGAATAAATAAGCCAACGCTGTACTGATGATAAATTGATTAAAGGACAGGTATTCAAGAAAATAGGCCGTTACTAAAATTGCTAATAATAACCTCGCTACAATTTCACGAAGCAGATTGGGAACGATGGTTTGAAGTAGCGATCTGGAATAGGCCTCCAGGATCGCGGTAATCAGCAAGATCAGCGTGAGCCACAATACAAGAGTTGAATATCCAATAATCTCACTGGCGTTGTTTTCGAAATAGCCTAGAATTGAACTTTCGAAAATTTTAAATGTCACAAAGAAGACCCCAAAACCGATCAAGGCAAGCAACAGCATAAGTCTGATAAAACTTCCCGAGGCATCCTGATTGTTGACCATCCGCGGATAGAACCTAAGGATGCTTTGCGCCAGTCCGAATTGCGCGAAAGGGGTGAAAAGTATTGCTGCATCTTGAATAGTTCGCATCAACCCAATCTGATCGGGGCTTAGAAACTTTGGATAGAGATAAAGGAGATTGATGTAGCCAATGGCTACCCCGCAGTAGGAGATGATGGTTGTGATGGCACTTTGGCGAAAGACGAGACCCATACTCAAAGTTCCGTGTTTTTTCGCACGGCCTCTACAATATAGTACCTGTTAGTAATCAATCTGAGCAGTGGTCGAATACCCATTTTGCTGACTGGGCTTGTCCATTTTTCCCTGCGAATGATTTCCCAACCCGCTTTATCCAGAAGCCAATCAAATTGCCAGTCTTCAAATTCGTGGTAGTGGCGATCCCATTCATCGGTCGGATGTCGATAGGCTTTTGCAAACCATAATCTTAGGGGAACACTCGTGATTAGCTTGTTCCCAGGAAGTGCCTTTATTACGGACAAAGGGTTTAGCAAATGCTCAAATACTTCAAACGCAGTCACCACATCAGCTTGATATTTGGATACCGTTTGAGGTGACTCATCAAAATCTTCGCCCCTCGTATTGACTACCTCAAATCCTTTTGATGCTAACAATTTTGAAAGAGGATTCTGAATCCCCAAGTCCAAAATGCGAAGCGGTGGTTGAAGCGATGCTTCTAAAAACTTAAGGGTTCGATCATACCTTCTTTTGAGGGAAGGATTTTTACTCACATTGTATTTTTTCGTGCTATCCATCAAGTGAGACTTTCGTACAATTTCAAAAGTTCCAACTGTGTGGTTTCCCAATTCATTTTTCCCTCAATCGTTGCAGTGAGTCCGTTAGACCCCAATCGCTCACGCAATTGCTTGTCCTGGTGAAGTGTTTCAACCTTCGCGGCAAAATCGATCGGGTCATCGGCTCTAAAAATCAATCCACTTTCATATTCTTCCACAATTCGCTTTAATGGTGCACAAGTGCTTACCAATAGCGCCTTGCCTGACATCATGCCCTGAAATAGCTTATGAGGTACAGTGTTATCAGTATGTCCGTTCGATTGATGTGGAATCACATTAACATCAGCAAAGTGCATGTAGGAGTAAAATTTTTCAAAGGGTTGATAACCTTCAAAATAAACATTTTGGAGACGTAATTCCGTAGCGAGTTTTTTCAGGCTATTCATTACTGATGGGCTCCCAAAACCCACGATTGCCAGATAAATTGGTTTGTCCTTTAGATGAGCCATTCCTTTGATTGCGGTGTCAACACCCCGATGAGGCCCTATCCCGCCTGAGTAGGTAATGACAAAGCCGTTTGGAATATTCTTGTAAACATCTTTGTCTAGTTTCTGTTCAATGAAATTTTTGTCTTCCGTATTCGTAACAACTGTAATCTTATCTGGCTCAACCGCTGAACTTGCGATCAACCGCGACTTCATTTCGTCAACCACGGCAATCACATGATCAGCTTCAACACAAGCTTTTGTTTCGTATTTTGACCATCGATTCGGATTGAGAAATAGTTTGTTTTTCAAACGCACGATCAAATTCTTCTTCCACTTAAACCATGTTCGTAGCGCCTCTGGATAGTTTTCGTGTAAGTCAACTATAACCTTTATTCTAAATTTGCCGCGCAGCGTGAGAGCAGTGCCTGCAAGGGGGAGGTCATGAACGTGAACCAATTCAATACCCTCCTTTGATATCAAATTCGAAAGCGATCTCTTGAAGCGTGGGTGCACGAAAGTGATGGACATGATGACATCCCAAAACGCCAGCACATAATTATTTTTTCCCGCGTCAATTCTTGTGACTTTGATGCCATCGACATTCTCAGCGTAAGGCTGATGGCTTTTGCGAAGACAAACAAGATAAATCTCAAATCCAGCTCTAATTAGCGCGTCTGTCTCTTTTTTAACCCTTATGTCGGCAGGATAGGGTGCATTAAGAAGCATCGCCACTTTTCTGGTCATCTATTATTTGATTTTGTGCAAAGAAAGGGAATTTTTGTAGCCGTTTTCAATACTATCCAAATGAAGGTTATCCTAGTTGCGGGTGCGCGTCCTAATTTTATGAAGATTGCACCGATCATTCGTGCGATCAATGTTGCGCAAAAGAATGGTCAGGATTTGGAATATCGGTTGGTGCACACCGGGCAACACTACGATGATAAGCTAAGCAAGGTGTTCTTCGAAGAACTGCAAATTCCTGAGCCTGATGTTAACCTAGGCGCTGGGTCGGGTACGCAGGCAGAACAAACTGCAAAGATCATGGTTGAGTTCGAACGGTATTTACTCAAGAACCCTGTTGATTTGGTAATGGTCGTGGGTGATGTTAACTCAACGATGGCCTGTACCATTGTCGCTAAAAAACTAGAAACAAAAGTGGCTCATGTCGAAGGAGGTATTAGGTCTTGGGATATGGCGATGCCGGAGGAAATAAACCGGATTGCAACTGATGCGTTGGCGGACTATTTCTTTACCACATCAAGAGTGGCTAACGAAAATCTGAAGAAAGAGGGAAAGTCAGATGATCAGATCTATTTTGTAGGTAATACGATGATTGACTCTCTATTGCTCAATCTCACAAAAATAAAAAAGCCAAATATCTTTGATGAGCGAGCTCTCGAAGTTGGCGGGTATTACGTTCTCACTTTGCACCGACCGTCAAATGTTGATCGGTTGGAGTCGTTCGTTAACCTAATCGGGGTGATTGATTCATCAGCAGCGGCACCAGTGATATTTCCTGTTCATCCACGTACTCGTAAAAATTTTGATCTTTTGAATGAATCACCAAAACATATTCATCCAACCGATGCCCTAAGTTACCTTGAATTCATTTTCCTGGTGAAAAATTCGAAAGGCGTAATAACCGACTCAGGCGGTGTGCAGGAAGAAACCACTGTGCTTGGAGTTCCTTGTCTCACACTTCGAAACAACACCGAGCGTCCTGAAACAGTAACCGTTGGAACCAATGTGATGATAGGAGATGATATGACTGTTTTGCGCAATACCTTGAGTAAGCTAAAAGCTGGTGATTGGAAGAAGGGTGAAATTCCTGAACTCTGGGATGGCAAAACTGCTGAAAGAATTGTGGATGTTCTGGCTAAGCTGAAAGTCTGAATTATTTCACCCGCCCCGGATTATCCTTTATAAATGCCTCCCAGCTTTTTTTCTTCTGCTTTGGGGCTCCATTCTGATAATGGTGACAAATGGCCACAGCGAGCGCGTCTGTTGCGTCCATAAGCTTTGGTGTCTCTTTAAACTTGAACAACGTCATCAGCATTTTGGCAACCTGCTCCTTACTGGCATTGCCATTTCCAGTCACCGACTGCTTCACCTTCTTAGGTGCATATTCTACAATGGGAATTTGCCGAAAGAGAGCCGCAGACATTGCGACACCTTGAGCCCTACCGAGCTTTAGCATGGACTGAACGTTCTTTCCATAAAAAGGAGCTTCTAGTGCCACTTCATCGGGACTGAATTCATCGAGGATAGATAAGACCCTTTCAAAAATTTTCTTAAGACGGAGTTCGTGACTGTCAAACTTATCTAAGTGAATCACCCCAAATTGAAGTAGCTTGATTGCAGAACCCTTCACGAGTATAATGCCATACCCCATGATATTGGTGCCCGGATCAAGTCCAAGGATAATTTTTTCTTTGATGACTTTTTTCTCCATTTTGCTAGTCACTGCAATTTAACGACAATGCGCGAATGAGCACATTGGTTACGATCACACTATCACTATATTTTCTCCTCTTACTTCTCTTTAGAGTAGGGTGGAATAGATCGCTTCGTGCAAAGCATTTCGCTGCTAGCATCCATCAAATCTCGGTCGTGATTCCATTTCGCAACGAAGAACAAAACTTAAATCAACTGGTCGAATCACTTAAGAAAATTGACTATCCAATTAATCGTTATGAAGTCATATTGGTAGATGATCACTCTACGGACCACTCGTTGTCAAAGGCGCGGGATTTAACCAGCGAACTGGAAAATATTAATATCCTCTGGCTTGATGAAAGGAACGAGGGAAAAAAGCGGGCCTTAACCAGAGGGATAGAAAATGCAAAAGGTGATATAGTTGTGACAACGGATGCTGATTGTGAAGTGCCATCCGGTTGGCTAAAGGAATTGAATAACGCATTTGGTGAGCAACATCACCAGTTGGTTTTTGGAGCTGTGACGCTGAAAGGTTCAAATTCTTTTTTCTCACGACTTCAGGCAATGGAATTTTTGAGTTTAATTGGTTCTGCAGTCGCGACCATGGGTTTTGGTTGGTTTACGATGTGTAACGGAGCAAACATGGCTTTCAGAAAAGAAGCTTTCCAAAAGGTGAAAGGTTATGAAGGAAATGAGAACGTTCCTTCCGGAGACGATGAGTTTTTAGCCAGAAAGATTCTTAAAGCCTTTCCGGGTTCAGTTGCTTTCCTTAATAAAGAAGAAGGTGTAGTTGTTACACCAGCGCAGCCCTCACTTAAAGACTTTATTAGTCAACGGATAAGGTGGGCGGGCAAGTGGAGATACAATCAATCTCTGACCACTAAGCTACTAGCTGTTTTTATCGCATGGGTGCAGATACTCTGGATGCTCACTATGCTGAGTATTCCGTTTAATTGGTTGCCCTTGGATCTGTCAATAGCCTTGATCCTCACCAAGTTAGTCTTTGAACTGCTTGTCTTGTTTCCGGTTCATCGATTCACAAGAGTTAATTGGGACAGTTTCGCATTCCTAACGCTGCAATTTGTTTACCCGCTTTACGTTTTATCAATCGGTTTAGCTTCTATGGTGAGTGGTTATCGGTGGAAAGGAAGAAGTTTGATACATAAGATGTGAGACAGATTCGGAATTCCTATTTTTGTTAGCCATGACCACCCAGGATTCGATCTTGCAAAAGAAAGTTGAGAAAAAAGAGCTAGAACTCAATGCGCTCCTTGAGATCACGCAAGCGATTAACAACAATGTGCCTGAAGAATCTCTTTATAAAATTTTCAACTTCACACTCCGCTCAAATCTTCAAATCAACAAGTTGGCCCTGTTCGTGCTCGATGAGATATGGAACTGCAAAGTCAACTTCGGCACCAAGAAAAGTTTTTTGAAGATGCGACTCGAAGATCATTTCAAAATGATCAAGCGTGTGCATTTGATGAGCGAATTTGAGAAGTGTGATTTTCATGAATTCGATATAGTAATACCAGTGGCCCACAAGGAGAATACTTTGGCGCTGGTTTTTGTGGGTGGCACAGAAAATAACCAGTCAAGTCACGACAGAGACGAAGGCATCAAGTTTATCCAGGCGCTGAGTAATATTATTATCGTTGCCATTGAAAATAAAAAATTGGCGAGACGACAACTGGAGCAAGAGGCATTCAGAAAAGAACTTGAGATTGCCAGCGATGTACAACAGTTTCTGTTTCCAGAAAAACTACCCAATACTGACCGCTTGAAAATCGAGGCCAGCTATCTGCCACACGACCTGGTAGGCGGTGACTACTATGACTACATTCCAATTAACAAAAACCAATTTTTGATTTGCGTAGCCGATGTTAGTGGAAAAGGAGTGCCGGCTGCATTAATGATGTCCAACTTTCAGGCCTCTCTGAGGACTTTGCTTCGGCAAACGCCCAATCTAAAAGAAATTCTAGAAGCGTTGAATTATCAGGTACTTGAAAACACTAAGGGAGAAAAGTTTATTACATTCTTCGGTGCAATTTACGACATAAACCTGAAGACCATGCTCTATCTCAATGCAGGACACAATCCACCAATTCTATACACTAAGAAGAACGGCATACAATTGCTGGAGGAGGGTTCGACTGTAGTTGGTGCCATGCATCCACTTCCTTTTATCAACGAAGGATTTATAACTGGCCTTGACGAGTTCCTACTCTTCGCCTATACTGACGGACTGACCGAAACCACCAATGAAAATGACGATGAGTTTGGTCAGGAAGCCTTGGTTGACTACCTGACCAAGAATCACAACAAAGACTTGAAGATGATTCACCAGGATATCATAGTAGCGCTCGATGGGTTCAAGGGGAAAAACGGATATAAAGACGACATCACAATGCTCACTTGTAGAGTGTTATAGTCACGTGATTTTTAGAACACCAATCTTTCTTCCTCTGCTTTATCCGGGTTTGTTGTGGCGAGTGCCAACCAACGAAAACAAAATCTTCTTGACCTTTGACGATGGACCGGTTCCTGGCCCAACTGAGTTTGTTCTGGAAGAACTGGAACGATTTAATGCTAAGGCTACTTTTTTTTGCATTGGCAACAATATTGAAATATATCCTGGGGTTTATCAGCGGATTCTAAAAGAAGGACATACTGTTGGCAATCACACTTTTAATCATACCAAAGGTTGGACCGTGAGCGATGATTACTATTTGAAAGATGTTGAGCGTTGTCAAAG
>JBFWZR010000104.1:0-15047 GCA_050185175.1 Cyclobacteriaceae bacterium
TGAGCCGTTCTTAAACGTTACATTTTCCAGCAGCGCTCCGGCTTTTATTGCTCGGAAGATGTCAGGCTCCTTCTCAGCAGAGAGGTCAATTACTTTAGCATAGCAGCCACCTTCAAAGTTGAAGATCACGTTGTCGGATGTCCAGCCGTGTTCATCGTCTCCGATGAGCTTGCGATTAGGATCTGCTGAAAGGGTAGTTTTTCCTGTTCCAGAAAGTCCAAAGAAGATCGCGGTGTCACCAGCTTCACCAATATTGGCAGAGCAGTGCATGGAGAGCACGTTCTTTTGCTCGGGAAGGATAAAATTAAGTGCCGAGAAAACTCCTTTTTTGATTTCTCCTGTATAACCACTTCCTCCGACAAGAATAACCTTGCGTGTGAAGTCAATGATCGAAAAGTTATGTTGACGCGTTCCATCAACAGTTGGATCTGCCTTAAATGACGGAGCGCATAGGATGGTCCACTCGGGCTGGAAGGAGAGGAGTTCATCCTGGCTCGGGCGTAGGAACATGTTTCCTGCGAAAAGGTTTGACCAGGAAAGTTCTGTGATTACTCGAATGTTCATCCTGTAGCGAGGATCAGCACAAGCATACACGTCACGCACGTAGAATTCTTGACCATTGAAGTGGTTAAGAACTTTTTGTTGAAGCTTTTCAAATTTGTCTGACTCGAAAGGGATGTTGAAGTTGTTCCACCAAACGGTGTCCTTTGTAAGGCTGTCTTTTACAGTGAACTTGTCTTTCGGAGAACGTCCGGTAAACTCACCGGTGTCAATGGCGATGGCTCCGGTGTTGGTGAATTTTGCCTGGCCGAGGTTTACGGCAATCTGAGCCAGTTCTTCAGGTGATGTATTCCAGTGTGCTTTTCCTTCTTTAATACCCAGGTCCTTAACAGAGGCATTCGCGGGTTTCACTCCACTTTCTTGCATTACAAATGTCGGTTGATTTGAGGCGACAAAGTTAGCAAAATAATTCCCGAAAAATGCGATTGCAATCGTTTTAGAATCGTCAAATAAGGCATTTTCAATTTAGACCCGATGATCGACTGCCCATGCCGTCCGGCCTCACTTTTTCATCCGTAAAACGCTGAGTCAGTAGAATTTAATTCTGAAAAACCAGCTCGTTTTACTCGAAGAACGGCTTCCATTTTTCCTCACCTGGCTTTCTGGTGAGCAGGCTCACCACGATTAATAGCGTCAGGGAAGCAAAAAGTGAAGGGATGGCGATGTAGTCAGTATCCACCGGCAAAACGCCAATAGACACCCCTGCTACTTCAAGACCCTTGTTAATGATCGGAACCAGCATACCCGCAACAATGGACGCCACGCCACCAGCAGCTGTTACTCTTTTCCAAAAGAAAGCGGCCAATAGCACCGGGGCCAGTGCAGCCCCGATCATCGTGTACGAGATAAATGCCATTTCCAGGACAGTCTCGAACTGTGTGACCATCACGTAGGCAAGTAAACCAAGTATGACTATCGATACCTGTTGTATCCGCACCAGCTTTTTCGATTCTTTTGAGGTTTTGAAGAAATACGGTTTGAGAATGTCCTGGGTAAGGTTTGTAGAAGTCACCATCAGGAATGTGTTACCCGTTGATAAAATGATAGCAACTCCAGCGGCAAACAGTATAGCACCTGCATACACCGGAATCTGTTCGTAACCAATTCTCAGGATGACCTCTTCAGCCATACCTCTATCAATAGAGCCATCGGCAAGGAAGAAGCGAGGATCACTGGAGTAGATCGCATAACCTACCACAGCAATGGCACACATTACAAATTCGATAATGACCACTCCTGCCAGCATACCCAACACCGCTTTGCGTGCTGAGGTTGCGTTTTGGGCTGAGGAGAATTTTTGGTAGATGCTACTTTCGCTGACAAGCAGAAGAAATGTAGGCAGGATGATTCCTAATATCCACCACGGGTCGCGTCCCTCAAACAACGAAAGGTATCCGGGATTCTTTGTTTGTAATGTATTGATTACTTCTTGCACGCCACCATGAGCATCAATGGCAAGGGGCAGGGTCATTAGCATAGCGATGATCATCAGTATACCATTGAAGATATCGATCGAGATGATGGACACCATACCAGCTACTGCAGTAAATGTGATGATGACAAAACAAGATATAAGCGTTCCTGTTTGAAGGTCAACCGCGCCTTGTGTGAGAATGGCGATGAAGCGACCACCGCCTTTGAACTGATAACCAGCTATTACAAGATACGCAACAATGATCGTGACCGTTCCTAAAATTTTTGCTGCGTGATTGTAGCGTTGCTCAAGAAGGTCAGTGAGCGTGAATTTTGACATTTTCCTTACTCGCTCAGCTACGAAATAGATGATTACTATTCCGATCCATGCACCTGCTGAGAACCATAGTTCACCAAATCCTGATCTGAAACTTAACCCTGCGGTTCCAAACAAACTTCCTGACCCAATCCATGTACATACCAAAGTACCTACAAGCAGATACACAGGAGCACCACGACCGGCTACAATAAAGTCTTCTTCAGTCTGTACCTTTTTGGTTTTGAAAGCGATAACACCAACCAAAAGGAGTAAATAAACGATGGTAACTACAGAATAAATCATATACTTGTGTTATGCTGCGAATGCTAAATGTAATAAAATATCCATTGGTCGTCTGACCTTCAATCCTAATTGATAATGTATGGAGCAGGAGAAAGAGTTTAAACCTTATATCTCACCCAGCGATTTTATACCTGAGTTTACGTTAAAAGCAATCATCCTTGGCGCGATCTTCGGAATCATATTTGGCGCGGCCACGGTGTACCTTGGATTGAAAGTGGGCCTTACTGTAAGTGCCTCTATCCCGATTGCAGTATTGGCTATCTCTATTTTCAAAAAAATTGGAAAGGCCACGATCCTGGAAAGCAATATTGTACAAACGATAGGTTCGGCAGGTGAATCAGTGGCTTCAGGTGTAGTGTTTACTGTGCCGGCCTTGCTGTTCCTTGCTGGAGGAGAAACCTACTTCAAATACTTTCAAATTTTTGTCCTTGCGCTGGTAGGCGGTGTGTTGGGTGTGCTGTTCATGATCCCGTTGCGGAGATCGCTGATAGTGAAGGAACATGGAAACCTTCCTTACCCGGAAGGTACCGCTTGCGCTGATGTATTGATAGCCGGAGAGAAGGGGGGCAAATTGGCGCGCAGCGTGTTTATGGGTCTTGGGCTCGCATTTCTATACAAAGCGCTGATGTCAATTGTCGGGTTGTGGAAGGATGTGCCTCAGTATGTATTTGGACGAAACTCAATGTTACCCAATGGGACCATCAACGCGGAGATCACACCTGAATTGTTAGGTGTTGGCTATATCATTGGGCCTCGTATCTCAGGCATCATGGTAGCGGGTGGCGTGCTGTCATGGTTGGTACTTATACCGCTCATTACACTTATTGGTGATAACCTGACTGTTCCGATGCCACCAGAATCAACCATGTTGATTTCAGAGATGTCGCCAAGCCAAATCTGGAGCAAGTACATCAGATACATCGGAGCGGGAGCCGTGACATTCGGTGGGATTATCACACTGATCAAGACGTTACCTACCATTATAGGTGCGTTCAAAGATTCTTTCAATGACTTAAAGAATCGTGACAAGTCGCAAACAACGGAGAAGCTCCGCACGGACAAGGATTTTCCTTTGGTATTGGTTGTCGTTGGTTCTATTGCCTTGGTTTTATTGATGACCATTTTACCAAACCTTCCGGTGAATTTCCTTGCAGCAATTATGATTGTGGTCTTCGGGTTCTTCTTTGTAACGGTTGCTTCGCGAATAGTAGGTTTGATTGGCTCGTCATCAAGTCCTGTGTCAGGGATGACCATTGCCACGTTGATGGCCACGAGTCTGATATTTATCGGTATCGGGTGGACTGGAGATTTTTACCAACCTATCGCACTTGTGGTGGGTTCCATTGTGTGTATCGCTGCATCTAACGCTGGCGCTACATCACAAGATTTGAAGACGGGATATCTGGTGGGAGCGACTCCAATAAAACAACAGATTGGTTTGTTAATAGGAGTGTCAGCATCAACGATCGCGGTGGGTTTTACTTTGCTTCTGCTGAATGATACTTTAGGTATCGGTGCAGTTACAGAAGCTCACCCCAATCCATTACCAGCACCTCAGGCAACCTTGATGGCTACGGTCATCAAAGGACTGTTAAGTCAGAACCTTCCATGGGGATTAGTGCTGGCTGGAATGGGTGTTTCAGCCGTTGTGGAATTATGTGGGGTGAGTTCGTTGGCGTTTGCGGTAGGAGCCTATCTTCCATTGTCTACTACATCTCCAATCTTCATTGGTGGTGCAATTAAGATGATTGCTGACAGAGTATCGAACAGGAGCGGGGAAGAAGGAGAAGTGAGTTCGGGTGCACTCTTCAGTTCAGGGCTGATTGCGGGGGGATCACTGACGGGAATTCTCGTTGCTGTGCTGTTGGGGACAAATGTGAGTACAAGTGACGGGACAAAATCGGTGATCGCAATAGTTCACGATGCTGTGCGTACTGTAATACCCGAAGGTGGTGACTTGATTGCCTTGGGAATGTTCAGTTTGCTGGCTTACATCGTGTTCCGAGTAGCCAAAACCAAAATTTCGTAGATAGAGATGGTCAGTTGATTATTGCTTGTGGCTCACCTCAGAACTCACATCGATAATCTCTTTCAGTTCCTTTAACGCGCGTTCTTCCGCTTCGTGTACTTTTCCATCCGCATGCACGATGTCGTACATATCAGTGTAGACCTTGTACTTTTGGGTGAACTTAACATGCGTGAACTGTTGGAAGGTATCGTGAATGATCGTGCGAAGGTCTTCTTTTTTCACCGTTTTATACTGAGCAATAGCATCATCCAGTCTCTTTTTGGGCTCAGACTCGGATGGGAATAATTTTTTTACCTTCGAAAGGATTTCTTTCTCTTCTGACGCGTGGTACTCACCGTCTGCATACGCCATGTGTACATAAAGAAAAAGGACAAAGTCAGCAAACGTCTTATGAATAACCATAGTTTTCTATATCAGTATTGCCTTAAAAATAAACAAAAAAGGCCTCATCGGAAAATGAGGCCTTTTTGAATTTATCGGGTTGGAATTACATCATTCCGCCCATTCCACCACCTGGCATTGCAGGGGCAGATTCTTTCTCTTCTGGTATCTCAGATACAACTGCTTCAGTAGTCAAAAGCAGACCTGCGATAGACGCTGCATTTTCCAATGCAAGGCGAGTCACTTTCGTAGGGTCAATGATACCTGCTTCGAAGAATGATTCGAACTTATTGTCGCGAGCATTGAAACCGAAGTCCTTCTTGCCATCGCGTACTTTGTTCACGATAACAGAACCTTCCTGGCCAGCATTCTCTGCAATGGTTCTCAAAGGAGCTTCCAACGCAAGCCTTACGATGTTTACACCAGTTGCCTGGTCATCGTTTGATGTTCCTACAGCTTCAGGATCTTTCAGCGCCTCGATGGCACGGATGTAAGCAACACCACCACCAGGAACGATACCTTCTTGTACGGCAGCTCTTGTGGCATGCAACGCATCGTCAACGCGGTCTTTCTTCTCCTTCATTTCCACCTCTGTAGCGGCACCAACGTAGAGGATTGCTACACCGCCAGACAATTTCGCCAGACGCTCTTGCAGTTTCTCCTTGTCGTAGTCTGATGTAGTAGTTTCGATTTGTGCTTTGATTTGTCCGATGCGAGCCTGGATGTCAGCTTTCTTGCCAGCACCATTTACAATCGTAGTGTTATCCTTGTCAATGTTCACTTTCTCAGCGCGGCCAAGCATATCCAGAGATGCGTTCTCCAGTTTGAAACCTTGCTCTTCAGAGATTACCTGACCACCGGTTAGGATAGCGATGTCTTCCAACATTGCCTTTCTTCTGTCACCGAAACCAGGGGCCTTAACGGCAGCTACTCTGAGTGAACCACGAATCTTGTTTACTACCAGGGTAGCCAAAGCTTCGCCTTCAACTTCTTCAGAGATGATCAACAGCGGCTTGCCAGTTTGTGCAGTTTGCTCAAGAATAGGAAGCAATTCCTTCATCGCGCTGATCTTCTTGTCGTAGATCAGGATGTAAGGGCTTTCCAATTCAGCTTCCATCTTCTCAGTGTTAGTTACGAAGTAAGGAGAGAGGTATCCGCGATCGAACTGCATACCTTCCACAGTTTTCACTTCAGTCTCAGTTCCCTTCGCCTCTTCAACAGTGATCACACCGTCTTTACCTACTTTGTCCATCGCGTCAGCGATCATCTTTCCGATAGTTTCATCACTATTAGAAGAGATGGTAGCTACCTGAGCAATCTCGCTGGAGTCTTTTATTTTCTTGCTTTGCTTCTTAAGGTTTTCAACAACAGCGATAACAGCCTTGTCGATTCCACGCTTAAGGTCCATTGGGTTAGCACCGGCAGCCACGTTTTTGATACCGTGTCCGAAGATTGCTTGTGTCAAAACGGTAGCAGTAGTAGTACCATCACCGGCAGCATCAGCAGTTTTTGAAGCTACTTCTTTTACCAGTTGGGCGCCCATGTTTTCGATAGCGTCTTTAAGCTCAATTTCTTTAGCTACAGACACACCATCTTTAGTCACAGTAGGTGCACCGAATTTTTTGTCAAGGATGACGTTTCTTCCTTTAGGACCAAGGGTTACTTTAACTGCGTCAGCAAGTTTGTCTACCCCTTTCTTTATCTTATCCCTCGCTGAGGTGTCAAAAGTGATTTCTTTAGCCATAACTTCTTATTGATTAATTGTGGTTTAATTAGATGATTCCAAAAATGTCAGAGTTGCGCATGATGAGATATTCTTTCCCATCAATGTTGATTTCAGTTCCAGCGTACTTACCGTAAAGGATGTTGTCTCCAACTTTTACAGTAACGGGCTTATCCTTCAATCCGTCTCCGACAGCAATTACTTTACCCTTTTGAGGTTTCTCTTTAGCTGTGTCGGGAATAATAATCCCAGAGGAAGTCTTGGTTTCGGCAGCGGCTGCTTCTACTAGCACTCTGTCCTCGTTTGGTTTAAAGTTGATTTTCGCCATATGGATTCAAAAATTATTGATTAAGAGTTTAAGTTTTTAACAACTGCCGACTTGTCCATTTTTATGCCAGAAGCGGATTTTGGTAGTTTTCGGACAGTTTTTCAGTGCTGTGGGCGGCAAAGATCACAAAAAATATGACACTTGTCAGAATGTGGAGTGTAAAAATGGCAGATTGACATATAAGGCACATTTTCCGTATAATGGGGTATAAAAAACCACTTTTTATGAAGTTGAAAGACAATTGGCTGACTGAGGGATTGATCGACTATGAATACAAGAAGTATGTATTGCTGGCCTATCGGAAAAAGGTGAAGGAATCATTTCAGCGAGTGGAGTTATATCCGTTTCTCTCCGACATGGTTTACCACTATAGAAATCTGATCGCGATTCAGTCTAACAAGTCGATGATTTATGATGCCTTTCCGAAGGAGTTGTCGTCTGAGGACCTGAAGAAGTTGGAGGTTAATTACCGGACAATACTGGAGGATGATGCGATTATGAAGGAGTTGGAGTCCATTATTGAGTTCGCTATTCCGCAACTGAAGTCTCATCTTGATGAAGGATCTGTGATTTATGAGTATGTGGAATCCAAGTGCGAGATTGAACCGGTTGGGCTTACATCACTGGCGACTAATGACGGATACCTGTTTATCACGCAGCCTCCTGAAACGGAGACAAGAATTTTCAGGTATCGCACAACCATTTTTGGCAGTAGCACTGACACCCTGAGAGGTATTAACCTTCAATACGTTTTCAGAGAGACGAGAACAATTTCCAATTCATACGAGAAAATGAAATTGAAATTGATCCGGCAATTTAAAGACCTGCCTAATCCAGCCACATTTCTCATCGTTTCGAGACTTAAGTTTCCATTTACCGCCACGTTGATGCCAGTCGCCAAAAGGATGTTGGTGAAACAGGTGTCAAAAGCCGCAGCATAAAAAAAGGGCCTTTCGGGCCCTTTATAATATTTTGATATTAACAATTACTCTGCGCTATCTGTAGGCGTCTGAATTCTATCGAGGTCAAGTCCAGGTGAAGTTTGCTGTTCCTTTGCTCTCTCCAACAGCTCATCGGTTTGATTGTAGGATGGAGTGGCAAAATTGGTTGCCAATGAAAACACCATGATAGCAATTGCAAATCCCCAGGTCAAACGCTCAAGCAAATCGCCCGTTTTCTTTACTCCGATCAGGTTACTTGCGCCCGACCCTCCAAACTGGCTTGATAGTCCACCACCTTTTGAATTTTGTGCCAACACCACTAACACCAGCAGCACTGCGGACACCAACACAAGACTAATAAATAATGTATACATAGCTTATTTCGTCAATTCCTCAATTTGAGCCGCAAAGTAAGCCTTTTTTTGGGGAAACTTCCAAATCAGCTTCTTCAGGACCTCTACTGCCTTCTCTTTCTTGCCTTGTTTGATGAGGATTTCTACCAGAGTCTCGGAGATGATGTTATCACTGAAGACAGCACTGCCTTCAGATAAGTCAGTTTGACCAGCCGAGCTACTGCCACTGTCCCTGGTCTTCTTCGCGATCGAGGGTTTCGATTTGATAAAGTTATCGATGATGTCGAGTTGTTCTTTTTGACGTGGGTCGACTGGTTTGATTTTCTTTTTGGTGCTCTTGATCTCAGCTATCAGCCCATCGGTGGGTTCTTTTTTTGTCTTCTTAATCTCTTGTTTTTTCTCGGCTACCGGCTCTTCTTTCGTCTCCATCACCGTGGCATCTGGTTCTGGCAACCCAAAACCATCAGCGACTAACTCAAAATTGTGCTTCAATTTCTTCAGCCTTTCGATGTCACTGAATACCTCATTGATTAACGCATCACCACTCAGGTTTACCGGCTGTAGTTTTGGAGCGGGAGAAGCTTCTTCCTCAACCTTCTTCGCCACTTTGTTTGCCACTGGCAGGACTTCAATATTCTCAGCGGGTTTTGGTTTTTCTTCCCGGTGTTGAGCTTCAACTTTCTTTTCCCTGGAGGGTTCAGCCTGTTTGACAGCCGGGGTAGGCTCTGGTTCGGGCGGCTGTACTTTCCGTTCTTCTTTTAGTGCGGTGACCAAAGACTTCAGCACGGCCCGGTCGGTTGAGTAAACAGCAGCTACATTGAGTTGAGCCTGTTTGCTGTTGAGATTATTGAGTTGCGCCCCACGGGCAACCAGATTGTGAATGGCCTGGGAGTAAGGGAATTTGTCCTGGAGTTTGCTGATCTCAGCGGTCTCGTCTTCCGTCAGCGAAGAATTATTGTTGAGAAGAAACAAGAACCTTTCTTTTTCCACAATTTTTGTAATGGGGTGAAGGTAAAGGTACTGCAATTCTGCACTTCAAGCAACAAAGCAAGCAAAAGTGAGTATTACCAATTGGCTACTGTGGCATTAAAAATATCCAGCAGTATTTGATCAAATATTTGTCTTTCCAACTGCTCCTGAATTGAAGTCAGGTCCTGATCATTGGGAAAGTCAGCGTAAAAAGAGAAGGTCCTATCCTTAAAACTATTTTTGGGTTCGAGCGTGTCCTCGTAAGTCGCCTTCACACCAATTGTGAGCCGGGTGAGTGCGGCCGCATCCGCCTGTTGATTGTTGCCAGATGTCACGGGTGCCATCGGCCGCACTGCGTACTCTGTTATTGTTCCTTCAATTCTCAGCTGGCCACCATCTTGAACAACACTCAAGCTTGAGTTGCGCTGGTAATAGTCTTTAAGACTGTTCGTGAAGGTCTGCCCGATATTGGCTGGGGCCAAATCAGTGTTGTTGAAAAAATCACCCACTTGAATCGTCTCGGCAGCTGTTGATGCACCTGTGAAAGAGTAAACTCCACAGCTAAACCCAACCAGTACTAGTAAAGAGAACAGGAGAGCGGAGCGCACGTTATTCTTCAAGTTCGTATTGTTTTATCTTTCGATACAATGTCCTCTCTGATATCCCCAAATCTTGTGCCGCGTATTTCCTCTTGTTGTTATTTTTTCTCAGTGCCTTGACTATAAGTTCTTTTTCCTTTTTCTCAATAGACAATGAATCATCTTCTGCAATATGACTTATGTCTTGAACTTCCTCATCCTCAATGGGTGCATTGGAAGCATTGATTACTCTCACTGGTTCTTCGTGTGAGTTAACTTCCTCATGGATGCCTTCAAACAAATCTGCGTGGTCCTTCACCAATTGAGCGGCCTGACCGGGATTGTTTGCGTTCTGCAAAACAATCTTCTTGAGATCAGTCACGTCCTTTCGCATTTCAAACAACACCTTGTAAAGGATGTCGCGCTCTGAAATAGCGTCACTTGTGTCATTCCTATATAGCGCAGGTAGGAGCGAATCTTTCGGCAGGTATTTTTGCATCTGATATTGATCAATCTCCTTAACGTCAGGAGAGAGTACCGAAATCTGCTCCACAAGATTTTTTAACTGGCGAATATTTCCCGGAAAGCGATACTTAAGTAGCAAGTCTTTTGCGCCTTCCGTTAGCGATACGGGCTTTACCTTATATTTTTCAGCAAAGTCTGATGCAAACTTGCGAAACAGTAACTCAATGTCTTCTCCTCTTTCTCGCAATGGTGGAACATAAATCGGTACTGTACTCAACCTGTAGTAAAGATCTTCTCTGAATTTACCCTCTTCCACATTCTTCATCAGGTTGACGTTAGTTGCAGCCACGACTCGCACATCAGTCTTCTGAACTTTTGATGACCCTACCTTTATAAATTCACCATTCTCCAACACTCTTAATAGTCTGGCCTGCGTGCCCAACGGCATCTCACCAATCTCATCAAGGAATATGGTGCCGCCATTTGTTACTTCAAAATATCCCTTACGTGCTTCATGAGCTCCGGTGAAGGATCCTTTTTCGTGACCGAACAATTCTGAATCTATCGTGCCTTCCGGAATGGATCCGCAGTTGATGGCAATGAACTGCCCATGTTTTCTCGGACTGAGATGATGAATGATTTTTGAAAATGATTCCTTACCACTTCCGCTTTCACCCGTAATCAATACCGACATATCCGTAGGTGCTACTTGCATCGCCACCCGCACGGCATTGTTCAGCAGTGGAGAATGTCCGATGATGCCAAACCTTGCCTTTATACTTTGTATCTCTGAATCTTTAATTGTCATACTTTAAACTATCTGTCCCAACAATGTCCCTCCCGTGCAGGCTGTGATCTTCACCTCTACGTATTCACCTTTTTTTCTCTCCGGAGCTTCGAACACGACTACCTTATTCGCAGAATTTCGTCCTTGCATCTGAGCTTCCGATCTTTTCGATTTTCCCTCAATCAATACTTTGAAAGTTTTTCCAATATCAAGTTGGTTGCGTTTTAGAGAGTGCTCATTTTGTTTGTTGATAATTTCCTGAAGTCTACGCTTCTTCACCTCTATATCAATATCATCTTTGAATTTCTTGGCAGCCAATGTTCCAGGTCGTTCTGAGTAAAAGAACATATAAGAGAAATCGTATTCGACTTCATCCATTAAGGTCAATGTTTCCTGATGCTCTTCTTCTGTTTCAGTGCAAAAGCCTGTAATCATATCCGATGAGATTCCACAGTCATCACCAAGAATCGTCCTGATACTTTTTATTTTACCGAGGTACCATTCTCTGGAATAGCCACGATTCATCAACTCTAATATTCTTGAGTTTCCGCTTTGTACGGGGAGATGGATATAGTTGCAAATGTTTTCATAACGAGCCATCGTATAGAGCACTTCGTCAGTAATGTCTTTTGGATGAGACGTTGAAAACCTGACACGAAGTTCTGGGCTCACCTTGGCCACCATTTCCAAAAGCTGCGCGAAATTAATAACGGTACCAACCGTCATCTTTTCCATTCTTGCCCTATTGTTCTCTTCTGCGCTCCATTTATAGCTGTCCACGTTTTGACCGAGCAGTGTCACTTCGCGATACCCCTGAGCAAATAATTCCTGTGCTTCAGCAACGATAGAGTGGGGGTCTCTGCTTCTCTCGCGGCCTCGTGTGAAGGGCACCACGCAAAACGAACACATGTTATCGCAGCCCCTCATAATTGATATGAAGGCAGTAACACCGTTTGAGTTGAGTCTTACCGGGCTGATATCTGCATACGTTTCTTCACGAGAAAGAAATGTGTTGACGGCTTTTGCTCCATCATCAACTTGAGTAATCAACTGCGGCAGGTCACGATAGGCATCCGGCCCTGCGATTAAGTCCACAATCTTTTCTTCTTCAAGTAGTTTTGATTTCAGGCGCTCAGCCATGCAGCCCAGCACACCGACCAATAGCTCAGGCTTCTTCTTCTTCAGTCCGTTGATGTGATTCAATCTGTTTCGAACTGTTTGTTCTGCTTTTTCTCTAATCGAACAAGTGTTGAGAAATATTAGGTCAGCTTTTTCTACATCCGATGTGGTGTCAAATCCTTCTTTGGCCAGAATGGACGCCACGATCTCGCTGTCGGAGAAGTTCATTTGACAGCCATAACTCTCGATATACAGCTTCCTGGTTTTGCCTGTGACGTTTTCTGGTGAGACTTTGACTTCACACGCTTCCTCATTCGTTGCTGTTATCACCTCCAAATCCTGAATCAAATTCTCCATAATTCCACAATTGAGGACGCAAATTTAATGGTTTTAGTCTTTTTTAGTGACATCTTGTCATGTTGAGGATCAAGATTTTGTGCGAATGGGCCCTATTTGCCGCTATGTGCTATTTTTATCCTTTAAATCTTTGAAAAAATGGCAATCCTGAAGTCTTTGAGAGGTTTTACGCCTAAAATGGGCAACAATTGTTTCCTGGCGGAAAATGCTGTTGTGGTGGGCGATGTGACCATGGGTGAAAATTGCACCGTGTGGTTCAATGCGGTGGTGCGGGGAGATGTAAATACGATCACTATCGGTAACAACACCAACATTCAGGATGGTGCAGTAATTCATTGCACCTACCAAAAGTCAAAAACTAAAATTGGCAATAATGTATCGATTGGTCATACTGCTGTCGTGCATGGCTGTACCGTTGAGGACAACGTGCTGATAGGAATGGGGGCTATCGTGATGGATGACGCTGTAGTAGGTGAGGGATCAGTGGTGGCAGCCGGTGCTGTAGTCCTTGCTGGAACTAAAATCGAACCCGGTTCGATATATGCCGGTATGCCAGCTAAGAAGGTAAAAGATACCGGCCCTGAGATGACCGCGGTGATCGCTCGTACTGCTAAGAATTACCCTATGTATGCTGAGTGGTTTAAAGAGTAGCTATTGTTGTCTCTTTGGTGTTGGAATGATCATTAAGCTTTCGTGCCCATTAGCACCTACCGATTGAACCGCGAAGAAGTAATTGTCTTTTGAATAGGGGAGTTCGGCAGAAGTTCCGTCAACAAATATCTTCTTTTCCCAATGAGGCTGGTAAGTCTCGCGAAGCAGTACGTGATAGCCTTTGGGTGCCGGACCCCCCGAAGGAGCCTCCCATGAAAAATTTGTGATATTGCCAAGGTTGACCTGCATGGTAACTTGCTGTGGAGCACCAGGGGCCTTTGCCAATGAAACCATTGTAGCCAGATTGATGCGCGCTACATTGGCTGCATATCCGAAGTCAACGAACTTCAACTTGTCTCCATATTCGATTCCGTTTTCATCTCTGAGGTTCTGATGTTGCTGTGTGTAGTTCTCATTAAATTCTGTAAACCTAACCGCGACAAATCCATTTTGTAAGAAAGGTGTATGATCTCCTCCGCGCAGGAATCTGTCGGGTCGCATGTTGATAGTTGCTGTAAAACCATCCAGGTAGGCCTTGGCTGTTTCTGAGGCATATCTTGCCAACTGACGTGAAGGACTATCATTCTCCGACTTCATTGCCGATCGGTTTCTTGCGTCTTCTTCACTTTCCACTGCAGGGATCATCTCGCTGAAAACTCTTACGGTTTTGTCATTCTTGTCGCCCGTTTCGCTAGCTACCGAGTTGCCCACGATATCATTGTTCAGTATAGCAATGAGGTTGACATTGTTTTCCCTCATTTTAGTGGCCATATGTCTGGCACCAAGCAGACCTTGTTCCTCTCCCTGCACCGCCATGAATATCAGCGTGCATGGAAACTTTTTTGCTGACAATATTCTCGCCAGCTCCAATACGACCGCTACGCCAGAGGCATCGTCATTAGCTCCCGGAGCGGCATTAATACTATCCAGAGCATCACTATTTCTTGAATCGAGGTGACCACTGATAAGAATTACCCTGTCGTCATTTGGATCAGTTCCCTTCAGAGTCGCAACCACGTTTTTCATAGTGACTGTATAAGGGACGCGAGATGAGTTGGAGCCATCAACTACAAACGGATCGAGTTCAACAGTCATGTCAGCGTTGTTCTGTTTTCTAAACTGAAGAAACTTGGATGCCACCCACCTTCTGGCCGCACCAATGCCTTGCGTGGCGCTAGTGGTATCGCTCAATGAGTGTCTTGTGCCGAAACTTACCATGTGGGAGATATGATCCTTAATGCTGTCAGCTGAAATCTCTTGTGTCAGAGTGATGATATCCTTGTCGAGATTGGTGGTATCCTTTTTGGCTTCTGGCTGCGAACAGTTGATCAGGAGACATGCGATAGCCAAGAGCGTTAAGGAAGGCAGCTTTATCATAGGGGGTGTTTTTTTGGGTTTCGGGCTAAAGATTAGTATTCCAGCCGTAAATTCAATTGTAATTTTGACTTGGGACGACAGGAAATCACACCACTGGCGTGATAATCAGTTAGATGGACATCAAATACATTTGAGCTGATGTTTTTAAACTACCGGGAGCAATCTATATTTGCGGCCTTTAAACTTATAAACCATGAAGAACCTTTCGCTCGTTCTTAACCTAGTGCTCGCTGTGGCTGTTGTAGTTCTGTTTTACCTGCATTTCAGCGGAGGTAGCGAACAAGCTGCCAAAAGTGACAACTCAGGGCAGTCTGCAATTACCGGTGACCTACGCATCGCCTTTATCAGCGTAGACTCAGTGTTGAAGTACTATGAATTTTTTAAGGTGAGCAG
>JBFWZR010000105.1:0-14524 GCA_050185175.1 Cyclobacteriaceae bacterium
AATGCACGGTGTGCCTGTCTTGTTAAAGGACAATGTTGATACTCATGACAAAATGGAAACCACTGCAGGCTCGCGAGCACTGCTGGGATCGCACCCTTTGCAGGATAGTTATGTTGCCAGAAAACTAAGACAGGCAGGAGCCGTCATCATAGGAAAAGCAAACCTGAGTGAGTGGGCGAATTTTCGCGGACAGATGTCATCGAGTGGCTGGAGTGGCGTGGGTGGCCAAACGAAGAATCCCTATGATCTCTCGCGCAATCCATGTGGATCAAGTTCTGGATCTGGTGCAGCAGTATCTGCCAACCTTGTGATGATCGCTATCGGAACTGAGACCAACGGGTCAATAGTTTGTCCGTCAAATAACAATGGAATTGTGGGAATTAAACCTACAGTTGGCTTGGTGAGCCGGTCGGGAATTATTCCGATTTCGTTTACACAAGACACTGCAGGTCCGATGGCAAGATCAGTCACTGATGCTGCTATTTGCTTGACTGCGCTGGTTGGCCTTGACTCAGCAGATAGCAAGACACTGGCAGCGGATCGAAAGCAGTCGGAAGATTATACATCGTTTTTAAAAGCAGATGGACTGAAGGGTAAGAGAATCGGGCTTTACAAAGCTCCCTATGGCAGAAATTTTAAGGTCGATGCTGTGATGGATGCTGCTGTGGAATACATCAAGTCGCAAGGTGCTGAAGTTGTTGAAATTCCGGAGATCGGAAGTGATGAAGTAGGACAATATTCATTTGAGATTATGCTATTTGAGTATAAAGATGGATTGAACAAATATTTTCAATCGCTGGGACCGAATGCACCAATCAAAAGTGTGGAGGACCTGATCATGTTTAACAAAAATGATTCGATAGAATTAGAACGATACAACCAAAAGTATCTTGAGATGGCACAGGAAAAGGCATCGCTCGAGTCTGAAGAATACAAGGAGGCTTTGATGAAGATGCTGAACGGAATCAGACAGGAAGGTATCGACAAAGTGATGGATGAAAATAAACTTGATGCCATCATGGCGCCTACTGGTGCCCCTGCGTGGAAGACGGACAGAACTAATGGTGACTCATTTCATGTATCAAGTTCTTCTCCGGCTGCACGTGCCGGATACCCAAACATAACCGTGCCTATGGGCGTAATCGAAGGACTTCCAGTTGGTATTTCGTTTTTTGGAAGGGCTTGGAGTGAGGGGGTGCTCCTTGAAATTGCATATGCCTACGAACAAGGAACGAAGCATCGTATCGTTCCCAGGTTCCTCGACTCAAATTACTGAGTTATGAAAATGTTTGGCATCATCTTTTTGATTGTGGGACTAACAATCTTCTTCGCTGGGGCAGTCTGGTTTCAGCTTGAATACGAACACATTGTAGAGGGTATTGTCGATGCGATGATTGGCCCCGCAGTTTTGCTTTTTATGGGATTTGTCTTTAGCTCTATCGGAGGAGCAGTTTTTTATCATCATTACAGGCTCAGAAAAAAGAGAGAGTTGCTGATGCGCACTGGCAGGAAAATTCAAGCTCGTGTTACTGAAATAGGTTTTAATAGGAGTATAACCGTCAACGGGAGACATCCATACATTGTGACTTGTGCGGCCAACGTTTCGGGCAAAGACCTGACTTTTAAGAGCGAAAATATTTTTGCCAGCCTGCTTTTAAATAATGGTGATGAACTTCCGGTTTATATTGATTTTCGGGATCCGGAAAAATATTGGGTTGAAGTACCGGAAGCAGCCATGAGAAAGTAGTTGATGAAAAAGACGGAACCTTTTGATCACCATTGCGTATGGTAGAAAAACTGTATATAAAAATGAGAAAAATCGACATCCTGAACTTTATTACAGATTTTCGAAAGGCTCCCAATGACATCAAAACCCGCGATCAGATCGTGTCGCATCTCGGGACGGACAAAGAATCGGTTATTACTGACTTGATCACTGAACTCGTTCAGAATAGAGTGGTCGCTGAAACCGAACTGAACGGAGAGAGAGCCTACAAGGTAATCGCTCGCTAATTCTCCTTTTAAAACAAATCAAGCTGCACCGGGGCTACGATTCCTCGGTATGGTACTTTTTTAGCTTTCTTGTCGAAACCTTTGGCTTGCCAGCCAAAGAGTGGATAGACCCGATAACCTGAGAAGTCGAAGATTATTTTCCAGCCTCTTTTCATTAGAGCCAGTATTATTGTAGGATATTTCATAATATTGACTTTATATGAGATGGAAACTCGTTTTAGTGCTGGTAACTCTATTATTATTTTCCGCCAGTACCATTATTCCAGTCCTCTCCCAGCCGCCTGATGTAATGCACTTGAAGGACTCTATTGACTATGAGTTCCTTTACGGATCAGAACCTGATTCCACGTTGTTGGAGTCAAAGAGCAACACGAACTTTTTTCAGGTTTTTGAGGATCCAAGACTACTTCAGTTATCAGCCGGGATGAATTTTTTGAATGTTCTACGTTGGCAGGTACCGAATGTAACTGTCTCACCGCCTTTCATTACCGGAAACCCAATTTCACCAGTTGGCCTTCTTGCTATTGATGGCATCCCCTACAATAGCGACATTTCCTATTTCGCAAACCTCAACGCTTTTGACTTTGATAGGGTTGTGGTTCTAAGCACACTAAATGGTGCGCCAGATTTTGGAATGTTTGGTGGAAATGGTGGGATTATGCTTCAAAGGAAATCAGGAAGAGATGTTGTCGGGCCTCATTTTGAATTTAATTCATTCTTGACCCGTGGTTTATATACTCCTCCAAATAACTCTGCTCTAATCTCGAGTGATAGATTTCACCTTTCAAATTCCCTGTCCTTTGAGCAAGATTTTGGAGCGTTGGATACTCGGTTGTCCTACAATAACACTTTTATGCCTAAAAGGGAGTTTGAGGCCGGTGTGGGTATGAATTCTCTTAAGCTGAACACTGGAATTCAGATTTTACCCAGCCTAAGAGGAACTTTAATATTTGAAAGGCATAAGGTGAGGGATATTTTGCCTGTGCCTCTTCAGGTATTCAGTTCTGATGGGGAGTCAAATTTTAGGACAATGGGATTGGTATTCGAATATCAGCCGGTCAGATGGGTTAGGCTGTCGACCCAGATGTACCAAGACGACCTTGAGCACAACGATAGATTTGAATTTAGGAGTCAAAGCATTTTCACCAATGGTGGTGTCTTGAGGAATGACCAAAAAAGGAAACTCATTAAGGCCAGTATTCAGACGAAGCATTCTTTCGCGAAGAATTTTGACATCAGGTCACTGATTGCGATCCAGGAGGACAATACGACCTTTGACAGAGAATACTTTGGCTTGTCGCAGGGGGAGGATATGATAAAATCGGTAACTGGCGGACTTAATAGCACCTACAAAAAGAAATTGAGTCTTGACTTATCCTACAGGTTAGATGAGAACAATTTTGCAGAGCGAAAGAAAATTTCTGTTTACACTGGAGCCGTGTCGTGGAACTTTACTGATTTACTTGACAAAAGCAATTTTATTGGATTTGGAAGACTAAGAAGCAACTTTGGATACAGAGATGGAAACGTAGCGCATCCGCTTACCCAGGTTTACCCGGAGCTATCGGTTGCATCGCCCGATAAGTTTTATTCTTCTCAGACGGGAGTTGACGTAGCGTTATTGAAAAACAAAATTCAGGCGTCATATAGCTACTATTTGGTTTTCGATGAGTCGTTTCGAGAAGAGACTATTGTCGATGGCCCATACCAAGTGACCTTCGTTGATTATACGCGGGCGGCTTCTATTAAGGGGCATGAATTGGTTTTGGGGGCATACCCTTTCGGCACCAAAGATTGGTACACCAAACTCACATTGACGCGCCTAAATCTGGGAGAATCAATTTCTAGTCCAGATTGGTTCGGTAATTTCTATCTTATGCGAGATTGGAGTGGTTTCCAATTCAGTACATCGGTTAGCTACCAAAAAGGGGGCGAGATTTTTCGAAATAATATACCATACAGTGCGTCTTACATTTCTTTGAGAGATGTTTCCATTTCTCATCAACCAATTTTTCTAGGTTCGGGCAAGTTTGGTTTGCGAGAACTGACTATATCAATTACCGGTAGAAATCTTTGGCGAATCAGAGCATCTGGTTTGGACAACCTTGAGCTCTATTCCGTGAACAACGGCATGTATACCAGTTTTACGCTGAATATCTCCGGCAAGTTGTACTAAGTAGCGTAATTCTGGTATGGTTTCGATTTCTAGAATAAATCAAGCTGCACCGGGGCTACGATTCCTCGGTATGGTTCCTTCTTGCCCGATCCGTTGGCATTAATCGAATATAACTTCGTTTCCCTGTAACGAGAGGCTACAACTATCTCTGTGCCTCGTGTGAGGCTATTGAAAAGATTTCTCACTATATCTGTTGAGTTGTTGTTTCTCGACAAGTGCGACAGAAACAGATGACTCATATAAGAAGGGCGATGGTCTACAAATAATTTTGCAGCCTGCAAATTAGAGAGGTGCCCGAAGCCATCGCGGATACGATTCTTAAGTGCTATGGGATAACTGCCTGCGTTCAGCAGTTGTATGTCATAGTTTGATTCCAAAAATGCTGCGTGGCATTGCCCGAAGTTGTGAATGACGTGTTCAGTAATGTCTCCAATATCAGTAAACACACCTACGTTGACCGCTTTGTTCGACACGATAAAGTTGTGCGGATCGTGGGCATCGTGTGGCACCGGAAATGCCCTGACTGTCAAATCTCCAACTTTGATTGGCTCATAGGGTTTGAAGTTGTAAGCTTCGATTCCCTTCAACTGCGCTTTCAGTAGTGTCTTGGTTGAGATATAAATTGGAATCCTGTATTTTTTATTGATCGAGGGTAAACCATAAATGTGATCCGAATGTTCGTGGGTGATGAATATTGCTTTTACATTTTGCATGGTGAGCCCCAGGCGTCTGAGTCTTTTGTCTGTTTCGCGACAGGAGATCCCTGCATCCACCAATATTGCCTCGCTATGACTGGCGATATAGTAGCAGTTGCCATTGCTACCAGAGTTGAGTGAGGCGACAAAAAGAGACATGGTGCAAATAAATCATAAATTGATTAAATAACATCCTGATAGATTCGACTAAAAGCACCAGACACAATATGTCGTCATCCATGGAGAGAAGACTAGGACTGACCCAAGCCACTGCAATCAACATGATCGATATGGTGGGCATTGGTCCTTTTATTACGATGCCGATGGTGATGGGTATGATGACAGGCACTAATTTTTTGTTCGCCTGGATTGCCGGGGCAGCTCTTTCTTTTGTTGACGCGATGGTGTGGAGTGAACTTGGTGCAGCGTTTCCAAGGGCAGGCGGAAGTTATAATTTCTTAAAAGAGGCCTATGGCCAAAACAAAGCTGGAAAGATGATGAGTTTCCTCTTTGTGTGGCAAACGATGATTCAGGCACCACTAGTGATCGCGTCAGCCGCGATTGGGTTTGCCTCTTACTTTACCTATCTGGTGCCATTAGAACCTTTGATGGTAAAAGCAGTAAGTGGGGGAGTGGTGATTCTGATTGTCGTTCTTCTCTATAGAAAGATTGAAACCATCGGGAAAATTTCTGTTGCACTTTGGTTTGGCGTGATCACCTCCATGTTCTGGATCATTGGTGGAGGTATAGCGGAAGGCAACTTTCTAGTGCCACTGGAAACCATGACGGAAGGAGCAGGATTGAATTATGCATTTGCGAGTGTGCTTGGATTTGCAAGTGTCAAAAGTGTGTACAGCTACCTTGGATATTATAACGTTTGTCACCTGGGTAGTGAAATTATCGAACCAGCTAAAAATATTCCTAAGAGTATGTTTCTCTCCATAGCTGGAATTACCGTTTTGTATTTAGCGATGAATATCAGTGTCGTGAGCGTCATTCCGTGGAAGTATGCAAAAGAAAGCGAGTTTGTGGTTAGCCTTTATATGCAGGAATTGGCCGGACCAACCGCAGCCAAGGTACTTACCGTATTGATTTTGTTCATCGCTTTCGCGTCTGTTTTCTCGGCAACACTTGGTTATAGCAGAATACCATACGCAGCTGCTGCGGATGGCGCGTTCTTCAAAGTTTTTGCTACGCTCCACCCAACTAAGAACTTTCCGCATGTCTCGCTGCTGTTTCTCGGAGCAGTTGCATTTGTTTTTAGTTTGTTATTCAGGCTTCACGATGTGATCAGTGCGATCCTTGCGATGAGGATATTGATTCAGTTTGTAGGTCAGGCTATCGGTCTCTTGCTTTTGCGAAAAACCAGGCCAGATGAAGACTTTCCGTATAAAATGCCATTCTTCCCATGGCCGATCTACATCGCGATAGGAATGTGGTTCTTTATTTTGTGGTCAACAGGAATCACCCTGGTTATCTCGGGACTCACAGTAATTGCGTTGGGATCAGTTGTATATTTGGCGAAAGCCAGGATAAATCATGAATGGCCGTTTGCCAAAAACCTACAATGAGTATGCTGAAGTTTATAGAACTAACAATTAGTGATGAAGATGAGGTCAGAAAGCAGCTCGTCAACGTTGATAATATCGGAAGAGTGTTTCCGAGTCCACAGAGCGATCGGCATAGTATGGTGGAGTTGAATTATCACAGCATCAATGACGCGCCCGTTGTGCTTGAAGTGAACTTGCCGTATGACACTTTGCGTTCCTATTTTCTACCGTCATAGCGGGTAATGCATATTCCACAATTTGATGACATAAAAGAAGAGATCGAGTTTTCGACAACTCGGAGTAGTGGGCCTGGAGGGCAAAATGTAAATAAGGTCAATAGTAAGGTCGTGTTGCGTTGGAATGTGACCCATTCTAATTTATTGACTGATGAAGTTAAGCTGATTTTGAAGTCTCGGCTAAAATCAAAACTTACTTCCGTTGGCGACTTGGTTATTGCTGTGCAAGAGAGTAGATCGCAGCGTGAAAACAAGGAACTTGCTATTGTCAAATTGAATCACCTTCTAAAACGGAGTCTCACTCCCAAGAAGAGAAGAAAACCCACTAAGCCTACAAAGGCATCGAAGGTCAACCGGCAGAAAGAGAAAAAATTAAAATCAGAGAAAAAACAGTGGCGTCAAAAGCCGGAGTGACTACCAGTCATCATCAGTTTCTTTCAGCTCAAAGTTATCTGCGAAAGCTTTACAAAGCAGTCCGAATGAATTTGGCTTCATCCAATCCTGTGAAAGTTGCGTGCCATTGTTCTTGCTACACAGTCCGGTAAACGGCTCAGGCTCTTTAATTGATTTGTAGCCGATTTCACCTGTTACCATAATTTTGCTGAAGGTGATCCGATAGCGACCATCTCTCACCGAAACGGAACCTTTTCCGCTGAATTTTCCGGTCTGAAGTAGCAACGGTGTTTCGACCTGGCTGAACTGGAACTTAAGATAGTCCACAGTGAGGTCTTTAATGTCAAATGTCATTTCGTTGGCAGCGACCTTGAGGTTGGAAAAGTGATTATTCTTTTTATAATATTCTTCAAGTGCAGCATAGGTGATTCCTTCCTTCTGAAAGACTGCCTGGTATATTATCTCCTGATCCGAGAGTTTGACATCCTCGTAAGACGTAGCTTGGAAGAATGAGATTAAGCCGAAGACTGCGATTGACGCAATAGTTTTCATTTGTAAAATTTGCTATAAAGATAGTAACGTGAATGAAAACCGGATAGTATAATATAAAAGCGGGCCAAAATGGCCCGCCCCGAAGAGAAATCCCTGCATTAGGTTTAGGACTTGATGCCAAAAGACCTCTTCTAATTTATTGTGAAGGTCGATACATTAATAGGCTAAGTCAATCACCCCGCTGAGGGTAAATAATTTTCATCTGTAGTCGAGAAGCTTTTTATAGTACCGCGCCATTTTTTGAGGAGACACGCCAGACAGGTACATCATAAATATGGTGAGGTTTGCCAGCTGGACACGGAGCCAGGAGTTAGAATGATACTTTCTGTCTGAAACGAGAATGCTTTTGGGAATGATTCTAAACTTATATCGTTTCTGAATTCTTCGAATGAGGTCATAGTCTTCCATGATTACAAAGCGCTCATTAAATCTTCCCAATGCTTCAAATACGTTTCTTTTGATAAACAGCGTTTGATCTCCACCGCGGCACATGATGCGATTAAACCTCGTAAAGTATGCGTTGAATTTTAAAATAGATTTTTTTGAATCAAACTTATATCTATAGCAGCCTGCGTCAAATCCCGAATTCAATGCTTCGCTAATATCGGTGACAAAGGAGTCTACCAGTTTTATGTCGGCATGAACAAAGTAAAGAATATGCCCTGTGGCTTCGGAGGCTCCGAGATTCATCTGTGCTGCTCTCGATTTCGTTGCGCAGCGTAAGACTCGAGCTCCCGCTTCTACAGCAACTTCAACCGTTGAGTCAGTGCTGTTGCCATCCACCACAATTACTTCAGAAACGATGCCCTGCCCATGGACGAGGATGAAATCAACCAGTTGGCCAATGTTCTGGTCTTCATTGAATGTTGGAATGATCACACTTATTTGCATGATCTCAAAATTGTGGTGCTATGTGGTGGCTCCACCGCAGCTGGACCCTGCGCCAGCGGTGCATCCAAAGCAATGTTGATTAACTAATATCTCTCTTTGCTCAAGCTTTTCGGTGTTCCATTTCGAAATGTGATTTTCCTCGTTGGCTACTTTCATATCCAGCATTTGATTAAAATCACAATCAAAGAGGTATCCATCCCATCCAACAGACACGGTATTTCGGCACATGACACCTGTGGCTGCCACCGGATTGTACGATGAGATCAGTTTCTCCATATACGATTCATAGTTACCGCTCACCAATAGATAGTCGAGGAAGCGACTGATGGGTAAGTTGGTAATTGTAAACAACTGATTGAATTCAATTCCATGAGCATCTTTTAATCTTTTTTTGAACTCTATCTCCAGCGATTCCTGCGATCCTGGAAGAAATGCGCCTGAAGGATTATAAACCAGATTGAGCATGAGATTGGTTCCAGACTTTCCGTATCCAACTTCATTGAGCATGTGGAGCGCCCTTATTGATTTTTCAAATACACCTTCACCTCTTTGCGAATCTGTTCGCATTGCGGTGAAGTAGGGGAGAGATGAGGTTACTTCTATTCGGTGCTTTTTGAAGAAATCCGGCAAATCGTGATACTTTGGATTGGCTACGATGATAGTAAGGTTACATCGCACGATGATCTTGATGTCTTTACTGATGGCACGTATGCCCTCGACAAACCACCTGAAATTTTCATTCATTTCGGGAGCACCACCAGTAATGTCAACCGTGGTGAAATGATTTGCTTGAATCACATCAAGGCATTGTTGCATCGTTTCCCTTGTCATGATCTCTTTGCGATCAGGCCCTGCATCTACGTGGCAATGTTTGCAAGTTTGATTGCACATCTTACCTACGTTCACCTGAAAAATTTCAATCTGCGTAGGTTTAAGAGGATATAAGTTTGATTCCCTTAGTTTGCTGGCAAATGCATCCGGTTCAAATCCTGTGGGAGTTTTCTCACTCAGAATTTTGAGCTCATAGGCTACATCAGCCAGTTCACTTTGTCTTGCCTTCAGTGACTTGATCATTACATCGAAAGTTCTTTGTATTTATTCATCATTTGCACGCCATGTACCAGACTAGCCCCACTTCGGATGGCGGCAGCTACGTGTACCGCTTCCATCATTTGCTGTTCATCACAACCTTTTTCCATCGTGTCCACGGTGTAGGCATCAATACAGTAGGGGCACTGAATCGTATGGGCAACAGCAAGCGCAATCAGTGATTTTTCGCGGGCGGTAAGTGCACCGTCTTTGAATGCCTCACCATAGTAGTCAAAAAATTTATCTGCCAGTGTTTTTTGAAATTCGCCAATGTTGCCGAACTTTTTGAGATCCTCAGGATTGTAGTATGTTTTCATGTTTTGGGAGAATAAAATTAGTATTGTTAAATATACGACTGAACTGCCAATACCGGTTCCCGCTCATCTATTCGAACTAAAAATCTCGCATAACTGTAACTAAGAAGACAAAGTGTCTCATTTACCCTGAAGTAGATTTAGCTCATGAGAACCCTTCTTTCGATTGCAATACTATGCTCAAGTACTTTGGCGCTGAGTCAGGTACCAGATCACAAGGTATTTTCTGAATTATTAGGAAAATATGTGAGTGATGACGGAAAAGTTAACTATACCGGATTTATTGATGACATAGAACTGTTCCAGGGTTATCTGAATTCGTTGTCACAAAACCCTCCAACTGCCGCATGGACCGACAATCAGCGTAAGGCTTTTTGGATCAATGCTTACAATGCTTTCACGATAAAGTTAATCGCAGATAACTATCCGGTGAAGAGCATCAAAGACCTTGGTGGCTGGATATATAAAGTAAACACTGCCTGGGACATTCGTTTTATCAAGATTGGAGACGAAACGTTGGATCTCAATAATATCGAACATGAGAAGCTGAGACGTGAATTTGATGACCCGCGTATTCACTTCGCGATTGTGTGTGCTTCAAAGTCTTGTCCTAGGTTATTAACCGAGGCCTATGAGGCGGAAAAACTGGATGACCAATTGGATCAGGCGGGGCGATCATTTTTAGCCGATCCATCGAGAAATAAAATTTCCAGAGATAAAGTGGAGTTATCCAGTATTTTCAAGTGGTATAAAGGCGATTTCACTAAGAAGTCGTCCTTGATTGAATTTGTGAATAGATACACTCAACAAAAAATAAATCGAGATGCGAATGTAAGTTATCTCGACTACGACTGGAGTTTGAACGAGTGATTTAAACATTTCGCCAAATGGGCCTCGTGAGACAAGTTGGGCCACCGCCACCTTTCACGCTGATTTCTTCTCCCTCGTATTCAATCACCTTGCAACCTTGTGCCTCCATTCTGGATTTTGTTACCGGATTGCCTTTTACCATTAAACATAAGCGTGGTGCCAACGCCAGCACATTGCAACCCATCGAATCAAATTCGTTATCTGGTACTTCTACAAGTTTAAATCCCCTGTTGAGCAAATCATTCCTGAATGATATCGGCATCAGTGGTGAATAAACCACTGCAAGATCTTTATCAACTGGACTGAGTATTGACATCAGGTGAAAAACATCGGAAGGTCCTTTGTAATGTGGGAGCGGTACTTCAATTACTTTGATGCCTTTTGGTTCAAGTAAGTTCTTCAGTTGATCAATACCCGCTCGATTGGTTCGATAGGTGAGCCCTACGGCAATAGTTTTTGTATCCAGCCAGGCCACGTCACCACCTTCGATAGTGCCTGGAGATTTAATTTCACCGAGGATCGTGATCCCCTCTTTTTCGAACGCTGTCTTCTCCGCTGCTGGCTCACTTTTTCTACCAGCCTTACCCATGTTACAAATGATCATTCCGAAGTCGGTGGCAATAGACGCATCACGACAGTATATCGAGTCCATGTTCACACCAGAGTTCTGAGGTAAGTGGAAGATATTCGTGCCACTTTTCTTCAGTATATCCTCAAAAGACTCATACTCCCGATTTGCAAGCTTTAGGTCAGGCTTGCCAAGGTAATTGAGCTCTTGCCAGGTATCGCTTAAGTGATTGTCATCAACAAAAGCATCAGCTGCTCTTTTTATGAACACTGAATCAAGTGTTCCGTATTCTGAATGAGCGGTTCGGTTGCTCATGATGTGCGATCACGTTTCCAAATGTTCCACATATAAAAAGGGATGCCAGCGAGCAGCATCAGGAATCCCCAAAACACTGACTCTTCGCCAGAGCCAGCTATCGCCCAGATGGAGAATGCAAACCCACCTGCCGATAAGAATATTGCTCTTGCCCAACCTCCCGTCTTAAGATGTTTTTCCTCAATCAACAACATAAGATATGAGGCGGATGAAAAGAGATAAGGAACGAGTACCATTACGGTTGTCAGCAGAACCAGAAATTGAAATTGCTCCACGAGACCCTTGGTATAATTCATAAACACAAGGACCGAAATGAATATGCTTGAGATAACTATGCCCAATGCAGGTGCTCCCTTTGAATTTTTCTTTTCGAAAACATGAGGAAACAACTTATCCTTCGCGATAGCGAATGGCACTTGACCCTGTATTAGTATCCACCCATTAAGTGCGCCAAAAGCTGAGATCACAACTCCTGCTCCCACCAGATAGTGTGCACCATTACCCCAGATTATTTCTGCTGCATCAGCAAATGGAGTAACAGAGGTTTGAAGTTTGTCAACAGGAATAATTCCCATAACGGAAATCGTACTGAGAATATACACTACAATAGTAACGAGCGTGCCTATCATTGTCGCTTTTGAAATTGTGGTTTCGGGATTTTCTACTTCACCTGCCGGAATAGTAGCACACTCAACACCTTGAAAGGCAAAGATCGTCATGGCTGCTGTGGCTGAAATCGCTGCAAAGTTGGAGACACCGCTGATGTTGAAAGGGAAGAAATTGTCGATGTCAATAAAAAATAATCCTACAAATGCGATTATAGTAAGGGGAACAAGTTTGAGTATTGTGGTGATCAGTTGAACCTTTCCGCCTTCACGGACGCCCATTGCGTTAATCCACGTGAGGCCCCAGACTGCACTTAATGCTGTCGCCACTGCTGCTACCGGATTGGTTCCCAGAATCGGTATGAACAAGCTTAAGCCTCCTACCAACGACACTGCAATAGTTGCATTCGTAGTCCAGCAAGAAATCCAGTAGCCCCATGCTACGAGAAATCCGGGGAAGTCGCCAAAACCTTTGCGTGTGTAAGCATAGGGACCACCATCGCCTAGCGGCATCATCTTGCTTAGCTTTCCGAATAGAATAGCAAGGAACAAGGCACCGATTGCGGAGAACACCCAACCCAGCAGACTTATTCCACCATAGCTGGCAAGGGCTGAAGGCATAAGGAAGACACCGGCTCCAATCATATTGCCCACGACCAGCGATGTGCTAGTCCAGAGGCCTATCTTTTTTGTTGGGGTCTGAGTCATGGACGAATCGGAAGATACAGAATAGAAATGGATCGCTGACGAGGGTAATTAAACTTATTTGTTGATTACGTACTTGTAAATCAATTCTGATACGTTGGCCATCGCTGCGATTCCTTTCTCTGGATCTTTCAACTCCTTCGAAAGAGTTACCAATACATACTTTCTCCCATCTGGTAAAAAGACAATGCCTGAATCATGGCGAACTGCGGTGATGCTTCCCGTCTTGTGTGCTACTTTCACTTCTGCTGGCAGTTTAGCCGGAATTATCTCATTGAACTTTTGGTCGAAGAGAATGTCAATCATTTGTTGATCAGCCTCAGGACTTACGGCTTCGCCCTTCGCTAGTTTTTCAAATAATATCATCAAGTCGTAGGCAGTAGTCGTATTGCTCATTCCTGCTTCGTAGGCCTTTTGATCTTCAACGCCTCGCAGCACCTGCATGTCATTCGCGCCAAGGTCTTTCATGGTTGACATCACATTTTTTGCACCCACAGTCTCAATGACAATGTTTGTTGCCAGGTTGCTGCTAACAATGATCATTTGATAAACTAAATCATAAATTGTCCTTTTGTTGCCAATCTGATTGTATAATTCAAACTCACTGTCGTCTTCTGAACTTAGTTGGTAAGGGCTTCCGTCAACTATGCTCTTAAATTCATTAATTACGGTGATAGAATCCTGAAGAGAAAACTTTCCTTCTGCTGCCTGCTTATAAACTTCGATGAGTACAGGAGTCTTCATCGTGCTTGCTGCATGAAAAGTTTCTTTCTCGTTAATAAGGAGTTGCTCACCGTTGTCCAGGTTTTTGAAGGCAATCCCAAAGGTGCCTTCCGCCTTCGAGAGCTCAGTGTTGACGGATTCTTTTAATAATTCCAGCTTGGATTTCGACTGACAGCTTGTTAGAACGACAATGGAAATTGATAACAGAAGTGTATAGGTAGTTCTCATAATCTTAAAGTTAAAAAAATCGGCAGGTGTGTTACACCTGCCGATCGACTCTTCGCAATTTAATTATCTTAATATTTTGCCGGCTTTCCGTTGCTCGTTGTTTTCTGAATAAACTCACGCACGTCATCGTTTGCTTTGATGAGGTCTTCATTTCTCAAATACATCATGTGACCACTTCTGTAACCTTTCCAACTAAAGCGATCTTTCATTTTTCCGCTAGGATCCATTTGCCACATTGAATACTTCGCATCGAAATAAGTACATGCTCCGTCATAGTACCCCGATTGGAACATGACATTGAGATATGGATTCTGTGCCATTGCCTGTCTCAGGTTGTCACCAGTATGGTCGTTGGTTCTATCCCATGGGTGAACCGGACCAAACATGTTGTACTTGATGTCGGTCTTAAATTTCAAATGTTCTCTCAGGTAATAATTAATGGCTGGCGTAAATGAATGAAGCCATGAGGTGATCTCGGCATTGTAGTCAGATCGCTCGCCTGCATCCATTTTGTCGATACCAAGATACCTTGAATCAAGTCGTCCGATGGTATACCCCTTTTCGCGCAACAACTCTTTCCAGAATGCATTCATTGAAACGT
>JBFWZR010000106.1:0-14185 GCA_050185175.1 Cyclobacteriaceae bacterium
AATGATGAGGATTTAGTAAAAATATTTGAGCCCTTTGAGCGGGGACAGAATACAAAGGGAATTCAGGGAACGGGGTTAGGCCTTTCCATTGTTAAGAAGGCAGTGGACCTGATGGGTGGAACTATTGATGTATCCAGCAAACCAGGAAAGGGCTCAGTGTTTTCAGTTACGATACCAGCAAAGTAGCAGCTTACTAAGTTAATAGATACTCGTGGAGCGAATCAAGGTTTTATTAGTCGATGATCACACTGTCGTTCGTGATTCAATCGCCATCATGCTGGCACAGCTCGATGATATACAAATTGTAGGGTCGCTCTCAAGCGGTGAGGAACTGGTTAGTAAAATGAGAGATCTTAGCCCAGACCTGATTATCATGGATATACACATGAAAGGCATGACCGGAATTGAGGCAACGCGCTGGGTAAAGGAACGCAACAGCAAAATAAAAGTGATTTTGCTTTCCATGGAGGTAAAGAAGGAACTTGTATCTGCCGGAATACAATCTGGCATCGATGGCTACCTTCCAAAAGATGTGGAAAAAGCTACCCTCATAGAAGCCATTCGCGTTGTGAGCAAAGGAGAGAAATATTTTAATGAAGCGATCACGAACCTGGTTTTTGAAGATTTCTATAACAGAGAAGTTTCAGCACGCCAGACCAAACAACATTTTCAACTTACAGACCTGAGTAAGCGCGAAATGGAAGTGCTTCAACTGGTCGCCTCCGGAAAGTCAGACAAGGAAGTGGCGGAGCAATTATTTATTAGTACAAAGACCGTGAATACACATAAGATGCATATCCTTGACAAGCTAGGCTTAAAAAACACCGCTGAACTGGTTAAGTATGCAATCAAGCATGAACTGATTGCATTTTAATAGCTCTTATTATCATCTCCATTATTCATCCTTAAATCAGATATATCTGATGCCTCCGTCTATCAAGATAGAAATGCGTCTCGCGAATTTCACTCTTCGTGAACAGGATTAAGGTATGTTGAGGCAGTCTATCATAATCTGATCACCCTTTTTCAGGCTAAACCACTCAAAATCATCACTTCATTCACGTTCAGTGCTTGAAATTGCCTTAAACATTTCCAATAATCTGATTTTTTACAATCAGCTATAGCTGATTTATACTGCACTTCTGAGTTGCACTTTGGTCATACTAAAACAACAATGTATGACTGCAAAAAGAAGACTCGAAGAGAACAGCATCAAGGGATTGCTGATCGTTATTTTGTTCTTGTTTCTGTCGCTCAAGTCGTGTGTGGCAATGGGCCAAACGATGGCGTTTCCTGACCAGGAATATGGATATACAGAAGATCGGTATCTGCTGTCCGATAGCACCATTGAGAAAACCGGCAACCCGCTTTACCTGGGCTATGAACTTGCATTGGGCAGGCCTATCTACACATTAAAAAGTGATCTTACCGAACTTAACCAGCTCCGCGTAAGCAATCTGGGTGTTATTGTCGGTGGAGTTGTCGCCAATAAGTTTGGCAAACTCAAAGCTAATGCAGGACTCTTTTATTCTGATGCATCCCTTCCTTACAGCTTCGACTTGTTTACAGGGGGCTTGTCTGCGAATGTGTACTTGTTGCGAATCGGTAATCAAAAGTATCGTTCTGTTGAGCCATACTTTATTGCCAGTGTTTCCCAGCAGCACATTAGCTTCTATGGCAACTATCTTGATCAAATCGGCACACACAACTATAGTACATCCGAAGAACAGTTTCTGGGAAGAGGAGTTACCACGCAATACAATGTCGGTTTGGGTGCTGAGTATCAGCTAGAGAACGGTCAGGGAGATTTCATTCATCTGTTTGCAGAAGTTGCTTACGGTGTTCCATTTGCAACACGATGCAACAGTGAAATATTTGATCGCACCCGCATCATAAACCCTGTCTCCGTCAATGTCGGAATCAGTTTTGGAAAAATTAAGCAACGCAGCAAATGAAACGGAAGGACGAAAATACACTCAAGGAGGAACTGGCACAAAGTAGAATAATCATTGACCGGTTCGCGCATAGTTGTTCACATGATCTCCGAGGACCATTGGCTTCTATAGAAGGATTGACCGAAGTAGCCCGCCATTCAAATGCCGATGAGTTGAGTAATTGTCTTGACCTTATTCGATGCTGCGCGAAAAATATGAAGGAGATGATCCGTAATCTGGAGGCCTACATTACGCACTCACAGCGCGAACTGTGCTGTGATGAATTATATGCCAACAAGATGGTAGGTATTATTCTCAATCAGTACGAACCGGTAATCAAAGATAATGGTCTTAAAGTAACTACAAGCATTGATCAAAGTCATCGATGGTTTTCTGATTATGATTGCAATTTTCTGATCCTTAAGAATGTGATCGGAAATGCCATTCAATTTGCTGACCATGAAAAGGAGGTAAGGCAGATTGATATCAAGGCAACATCGAACAAAAAAGGCATGCTGATCAACATTCGTGACAATGGAATTGGAATCGGCAAGAAACAGCAAAAATTGATTTGCCAGCCATTCTTTCGCGCATCGCAGCAATCGCACGGTGGCCTGGGGTTGTTTCTCGTAAAGACATTGACCGAAAAAATAGGCGCTGAATTTTCCATTCATTCGCAAGAACAAGAAGGAACAACCTGTTCGATGGTTATACCTAATCTGAAAAAAGCAGCATGAAGCGGCAAATCATTCTCGTTGCTCTTTTCGTGACGCCAGTATTGTTATCGGCTCAGCATGTGGTGGTGACTCCCTTGGTTGAGAAGACAATCGATAGCTATCAATATGGAGCTTCGGTTGCTATTGAAGTTGCATCCAAATGGAAATTTGGTGGCTTCTACCAAACGGCATTATCAAGACAGGAAAAGGTTGGACGTCACGACCCGTTTTGGGGCATGACAATCTCTACCCCTTTGATGAAAGCGGATCGAATAACATTCTACACCAACGCACGAATAGGCATTGTTAACAAATACTTTTTCGTAGTGTGCCCCGCAGTTGTCACTGAGCTAAAAATTAGTGAGCGGTTCAACATAAACATGGGTATGAGTATCCGGAAAGGATACCTGTCCGCGCAAACATCATTGAATATAAAACTATAGCGTATGAATGACACAAATGATTTTATTGATCCAAACTTTCCGGAGTTGAGTAAACTAAGGTTCCTGCAACGCATGAATGGTTATGCCAGAATACAAAAATGGCTCATGGTCGCAAACATTGTTGCATGGTCGGCTGCAGCATATATAATAACAAAATCTTTGTCGGTATGATGAACACGCGGTTTGGCCTATTGGCTTCGTTTGTGATTTTACTCGCACAAGGTTGTGAACCTGAAGTGGAGCCCATTAAAACCTTTGTTACGCGAAAAGGCGATCACTATGCGTATCCACGAGTCGTGGAAAGTCTTCAAAGTCGCACGTTGGCATTTGATGCCATGTTCAACGAAACTGCGATCTATGATTTTGGTGATCTTGCCTTACAGAGTAATAAAAACAAGTTATTTGGATTTTCCGATTGCAATTCCCTTCATCATCAGAACAGTGCACGATTTGCCTGGCAGTGGTTCAATGAAAGACTGGAGATTTATGCCTACTGCTATGTAAATGGTGAGCGCATTGAAGAATTTGTTGGTGTCGTTGCTCTGAATGAATTCAATCATTACCAGATTGAGATCAGCGAAGATCACTACACCTTCATTCTGAATAATGAAACACCGGTTTACATAAAACGCGGCAACACATGCGAACGTGGCGTGTATTATATGCTTTGGCCGTATTTCGGTGGTCACATCCCTGCTCCCCACGATGTTCAGGTATTCATTCGTGTAAGTCAATAGGCCTTGATACATATGCGCAAGTGGATCATATTGCTATTGATCATTGCCCCACAGATTACCTGGTCGCAAGGCCAGCAACGCATCTGGGAGAAAGGCCTTGAAATAAGTCGTGGCTATCACCATTTTATATTGACGAAGCCAAACGGGAAGATTTCCGATCTGGCACCATTAACGAAGGGTGTTTCAACTGGATTTTATTTTGGAAATAATCTTTTGCAAACCCGATTACGTGGTGTTGGTTATTATGCGCCTACCGATGTTGCTGAAAAGCCGTTCTCGCAATTTGAAGCAGAGGGGGTTTTCAATCTTTATCCCCTGGAATTCTATCGCACCCGAAAGAATATACTTGACGTGTATTTGTTAGCTGGTATTAACTATACACATGTAGGTTTCAGACAAGGTGCTTCTGTAAATCGCGTCAACCAGGTGGGAGGCGTTGGCGTAGACTGGCTAAACAGAAATGGCAGAAGCGTAATAAGACTATTTGCGGAAGTGTATGTGGGTACACCTCTGACTTACTCAGATGAGTACGAATCAAATTCTATTGATAATATTTTTTCAGGAATAAACATAGGACTTAGAATAGGCTCCCGTAAAAAGGTAAAAGTGCAGGCAGCGTATTAATACTACATGTAGCTTTTTAATGAACCCGAAAGTGTTGCAAGGCCTATGAAAGGACAGCGATGAAATTGCACACACATTGCCCGGTCCGCACATACCCCCGGACCTAGCGCAAGCGCTTGCCTGCCGAAGGCATGGTCCCGCTTGTGCGGATTTCAAAAGTTAACCCGATAAATTTGTGAAGACGATGCAGTTGTTGGGATAGGTTTTGAACAACACATAGATCACCCAAATCAGGGTATGGCTGCGTCAGCTTTTCATGGCCGCCAATACGCGATTCATCAGCGCTTTAACAACCGAGTAATCGTCTTCACTCTAAAGGTATGGCAGCTCGCTGGCAGTATTATCCTATTCGTTGACGAATACTGCATTTACAATGACAAGGCAATAAATAGTAAAAAAACATCGCGGATATTGTAGCGTCATAGGTGTTTCAAAATGTGACCAACTAAGTAATGATACCCTTGTTAAAATTTCAGATATCAGTCTTTCTCTTAGTAGTATATTCGCTTGCTTCATGCAGTGAGCCGGAAGAGCCTGCGAGAGCTAAACCGGTAGTACCTGTACCTGTGCCAAATCCGGTAGGCGAAATCCAGGTCGATTGTGATTCCAAGCGTGAAGATGACAGTACCATTCGAATCTTGTTTATCGGAAACAGTTTGACCTACACCAATGACTTACCGGCACTCGTTGAAAAAGAGGGAAACGCTGCTGGCAAAAGTGTCGTTTCCGATGCCCTGGCATTCCCAAACTACGCGCTGGAAGATCATTGGGTCGATGGTAAGATGCAGAAGAAGATCTGCGCGGGAAACTATGACTTTGTGGTGGTGCAGCAGGGGCCGTCATCACAGAGCGATGGCCGAGTGTCGTTATTGGATTACGGCCAGCTCATTAAGGACATCTGTACAAGTCGTGGTACCGAGTTGGCGTTTTACATGGTTTGGCCAGCAAAAAATTATTACCACACTTTTGATGGGGTGATTTCCAATTACACGGAAGCGGCAAGTGCCACCAATTCTATTCTTATCCCCGTAGGCGCTGCCTTTAAAGCCTACGGAGATCAGGGGGAATACCTTTTTTATGGTCCTGATGATTTCCATCCGTCCCCAGAGGGCAGTAGACTCGCAGCGCGATTGATATATTCCACACTAGTGAACTAAATGATCGCAAAAGAAAAACTTGCCTTTTGGCAATGCACAGAATTGACAGTGCCCTTAGCCAAAGAGGAACCTATACCTTTGCGGCCCTCCGTGACTTCTTTGTGGTTCTTTGTGGAACAGATGAACATAAGGCTGGCGATTGGCAACGCAACTGAGATCTCATTTTTTACCCTGAGTTACCGAACGCAGTGAGGTATCTCCTCAGGGGTAACACCTTTATCTTAGTGAAGTCCGCCCTTCTAACCTCTCGAAACCCAACCTTTGCCAATTAATCTGGCAGCCTTTTTGCCTAATACAAGTTGGTCGGATTGAATCCGGCTATACCCGTGACTAACCAAACATTCAAAGACAATCGTAGTTTGCTGGCTAACGGAAGGAGGGGAGGGTTGAATTTTGCAGTCCGGGTATCGTCCCCTAAACACACTTCGTTTTTTAAAACAAAATAATCCATATCTTCAATCTCAGGCTTTACCCCCTCCAACCCAAAACATGCTCCTAATATGAAAACAATAAAGGCATCTTTAATGCTGCTGTTTACCGCTGTGCTTTGCATTTCGGCTACAGCCCAAAACTGGGCCTCCCTTGATGCCGTGGTGTACAATGAAAAAGCGGAACAGTATTTTTTCTTCTTCGGCAAATACTTTGTGATCAAAGAACGTGGCCAATACATTGATGGCTTGCCGCTGGTCATTACGGAAGAATGGGAAAACTTTCCCAAGTCGTGGGGCGGGGGAAATATCGATGCGGTGTGCTACAGCTCCGACAACGACAAATACTATTTCTTCAAAGGTGATGAGGTAGCCGAAACTACGGTGAGCAAAGTCAACACCTATGTCTCTACCATTAAGTTCACTACACAGAAGCTCTCCAAGCCCGTAAAGATCAATTCCAAAGATGGCTTCGCTGGCCTTCCATGGCCCTCCATCGATGCGGCAACTTACAACAGCGAAACACAAACCTATTATTTCTTTAAAGGCAACGAATACGTTTCCAAAAAAAGAGGTGAACCCGTGGACGCACGCATCCGCAAAAGCGGGGTAGATGGATTTAAGAACCTTGACGCCACACGCCCCATCAAAGCCATTGACTACAGTGCTAATAACAAAGACTACTATTTCTTCTGGGACGAATTCTACCAGATCAAGCCTCAGGGCGAAGACATCAAAGCCAACTCACAACGCAAATACGAAGGAGATGGACAGAAAGGTTTTGAATGGGCTGAGCGCAGCAACAACAACTTCGTAGGTCTGGCCAACGAAGCGGGCTATGTGGCCAACTTTAAAGTGAGTTGGAAATCGGGTGGCAAAAGCGACAGCTGGACTAAAAAAGGTGCAGCCCTTACCTACGAAAAACGGCTGGCCCTACCCAAAGATGCCACTGACATCACCATCAGCGCCTGGGTGTACGATATGTTGGAAGACGACAAAAACGGACCGCGCATCTTCAGCACCGACATGAACATTCCTCCCAACAAGTGGTACAAAATTTATGGCACCGTGTTCGAGCCGAAATATAAAGTCGACAAAAAGTCAACCAACATCGTAGGCAGTGTACAAACTTTCTTTACCAAAGATGTAGCCAATGCGGTGAGTACGGCAGGGCAGTTCTTTGAAGACAACTTTAACGAAGCACAAAACGAAACGGTAAAACTGCTGGCCAAAGCCGAAGCCGACAAACGCAAAAAGTTTATTGACGATTTCGGCAAAGCCGCCACTGAAGTGGTGAAAGACCAGGCCTTCATCAACGGCCTGTTCCGCGTAGCCAAAGCCAAAGACCCTAAACTGGCACAACAGGAGATGGTGAAACTGGTGAACAACCCTGCGTGGAATGAAGTGAAAAAAGCGTTGGAGTTTAAATCCATGAGCGTTGGCTTTACCAGTGGCGCATCGAATGTTATTGGCATGGAAGGTTCGTATGGCTACGGTGTGGCGCTGGCTTCGCCCAATAAGACAAAAGGGTATGCCGGGTTGGATGCCAGCCTGGGTGTGCAAAGTGGAGCCGGTCTTGGCTGTCAATTTGGTATTTGGAAAAATCCACCCGATCAACTCTCCGGCAATTCCGTTGCCGTGAATGTGGAAGTCGGTGCCGGTGCTGGTGTATCGTTCAGCATTGTGTACGATGTTACGCTCAATGCTCAAAATCAGCCCGTGTTCACCTTTGGCGGCATCGTGGTTACACCCGGTGTAGGGGCAGGGGTGGGCGGCTCGGTAGCTACAGGGTATTCGTGGGTGTTTTAGTGAGGGCAACCAAATTTCCCAGTGAAGTAAGCCTCCCGACACAAGTACACTGTCAATAAGATTTCAGTTGATTTGTTACTGACCGCAGTACATCGATGACTTTATTAGCCTCCTTAGATATCTTGTCGCGAGGCGAGCTTCCTGTGACCGATTCCAAATAAATGATTTCCTCCTTGAGCGACTTGATACCCATTTCTATTAAACTGGGTTTAATTTTATGAGCAATTTTATTCATTGATTTAATGTCACTCATTTCGACAGCCGAGGTCAAGCCGTCAATAGCCATTGATGCCTGCTGACAGAAAATGTCAATGATTCGCTTAACGAAGGACTTATTACCATGGCTTAGTTCAAAGATGCGGGACAAGTCATATAGTTTTTGCTCTCCCTTTTCGGGGGTAATTTTCTTATCAAGAGGAAATTGGGGAGTGTTCCATAAATTCTTCACTATGGTGTTTAATAGAATCGCTTCGTCAAATGGCTTGCTCGCAAAATCATTCATGCCGGCAACCTTACATTTATCTACCTCACTTTTAAAGGCATTGGCGGTAAGGGCAACGATTGGTGTTGTGATTTTAAGCTTTCGAATATTCCGGGCTGCCTGCAGGCCATCCATCACGGGCATTTGAAGATCCATTAATATAAGATCAAAAAATTCACTCCCTACCTTTTCCAGCGCTTCCTGCCCATTGGTCGCCTCTACGGTATTGACGTTATAATGACCCAATAAATTAGTAACAACTAACCTATTCAGCTCGTTATCCTCCACCAGAAGGATGCGCTTGCCAGAAAGCGACTTTTCGTAATCGCTTATCTCTTTTTCATTCCCACGCCATTCCTTATCAATCTCAAAAGCCATGGTAATCTCAAATTGCGAGCCCAATCCCTTGGTGCTTGCCACTTTTATTTGGCCCTTCATCAATTGTATTAGCTCATAGGTGATGGCCATCCCTAACCCCGTACCACCATACTTTCGTTTTATACTCTCATTTTCCTGAGTAAATTTTTTAAAAATAGTTTTTAGAAAAGCATCGTCCATCCCGATACCGGTGTCACTGATAGTTATGCAAATATTTTGTGTGACTGAATTGGAGTCGAGAGGTCTGCAATACAAACGGACACTTCCGCTCTCAGTAAATTTAATGGAGTTGCTAAGAATATTAATTAGTACCTGGCGTATGCGGGATGAGTCACCCAGCAGGTTATCGGATATTTCGCTTGATATGTTAAAACTAAGATCAACCCCTTTATCCTCAGCTGAGGTCCTCATAATACGTTCGACTTCACCCAACAATTGACGAAGGCTAAAAGGTTTGTTTTCCAAATCAAAAGATCCTGCCTCAATTTTCGACAGATCAAGGATGTTGTTGATTATAGATAGTAAATGCTGACTTGCGGTGCCGGCATTAGTGACACATAGTTCCTGTTTGGAAGAAAGATCAGTTTTTGTTAGCTCTCTTACCATGCCAATAACTCCATTTAAAGGAGTTCTGATCTCATGACTCATGTTAGCCAGAAAAGCCTCTTTGGCATTTGCCAATTTAACAGCTTCTTCACGAGCCAATTTCAAATCATTCTTTTGCCTATTAACGGTTACCAACAACTCCTTTAATTCCGAATTGGTAATTTCCTGAGTTTTTAATACATGCAATAGGTCAATTAGCGGATCATGATATGCAAAATCATGCAGATTCAATCCGCTGTCTTTGACTTGTTCCATCGAACCAAACCAGGGCGACCCAATGAACAAAAGCTTCTCTGTTCCATCAATCACTTCCAATTGCCCTCTCAGGGGAATTCTCCTATCTACAAGCTCAATGACGATTAACTGATTGACCAGAGACAAGATGTTCTCCCTATCATTTGCCTCCACAAAGGGTCGCTTGAACTGAAACAGGCTATCATATGGTTTGTTTTTGAAACCTGGTGCCAGCTTTTCGATACTCTTGCCATAGGACTCAATTTTTAATGTCTTGTCAACAAGCACAAAAAACGGACACAACCTGTTAAATTGATCCGCTTCAAGAAAAATTCCTTCGAATGGCATCTGGTACCTACCAACTCACTTTAAAAATTTCATGGCTGGCGCCTTCTTCCCTGGTTTGAATCAGATCAAGCGTAACGGGAGTGTCGTACATCTTCCCTAGTCCATTTAATAAGCCTCTTACAAACTCCTGCAACCCCTGACGTTCTGAATGATAATGTACATGTAAACTCCTTTCAGAAATATTGCTGACTTTGAATTCCGGAGGTGTAAGTTTCGGGTATATCAGCATCACCCGATTGTGAAAGACGGGAAGATTTATGAGAAAATCACGAAGGTAATCTCCACCGGCATTCATCAAACCTCCATATTTCTCTCTGCTCGTACGAATGATCCACCATTCTCCAAATGCATTAAGGACTTGTCCAACCGTAAGATTCATTTCCTCTGCAACTGCACCTGCCAATTTATAAGTTATATCATCATCATATGGCTCATTACTAATGAAGAAATCCACATCTACACCACTGCGGACCTTGATGGCTTCCCATTTTTCCTCGCCAAAATTCTCTTTGACTAAGTCTTCGATGGCTTTGTTCACAATTCCGTACATAGCTAGTATTTTTTAATTCTTATTGTTAAGACTTGTTAAATCACGAACACGACCTTGCAGTGATGTGGAGCAGAACTTCACGGTATCTCTTTATTCTTTGATTAACCTTGCAAATAGTAGAGAAGTCCGGCAACCAATACGACAGCAACAGCAACGCAAAACGCCATAATTCTCTTGGTCATCTTTACAAAAACCAATGCCCTTTCGCGCTCAATCTTTTCAAGTGCCAGCTTGATACGTACTAAGCTTGCACTGTCTTTACCAATAAAATCCATGGACCCTAATCGATACGCGTCCGAAACAACTGATACGCTTTCCTCACTCGATATGTATATCACTGGAATTTGATGTTGCTGCGATTTGATCTGTCTTAAAACATCATCTCCCCGAAGATCGCTCTCAAGGTTATGATCTAGAATTACTAAGTCTGGTTCGCTATCGAGATGTTTTAAAAATTCCTCTCCAGTTGTAAAACTACGAGTGGAATGGCCTAGATCATGAAGATAACTGGTTACCAGTTCCTGGTAAAACGGATCATCATCCACAACAAAAATCCTAAACGAAACTGGCTTCACGTCTGCAGGTGCTGGTTGTTAGTGCTCAATGCGATGCATCCAACAATCAAACCATCCTAAAAAATGCGATAAAAATGATCTTTGAGGGCTCAAGCATTTTTGAATCGTCCATAATTGAGAAAAAGATTCCCAATTTGACCAGCCATTTTTGAATCGCAGTTTCAGTGAACTTTGGACTTCCAACCTGAATGACGATCGACTGGTCAGTTACTTTTTGGATCGGCTAGCAAGCATAAACACATGGCGCTTTCGGTAGGGGGATGCGCTCCATCTTGGACAATTGTGGAATAAGAGGAGTGAAGCCCTATTCACAAATAGCCTCCCGCGTTGCGTTTAAAAAATCTGCTGACACGGAAACAAGCTCAGACAACGAATAGGCAAGACAGGGGCTTAAAATCGATCTACAGGAAGGAGCCTTGTGGCTCTGTTAATATCTCGCGCAAATGCACAGACAAAGCTCAGATTCAAAAGAACCACCGTCAAAATGATAAAGCCAAAGGTGATATTTAATATGGTATCTGGGTCACTTTGCATCGGGAAGAGACCGAATATTCCAAGCTCCATCACCGTCAACCAGGACATTGACGTCATGATAAGTATCGGAATCCAAAGCTCTGCCAATTTCTTCCTCACACTTGTTGACAACCTTTTTCTCCACCACGATAATGGCTTGTTAATTCGGGTGGCATATGCCCAGGTAGGCACAAAAACTACGATGTGGCCAATTCCGCCACCGAAAAAAGTTGACAATATCATCAACAGTAGGAAAACTGTGGCTCCATGTCTAGTGTGCATAAAGCAGATAGACCAAATGATAACAAATAACCCAATGATTGTGACCAAGATACCGGTAATAAGAAAATTAGGTATCAGCGTGAAAGCCGCTTCCGTTCCATGAATCCAGAACCTGTGTTCCGGACTGATGGCATCGATGAACAGCCCCGGAGTGGGTGTGTTTCCCTGCATGATTTCAAACAATCCGTGATTGACAAATCCAGCCGCGCCTAAAAGAACAGCCAGTACCGATGCAGTTGTTCTGGTGCGTACATTGTAGGCATCCTTATTTGAACTCTCTGCCTCACACATGGACACAAGTACCCAAACTATGTGACATCATCCAATGACGAACATCACATCAGAATCTCAATTGGGGATCACCATCCGTGCACTGCAGCCCGCACAGTCTTCAATCAGCTACCCATATCCCCAGATCTAAATATCCCACATTATAGTATAATTTATATTATGTTAAATAGCGGATTTGGGATACCTACCCACCGTTGATATCTGGTACCATATATGTATTGATGTTCCTGCCTCGGGCATATACCCCTATGGCAAGCAATCGAATTATGAATAAGCGTATCTTTCATTAAACAATGTAGACCATGGCTAACCGGAACAGATTCTATATCATCATCACGCTATGCATCGTCACTCTTTTTGCCGGACATGATGCCGTGGCACAAAAACGAAAATCAAAGAAATCGAAATCAAGCCGGGCATCGGAAACGGTAATCACCTTTAAGGCAGGCCAGTTCAAAGAATGCGGTGATTCAATCACCGTAGGCAAACACAGTCTGAAGGTAAGTCACCTGGAGAACGACTCCACCATGTGCTACTTCGGCAATAATGAAGATCTGCTGTGGCTATACCCTGCCACCTTATATATGAAGCTCAACCGCGATCGTGCAATAAAAGAAATTAAGGTCACCGTCAATGACAACTGCCGACCTGAATGCACCACCGCCAATCTTTACAATCTCGATGGCGAATTACTTGTCACGCAAAGTAATAAGCTGACTTATGAGGATGAGCCACTGTTATTCACACTACCGGAAGATTTCAATACCATGACCATCACCAGCTATGAGGGCATGGTGAAGGAAATCAGGATTGTATATAAATAAAATTACTGCTCACCCCTCCTTGCGAACTTCCTCGGGTTGATCGCACACCAATATCCAGTGATTGCCAAACTTATCAGTAACCTCTCCAACCAGTCCTCCGGAGCTATTGGTATGCAACGAATGATTTTTCTCGCCACCAACCGACAGCTTCCGATACACAGTCCAAATCTCTGACTCGCTTTCACACGACACCGACAAGGTCACAGCATTGCCTTTGATCAGACCGAAATCCGATACCATATCAGAGCCCATCAACACAAAGCCATTCCGACTCAACGTTGCGTGCACTATGCAGGCTTTCATCCTCTTAGACAGATGGGCAGAGCCTGGCGACTCTCCCACTGTCTGAAACCGTATCTTCCCTCCAAAACACTTTTGGTAAAATGTCATTGCCTCGCGGCAGTTGCCATTGAAAGTAAGATGAGCATGAACCTGCATTCGTTGGAACAATTAAACCCGCAATCCTACTTCATCAAATCTGCGATGATGATCTTCTTCATCGTCAGCACAGCCTTCATGGCATGGTCTCTCTTTGCTTTGTTTTTACTTGCCTCCAGTTTGAAGTAGAGCTCAGGCACGATCTGCCATGACAAACCATATTTGTCTTTCAGCCAACCACAAGGCCCTTCGCTTCCACCCTTTGCTGTCAGCGCTTTCCAGTAGTAGTCGATCTCCTTCTGGTCTTTGCACCTGACTACAAAAGATATGGCTTCATTGAACTTGAATAGCGGACCAGCAGCCAATATCTGAAAGTCCATGCCCAAAATTTGAACGGTAGCGGTGTCGAAGTCGCCATGGTTTGGCAAATGCTTGAAAGACTGATAAGTCTTCAACTTTCCTTTTTTGAAAACAGACAGATAGTAGCGTGCTGCTTTCTTTGCATCCTTTTCTACCCATAGACAGGGAGTGATCTTTTGTATTGCCATATTGTTTAGTGTTTTAAAAGTTGTGGATTGAAGTAATCCCTGATGGTATTAAGCATCCGGGATATTAGGTTCAACAAGTCTTTTCAATTTGTCAAGTGATTCTTGCCAGCCCAGGTAGCACATCTCTGCAGGTATAGCTGCCGGTATTCCCTCTTGCACAGCGGTAAGTTCGGTGCCACAGGAAACTGCCTTCAGTGTGATGGTCGTGATCATCTCCCCTGGTAGATTGGGGTCATCAAATCTGTCGTTGTACTTGATGAGTTCATTGGGAATGATCTCCAAATATTCTCCACCAAATGAGTGGCCGTTTCCTGTGGTGAAGTTGATGA
>JBFWZR010000107.1:0-14035 GCA_050185175.1 Cyclobacteriaceae bacterium
GTCATTGACCGGTAGATAGCATATAAAAACCTCAAAGTGATGAAAAAAATTACCACTGCTTTGCTTGTACTGGCAATAGCAACCGGGGCTTTCGCCCAAACAAAACTGGATAAGAATTTCACGGGAGTCAAGGAGATACGAATTAAATTGGTATCTGGTGACTGCCGCATTTCAAAGGCATCAGGCCAAGCTATTAGTGTCAACTTGCAACACACCTACACCGAAAATTTTGAACCGGAGATGAGTCAAAGTGGCGACAAGCTCACGCTCAAAGAACTTTTTGGAAGTGGATCGAGTCGTGGTAGCTCCAGTTGGACGGTGCAAATTCCTGATGGTGTATCTGTAGTGTTTTCTTCTGCTTCAGGATCATTTTCGGCTAGCAGTGTTGACTTCGACTTAGATGCTCGCTCTGGCTCCGGAGGAATCACTCTGGAAAATGTGAAAGGTGACATAAAAGGAACAACGGGATCAGGTGATATTGAGCTGACAAATTATGCGGGAGAGATCAAAGCCAACACAGGCAGTGGCAACGTACAGATTTATCGTTGCAAAGGTGACCTATCGGTGACTAGTGGAAGTGGAGATGTGAGAATAAGAGATAGTCAGGCGAAATTTTCGGCAAACTCAGGCAGCGGTACGGTTCATAGCAGAGGCATTAGCCTTGAGGGAGACAGTCGCTTCAACTCCGGGTCAGGTGATTCAGAGATTTTACTAGCATCCTCTCCAAAGTATGATATCTCTGTTAGCAGTGGTTCAGGAGATGCAGCTTTGGATTTTGGTGGAAACAAAATCGAAGGGGAGATTGTGATGAAGGCGAGTAAAGCTCGTGGTACTATACATGCGCCCTTCGAATTTGATCGCACAGAAGAGATTAGTCGTGGTGGGAATGATGTAGTAGTGGAAAAGACCGTGGTCAAAGGCAACGCCAATGTTAAGATATTGGTCGGGACAGGATCGGGAGATGCCTCAATAAAAGAGTAAAATAAATAGAATCTCAAAAGCAGGAGAGGGCTGATTTTCTGAGCGTGAGCGAAGAATCTCCTTCAGTTACGAGCCTTAGGAGGAGATGTTTCGCTGTCGCCTCAACATGGCGCCTAGCTTTTGAGATTCTTTTTTAATTAGTATTTGATAAAATCATCAAAGCGCATTTCATCTGAAGTGTTCATCTTCGATGCGTTTGGACTCAGCTGATAGCTGAGCGCCAATGAAATTGCCACAAACGTTACCACATAAAAGGTATGGTATAGCAGAGGATTGAATTCAAAGAACCCCAGGTAGCTAGCCATGTTGTAACTAAAGGCACCAACACCCGCCAGTATACCAAGTACACCAAACCTCGCACCATATCTTTCGTAAATAATTGCTCTCACCGTCACAACAATCACGTACAGAATCACAAGTCCAGCTGCACCGAGATAGATGTTTAGAAATTTAGTGTAGAGCGCGGCTGGTGTAGCCATTACAAAAAATATAAAAAGGTAAATAGGATAGGTGAGTATCCTGTTGATGATTGAATGCGTATCGAACGGATATAATCTTGAAATAAAGAGAACAGCAAGAGATGCCTCTAAAAGTAATGTCAGGTATTCAATTTTGACTGCCAGTTCCCAATCGAGGTTGGGTAGCCATTGAATGGCGAGGTACAACTCTGAAAAAACAGAACGCAGACTCCAAACCAAACACATCAATGCAAAGTAGAGCACACCCTTCTCTTTTTTGAAAAAGGCATAGATAGAAAGGAACACAAGTCCAAACAATACCAATATTCCGAACAAACCTGCATTCACGGTCTCGGCAAGTTTTCTTTTTGCAGTAAGGTCACCTGATGTTCCTAAAACCAGGGGCACCTTGGTGCCACCTAATGCATGATTAAAGTTTGCGACTTGTAAGATCAGATTGATTTTTTCCGGGTTTCCAGGAATGTTCACCAACTTAGGAAGCCATTGAGGTCTGTTGCTCGATCTGTTGGTTCCAACTTTTCCGTTTTCTGCAAGCAACTCACCATTGCAGTACAATATATACGCAGAGTACATTTGGGGAAGTTCGAGTGCCAAATCGGATGTTGACTCAGCAAGCAGAATTGTCATCTCGTAGGTGGCTACACCCTGACCATTTTGCCAGATTTCAGGGAAGTCAGTGTAGGCGAAACCTGCCTTCGGATCCCTCGGGCTAATGAGTTCATCGTAGTAGACAATCCATTTGCCGTTCAATGGAATAGATCCATTCGACTTGAAGTCATAACTTCTCGCGTCAAGGACACCGCCATTGACTGTTGGTTTTTCAACGTCAGCAGCATATCCCGCCAATGAGACAAATAGGAATACTATCCCTGTCAATCTTGAGCTCATACCTTGAAAATCAAATGGAATAAAAAGATGGCGAAAATACACCGTGTAACTGAAACGGCAAATGCGAGCTGTTTTCGGCATGCATTGCGCTTGTCGGTTTCACTTTATTCAAAACTGCTATTCTGGACACCGAATCGGTTGTTTTCCTGGCTTTCATGTACCATTGATCAGGTAAGAACGACCCTGGTAACCCGGCTATTATCGGGCTGATTTGATCTGTTTTAAGGCTTCCTCTGTTGAATGAACGGGCAGCTTACAAGTTTTATTATAGCAAACGTAAATGGTGTATTCATGCCCCGCTGGATTAGTCTTTTCACTTAGCAGTGGTAAGTCACTGGTTGAGCGGGTGCCCATAAAAAGGCTAAATGGAATATATGCCCGCTGCATTTGCATGGCCACACTCATGGGCTCTTTCCCCACAACGACCACCTCTGCCATCGGAGTGAGCATCTCGCTGTACAGAATAGCCCAGTTCGACATATAAGAAGGTTCGCCTTCGATCAAGTGACTCACCTTGCTTATCATGTCGGTTGACTGTTTTCGTAAACCTTCGTTGTCCATGATTATTCCAAGACGAAAAAGATTTGCTGCCATTACACCGTTCGATGAGGGAATCACGTTGTCGAATAATTCCTTTTTTCTGGCTATGAGTTGTTCAGCATCTTGTGAGCTGAAATGAAAGTAACCTTCTTCAGCATCATAGAATTTTTCCTGAACATAATTTGTCCACTTGGCTGCTTTGTGAAGCCATGCCTCATCGAAGGTCGCCTGGTATAGTGAAGTGTAGGCCTGAATGAGAAAGGCGTAGTCTTCCAGGAATCCTTCCACATCTGATCGTCTGCCCTTGAAGGAGCGATAAACTTTGTTATCAATAAGATTGGCTTCGATGAATTCAATATTTCGTAATGCCATCGCAAGCAGTTCTTCATCTTGCAACGCGATGTAGGCATCGCACAGACCTTTGACCATCATGGCATTCCACCCCGTCAGCACTTTATCGTCCAAACCAGGTCGCGGTCTTCCACTTCTGGTGTTTAGTAAATCTGCTTTCAGACGTGCAATGGCCGGTTGAATTTCATCAACTGAAATTCCGGTTTCCTTTGCGAACTCTTCATCTGATTCTGTGATGAACAAAATGTTATTATCGTGCTCCCAATTTCCACTGTCCGTCACTGAATAATAACGAGTTACCCAGTTGGGATAGTCTTTAGTTACACTATCCCATTCATTTTTAGTCCAAACGTAAAACTTGCCTTCCTCTCCTTCACTATCTGCATCCAATGCCGAATAGAATCCACCCTTATCGTTCGTCATCTCACGTTTGAGCCATTCTTGGGTTTCGGCTATTATTCTTTTATAAAATTCATCTTTGGTAATTGTGTAGGCCTCTGCGTAGAGTGATAATAATTGAGCATTGTCGTACAGCATTTTCTCAAAGTGAGGTGCAAACCATCTGCCATCCACAGAGTATCGAGCAAAACCTCCACCTACCTGATCATAAAGTCCACCCATTGCCATTTTCTTGAGCGTGTGCTCCACCATAGCCAAGGCCTCGTTGTTGCCCGTCCGGGCATAATACCGAAGCAGGAACAGCCATTGTGTTGGCATTACAAATTTTGGAGCCCGATCAAGTCCTCCCCATTCCCGATCAAACCGTGATTGGAAGAATGCGAACATCTTGTCCATACCTTCCTGTGTAAAATTGGTCGGCTGATTTCTGGTGAATTGGCTCAGATCACTTGCCTTTAGTGCACGTGCCAGTTCGTTAGCCGAATTGTCGATCTCTTCTCTTTTTTCTTTGAAGACCTTCGTGATCTGTGTTAGCAGCTTTGACCAATTGTCTGGCGGAAAGTAGGTGCCACCATAAAAAGGTTTTTGATCGGGAGTGAGAAAGACATTCAACGGCCAGCCTCCGTTTTGTCCCATCGCCTGCACTGCATCCATATAAATCTGGTCGATGTCTGGTCGTTCTTCACGGTCTACCTTAATGCAGACAAAATTTTCGTTCATCACCTTAGCGATCTCTTTGTTTTCAAAAGACTCGCGCTCCATCACATGGCACCAATGACAAGAAGAGTAGCCGATACTTACCAAAATGGGTTTGTTTTCTTTTACTGCTCTTGTCAAAGCTTCGTCACCCCATTCATACCAGTCCACGGGATTGTGCGCATGCTGAAGGAGATACGGACTGGTTGAATTAATAAGTCTGTTGGCGCTCCCTTCTTTGTTACTCATTTGGCAGGCATTTAAAACGATGAATAAAGACGATATTGTAGCAAGATGCCTCAAGATCAATTGATCAACTGCTCTTTGATTTGTTGTATTTCTCGGTTAACATTAGCGACACCTTTCAGGTTCTCCAATTGGGCTAGCGTTTGTTTGAGAAATTTTTGATGAGCGATGCTTTCAGGCTGAAATGGCTTGTGTTGCAGTGCTTTTGCAATAGGCTCCCACTGATCAATAAAGCTATTCGTTGACTGATCAAGGTAGGATTCCCGAAATTTTTTCCAGATATAATCAATGGCCTCTTGCGAAGGATGTAGCAGATCGCGATCATAAAATCGATAATCTCTTAGGTCATCCATCACTATCTCAAAAGCAGGGAAGTAGGACACGTTCTTATAAAGTTCTGAAAGGGTATGACATGTCAACCGAAGTACGGCTTTGCTTACAGCGTTGAGTTCAAGCGTGTCTTTGATATGTCTCACAGGACTCAGTGTGAGAATGATTCTGATATCCGGGTTGAACTCAACTAATTGCTTGTAGAGATTTTCAAATGACTCCAGGACTCTTTTTTGAGTCAGCAAACTTTTACGGAAAGCCGTACCTGATATTTTATGGCAATTGGATACAATTTCACTATTCTCATTTCTCTCGTACACCCACGCAGTTCCATAAGTTATCATGAGCACTTTAGCGGATTTTAGAAAGGAATATTGCTTCTCGATTGTATTTGAAATATTTTTTTCGAGCGATTGACGGTTTAAAGTCGAGAAGGAGCTATGAAAGTCAAAGTTGAAATGAGTATCGTTGAGTTCTCCATAAGTGTCCGCTGAAGGCCTGCCGTTGGTAATAGAATAAATCAGCTGCTTATGGATTGAAACCGGGTTATATGAAGTGCCAAAAGGATTTACAGAAACGCTAAACTTGTTGTCTCTCAGCTTTTTACCCAGATTGTCAGCAAAGCATGATCCTATCGTCAATATCGAATCCTGAATTCCAATTTTGTCAGGCAGAGATGGAAGTTGCAGTACGGTGCGAAAATCACTCATGATCGGTAAAGATACCCGTTCCAAATTGAAATCTATTTGGCATATTTGGGATTCAGACCTGTTCGGGTCAATAACCATCATTTTATTCAAATGACGATCTCAGTCGGAACAGAAAAAGTTAATACCAAAATATTTCAAACCTCAGAAGAGGGCTCACGCTTTGTTGCACAGGAAATCGCTGGACTCATTAAATCAAGACAGGCAGAAGGTCGCAATTGCGTTTTGGGCCTGGCCACTGGCTCCACACCAACTTCTGTCTATGCCAACCTGATAAAACTTCACCAGGAAGGTCTCAGCTTCAAAAACGTGATCACCTTCAACCTGGATGAGTACTATCCGATGTCACCGAACTCGCTACAGAGTTACGTTCGGTTCATGAAAGAGTTGTTATTCGACCATATCGATATCAAACCTGAAAATATTCACATCCCCGATGGCACTGTCCCACGAGAAAAGGTCAATGACTTTTGTAAAGCTTATGAACAGAAAATAGAAGCAGTGGGTGGTATTGATCTTCAGGTGTTGGGAATCGGTAGAACCGGTCATATCGGATTTAATGAACCGGGCTCATCTGAACGTACAACCACACGATTAATTACGCTCGATCAGGTAACACGTGTTGATGCGGCAAGTGATTTCTTTGGTGAAGAAAACGTCCCTACCAAGGCGATCACAATGGGCGTGGGCACCATCCTCAAGTCAAAGAAAATAATCATGATGGCATGGGGTGAGGGTAAAGCCCCAATCGTGAGGCAGGCCGTGGAAGGCACTGTTACCGACCAGGTACCATCTACTTACCTGCAACTTCACGACAATGCAGTGGTGGTGCTGGACGAGCCGGCCTCTCATGAACTGACACGAGTAAAAACACCGTGGCTGCTCGATCATTGCAATTGGGACGATAAGTTAGTTCGCAAAGCAGTGGTGTGGCTTTGCCAATACTTGAAGAAACCCGTTCTCAAGCTGACCAATAACGACTACATGGAGCATGGTATGGCCGATATCCTTACTCAATTCGGTTCAGCCTATAAAGTGAACATCAGGATTTTCAACGAGCTTCAACACACCATTACAGGATGGCCTGGAGGAAAGCCCAACGCAGACGACTCAAGCCGACCCGAGCGCGCCAAGCCATTTCCAAAACGCGTTATTATTTTTAGCCCACACCCGGATGATGATGTGATTTCAATGGGCGGTACGTTCATCCGATTAGTGGATCAAGGGCATGAGGTACATGTTGCCTATCAAACCTCGGGGAATATCGCTGTGTTTGATGAAGAGGCCATTCGCTTCGCTGACTTTGCAAAAGATTTTAATGGTTTGTTTGGACATGACAAGGAAGAAAGTGAAAGGCAATTCCAAAAAATTGTAAACGACATTAAAGCCAAGGCCGCTGGGCAGGTGGATAGTGAAGATGTAATGGCGATCAAGGCGCTGATCAGAAGGGGAGAGGCCAAAGCAGGTTGTCGTAATGTGGGCATTCCAGACGAAAATGCACATTTCCTTGACATGCCTTTTTATGAAACCGGCAAGGTGAAGAAGAAGCCTTTGGGTGAAGAAGATATCAAAATTGTGGCCGACCTCATTCGCAAGATAAAGCCGCACCAAATCTATGCGGCTGGAGACCTCTCCGATCCGCATGGAACACATCGCGTGTGCCTTGCAGCCATTTATAAAGCGATCGATCAGTTGAAGGGCGAGCCCTGGATCAAGGACTGCTATGTGTGGTTGTATCGTGGTGCATGGCAGGAGTGGGATATTTCTGAAATTGAAATGGCAGTGCCACTGAGTCCGGATGAGTTAATCCGCAAACGAAGGGCCATCTTCAAACACCAATCACAAAAAGACAGCGCTTTGTTTCCTGGCAGTGACAAACGAGAGTTTTGGGTAAGAGCAGAAGACAGGAACCATGCGACTGCTGCTACTTATAATCAGCTGGGGCTGGCGGAGTATGAAGCGATTGAAGCATTTGTTAGATATAAATTTTAGATACCGGTACTCGAGATCATGACGAAACTGAAATTGGCATCATGGAATGTAAATGGAATACGCGCAACCATAAAAAAGGACTTTGTTCCCAACATGCGAGAGTTGGGAGCCGATATCCTTTGCCTGCAGGAAACCAAAGCATCTGCTGAGGAGGCGAAGTCAACCCTTGAAGTGCTGGATGAATACAAGATTTTCACAAATTCATCAAAGGCGCGAAAAGGTTATTCCGGCACCGCCATTCTCACCAAAGAGGCGCCTGTTCAGGTTACCTATGATATTGGTTTAGATGAACATGATCAGGAGGGTCGGGTGGTTACAGCAGAGTACAATCAATTTTTTGTCACCACCGTTTACACCCCAAACTCGGGCGAAGGCCTTGCTCGTCTCGACTATCGGGAAACCTGGGATGCAGCTTTTTTGAATTACATCTCGTGGCTTAACAAAAGAAAACCTGTTATTGTATGTGGAGACTTGAATGTCGCTCATCATGAAATCGATATTGCAAGGGCCAAGGAAAACTACAACAAATCGGCTGGTTATACACAGCGTGAAATTGATGGATTCGAAAGGCTTTTAAATACTGGCTTTGTAGACACCTTCCGGCACTTCCACCCGAAAGATGAACTTTACACGTATTGGAACTATGTGACCAATGGACGGGCTAAAAATGTGGGCTGGAGGATCGATTACTTTTTGGTGAGCCAAAGAATCTTACCTGCTGTCAAGGCTGCCAACATTCACAATGAATACCACGGTTCAGACCATTGCCCCGTGAGTTTGGAAATTCAATTTTAAATCACCTTAGGAAACGCGCTCAATCTCTGCGCCTAGCTTTTTCAGACGGCCCTCAATATTCTGATAGCCCCGGTCAATTTGATCGATATTGGAGATGGTGCTTTCACCCTGAGCAGAAAGGGCAGCAATTAATAAAGCTACACCCGCGCGAATGTCCGGTGATGACATGGTGATCCCTCTCAAGGGTTGTTTTCTGTCGAGGCCAATGATCGTGGCTCGGTGTGGATCGCAAAGGATGATCTGGGCACCCATATCGATAAGCTTATCCACGAAAAACAGGCGACTCTCAAACATTTTTTGATGCACCAATACAGTTCCTTTTGCCTGAGTAGCTACGACAAGGATCACACTCAACAAATCTGGTGTTAGCCCTGGCCAAGGTGCATCGGCAATGGTAAGAATCGAGCCGTCAATAAAGGTGTCGATTTCGTAAACTTCCTGGGCCGGGACATAAATGTCATCTCCCTTTACCTCAAGTTTAATTCCCAATCGTTTGAATGTCTCGGGTATGATACCCAACATATCAACACGGCAATCCTTAACGGTAATCTCGGATTGCGTCATGGCTGCGAGGCCGATGAAGCTCCCGATCTCAATCATATCCGGCAGCAGCCGATGTTCAGCGCCACCCAATTTTTCAACTCCCTCAATATTCAGCAGGTTGGAGCCAATGCCTGTGATTTTCGCACCCATGCGATTAAGCATTTGGCAGAGCTGCTGAATGTAGGGTTCACATGCCGCGTTGTAGATCGTTGTTTTTCCTTTTGCAAGCACAGCAGCCATTACAATGTTGGCGGTTCCTGTTACTGAGGCTTCGTCCAACAGCATATAACAACCTCTCAACTGCGAAGCATCAATATGATATAGATTGTCCTCAGGATTATAATTGAACTTTGCTCCGAGATTTTGAAAACCCAGGAAGTGCGTGTCAAGTCTTCTTCTCCCAATCTTGTCGCCTCCTGGTTTTGGAATATTCGCTTTTCCATAACGTGCCAAAATTGGTCCCAACAACATTATAGAACCACGAAGTGCCGCGGCTTTTTGACGGTATTCAATAGTGGTTAGGTAATCAACATTGACTGAACTTGCAGTAAAGCGATAGGTGTCCTCCGATAGCTTTTCAACTTTTGAACCGAGGTCTTTGAGGAGTTCGATCAGTTTATTGACATCAAGGATATTGGGGATGTTAGAGATCGTGACAGAATCCGTAGTAAGCAGCGTGGCGCAAATTACCTGAAGGGCTTCGTTTTTCGCACCCTGGGGAATGATCTCACCCTTTAGCGATTTCCCACCCCGGATCTTAAATGAACTCATTGATCTCTTCTGCGATGACGTTTGCCTTGATGCCTGCGGTTATCGTTGCGCGATCCTCCGCCTCCCTGGTTTTGATTTCTGTGCTTTTTCTTTTCGCGATAAAGTTTTTCGAAAAGATTGTCTTCACGCACCTTATCAAGATTTAAGGTCAGTTTACCCTCGGACATCAGTTGTATATCTTTCAGGATTACCGAGTCATCGATCGTTTCTTTGTTCCAGTTGCCATGGAAAGTTTTCATCAATTTACCGAGATAGATCACGGCTTCTTCCTGCTCTTTTGGATCTTCTTTTTGCAGCGCTTCACTGATCAGCTTTTCAATGTTCTTGCCATAATGCTTGAACCTTACCTTGCTTTGCGGATAAGTCATGCGTGCCGGCTTTTTGAAGACTACTTCAGGCTTTGGAACGGGGTACGGATTATTAACATCAAGGTTAAAGCCCGCGATAATGTAAAGGTCATCCCAAATGCGCTGCGGATTTTCGAAAGCTTCCTTTACGCTCGGTGCCAATTGTTTGATCAATTCAATAAGAGTCGTAGCCATTTCCGTGCGCTTCTCTTTGTCCGGAAGGGTACGAATGTAGTTAACCAACTTCTGCACATTTCGGCCATACTCTTTCAGGATTATGGCCTCTCTTTGTGTATTATATTCTGCAATCATGAACTAGGGTTTCTAAATGATAAAGCCCGATGTAAGGGACTAAAAGTACTATTTAATGGGAATCAATGATGTCGTAAAACTATTTTCTTGATGGCATCTATTTGCACTTGGCCATCAGTTCTCATGAATTCTGAGTTTGGCAAAATTAAGTAATAATGTCTTTTCGCCAAAATCGTTGAAATTGATCTTGGCCTTGCGATTTGCGCCCGATTCGTCCATAGCGGTTACCACACCGAAGCCAAATTTCGGATGCTCTACCTTCATGCCTTCCTTAAGCCCTGAAGTGTCGCTTGGGGTAAAATCGGCTGGAGTCTTGTATCCAGACTGCTTCACCACAGGTTGTGTCTTCACGGTTTTCCTCATCCCGCTGATAAAGCTTTTGGCAAAATTGGGATTGGGCAGTGATTCGATCGCCCCGATTCTTGCACTCACTTTGATGTATCGCGAGTCAATGTCATCCAGAAAACGGCTGGGTTCGCAGTTCTTCAACCGACCAAATCGGTATCGCGTGAGTGCGTAAGACAGAAACAATTTCTTCTGCGATCGTGTGATGGCCACATAAAACAGCCTCCTTTCTTCCTCCAACTCAGAGCGGCTCGACAACATCAGTTGAGAAGGAAACAGGTCCTCCTCCAGGCCCACGATATACACGTATTTGAACTCCAGTCCCTTGGCCATGTGTATGGTCATCAGGGTCACCTTTTCCGGATCGTGATCCTTGTCTTCATCCTGACCAGTCACTAGCGAAACCTCTTCAAGAAACGCACTCAGACTTTTATCTTCCTTTTCAGGATCATCGACAAATTCCTTGATAGCGTTCAGAAGTTCTTGTACGTTCTCGTAGCGATTGAGACCTTCTACTGTTTTGTCCTCATATAGATCACGTAATAAGCCGGACGACTTGGCGATTTCAGCGGCAGCTTCATAAGCATCTTTTGTCTCCAGCTCTATCGCAAATCGTTTGATGAGATTGACAAAGTTTTCAATCGAATTGGCCGATCGTCCTCCAATAAAACTTGAAGCATTTTGAAGCACCTCCCAGATGGAAATTCCATGATCATTGGCGGCAACAATTATTTTATCGATTGTAGAATCTCCTATTCCACGCTTCGGCAAATTAATGATCCGCCTGAACGCTGCTTCATCCTGTTGATTGATGGCATAACGTAAGTATGCGATCAAGTCTTTGATCTCCTTCCTTTGATAAAATGAGAGACCACCGATGATTTTGTATTTGATGTTCATCCGCCTCAACGCTTCTTCCAGCGCACGGCTCTGGCTGTTGGTGCGATAAAGGATCACAAAGTCGCTGAACTTCAACTGATGTTGCATCTTCTCTTCGAAGATGGAAGTAGCTACCAGTTTCCCCTCTTCATTATCCGACACCGCCTTGATCAACTCAATGAGATTCCCCTCTTCATTGGCCGTCCAAACGTTCTTGGGTAGCTGAGCTTTGTTCTTTGCGATTACACTGTTGGCAGCGTCTACTATTGTTTTTGTCGAACGATAATTTTGCTCAAGTTTGATAATCCTCAAATCCGGATAGTCCTTTTCAAAATTCAGGATGTTAGTGATATCCGCACCACGAAAAGCGTAGATACTCTGCGCATCATCACCCACCACGCAAATGTTTTGAGCAACAGCCGCGAGCTTTCTGATGATGAAGTACTGGCACAGGTTAGTATCCTGAAACTCATCTACCAAAAAATATCGAATCCGGTGCTGATATTTATTGAGTACTTCCAGGTGCTCCTTGAAGAGTTTGTCGGTGTTGAAAAGCAGATCGTCAAAGTCCATGGCTCCGGACTTGAAACACCGCTGTGCGTAGTTTCTATAAATATTTCCAATCTCCGGTCGCATGTTGGAGGCATCATCACCCACCAGCACCGGATTGTTCACGTATTCCTGCCACGAAATCAGGCGGTTCTTGGCGGCCGAGATCCGATTGTAAACTACGTTGGCCTTGTATTGCGTTTCATCCAATCCCATTTCCTTCACGATTGACTTGATGAGCGATTTGGCATCATCGGTGTCATAAATGGTGAAATTGTTGGGATAGCCCAGGTGGTGCGCTTCTGCCCGAAGCATGCGGGCAAAAACGGAGTGGAAGGTACCCATCCAGATATTGCGCGCATCGGACCCGATCACACCCTCGATACGATGGCGCATTTCTTTAGCCGCCTTATTGGTAAAAGTCAGCGCCATGATATTGAAGGGATCGACTCCCTTGTGTTCTATGAGGTATGCAATGCGATAGGTGAGTACCCTAGTCTTGCCAGATCCGGCACCCGCGATGATCATGCAAGGGCCTTCGGTATTAATTGTTCCTTCTAATTGCGGTTCGTTGAGCGTCTGTAAGTAATCCATTCCACTAATCAATCTGCAATATAGAGCAGTATGGGGTCGGTCTCCAAGTGAGCAGAAACACAAATCCTATAGCTTTCCCAACGCTCGCTTCAACTTATAATTTGGAATTTTTGCCGAGCGGTCTGTACCACTTGTACTTATAGAATCGCAGCAGATGAAGAATGGTTCTCTTCGACTTTCTAATTCGCCAAAACAATATAACTTTGTCAAACCCCTTTTGGTTGGATCCACTTTTATCGTCCCCGCACACCACAATCCCCGATGACGATTTGGTCGTGACCACGGGTGAGCCTTGGGTTCGGCAGAAGATGCAATTAATCCGCCAGCATCTCATCGCATTTACTTCAGCATTGGCTCATCAGGTGGATGAGATTGTTCTGGTAGATCTTTTTGCCAAAAACGGTCTCTACAGCCTTGGAGCCAAGCGAGAGGTGTTTTCTGGCATACCGATAATGAGCCTGCAGGAAGACTTGCCGGTAAGCCGTTATGTCTTCTGCGAAAGCGATCCCGAACAATTTAAGGCATTGAAGGTGCGGGTGAATAAATATTTCAGAGAGAAGAATTCCGTGCTAATGAACGGCCGCCCGGACGAGTTGGTTGATAAGTTGAAGATGTACATCCCGGAGTCGCGGAGAAGTCACCGTGTGGCTACATTGTGTATAGCGGATAGTTTTTCGCTGGACCCGTCCTTTTCGTTCATCAAGAGCTTCTCAGAGTATGGATTTACATTCCTGGTACCGTTGACATTCCATCTGGGCGCAAAAATTAATCACCGGTTTTATTTAAATCGGGAGAGATTGAAAGTAAATCAATTTTTGGGATCGGGGGAGGGTGAGAACCTGGATTGGAATCCCGACAACAACTTGTTGTTTTATAAACAACTGGTTGGTAAGTGGGAAAGCCGCGTCTCGGAATTGGGCTTTGACTTTTCTTCCACTACTCAGCGGTTAGATTCCGGCCTGATGGAGGTACCTACTTACCAGATGTGTTTGCTGAGCAGCAAGTATTCTTCAAAAGCTATTCAAACGGATGCTTTGTCGGGTAGTAATATTCAGTTTGCTTTGTTTAATCAAAATTAAGAATGCTAAAAGTAGGAGAGGTACTGGTTTCTGACGACATCAAAGAAAAGGAGTTTGTCTGTAACCTTGAAAAATGTAAAGGCGCTTGCTGCGTGGAAGGTGAACTGGGTGCTCCTCTTGAGGAGGATGAACTCCCGATCATGAAGCAGATTCAGGAGGATATAAAACCCTACCTGACACGTGATGGTTTAAAGGCGATCAAAAGACAAGGA
>JBFWZR010000108.1:0-13950 GCA_050185175.1 Cyclobacteriaceae bacterium
GCAACCTGAAGTATCTCCTCTCTTCTTTTCTTAGGAGAGACGATGCAGGTTGGATTATGAAGGGTGGGCATCAGGTACAGCACCTTTGACTTCGTCTTCCTGCAAACCTGGTCGAAGGCTTCGGGAATGATACCATCATCATCCATTTCGATGGGAATGGTTTTATAACCACACACTTCGTTGATCTCCTGTAAGGTCAGGTTGCAATAGGACTCGACCATGATGGTGTCGCCATGTCTGCACAACGTTTGCAGTGCGATATAGATACCATGTTGCGTGCCTCCACAAATCATCACATCGTTTGGTTCTACTTTCAGCTTCACGCCTTTAAGCCACTCCGCGATCGCTTCCTTGTGTTCGACAGAACCTGAAGGCTCAATGTATCCCAACTTGAAGTACAGATCTTTTTGTTGCGCAACATCATTAAGGCCAGAGATGAGCGCCCGGTATGAACTGAGGTTGGTGAACTCCGGTGCTTCAAAGTTTCTGAAGTTGAGAATGGTATTCTCGATACTTGAGCTCAGGTATTGATAGTCGGAGACGAACGTACCGCGTCCCACCTCCCCTTTCACGTAGCCTCTTCTCTCCAGTTCGGTAAACACCTTGATCACTGTGCCGATGGATATTTTCGTTCGGGCCGATATCTCCCGTTGGGTAGGAAGCATTTGTCCCGGCTTCAGCGTACCCTTGTCGATCAGTCGTGTGATATAGTCTACAAGTTGTTCGTGCTTGGTCTTATTGGCATTCTTGAACTTAATATCCCACATAGGGTGCAAGATTGGATTGGGTGTAAAAACAAATATAAGTATTAGGGGAGATTAGATTGGGTCGTCTTCCTGACGGTGATTGGGCTTTGCACGGGTGCTGTTGCCGGTTGGCGATTGTGAGGAAGTGATCCATCTTTTCCTTTGTTGTTACACGAAGAACCACAAAGAAGGCACTCGGGCATACAAAGGTTCGAGACGTCACTTAAATCCATTTGCAAGAGCCCAGGCCCGAGTTTTAAAGAATTTAAAGTGCCACTTCCTTACAATAAAAAAGCAAAACCGAATTGATAATAAACTTATATTAGGAGTTCGACTTGACAAACCTGCTTTGAAAAGACTATCCATCCTGCTCCTGATCATGCTGCCCTTGTGTGTCATGGGGCAGGATAACGATTCGCAAGTAACAGAAGCCCTGCAGAAAGCCTTCGAGGCACAAAATCCGGAAGACGGACTCATCCATCTTAATAAGGTCAGTGGAAAGGTTAGCCAGGCTGATGATTCTCTAAGGCTGGAATACTTCATCGCCAAAGGCGTGGCCCACGGTCAGCTGGGCAACGCAGACTCTTCATTTCTTTTTTTAGATCAGGCACAGATCCTGGCCGAGAAAACCTCCAATGACCTCCTGCTCATCAAAGTACACAATACCAGAGGTCTGGTGCTGATGGGAGTCAATAAATATGAGGAGGCGTTGAACATCTTTCAAAAGGGACTCGCCATCGGAGAGAACAATAACAATGCACGCTACCTTCAGGCCGTTCGGAAAATTCTCGGCAACTCTGGCGGAATCTTTTACCAACTTGGCGACTACGAAGGCGCTCTCCGGCATACGTCACGAGCGCTCGACATATCAGAGCAACTGAATGATTCCTCCGGCATCGCATACAACAATCTCCGCCTTGCCCTCACCTACCAGGCCATGGACAGCCTTGAAGCTTGTATCGATCACCTGACGGTATCTAATAAACTACTTCGCTCCCTTCAGGACACCACCACCATGCTTTATGTAGAGAACACACTTGGCCTTGTTTACGGAAAGCAGAATCAATACAACAATTCCCTTGCGCATTACAAGACAGCGCTCCGGCTCGCTTCTCTGATTAAAAATCAGGAGGAAATCATGCACACCAAAGTTTTCATCGCCCGGACCCAGGTGGAGCTGAACCAACTGAGTGAGGCACAAACGTTGGCCATGGACATCGTAGCTGAGGCAGAGAGGAATGGAATGGCTAATCACAAGGAGTCAGCTTACGATGTACTCTACAACATTGCGCTAAACAGAAGACAATGGCAATCGGCCCTTGATTTTAGAAACAAGAGTATCGACATCAAAGACTCTATCGCCAATGTAGATGTGAAATCCAGAATCGCAGAACTGGAAACGAAATACGAAACTGAAAAGAAGGAGGCAGAGATAACAAGGTTGTCGCTTGAGAATGACCTGAACACCGCCAACCTGGCCAGATCCAGAAATGCCAACATCGCACTAGCCATCGGTGGATCACTCACCGTTATCTTACTAGTTGTTTACTTCACGCAAAGGTATAAAAAGCAGCAGGCGGAGAAAGAGGCGCAAGAACTACAGATCGAGGCGCTCAAAAAGCGGTTTATGGAGCTTCATGCCAGTCCTGCGGAGCTGGCGGTGGCCCTGGAGTTTCATGAGCTCAACAGCAAGCTGAACACCAAACTCACCGAGCGGGAATTTGATGCCCTGAAACTAAGTCTGGAGGGCAAGACCAATAGCGAAATAGCCGATCTTTTGTTCATTTCTGTAAGCACGGTGAAGTTCCACCTGAGAAATACCTATTCAAAAATGGGTGTGGGAAACAGGAAAGAGGCATTCCAGCTGATGCTGAAAACAAGCTGATCATCAACGTCTTACAAACTATTTATCCAGAACTAACCCGCAGGGTCAGGTAAACTTTTAATAGTATTCACCTCCTTCATTGCATAAACACAAAACTTTTATGCGATGAAAAATTTAAAACACACCAATTTGGAGCTCTTGCTACGGCAACCGTGCAACGAGCGGCAGGGGTCACAAAAAATTGTGAACGCCAGCAAAAAATTTACACAATGTTGTCTGTTCCTTTTGTTGGGTTTGCTGGGCTTTCTGCCTCTAGCAGCTCAGGATTTTGAGTGGGCAGGGAAATTAGGTGGAACTGATGTTGATGAGGGTTGGTCCATAGCCGCTGATGCATCGGGGAATGTTTACACGGCTGGAACCTTCAAGGGTACTGCGGATTTCAATCCGGGAGCAGGTGTTAATCAACTTACTTCGAATGGCCAGACGGATTTTTTCCTGTCGAAGGTTAATTCCTCAGGCACTTATCAGTGGGCGGCCCAATTTGGCGGAGCAGGAATTGAAGGAGCAAAGCCAACAGTAAAAACCGACCCTTCTGGCAATGTGTACCTGGCAGGTTCCTTTAGAAATACTGTTGATTTTAATCCAGGGGCGGGAACAAATGAGGTCACAGCCAACGGTGGAAGTCTGGATGGATTTATTGTAAAGCTTAACAGTGCTGGAGTCTTTCAATGGGTTAAGACCATTACCGGGGCGGAAAACATCAACCTAAGAAACTTGCAGGTGGACGGATCGGGTAATGCCTATGTTACCGGAGATTTTAGTGGTACGGTTGACTTCTGGCCTGAAGGCTCGGCCCTGGAAGAAACCGCTCAGGCGAACAACGATAGCTTTGTGATGAAGGTAAGCACCAGTGGTGTTTTGAGTTGGGCAAAAGTTATCAACACCAATAGCTTAATCACGAGTTATGGCCTTGCTTTAGATGGGAGCAGCAATGTCTATACATCCGGTACTTTTTACGGAACCGGAGACTTCGATCCGGGTGCGGGCACAGCTAACTTAACCTCGGCCGGGGGCACTGATGCATTTGTTACAAAGTGGAATAGTGCTGGCGAATATATCTGGGCGAAAAATTTTGGAGGATCAAGTAATGCAATAGGCCAGGATGATGATGTGGCCAACGCCATTGCAGTGGACCACAATGGTAATGTGATTACGACAGGATTTTTTAGATCTACGGCTGATTTCAATCCCGGGCCAGGTGTTTTTGAAATCACCTCAAGTGGAATCATGGACATCTTTGTGTCCAAGCTTGATGCTGATGGTAATTTTTCTTGGGCCACAGCCCTTCCCGGGCCTGGAAATAATATAGGGTATGACATTACAGTGGATGCACTTGGCAATATCTACTCCACGGGTCAGTTTGGTGGACAGGTTGACTTTGATCCGGGCGTGGATTTTCACAACCTGAGTTCGTCAGGTGCGGAGTTCGATATTTTTGTATCCAAGCTTAAATCGGATGGTTCATTTGCATCTGCCTATAGGGTTGGTAGTACGTTGAGAGACAGAGGATATGGGATAGCAGTAGATGCTGACTATAGTATTTACACCACGGGTTATTTTACTGGAGGAGTTGATTTTGATCCGACCTCGGGACTCTTTAACATGAGTAGTGCCGGTCTCGCAGATGCATTTGTACTGAAGATGAGTCAGGTGGTGAATATCCCCGATGCCAATTTCAAGGCGGCATTGGTAGGTAATAGCTCCATTAACACAAATATGGATGCGGAAATCTCATTTGACGAAGCTGCGGCATATGCGGGCACTATTGATGTAGTTGGCCTTTCCATTGGAAGCCTGTCAGGTATCGAATACTTCCCAAACATACAAGTGTTGAATGCTAGTCTGAATAACTTGAGTGCGATAGATGTTAGTGGCAATACTGCCCTCACATCATTAAGAATTGGGGGGAATAACATTTCTGCGTTAGATGTTTCGTCAAATGGTTCTTTAAACGACCTAATAATTTCTGACTGCCCAATCTCATCAATTGACCTCACTCATAATCCACTATTAAAAAGCTTTACGGCAAGCAACAACCTGATATCATCTATTGATTTGAGTCAAAACACACAGATTATCACGTTGTCAATTTATAATCAGCCCAATCTGACAAGCCTAGATATCTCAACACTAGCAGCACTGACTACCTTGAATTTGTGGAACAATGAGTTGACCTCCCTTGATCTGAGTAATAATCCGTTGCTCATCAACGTATCCGCTTACAATAATGAAATCAGTTCAGTTAATCTCACCGGACTCACAAAAGTTACCGACTTCAACCTGACCAACAATCAACTCACGTCAATAGATTTATCTGATATGGTTAAGCTGGATAATCTGACGTTGGTTGGCAATGAGCTCAGTTCCATAGATTTAACCAACAACGGTACCATCAGAGTATTGAATGTCCAAAGTAATAACCTAACCTCACTTGATATAAGCCCACTCACCAATATCAATTGGCTCTATGCTCAGAATAACGATCTCACATCCATAACCATGGGCAGCAGCACGGCCATGACTATTTTGTTTCTTGGAGGGAACGAGCTAACCAGCATTGACTTGAGCGCAAACACGGGTCTTACGGATGTGCGTTTGATGGACAATGCACTTACGTCACTTGATTTTACATCGAACACATTGTTGGAGAAAGTATTCATTAACAATAATGATTTACAGTCTGTAGATATCAAAAATGGAAATAACGCTGCCATCACAACTTTTGATGCCACCGCCAATCCAAGCCTAACATGCATTACTGTTGATAATGTTGCTTATGCGGAGGCCAATTTTACAAACATTGATTCTCAGACACGATTTAGCCTGTTATGCAATTCAGTAAATATCCCTGATGCGAACTTCAAAACTGCGTTATTGACCAATGCAAGTATCAACACCACAGATGATGGAGAAATAAGCTTTGAAGAGGCGGAAGCTTTTACAGGCACAATAAATGTTTCAAATCAGTCCATTGCCGACCTAACCGGGATTGAGGCCTTTATAAATATTACCGCATTGTTTGCGAACAACAATGACCTTGGTTCAATTGATGTATCGAACAATATCGATCTACAAAATTTACAAGTTGAAAACTGCGGGTTAAGTTCTGGAATGGATATTTCGGCCCTAACGGAACTTACTGCATTTAACGGAAGATCTAATGGCTTTACGTCTATTGATCTTTCTAATAATACAAAGATTTCAAACTTACGCCTGGAATTCAATGAGCTGTCTAGCCTTGATTTGTCTTCAAATGCAATGATTACGCAATTGAGAGTGGCTAATAATCCATTAATGGCATTGGATGTATCTGCTCAACCTAACCTTACAACGTTGTATGCCGACAATACGATAATAACTGAACTAGATGTATCTGGTAATGCATCATTACATACACTTTCACTAATAAACGGAGCATTAACAAGCCTAAATGTAGCGAATGGCAATAACGCCAGCTTTGTTTCATTTACGGTCCGTTTCCACTCTGATCTAGCCTGTATCACTGTTGATGATGTGGCTTTTTCAGAGACCAACTGGTCTGATCCAGATAACAACGCCAGCTTCAGTACCAACTGCTCTAATGTTGAAACTGATATTCTCACATTTAGCATTCCTGAGCAGACAAGCGCAACAATCGATGCTACGACACACACCATCAATGTGGAAGTTCCTGACGCCACTGATCTCACCAACCTTACGCCTACCCTTACCATTTCACCTGGCGCCACGATCGATCCTGCAACCGGTGTGGCGCAGGACTTTAGCAGTGCATTTGTTTATACAGTCACTGCTCAGAATCCCTCTGTATCGCAAGAGTGGACGGTGAATGTAGCTTTCCCCAAAGAAGAGCAGACCATTACTTTCAACCCCATCGAAGATCAGTTCCTGGAGTCAGAAACTGTCACGCTCACAGCTACTGCCTCTTCCGGGTTGCCTGTAGTATTTGAAGTAACTGATGGTCCAGCTTCTGTTGAAGGAAATACACTTACGATGACGGCTACGGGATCAGTGACTGTGCGAGCCACACAACCTGGAGACGCAACGTTTGCTGCCGCGGACCCAGTCGAGCAATCGTTTGAGATTATCTTAATCACTGGCATTCCTGAACAGCGAGGACCTCATTTTAAATTTTATCCCAATCCGTTTGATCATTCACTTGTTGTAATTCCAAATGGATCCGATAATCGACTGAGTCTGCAGGACGCCCAAGGCCGAATTGTAACTACAAGAGAAAGTAGATCAAATGACACGATTGAGATAGATGTATCCTCCTTACCTGCAGGGATGTATATCCTTAAGTTATCTAATGAAGCTGGTGCATCTCAAACCAAAATCCTTAAAAAATAATCGTCATGAAGAACCAATATCTTTCAATAATAACCATCATCTGTCTGGCATTGATCAGCGGGTGCAAAAGTGAAAGCGCTGACCCTACCCCGCAGGATAATCAAAAAACGCTTCTTATCAATAATGGCGTATCCTGGGTACCGGGTTCCGTATCCAAAGATGGACTCGATGTCACCGATCAGTTTTCCGGATTCAAACTTACCGTGGACGACTTCACCTACACTACAGTCAACGCGCTGCCCTCCGCCTGGCCGGCTTCTGGTACCTGGTCGTTTGCCAACGAAAGCGGAACGCTCGTAGACAGAAATGACGGGGTGCAAATCACAGTAGCCGTCACCACCTCCTCGCTCCAGCTAACCTTCTCAGTCACGGGACTTGGTGGTGGCCGAACCAAAGGGGTGGATGGCGAGTACGTGTTTAATTTGATACCGGGATAGCACTGGCACTGCTCGCATAAAAGTAGGGAAACTCCCTGGCAGTGCCCTGGAAGCCTCGCATGGGCGGGGCTTCTTTATTTGTACTGTGATGGTCTGCACAGCTCGGAAAGCCACATTACAAAGTTGTCACCGAGCCAAACGGCATGATGGGTAGAGTTTAGGTTGGTGAAAACACCAACCCAAGGCAAACGACCTAAGAATCTGGGCTTAACCATACGGATTCTTCGTTCGATCCCGTCCCGGGATCTTACTCAGAAAGGCGTTTCCCTTCTTTCGGGCTTAGAAGAGTCTCAAATCGCAGCGAGGGGCTCTGCGCCATTGCCAGATATCACTCACTCCTCAACGCCAAAACCGGATTCTCGAAGACGGCCTTGAAGATATGATAACTCAAAGACAAGACCGTGAACGACAAGCAAGTCGCCAGTGAGATCGCAAAAGGCCAAACACCTATATCAACCCGATAGGTAAAGCCCTCGAGCCACATACCCATAAGGTAAATGGTGGCGGGCACGGCCAGGACAAACGCTAACAAGATCAGTAACACAAATCGTTTGGAAAGAATCGTCACCAATCCGCGAACGCCTGACCCTAACACCTTTCTTACCGCTATCTCCTTCCGTTTTAGAAACACGGTGAATGAAATCAAACCGATGATGCCCAGTGATGCGATTACCAGAATGACAATCGAGAAGATGGAGAGCATCTTTAAAAACTTGTCTTCCTTTTCATACAACACATTGAGCGTCTGATCGAGGAAAGTAAACTCGAAGGGATAGGTCGGAAACGTTTCTTCCCACATGGCCTTCGTTGCTGCCACTCCCTCCAGCGTTGCGTCTTCTTTGACTCGCACATAAAGGCTCATGCCACCATTGGGCACCAGAAACAAAATGGTAGGATTCACTGGCGCATACGACACACCCATATTAAAATCTTTAACTACGCCTATCAAGTCGAGCTGATCTCCATCGCCCATCCGTGACGTCCAAGAAAGAAAGCGCGCATCCAGTGTGTTCTCCTGCCAGCCGAATGCCTTCATAGCAGCTTCATTAATCATAAATGTCTTGAGGTCCGCCTCCGACCCAGGTTGGAACGTACGACCCAATACCATCTCTACCTCCATCGTGCTGACGAAGTCAGCGTCTATCCCGTTGAAGTCGACACCAGTTTGGAAGGTGGTGCCATCGGGATTTTGGAGTGTAGGCGAAAAGTGATTTCCCTCTTTATCTATTTGGAAAGCCAGAGATGTGGCTCCCGCTATAGATGTGTTGGCTTTCAGCTTCTCTATAAATGCCGGAATGCTAAAAAGTACGGTAGTGTCTTCAGGAATGGCTACATCGAGGACACCGTTCTTGTTATAGCCGATGTCTTTGTTCTTTATGAAGTTGGTTTGCTGACCGACCAGGAAAATACAGGCAATCAATACCGCTGCTATAACGTATTGACTCACGACAAGTATCTGGCGCAAAGCTTCTCCCTTTTTTCCTGAAGAAAACTTTCCTTTGATAGACTCCATGGGTCTGAGGGAGGAAAGGTAGAATGACGGATACAGACCCGCGAGCACTCCAATTGTAATACATATCACTGCCAACAGTATTAAGCTGTTGGTTCCAAAGAGTGGTACCTCGTCTGCATTGATACCAGAAAGCAATGTGAACTGTGGTAACAACAGCCACGATGCGAGTAAAGCGACTGCTCCGGAAGTCAGTGCCAGCAGAACCGCCTCCGACAAAAACTGTGCGACCAGTTTGGATTGGCCAGAGCCAAGCACTTTTCTGATGCCCACTTCTCCAGCGCGGTCAGCAGCAAAGGCAGTGGACAGATTCACGTAGTTGATGCAAGCAAACACCAACAACAGTATGATCACGATGGATAGCGCATCAACGTTGGTTCTGCTACCATGGGGATAAGCTTCCCATGTCAGTTCTGGATCGAGGTAGATGGAAAGCAACGACTGAAAGTGTAGGTCTGCCTTGCCATGAAACTCATCAAAGGTGGATTTCATGTATTTGCCGTAGTAGGCCGGGATCTTCTCGTTCAATGCCTTCACGTCATTTTGCTCGTTAAGTAAAATGTATGTGTACACATGCCCACCATACCACTGATCTGGGTAGTCGCGTGGGATACGTGTAGACCATGAAACATAGGCATCAACGGGCAGATGGGTATTACGAAGATCATCTTTTACCACTCCTGTGACCTTTAGCAACTTGCCATCAATGATCAACGTTGTGGTTTTACCTATTGCATCACTTGTTCCAAAGATGTTTTTAGCGAGTGACTCCGTGAGTACAAGGCTATTGGGTTCTTTCAGCGCCTGCTCGGGATCCCCCTGCAGGAAATCACGTTCGAAGATGCTGAACACCGTGGAATCTGCAGCGAAGATTCTATTGCTCTCCACTTTGCGGCCTTCATACTCCAGGACGGCAGTATGTATTTCGAGTCCTCCTACACCTGCGAGACGTGTCGTTTCTACTATCTCGGGAAACTCGTCTTTGAATGTGTAGGCCACTGGCATAGGTGCATTACTGTAAATGTCGTGTTTGCCGTTCATGTCCAGGTCGGCATTCACACGATAGATGCGGTCTGCCTGACTGAATTTCTTGTCGTAGGAAGTTTGATCCTGCACATATATCCAGAGCAAGAGTGAGAAGGCGATGCTTAGGGCGAGTCCAACAATGTTGAGTATGGAGTAGAACTTCCTTTTGGTAAGTGACCGCAGGGAAATCAGCAGGAGGTTTTTGAACATAAGCGGTGGATTTGGAGGGGGTGATAGATAAATCTAGGTAAAATGTTATTGGGGTCCTAGTGCCCGGCCTCAGTGTGATGGTACTCGGTCCCCGGTCAGATGGTGCAAGGTCTAAACTGTGATGGTGCTCGGTCCCAGGTCAGACGGTGCTCGGTGGAAACTGTGATGGTCTGCACAGCTCAGAAAGCCACATGACAAAGTTGTCACCGAGCCAATTTCGCAACTCAAGCGAGCGCAAACTGCTGGCCTCCTGCACAGTTTTTAGCTCAGCTATCGAAAAAGATTCCCCAGTGCTTCCTCGATACCTGTGAATCTAAATTGATAACCGGCATCAAGGAGCTTCATGGGAACAACTCTTCTACTCTTCAATACCAACTCTGTTTCTGTACCGATTATTATCGCCCCAACTTCTAAAAGCCACCTTGGCATTGGAACACCGAATGGAATGCCCACCTCTTTACGAAGTGTCTTCATAATAACACTGTTTATCACTGGATTAGGGCTAGAAATATTGACCGCCCCCGTTATGCCATCATGCGCAATTAAGAAGTCGATCGCTCGCACAAAATCTTGCTCGTGAATCCAACTGAAGTATTGACTACCTGGTCCCTGCTTTCCACCCACACCAAGCTTAGCTAAATTTTTAAGAGGCTGCAACGCTCCACCCTCTTTGCCAAGGACAATTGCGGTTCTTATTGCGACCTTTCTGGTGGAAGGAGTAGAAATGTCATTAAACGCTCTCTCCCATTTTTGACAAACGTCAACCGAGAAACCCCGTCCAAACTCACCGGTCTCTTCATCCATAGGTTTGTCGATTGAGTGCCTATAAATTGTTGCCGATGAAGAATTGATCCAAAGCTTCGGTGGTCTGTCACAATGCAGAACTGCTTTCCCAAGTATATTTCTGTAGATTCCAACCTAGAGGAATAGATCAAGCTCATATTCTTCTCATTGTATCTACAATCAACAGACTTACCTGTGAGGTTTATCAGTACGTCAGCACCATTTAGCGAAGCTGACCACGTACCCAATGACCTTGCATCCCAGTTCACGTATTCAACACGTCCTTCTACCCGAGCCTCTCCACGTGTTAGTACAACAATCTGAGTGGTATCCCTGACGTGGTCAATTATGCATTTCCCAAGAAAGCCACTTCCTCCGGCAAGAACTATTTTATTCACCGGTTCCATTAGGCTACGAGTGTTTTGTTCTTTTTTCGAAGTTTAAAGAAGACAAACAGGTTGAAGAAATGCATGCCACCTAAAATGAGTATGATAGCTCCCAGTTTCAGACTAAGGTTCTCAATCACAGCTTGGACGGTCTGTATTTCACCAAAGATTTGCAGTGTATAAACCGCGTAGCCAACGTTGATAAGATAAAACCCTACCACCAGCAACTTGTTAACGCTATCTGCCATTGGTTCATTTTGATCAAAAATATCAACCAGAAAAACCCGGCCATTGGTGAAAAGCGTGTTTGCTACCCAAACGGTTAGGATTATTGTAACAGGCAGATAGATGGAATAAGTTAAGATCATGTAGTTCATATCGTATTGGTTTTAGTTTCAGTTATCATACAACATTTCATAACTTTCAGAATTTACTGAAAATTGTTTAGAAAAAATATATCAGAATTTCATAAGCAACTTATAAAACCATGTTTGATCCGATTTGGTGAATTTGTCAATCATCCCATCGACCTTCACAGAGAAATCATATAAGTCACTTGTAACCTTCTTGAATTCTGCGACTTCCTTTTTATTGTCACCGGACACTTTCTGAACTTCCTCAAGCATATTGAGGATAGGTTCAATCTCTCTTCTCCTTCTCTCTCTTGAAACCTGTTTAGCCAGATCCCACACATCTTTACCCGTTGTAAAAAACTCCTTTCTCTCTCCCACCTTATGCTCTTTCTTCACAATTCCCCAGTCTATTAGTGCTCTTATGTTCATATTAACATTGCCTCGGGACATTTGCAGTTCATCCATAATTTGCTCTGCAGATAGTGGTTCAGTCGCAAGCAATAACAGAGCATGAATCTGGGCCATGGCCTTGTTTATTCCCCAATTTGAACCGAGAGTACCCCAGGCATGAATAAATTTTTGCTTTGCTTCGCTGTATTGCATATTCAAATGTAATATAATTTTCTATACTTTCAAATATTTTTGAAAATTATATTCTCTTGACAAAGGATTGTGCCGTTGACCCCACTTACTTCCCTCTCCTCTTCCACAAATACTTTCTCGTAGCCCAGATGCCGGCAACGATCATGATCACGAACGGCCAGGCCTGGAATATTCCTATGATGAAGGACAACAGATTGTTCCAACCTATCCCAAAGGCGTTCATAAACTTCGAACCGAACGTGAAGGTCCCCGCCTCGGGCAGATAGTAGGAAACATGAAGTGTGCTGAGTTGAACCCTGTTCTGGAGGTAGTTCACCCTACCCTCCATCGACTCGATCCTCGGATCGCACGTTGTTCAATTCTCTTTCCACAGCAATGATTTCTTCCACGGTTCTGGCCGACTTCAGGATTTCCCTGTACCGGGCTTCCAATTCCTTTTTGGTGCTCAGCCGAGCACTCACGTCTATGAACTCCTCCGTTACGTCCTCGCTGGAAATGTTTTTGTCATCGATGGTCAGCGCGAGGCTCTCGATCTTTGCGATGAGCGAATCGAGTGCTGACGCTGGCACCCGGAAGGTCTGGTTGTAGTAGGTACGATCCTCATAGGTGTTTTGTCCTTCGTTGGTGCTATACCCTTTGTAACTCTTCACCAGCGCATCGAGCTTACGTTTGGTCTCCACCACATCTGCGCATTGGAAGTTGATAGTGGCCTCCCGGATCAGCATCCTGTCCAGGCTCACTCCGGCATTGCCTTCGTCCTGTTCACCCTCTGCCGCTGACGCAGCCACAAAAGACCGAGGACTACCTTTTTCCATTCTTAATGACTGTCGCCCGTCACAGGCAGCTATTAAGAGCAGGACTATAATGATGATTGAAAAACGCATGAGCGTGAAATTAAGAGATAATCGCTAAACGTAGCTCCGGTGAGTTTGATTATATGTTAAGGGAGATTTGTTCGAGGTACAGTGTGAATCGTAACTATTCTTGAGTTCACCCTATCAGGTCTTGTCCTGTAGGGTATCGTTACCAGGTTTGAACCTTTCAGGTCCGGTGCTGTAGGGTACCAGGTCTTCTACTACAGGGTATCAAAACCAAGTCTGCACCTGTCAGGTCCTGTACTACAGGGTGCCAAAACCAAAACTCACCCTGTCATATCTTGTCCTGTAGGGTATCAAAACCAAAACTTACCCTATCATATCTTGTCCTGTAAGGTATCAATGCCAAGTCTGCACCTATCAGGTCCTGTACTACAGGCCATCAAAACCAAGTTTGAACCTATTAAGTCCTGTACTGTAGGGTATCAATACCAAGTCTGCACCTGTCAGGTCCTGTATTGTAGGGTATAAGAACTAAAACTGACTGTGTCATTTCTTTCTCTGCATGTGTGAACTCCTGAACTTCACCAGACAATTCCTGCCGCGCACCTCTCAACTCCTTCCGCGCACAGGGCAGTAGTAAAAGTTACACAGCCATGTCCTGGTTTACACCACGCGCAAGTAAGTCCGCCACAGGCATATCCAGCCTGATGTTTAGCTATTTCACAGAGTGACACAAAGAAGTCACGGAGGGCCACAAAGGGAAAGCAAACGTGAAGATATAGGTTGGTGAGAACACCAACCTTGGGCAGAGTCGTCACGTGGCCTTAACTATTCAAAAGCCCATGT